>DATNPV010000250.1:0-4106 GCA_036703055.1 Waterburya sp.
GCCCCTACCCGTGTGCGGAAAACAGGAGTACCGCTGATTACAGCTTGGAGCAATTTCCACTGTTCATGAGTGAGGTGAGAGCCTCGAATAATGGGGGTGGTTTGCTGAATTTGTTTGAGGAGGGAACCGCCAAGCGACGGCAAAGGATAGAGATGGTTTTGGAAGAGGAGGGGAGGACAGCTAGGAAGTTGGTAAAAGCCGCTATCGTACCATTGGTCTTCAGTAATCAGGGGTAGGCAGACCAAAGCACGACCACTAACTTTACGCCGGAGATAGGGTTCGCGATCGCAATATCCCAGTAAGGTAAAGAGCTGATTTTCCGCTTGCTCGTAAGGGTTGCTGCTGGTAGTGTAGTAGTTCTGGAACTCCCAACGATGTCCTGCGATCGCAACAAGTTGGTCTATCGTTACAGATTTGATTTCAATGACAATTAGACCGAGTTCTTGGTCGGCAATTAAAATATCGGGTTCTTTGCGGGACTTACCGACTTTAGAGAAAATCGGATAGCGCCAGTAGCCAATACAGTCTCGATTGGCAAAAACTTCCCGTATAGTGTCCCAAACTTTTTGCTCACCGACTTCACCACTTTTTTGAATCGGCTCAGTGGTGATAAACTTACGGCGGAACGTATGAAGTTTAAAGTGTGAAGTATGAAAAGATTTTTCCACTTCATCCTTACTCGCAGGAAGAGCACCCGCTACGCTAACATCCTTTATTTTTCACTCTTTTGAGCGATTCTCTTGAATCAAATGTAGAACGGATGGAATAAGAGAAATAACAATAATGGCTAAAACGATGGGTAATAAATACTTATCAACTTGTTCTGCGGGAATCACTTTTCCTAGAAAAAAGCCTAGGAGGGTAATTCCTACTGTCCACAACAATCCACCCACTAGGTTGTAAGACATAAACGTTCGGTAACGCATTGCCGCGATTCCCGCCACAATTGGCGCAAACGTGCGAACGACTGGCATGAACCGAGCTAGAACCAGGGTCTTTTTCCCATGTTTATCATAGAACGATTGAGTTTTGACCAAATTCTTTTTATGGAAAAACCAGTTATCTTCCTTTTGGAATAATCGGCGTCCAAATCGGTATCCCGTTGCATAGCCGACGTTATCCCCTAAAACCGCACAAACAAAACAGCCAAAAATTAGGACGAAAATATTCAAAAATCCTTGAGAGGCGATAAATCCAGCGGTAAAGAGTAAGCTATCGCCTGGGAGAAAGAACCCAACCAATAAGCCTGATTCAGCAAAAACAATTCCCCACACTCCGAAATAGCCGAGTGACTTAATTAGTTGTGGTAAATCAAAATGCACTTGAGCAACTCCCAGTTAACTTAGTTTTAGCCATAAACATCTTTTTCTAGGTTCAATGCCCCTGCTTGTACTTAATCCCGTCCAGGATACTACTACCACCCCAAATCAGGGCATAGAGAATCGAGCCACAAATAATCGCTGCAATCAGGCAGACGACCAAGCCTGCAATACAAATCGCGCCATCATCATCGAGTAAGCCAAATCCGGTAATCAAAACACCAACGCCTGCTATAGTATTGAGTCCCGGAAGAGGCACCATGATGAAAATTGCCATGATGGTAAGGGCAATTCCTATCACAATGCGACCTGTAAAACTGCTACAAATATAGGTCAGACGAGGACGAGAAATGACCTCAATTCGCCTCAACCAAGGAATTCCCTTTTTCAGGACACTTTGAACCGTCTCCAGCTCAATCGGTTTATTAACTATTCCTTTAGGCATCCAAGGGCTTTTGGCCCCAAAAGCTAGCTGAACGGCTAACACTAAGATAATGAAGCCAATAGGGATAGCATGACCCGGCACCGGAAAGGGTAAGGCCAAAATCAGTCCTAGCAGAGCAAACACGAACCCAAAAATTCGCTCTCCGCCAATTGTTAGCACATCAGCTAACGTTACCTGAGGAGGGCGTTCTTCCTCGAACAAAAAGCGTTGTAGGTCAGCAGAAAGACGAGCCATTTCACTTAGAAAACTTTAGAGTACTTCAAACTTCAAGCTAATACCGAGTCAAGAGTGCAAATTCCGGATAGGAAAGTAGCTAGCCTGGCGATGCACAATGCAATCTACAGCGCTAGGGTGGTGGCATCGGAATGAAAGACAATTCAGCCAAGCGTCGTAAAAACAGCGACCAACTGCCATAAGGCGTTTCACTCCAATCTGTTCCCCAGTTGTATGCTCGTCTCAGCATGAAAATTCCTTATTTGAGAGTCCTTTTCTAGATGGCTAAATTTGCTCAACTTTAGCAGGTTTTAGCGACACTTGAGAATTGGGCTGTCTTGATCTTCACCGCAAGTTTGTAAAAGAGCTACTCCAATCGATGCACGCCTAGTACAAGAAGGCAGAAGGCAGAAGGAAAGAAGGTTGTACAGTAAGCTTTTTAACCTTTTTCAACTGGATAGTTATTTCCGCCGCGCTGCACTCAGTCCCACCGCAGGCTTATCATGAAGAAAACCCCTATGAAGAAAGCCTCTGGGTGATTGACTGGGCGCTGAGTACATGACCTCTGATCATCCTTACTGGGTAGCAACAACGCTTCACTCTGGGTCTTCTTCATCCTACCTATTCTACACGCCACCTCTTCTCACAAACGAGGAGGATAAAATGTATGATTATTCTTCCGGGATACCAATTAACCGAGAACATTCGGGAAGCTGCCAACACGGTTATTTTTCGAGGATATAGAAAGTCAGATGGCAATCCAGTTCTCATTAAAACTTCTCTCCCAGAGCATCCGAATTCTAAAGAGGTTGCTCAGTTAAAGCATGAATACGAAATTACTAAGCAATTAGACTTAGAGGGAATTTTAAAGCCTCAGGGCTTAGAACGTTACGCTCACCGTTTAGCACTGATATTTGAAGACTTTTCCGGAGAGTTTTTAGTCAAGTTTATTAGTCTTAGGAGATTTAATTTAACACATTTTTTGTCCATTGCAATCCAGCTTTCAGAAATCCTTGAAAATCTCCATAAAAATAAAATTATTCATAAGGATATTAAGCCTCAAAACATATTGATAGACCCGGAAACCAACCAGATAAAAATTACGAATTTCAGCATTGCATCGCTGTTGGATAAAGAATATCAAAATGTTAGTAAACTTGGCCTCTTAGAAGGAACACTCGACTATATGTCGCCCGAACAAACGGGTCGGATGAATCGGGCGATTGATTACCGTACTGACTTTTATTCTTTAGGTGTCACCTTTTATCAAATCCTAACTGGTAGGCTACCGTTCCAATCTACAGACCCAATGGAATTAGTTCACTGTCATATTGCCAAACAACCTATACCACCCCATGAACTGAATCCAGAAATTCCTTTAGTTATTTCTGAAATTGTTATTAAATTATTAGCTAAAACGGCAGAAGATCGATATCAAAGTGCGCTGGGGCTAAGGATGGATCTGGAAACTTGCTTGACAATGTGGCAAGCAACAGGGCAGATTGAATTGTTTCCACTCGCGAGACAGGATATCTCCGGTAAATTTCAGATTCCTCAAAAACTCTATGGTCGGGAAGCGGAAGTAGCAACATTGATAGCTGCTTTTGAACGGGTTAGTCAACCGCTGCAATCTTCTCTAATTCAGGAAGAGATGCCACAGGAACGAGAGGGGCGACAAGGGCGGGTCGAAATGATGCTGGTCAGTGGATATTCTGGCATTGGAAAATCATCCTTAGTCTATGAGATTCATAAACCCATTACCCGCCATAAGGGATACTTTATTTCAGGTAAATTTGACCAGTTCAAGCGAAATATTCCCTATGCTCCTCTAATCCATGCTTTTCAGGAATTGATACGGCAAATTTTGACCGAAAGTCAAGATTATATCGAAATTTGGAAAACCAATCTTTTGCAAGTACTCGGTGTCAATGGTCAGGTGATTATCGATATCATTCCTGAAATTGAACTGATTATCGGTTCACAGCCGACTGTCCCTCAATTACCTCCTGCCGAAGCTCAAAATCGATTCAATTTAGTCTTCAAACAGTTTATTCACGTCTTTACAACGCCAGACCATCCTCTCGTTCTGTTTTTGGATGATTTACAGTGGGCTGATTCAACGTCTCTAA
>DATNPV010000264.1:0-31271 GCA_036703055.1 Waterburya sp.
TATCAATGCTTCTACAATCGGTTCTGGCAACGGAGGGAATATCACAATCCGCGCAGAGGAATCGGTTGAAGTCATTGGTTCGGGATTTAATGCTCTGCAACAGCAGATTATTGCTCCCGCCTTTGAGGGCACCCTCACACCTAATAGCTTTAACCAAGGCATTGTTACCATTACCGCAGGACAAGGAGCGGCAGGAAATGTTCTAATCGAAACCCCCAACTTCACTGCCCGCGAGGGAGGGCTGGTAGCCACCACTACCCTAGCTCCACCCACCATCCAAGCTCCAGGAAAGGGAGGAGATATTACTATTAATGCCAGCGATACCTTAGTGTTAGACAACGCTTTACTAGGCACAGGAACTTTTAACGCTGCCGACGCTGGCAATGTTTACCTAACCGCTCACCAACTGACTGCTAGAGGAGGCGCACAGGCATTAACTACCACGTTTGGCTCTGGAAAAGCTGGGGATTTGACGGTGAATGTGTCTGACTCGATTGACCTGATTGACCCTAACAACTCTGGTAGGCTCCTGAGTACAGGCTTATTTGCTTCCTCGGCTCAAACGGCTTCTGGAAAGGGGGGAGACATCAATATTAATATTCCCAATGGCGAATTGAATATCCGCAATGGAGCAACCGTTTCCGTTAGTGCACAAGGTACTGGTAATGCAGGCAATATCAACATTGATGCCCGTTCCATCTTTCTAGACAAAGGCTCTATCACTGCCACTAGTACCTCTGGGGAAGGGGGCAACATCAACCTGTGGGTTGCCGACAACCTACTTTTGCGTAATAACTCTCAAATCTCTACCCGTGCCGGAACTCAACCGAGCGATCGCGGTAATGGTGGCAGCATGAATATTAATGCTCAATTTATTGTTGCTGTTCCCACAGAAAATAGTGATATCACAGCAAATGCCTTTGCAGGCAATGGGGGAAATATCAACATTACTGCCCAAGGTATTTTTGGCTTGCAGGTAAGTGAGCAACTCACTCCAAATAGCGACATTACTGCCAGTTCCCAACTCGGCATCGATGGCACAGTCGAACTCAACACACCCGATGTCGATCCTTCCAGAGGACTCACTGCATTGCCTTCTAATCTTTCCAACCCTTCAGACCAAATTGTGGCAGGTTGTCCGGCTGACAGGGGCAATAAGTTTGCCGTTACTGGACGCGGCGGAATTCCAGATAATCCTAGTCAATATCTACGAGAAGGTGCAGTTTGGTTAGATACACGCGATTTATCAGGAGCGAATCGTCCAACGCCACCTATAGCGAATAATCCATACCCCACACCCCACAACCAATCCCTCATCGAAGCACAGGGTTGGATTGTTGACGAACACGGTACGGTTACCCTTACGGCTGAACCCAATACAGGAAGGCAATCAAATTCTTGGGTATCCTCCCAGTCTTGTGAGGATATCTCAAATAAACAATTGACGGGCAAGTAGCACAGAGGAAAGATTAGGAGGCTATCGTGAGACGGTTTGAAAGAAGCTATAAACGACGACTGCCTTTTTTAGGATTGGTCATATTTGCGTTCTTGGTTGTGACGGCTGTTCCCGTTATTGCCCAGCATCGTCCAATTCTCGCCAGCCTCCCTACATTGAATGAAGTTGTAAATGTTAAGCAGAACGTTCAACCTCTAAAGTCAAACGATGCACCAACCCTATTGACTCAAGGCAAGAGCAACTATGATACCGGACGGTTTGCCGATGCCCTTGTCGCACTAGAACAAGCACAGTTGGCTTACGAGCAAGCGGGCGATCGCCTTTTTTCAGCAATCAGTTTAAATTATTTGTCGTTGGCGTATCAAAAGTTGGGGCAATGGGAACGAGCAGAAGCTGCCATTGCACAAAGTCTGGATGTACTGCGTTCCTTACCTAATGCCGCTATCCTCGCTCAAGCCTTAACGACGCGAGGCAGTATTCAACTGGCAACCGGACAAACAGAAGCCGCTCTTCAAACCTGGCAAGATGCAGAAAAGGCTTATGCTCAAGCAGGCGATGAAACAGGGGTGCTGGGAAGCAAAATCAATCAGGCTCAGGCATGGCAAAGCTTGGGAATGTTTAGGCGATCGCAAACTCTTTTAGAACAAGTACAGCAGGCGATCGCATCCCAACCCAACTCAAGCGTGAAAGTCACAGGGTTGCGTAGCTTGGGACTCATTTGGCAAGCTGTTGGCGATCTGCAACACTCTCAAACCCTCCTCGAAGAGAGTTTAGCAGTTGCGCGAGCGATTAATTCAACCTCAGATATTAGTGCTGCCCTTCTAAGTCTAGGTAATACAGTACGCGGCTTAGGAAAGAGGCAGGAGGCATTGCAGTACTATCAACAAGCCGCTACAACAGCAACTAACCCCCTGTTGCAACTAAAAGCACAACTCAATCAACTCAAGCTACTGATTCAGTTGCAAGAGTTGATGCAGGCTCAAGCTTTATTACCCTCAATTCAAACCCACCTGTCCAACCTGCCTCTTAGTCGAGATGCCATCTATGCTCGCGTTAATTTGGCAGAAAGTCTCATGCAGCTTGTAGGGACGCAAGGCTTGCCCTCTCAACAAGATATCGCCCAACTGTTAGCTAAAGCTGTTCAAGATGCCAAATCCTTAAACGATCCAAGAGCAGAATCTCTCGCTTTAGGAAGCTTGGGGAAATTGTACGAACAAACTCAGCAACTGGGCGAGGCTCAACGCTTAACTCAACAGGCTCTATTGTTATCTCAGACTATTAATGCTGCTGATATTTCCTATCAGTGGCAATGGCAACTGGCACGAGTTCTGACGCGCAAGGGCGAGATTAAAAATGCTATCGCAGCCAATCAACAAGCCGTTGATAGTCTCAAGTCGCTACGCAGCGATTTAGTCGCGACGAATCCTGATGTTCGCTTTTCTTTTGAACAGGAAATTGAACCCATCTACCGCCACCTCGTCAGCCTCTTGTTGCAACCCCCTGACCAAGGGGAAGATGGGGAGGTAAGCCAAGAAAATCTCAAGCAAGCGCGGAACGTTATTGAATCGCTCCAGCTAGCCGAACTGGAAAACTTCTTCCGTACCGCTTGTTTAAATGCTAAAGCCGAGCAAATTGACACGGTAATCGAGAAAAGCGATGCCAGAGCCGCCGTGATTTACCCGATCATCCTACCCGATCGCCTAGCCGTTATTGTTTCTCTGCCCGGACAACCCTTACATCACTACAGTACGGACTTGCCGCAAGCCGACGTGGAAGAGACAATTAGCCAAATGCGACAGGCAATGAGTCCCGCCATATCCAACAGAAATCGGCTTCGCGTCTCCCAAAGCCTTTATAACTGGCTCATTCGTCCTATAGAAGCATCGTTGGTGGAAAATAGCATTAAAACATTAGTATTTGTTCTCGATGGCGTGTTGCGGAATGTGCCGATGGCTGCCCTCCACGATGGTCAACAGTATTTGATTGAAAAGTATAGTGTTGCCCTAACGCCAGGGTTGCAATTACTAGAACCGCGATCGCTCAAGCAACTCCGACTTCGCTCCCTCACTGGAGGCTTAACCGAAGCCCATCTTGGCTTCTCGGCATTACCGGCAGTTGAAGAAGAAGTCGAACAGATTAGTACGAACATCCCTTCGCGAGTTCTTCTCAATCAAGCCTTTACGCGCACCACTCTCGAAAACCAACTCACTACCCATCCTACCACTGTCGTTCATCTCGCTACTCATGGTCAGTTTAGTTCTAAACCTGAAGAAACCTTTCTCCTGACCTGGGATGGGCGTCTGAGCGTCAACATCCTAGCTGAAGTCCTAAAAAGTAGAGAACAACGGGATACTGAACCTATTGAACTCCTCGTTCTCAGTGCTTGTGAAACTGCCATAGGAGACAAACGAGCGACTCTAGGGTTGGCTGGATTAGCCGTTCGTTCTGGTGTTCGCAGTACTATTGCGACTCTGTGGTCGGTCAAAGACCAATCCACCGCTGAGTTAATGGTAGAGTTTTACCGCCATCTCGTCCAAATCGATGGCAACCGAGCTGAAGCACTTCGTAAAGCTCAACTATTACTACTCCAACAAAACAAGTATCAGCATCCCTACTTCTGGGCTCCCTTTGTTTTAGTCGGCAATTGGCTGTAATGTCGAGCCGTTGCTTTGAGGCAACGCGCTTCGTCCTCAATCGATGAAGAATTTATAAACTCGCTCCCAACAGAGCTGAAAGTTTTATAAGATTTAGTCAGCATCTATCTTAAGATAGATGTTCAATTATCGATTTCATACTAGACCCGGTCCTATTAAACTACTTCTGAATTTACCAAACCCGCTTTAAACATGAGAGTTTATAAATAAGGTTTTTTCTATGAATCGGTTTAACTTTTGTCTCTTTTTAACTCTCCTCCCTGCAATTGTATTGTTAGAACTAGTAATCTCTCCAAGCTTAGCCGTATCACCTCAACCCTTTGAAAACCCTAAATCCAACCCATCTCTTCCA
Organism: Waterburya sp.; assembly: GCA_036703055.1. GTDB lineage: Bacteria > Cyanobacteriota > Cyanobacteriia > Cyanobacteriales > Coleofasciculaceae > DATNPV01. The sequence goes on from DATNPV010000264.1 coordinate 4,463, forward strand.
CCACCTAAAGGAGATGCTCCAGATGACACAGCAGGAGGGAGTTCCCGTGATGGAGCCTCTTGCAGCAAGGATTCTATTATGCAAGGTGGAAAGGGTTTCACAGCTTTGATGACAGCCTATTCTGAAACGAATGCTGAACGCCCAACGTTCTCACTTTATATTCCTCAAACTGTAGCCAAGAAGCTGTTTTTTACCCTGAAAGATTCTGAGGAAAATTACTATTACCAAACAACAATCTCACTGCCTGATAGAGCTGGCGAGTTTAGGCTGCAATTACCAGCTGAGGCACCGAAAATGGAAATGAATAAGGAGTATACGTGGTCTGTGGGCTTAATTTGTCAACAAGTGTTCGATCCCACCGATCCTATGTTAACAGGAGTGATTAAGCGAGTTGGACAAAGCCGAATTACAGGGAATGCTCGATTCTAAATCCTGAAGGCGTTCTCTTAAGCGGAATTCATCAGATCTGCGATTTGCTGCTACCGGACCATGCTGACGCTCAAGAGCGTCGTTACCGCAAATGCAGCAGCGCGGGGTTACACCCCGCTACGAAGAGCGCTATCGCTCAGCCATTGCTCGATTAACGCTTGATTGCCGTCGGTTTCTGACTGTTTGAGGTACTCAATAGCAATGCGTCCAGCAACAGGAGAGATAGAACACTCTGCGACAAGCAACTCTAGAATTCGGCGGAGTTGGAGTTGTTCTAATCGTTTCTTGGTGAGGGTGGGAAGAGCGATCGCTGCTCCCACAAGCCCCAGTAGTGGCGGCACGACAGGTACCCACCACCCCTGCAAAAATGCCAAATACGTCACCAACAATAACCCCGAACCTGCCAAAAAGACGATAACAGCAATTTCCTTAAACGACTTTAACTTCCAGCTTAAAGCCGCCCCGATGAACGACCAAGCAAAAATCCACAGCCACTCTTGGGGTTCACTCCAAACTCGTATCAGAGGACGACCATCTAAAGCAGCGCTCACAAGCTGGCTGATTAAGTTAGCATGAATCACGACTCCAGGCATGCGCTTCGGTGTGCGGAACAGATCGCTACTGTAAGGAGTATAGAAAAGGTCGTTGAGACTTTCGGCAATAGTCCCGATCAAAACGATACGTCTTGGGCGATCCGTTCCAGAGGCATCGCGGATTAAATCCGGCGGAATCCGGTTTTGCAGCACGTCCGCCAGCGAAATCGTCTGGAAATTCTCTAGAGTGCCGCTATAGTTGAGCAGCATTTGATAGCCCCCAGAATTCACTCGAACATAGCCGCCATCATTTCCGTCAAACGGTATCAAACGAGCCTTACCTAACTTAAACTGATGTTCGCCTGCCTGCTGAAGAGTCACCCCTTTTGCCTCAAGATACCTCAAAGCCAGTGTCACTCCCAGACTCATATGAATTCCATCTTTAAGTTGAGCGGACATTAAACCTCGGCGGACTTTGCCATCGGCATCCAGCACTATATCTACAAAGGCAATTTGCCCTAACTGGCTTAAGGTTGCTGGTGGGGCTACCTGGCTGCCAACGACTTTCTCAACGCCAATTAGATTAGGAGTTGACTTCATCACCTCCACCAGTGTTTGATGTCCTGGTTCTACAGGCAAATCTCGATACAGATCGATTCCGATCGCACTGGGATTATGAGCTTTTAGATTGTTAATGGCGCGAGCCAAAACGGCATCCGGCAGGGGCCACTGCCCGATTTGGGTAATATCTTTTTCGTCAATCGTGACAAGAACAAGGCGCGGATCGGGAGGTTCTAAGGGACGGAGTTGCACAAACTGGTCAAAAACATCCCATTCGACTCCCTGCAATAATCCTGTTAGACGTAACAGAATAATCGGGGTAGCAATACAAAACGCAATAATTACCGTCCAACCGCGCCAGAGCCGACGTTTAAAGGATTCTTTCTGAACGTTCCGTCGCGCTGATAGTAGGAGATGATTGGCTTTCTCGATGGTTTCTAAGGCATTTTGAGTTTCCCACCTATTCAGCTCTTGAGAGGCAGCTAAAAACTTATAATCCAGGTCACTCAAACTTTTTTCATGAGACCAGATTAAGGCATCTCTTAAAGCCTGTCCTTGTAATAGCTGCGATTCATCCTGTTGCGAAGACGCAATCCAAGCATCGAAGACTGCGGCATAGGGGCGTAGAGACGCTAATTGTTTTTCAACCCAGGTAGCATTGAAAATCTCTTGATAAATTTTATTTTTAACGCTCAGCAAATTCTGTCGTTTAACTAATAAGCCTGATAGCAGGAGTTCTATTTTTTCTCTCGATTCATCGGCTAGTATTTCAACTCCCTGTAAAACTTGCTGATAAATGCCTAGCATTCTACCAGCAAGCTGGCTATTACACAGAATTCGGTTTTGGATGGTTCTTAAATGTTCAGGGTCGTCCTTGGAGTCCCATCGCTGAATAATGTGCGATCGCACCAAACTCTCCACCCACTCTTGTTCCTTGCCAGGAGGAATGGTTAGCATACCATTGTCTGTAGTTAGAAAAATCTGGAACACTAATTGACAGAGCTTTTGCGTCAGAAATGGCTGACCACTTGTCCAAGCTAGTATTTCCTTGAGAATAGCCTTAGGGTTATTCACTGTTCTCTCTAACCCTTGCCAAAGGGGTTGGGCTTCCTCTTCTGTAAAACCCTGAAGTTCTATAGCTTTGCCAATATTAAAAGGATTGCAAATTGGGTCTCGAATTAAGTCTGATGGCGTGGCGACTCCAAACAGCGCAAAGGTAATACGATTATAGTCTGGATGGATAGCTCGTTGATTATAGCAATAGCGAATCACACCAAAAAAATCATCAACAGAGAAATCTAGACTAATTGTTCTATCAATTTCATCAATAAAAATAACCAGATTTTCCTGGGGAAATTGTTCCAGTAAAGCTTCAGCAATAAACTGACTAAATCTGTGAACTAAGGAAAGCTCTTCTGTCTCTTGCCACCAAGCTTTAAAATTAAACTTTCCCCGCAGTTTGAACGCCAACCATAACTGAGTGATTAATCCCTTATACCATTGCACCAGAGTTGTGTTTTCACTACCCAGGCTAGTCATATCGAGAACAGCACAGCAAAACCCTTCGGCTTCAAGACGATGCTTGATTCGGACTAGGAGGGATGATTTACCCATTTGCCGGGAGTTGAAGACACGACAAAACTCTCCTGCTTTTAGTGCTTCATAAAGTTGGGAGTCTGCTTGTCGCACGACGTAGGTGGGGTCATCATGTTTAAGACTACCACCAACTTGATAATGGGTCATTGGCTCAGGCTTTAGGAGTTAGTCAGGGTGTAGGATTCAAAAGTTCGCCTTCGACAGGCTAGCAGAATCAGTCTCTGGCAACAAAGATGTAGGAGTTGTTAATAAACACTACATCAAGTCTGTCATGAATAATGACAATCAAGCGGAATTGGATAGTGTTGTCTGCCAAGGATTGACCGTCACTTTCAGGATAAATTATTGAGGTAGAAGTGGAGAAGCTCAGTTGGAAATCTTGCTCCCAGCAGCATTTTTGTCAGTCTACTACTTTACCACTTAGTCAATTTGTTCATCTGTACAGCGATCGCGCTACTCAGCTCCTCAATATATATTGACAATTTTAAAATTCTATGAGCTAAAGCGGACTCGTTGAGATAAACTCATCAAAATAGATCAACTTTTATCAACTTTTCTAGATTTAGAGATTTTAGTCCAATAGGTATCATTGCGCTGGTGGATGTTCCGTTTCAATTGCGTAAAGCCTAGGCAAAGGGATGACTTCAATCAGGGAAAAGGAACAATGACTTTAATAAGCCAAATCGTGCAACAAGCCTTTAAAACCAGGTCTCTAACAATTGAAGCCGAAGATCGACTGCGGTTGCTTCTCCAAACCACCCGTTACAGTCAGGAAGACATCAATTACTTTATGAGAATGCAGCTAGCTGTAATGACGGGTCGGGTTCGGCAACAGTCACGAGAACTGAGAAACGGAATGAAACTCAGCAGTTGATATTAACAAGTACTACACCTTCAATCGCTCTGCTACTATTTCTCAATCCCTTCTCCATTGGATGTGGAGATACTTTGGCGATCGCTTAGCATAATAGCTAGATAATAAAAGTCAAAGCATTTAACAAAACCAATGATGGGCATTGAAGCAGTTTTAGCGTTCGCCAATCAGCTAATCTATATCAAAACAGGGGAACATCTCAGCGATCTGCAAAGGGTCATCCTTCGGGAATCGTGGCAAGAGACTAAAAAAACCTACGATCAGATGGCTCAAGAGTATGGATATTCACCTAACTACATCAAGCAAGTGGTTGCTCCTCGGTTGTGGCGGCTCCTCTCCCAAGGATTGGAAGAAAAAGTTACCAAGACGAATATTCGCTCTGTACTAGAGAGGCGAATGGCATCCCGAATCTATCCCAACCCCCAGGAGTTGCTTGCTGCTGAAATTTTTCTTAGAAATCGCGACAATCAGCTCGTTGAAGAACCCACTGAAGCCACAACTCTACCGCCGATTGAACCTCCTAGCTCTCAGCAACCCAAAGATCAAAGCAGAACGTTGGCTGCTCCTGTTCACAACTTAAACAATTCTCTAGCAGCAGTCGAGCTAGAATTCCCCGATGGGAGCGTGCCTCTCAATTCTCCATTCTACGTAGAGCGAATTCCCCATGACTCCCGATGCTATCAGGAGCTGCTCAAACCAGGAGCCTTGATCCGGATCAAAGGTCCGAGACAGATGGGGAAAACATCTCTAATGAATCGGATTCTTGTCCGCGCCATCGAGCAAAATTACAAAACTGTGCTTTTGGATTTCCAGCAAGCCGAAGAAACCGTTCTCGACAATCTAAATAAATTGTTGCGTTGGTTCTGTGCTAACCTGACTCGACAACTGAAGCTTGAACCAAAGCTCGACGAGTATTGGGATGAGGATTTGGGTAGCAAGATGAGTTGCACCTTTTATATTGAGGAACATCTCTTAGAGCCAATAACCAATCCAATGGTCTTAGCTTTAGAGGAAGTGAGCGTGCTGTTTGAGAGAGCTACGGTTGCTCAAGAATTCCTAAGCCTGCTGCGGTCTTGGCACGAGAGAGCTAAAGTCGATTCCATCTGGCAAAAACTCCGATTAGTGTTGGTGCAGTCCACCGAAGTCTATGTTCCTTTAGATATTAATCAATCCCCGTTTAATGTCGGGCTAGGAATTGATTTAGAACCGTTAACCCCACAGCAGATACAAGACTTAACTCAGCGTCACGGACTGAGGTTGAACGCTGACCAGTTCGCTCGGCTGATGCAGCTTGTAGCGGGTCATCCGTATTTGGTACGGCTTACATTGTACCACTTGATACGACAGGAACTGACCTTAGAGGAGCTATTAAAAGCTGCTGCCACAGATACAGGAATTTTTAGCAATCACTTACACCGACACCTGAAGAACCTACAACAGCATCCAGAGCTTACAGCAGCTTTTAGCCGAGTATTAAGCACGACGGAGCCAGTCGAGTTAGAGCAGGTGCAGGGATTTAAGTTACAGAGTATGGGACTTGTCAAGCTGCTAGGAAATCGAGTTACGCTTAGCTGCGATTTGTATCAGCAATATTTTGGGGTTAAGCTCAACCGGGTTGGTGACAATCTGGTTTAGTGCAACCCCTTCATAGAACTTAAATTTCTGCCCTGATCATCCCTTAGAGTTCTTAAGTTTAGCCTTTGATTCTTCTAAGCTGTTCAGCATTTAAATAGGGTAGATTGAATTAAGTTAAACAATTGCAAGAGTGCCAACGAGAAATCATCTAACTCCAGAGCAAGTAGAGAAACTACAAAAAGCATTGAAAGAGGAAGAAAATGGAGAAGTTAGAGAAAGAATACTTATTCTGTTGCTACTTAATGATGGAAAAACGCAAGCTAAAATCGCTGAATTTTTGAGTTATCCATTAAATAAAGCGTCCTACTAGTGTGTTCATGGAGACCCGGATAATTTAGAAAGCCTAAAAGATGAGAGGATGAAGGAAAACCGCAAGAAAGCTACAGATAAGTATATAGAGATACTACTAAAACTATAGATAAGAGCCACAAGAGTTAGGATATGAATTTGGCAGATGGAAAGCTCAAAGATTAGCAACATACTTAGAAAGCATCACCAGAATTCGATTAGGTGGCTCACAAGTAAGGAAGATATTAGAGAGAAAAAAGTACGTCTACCTCTGGGAAAAATCGCCGTAATATTAAACTTGCATTAATATTGTTAATTGTCTTTTCATAACTGAGAGATCGGATAGGCTTAAGCGCTAACATGCGTAAGATTACTTTTACCAGAGTCGCGCTTCTCCCTGTCTGAGTTGTCTGAGGATAGCGCTTGGATAGCGCAGCTTCTATCAATTTACATAGCCTGTCGTCCGAGAGGAGCCGATCGATTTCAGCGAGTTCAACATTCATTTCACCTACTAATTTAAGAATGCCTTGGAAGTCGGGGTTAATTTCATATCGTGTCCGCAACACAAACGAGCTGGTTGACTGACAAAAGTGGGGAACAGAAGGTGCAAGCTCGATGGGAATAAGGAATACAGACGATAAGCAATCCGTGATGCACATCGGGGGCTGTTCGCAACATCTTAACGCGAACAAAATTCCCACCTCCCTCTCGGTGTTACTCACGTCCTGTCGATTGACCAGAATCTTCCTTTGTAGAATACAAGTCCACCCAACTTTGTTTGAGAGAGTCAATAGCCCTTTGCAACTCATCAATTTGGACTCTTCTGGCTACCTGAATCACGTTATCAACGTGAACACAACTACCACCTTTTCCTAGATGTTTGTATCGAATGTCAGTAGACCGAAAAGTTTTGCGATTACCTACGGCACCAGCGAAGCTGATCGAGCTGTGTCCGCTCTCCTTCTAGGCTGGTGGGTTATTTCTGCCGCGCTGGTCTAGATGGTCACCCCCTGAACCACTAGATACTAACTATCCCTCGCTTCAGTGCCGCGACGATTGCTTGGGTTCGATCGCTAACTCCCAATTTACTCAAGATATTGTTGACATGGAACTTGACGGTACTCTCAGCAATAGACAGAGCGGCACTAATCTCTTGAGTACTCTTGCCAGCTACCATCAGACGGAGTACTTCCAACTCGCGATCGCTCAATTGGGAGTTGCTCATTCGCTGGGCCAGCTTGGCTCCTATATCGGATGGGATGTATTTTCGACCGCTGTGAACCGTGCGAATCGCTACCAGAAGTTCGTCAGGTTCAGCATCTTTGAGCAGATAACCCTTTGCACCTGCCCGAAGCCCCCGATAAATATCTTCATCACTGTCATAGGTTGTCAGCACGATAATCCGGGCATCATCAAATTCATTGCAGATAGCAGTAATAGCAGCAACACCATCCATTTGAGGCATCCGCAAATCCATTAAGGTTACATTGGGCTGATGTTGGCGGAACAGTTCCACTGCGTGGCACCCATCATAGGCTTGTCCAACAACAGTAATATCTGCTTCGCATTCGAGCAATGCTACCAACCCCTGCGCTATGACGGGATGATCGTCGGCAACCAAGACGCGAATGATGTTTGACTGATTCACCCTCCCCTACTCCCTGTCGATCGATAGGACAACTTCCGTTCCTCGTCCGGGTTGACTTTGGATTGTCAGCTTTGCGCCGATGCGATCGGCACGTTCTGTCATTCCCATTAGACCAAAACCGTTTTCGACAGAAAAACTGTCGATTTCAAACCCCTGCCCATTGTCTTTGATTCGCAAAATAAACTGCGTTGTCTCATACACCTGTTCAATTCGGATTTCACTAGCTCTGGCGTATTTAAAAGCATTGGTCAATGCTTCTTGTCCAATTCGGAGTACATTATTTTCTACCTCTTGAGGCAGGGTATATGCCTTACCCACCACTTCGCAGATGGTGTGCGTACTGGAATGGGAAAACATCTGTGATGACAGGCTACGCAGAGCGCTGCATAAGTCACCATCCTCCAACAACTTCGGGCGCAGTGCTTCTACTGAGCGACGGGCTTCGGTGAGTCCAGAGCGAGCTAAATCGCGCCCCACCTTGATATGTTCTTGTGCTGCCACTGGATCTACCGTAATTTTGCGAGAGGCAGTTCCTAAGTGAACGATGATGCCTGTGAAGGCTTGCGCTAGGGTGTCGTGAATTTCTTGCGCCATGCGGTTGCGTTCTTCTAGCAAAGATGCTTCTTGTGCCTGTTTGCGATCGCGTAGCGCAGCAGCAAGCCGTTCGCTGATGTCCTGTCCAATACCAATGCTCATACCATTAGAAAGCCGAATATTTGCCCAGGATGTATCTACGTAGCGACCGTCTCTCGTCTTGATTTTGAGGTCTAACCATTTTCCCGTGGCGCGTTGCATGTGTTCTAAAACCTGCTGGCGCTGCTCTAGATCGGGACACAATTGTGCTAACAGGTCAATATGTTTGAGTTCTTCTCGAGACCAACCCAAGAGACGTTCTAACTCCCGATTGCCGAATTGAACCTGCCCTGAAGCATCATAAAGAGTTACCATTACGGGGATGTGGTCAACAATCGTCTGCAAGAGTTCTTTCTGCTCAGTTAGTCTTATATTTTGCTCTAAAAGTTGCTTAGAAAGCTGACTAACTCGCAATTGAGTCTCGATACGAGCCAACACTTCTTTGGCTTCAAACGGTTTTGTGATGTAATCTACTCCACCTAGAGAAAACGCTTTCACTTTGTCGAATACTTCATTTACAGCGCTGACGAAAATAACTGGAATATCTTTAGTTCGTTCATCTGCTTTTAGCTTTTCACAGACTTGATAGCCATCCATTTCAGGCATCAGGATGTCCAGCAAAATCAGGTCAGGTCGAGTTGACTGGACGGACATCAGAGCCAGTTGACCGTCCGGTATGAGACGCACTTTATACCCTTGCTCGGACAAAATTCCGCTTAAAAGCTCCAAGTTTGCGGGGTTGTCATCAACGATTAAAATATTTCCTTTTAGGAAATGATTTTGAGGATTACTCATTTTAAATTGATTGAAAATTGAGTTAAATTTAATAACTGCTTGTACCGAAAATTGTTAACCAATGTAGTGAGGGCATTAGCTAAGGGTTTATTTTGTTCGCGGATTTGATCGATGAGAGTCAACATCAAATCTTTATCGCCATCGATTGTAGCTTGGTGTAGATTAGCTACTAGATTGGTAGGTAAGGCAGCTATAGCATCGGGAGTTAGAGCATCCGTATCGGTTTGGGTTGAAGTGGGTGAGGCGGTGGTTTCATCATAGATGAAGCTCACTCCGAGATGTTTGCGTAGCGCATCAAAGATGTCTGCTTCTCTAAAGGGTTTGCGGATAAAATCATCACAACCCGTAGAAAGGATAACAGCTCGCTGTTCCTCGAAGCTACTAGCCGTGACAGCAACTATTGCTGTAGCTTGACCTTTGGTAGTGGCTTTAATGCGTTTGGTGGCTTCATAGCCATCCATCACGGGCATCCGCATATCCATTAAGATGATGTGCGGCGAGCAGTTTTCCCAGATTTCAATCGCCTGTTGACCGTTAGTCGCTTCGAGTAGTTCAAAGCCAAGGGGGGAAAGCAGCTTGGTTAGCAGTTGGCGATTGTCCCAGCGATCGTCCACAATCAGAATGCGATAAGTTGGCTGGTTGGGTTCAAGGGCAACGACTCGGCGGGTGAGTTGTTGGCTTTTGCTCTGAGCCGTTTCAACGACGCTAACACTAATGTCAAATTTGAAAAGGCTACCATGCCCGACTTGGGAGCTAACCGTCATTTCACCTCCCATCAGTTGCACAAACGAGCGTGCTATAGGCAACCCTAAACCCGTTCCTTCGGAGGATTGTTGACCTGTTCTTGTTTGCATAAAGGCTTCAAACAAGCTATCTAGCTCTTCAGGGGCAATGCCAGCTCCGCTATCTTCGACTTCAAACTGCAATTGGTATCTGGTATTTGGTATTTGGTATTTGGAGCAATCTTCTTCATTACCGATTACTGACCTTACCCTTACTGATACGCCCCCTTGGGAGGTAAACTTAATCGCATTATTGAGCAGGTTAATTAATACTTGACGCAACTTTACTTCATCGGTGCGTACATATTGGGGTACGTCTGGAGTTCGCTCAAAAAGCAAGTGCAACCCTTTATCCTCAGCCTTGAGTTGGAACATATCTTCCAAATCATCTAAGAGGCGATAGATATCAAAGGAAGTTTCGTTAAGTGTTGTGTGTCCTGCCTCGATTTTGGATAAATCTAAGACTTGGTTGATTAAGGTGAGCAAATGTTCTCCACTGCGGGTGATAATTCCCAGGTTTTCTTGGTGTTCGGAGGGTAAGCTTCGCGAGCGACTCATTAATTGAGAAAAGCCCAGAATTGCATTGAGGGGAGTCCGCAGTTCGTGGCTCATGTTTGCCAGGAAAGTACTTTTGGCTTGATTTGCTGCTTGCGCTAGTCGAGTGGCTTCGGCAAGTTCGGCAGTACGTTGAGACACCTTTTGTTCCAACGAACGGCTGTATTCTCCTAACTGGGTATAGAGGTTGGCATTTTCAATTGAAATGGCTGCCTGAGAAGATAACAAATTCAAGACTTCCAATCGCTCTGGTGTAAAGGCTCCAGCTGTGAGATTATTTTCCAGGTAAAAAAGTCCGACCAGTTTGCCTTGATTGAGTAGTGGCGCACATAAGAGAGATTTGGTTTGATGGTCTTTAATGTAAGGCTCATCAGTAAAGCTCCCTTCACGGCTGGCATCATTCAAGACTAAACTTTCTTTCGTGCGAACCACATAGTTAATGATTGATATTGGGAGTTGGTTGTCAATCGGAATTGATTGCAAAACTCTGGTGGTATAGGCATCTACACTTGCTGAAGAATCTACCTCACCTGATGCTTCAATCACCCATTCGCTGTCTTTGTGCAAAATTAAACAGCCTGTTTGTGCCCCAGCATTCTCGATTAGTATCTGTATTAATGAACTGAGTAACTGCTCTAGCAAAATTTCACCAGAAATTGCTTGGGAAGCTTTCATCACCGTCGCTAAATCTAAGGCTTCTCCCGAACTATTACCAGTGGTCGTTCTAGGATTGGTCGTGCGCGTGGAAGTCGTGCGAGTCAGTGTCGGAGATTGAGCCAGTAACTGCGGGTATCTGGCTTCTAAATCTTTGACCTTTGCCGTCGCTCCCCACCGCTCGTAGCAGTAGTGAGCTTCTTTAATGTAAGTTTGGGCAAACTTTTCCCGACCACGCGATAGGTAAAATTTGGCAGATAATTCATAGGCTAATGCTTCTTCTTGAAGATACTCATTGTCCTTAGCGCCAAGAATTGCTTGTTCGTAGAATTCTTCTGCTTCAAAGAACTGCCCCAATACTCGTGCTTTCTCTGCTTTGAGTAAATGATATTTATGCAAATAATTCATGGGGGCATAATGTGCCCATTGTTTTATTTTCTCGTGGCTAACAGCAATTTTTCCGAGGAGTTCCAACTGCGCTTGAGTGCTGCTTCCAGGGTAGGTTGCGAGTTTTAACAACGAATCATAGAAGTAGTACAAAGGAACAAGAGGTGTCCCTGTGATGGAGAGTAAATAACTTTCCGCTAATGTTGAGTTTTCAACTGCCTGAGAATAGTCAGAAAATAGATAACAGAGGAAAAATTTATTAAAATAGACATTAAAGATTGCGGTTCCATCATTGGCTGCTTCGTGTTGTGGCAATCCCTTTTCTTCATTGTAGGCTTCGCCAATTAGACGGGATGGATTGACCGAGCATCCCATCAAATTTAAGACAGTCTGACGAAATATTTGATTCCAAGTGAGTGCTGCTTCCTGTTTGATTTGACGGATTGCTTCACTGTATGTCCTCATCTCGCGTTCAAGTTCCACTAGCTCCTTTCCGACAACAAAAGATTGGAAGCAGTAACCGTGAGCGCAATAGGAGGCAAACTCTAAGTCCCCAGTTTCCAGCCCAATTTGATAAGCGTCTAGTACAGGCTTCAATAGAACTCTTGCATGTTCTTTCCAGTGGATGATGAAAATAGTGACGATGGTCAAAGTCCGAGCTTTATGTGAATGGGTATTTGGCTGTGACAACAGTCTTAAAGCTAGCTGTCCAAACTGATAGCCAGCCTCAATGTTTCCAACCATTCCACAAAGAACTAACCCTAAGTTTGCATAGGCAAAGGGAGACACAAACGTATTGCCATACTGGATTGACAAGTTGACCTGTTTAGACACAAATAGAGGCATCAGAGCGGGAGCAGCAATATAGGCAGCGATCGTGATGCTGGATAGGATTCGCATCGCCGCTAACTTGTCTGGTTCGGTTATTTGGGGTAAATGGAGCAATTCCTCGATCGCTCGATCGCTAAAGCGGGATGCGATCGCGTCTAGTTCAAGGTGGACATCCGACTGACTTAGCTTTTCGTTGTCCCGAAAACTTATTCCCAATTGTTGCAAAACTTGCAATCCAGTATCGATCGCTTTCAATGGCTGGCTCTGCGCCATGTAGGTTTGAATTTTGACTTCGTAAACTTTGACACTATCAAGAACCGTTTTGGCTTCTTGTAGAACGAGCGCTGCCCGAATTTCTACCTGCTCGAAATCGCCACATAAATACTCAACTTCTACTGTTTCGGTATATAAATCTAAGGTCAAATCATAGTTGGTTTGCCAACTGGAATCTGTCAGACACGCTCTGCCTGCGATCGAATATTGTTGCGCTGTACTGTAGGCAAGCGCTGCTTTGGCTTTCTGAGCTGCCATTAAATTTAATCTGGCAACTTTATCTCGTTCTGGTTGCTCTGCGATCAGCTCAAGCCCATGATTAAGATGATCGACAATTTCAAACAGCTTGTCTGATAGTTCCTCTTGAGAAGTTGTTTCGAGGAGATCGCGACCGATTTGTAGATGACCCATGCAAGCGGCTAGTTTTAAACTTTCCGGCGTGACATGGAGAAGTTCATCCAACTTACCAATCATCAAGTCCACAACATTATCGGTGATATTTTGGGACTCAATCTCAGTGATATTCCATTCCCAGCTTAGATGCTCAGAATCAAAAGTCAGTAAGTTTTCGGCGTACAGTGTTTTGAGAAACTCATTAACAAAAAAGGGATTCCCTTCTGTTTTCCGCACTACCAAGTCTGCCAAGGATTTGACTGTACTGATGTCACTGTGTAATGTGTCGGCAATCAGTTGTGCAATAGCCCCAAGTCCTAGAGGTGCTAACGTAATCCGACTGATTGTTACTCCCTCTTTGGTGAGTCCCTCCAGCAGCATCAAGGGATGCAATGGGTTAACCTCATTATCCCGATAGGCCCCAATGAGAAACAGGTATTGCGTATCCGCATCCGTCATCATCAACTCGATTAACTTGAGTGTTGCCGAGTCAACCCACTGAAGATCGTCAAGAAACATAACTAACGGGTGTTCTTTTGAACAGAACACCCGAATAAGCTTTTGAAAAACTTGATTAAAACGATTCTGAGCCTCACTTTCTCCAGCATCGGGTACAGGTGGCTGCTTACCAATAATCAGTTCTACTTCCGGGATGACATTGATAATAATCTGCCCGTTCGTTCCCAATGCTGTTAAAAGTTTGTCTCGCCACTGTTGCAATTGGTGTTCCGGTTCGCTCAAGAGTTGCCGCACTAATCCTGCAAAGGCACTAACGACAGCCGAGTAAGGAATATTACGCTGGAACTGGTCAAATTTACCAGTCAGGAAATAACCGCGCTTTTCAGTAATCGGCTTATAAATTTCTTGTACTAGTGCTGACTTACCCATGCCGGAGTAGCCTGCAATCAATAGCAATTCTGCTCCCTTTGCCCTCCCTGCGGCTATTCGCTCAAATGCAGTAAGTAACGTCTCAACTTCCGCCTCCCGTCCATACAGTTTTTGTGAGATTTGAAACTTGTCAGCGATATCTTGATTACCAAATTGAAACGTGGCAATCTGACCCGTTGTTTCTAACTGTCGTAAACATTCTTCCAAATCAGCTTTAACTCCCCACGCACTCTGATAGCGCTCCTCCGCATTCTTTGCCATCAACTTCATGATGATGCCTGAAACGACTTTTGGTATCTGTGCATTCACCTCATGGGGGGGAATTGGCTGTTTGGCGATATGACAATGCACTAATTCCAGAACATCCGTCGTCGTAAAAGGCAGTTGTCCTGTGAGCATTTCGTAGAAGGTAACACCGAGAGAATAAAAGTCCGTGCGATAATCCAGGGCTCGGTTCATCCTTCCGGTTTGCTCTGGCGACATGTAGGCTAAGGTGCCTTCTAAAACATTGGGATTCTTAAATGTAGGGTTGGTGCAGGTTAATTGGGTGGAAATGCCAAAGTCGATCAGTTTGACTATCCCGGTGGCTGGATTCAGGATAATGTTGTCTGAGTTAATGTCTTTGTGGATGACGTTGGCAGCATGAATCCTGCCCAAAATTTCTGTAATTGCGATCGCGAGGCTCAAGAATTGAGCTAAGGGAAGCGGACAATACGCTTGGGGTGAATTCTGCATCCATTTGGCTAAGGACTCCCCGCCAAAATCCTCTAAGAGCATCACCAGCGAGCGCTGATAATCTTGTAAACTGTAAGCCTTTACGACCCCATCTAGGTTGAGCGATCGCGTAATTTCATATTCCTGCTTGTAGCGGGTGAGTTCGACTGGGGTAGGATAATCTTCTTTGAGTACTTTGAGGATGACTGGAATGCGATCGCTTTTTCGTATGCCTCGATAAACCAGCGAATTAGCGCTTTCGTAGATTTTGGCTGTGACGTTAACCTGAGGCAGGGAAATCATAACTATCACCTTGATCTGTAGGCTTAGAAGCGATTCCGACTGGGTTGATCGAAGGGCAAGTTTTCAGCTTTAGCAGATTGGAGCTTGCTTCACCCATGAAGGGTGAAGATGCTTGCTATAAATTGAGATTGACCACTGACTACCTTATAAGCAAAACATTACTCACGCGGCTCATCTTGGACAAGAGTATAAGGTTGAGGCTCTCTTATACGCTTCTCCATGGGTTTACATCGAGACTTTGCAAGTTCTTGGTAAACTTTCTTGCGAGCCAAATTCACGCTACCGAGTGGCTCGTGTTCGGGTAGCGTGTGCCAGGGAGTGAAGAGCAACCCTTCATCCATTCGCTTGCGCTCATCAAAATCAAACTTCTGGCTAGGAATTCGGATAGTTGCCACTTTAACAAAAGGTGCATCCTCCTCTTTCCACTCCTTCATCGGGTTTTCAACTGGTGTTTTCTCTTCATCCACATGAAGCTGAATCAAGAAGTCAAAAATGGCATCTTTCCCTTCATTAGTCAGAAAGTTAACCATTGCCTCGCGCAGATAGTTATCGGAATCAGACTCAACAGTAGAGGTTTCTACCTCATGCTGAGGCTTAACGGAAAACTTAATCGGATTGGAGCCTAACCTGTAGGCAGTCGTACTCCAATACTGAACGTCCAGAGGATTGGAAATCTTCTTGCTTCCCATTTCTTGAGCAATGGCAAGCGAAGGTTTCATGGCTTCCATCAGCTCTGGAGTCGCTTGTCCACTTTTCACTTGGGCAATATCAATATACCCTTTGACATCTTTCACAAAAAAGACAGGGTGGTTTAACAGAATGAAGTCCTGCGTTTTCTCCTCATCATCGAGAAATTTTTCACCTTCGACGTTCATCAGTTTAATTGCCATGCCACGAGCATCTGGCTCTTTATCGGATTTAAGCTTGCCTCGCTTCTCCGGTCCAGAGGCATTGGAAAAACGAACCCAGATAGGATAAGTCTGAGGCTTGGCAAAAACACCAACCTTCACCGTTTCAGGAATATCGCTTTCAACGATAAATTCTCCCCAGACCAAACCGTGACTTTTTGCATGGACTTGCCGTAAGTCTGGTCCCTTTTCTTGTTGCTCTTTAAGGCTAGCAACTACAACCCCGTTGGTCATAGCCTCTTGTGAGTCAGATAATTGCGAATTGGTCATAATTCTCAAACCTTTTACTTGCAACGGTTGTGACTTTTGGAAGTGAGGGAAAACTTGTAACGTGCCGCTGAAGTCCCCGATAAATGTCCTCATCGCGATCGCAGGTTGTGAGTACAATCAGATCGGCAGTGGGAAACTGCTCCGGACTGTCGCGAGCTTCCGCACCATCCATCTCTAGTAACTGGTAACCGATCGCTGTGAACCTCCAGTAGTCGTTTTGGGAGGTATCCCACTGGCAAGCGGTACAACAGCCATCACCTCTGTCCCTTGTCCAGGTCGGCTAGCGATCGTTAACTGACCGCCAAGGCTCTGGATGCGTTCGCGCATTCCTATAAGACCAAAACCTTTTCCTCTTAGAAGTTCGGGATTAAAACCCGGACCATCGTCCCGCACGCACAGACGGACGGCTTGAGAACCGAACGTTAATTCAACTTCAACTGCATTAGCATGGGCGTGTTTGAGGGCATTGACGAACGCCTCCTGGGCAATACGCAGCAGATTGGTTTCTACCTCGGAAGGTAGCGGGTAGCGTGTCCCCTCAATAGTACACTGACCTTTAATTGCTGTACCTGCGGTTAGTCCGTGAACTAAACTTTCCAGCGCCTGCTTTAGACTACCTTGTTCTAGCACCTGAGAGCGTAGCGCCCAAACCGATCGCCGTGCCTCGGCCAAACCATCGCGAGCCAAGTTTCGCGCCTGGATAACATGAGTTCTTGCCTTCGACTCCTCTGGCACGACAACTTTAGCCGCTTCCATATGCACGACAACTCCAGTCAAAGCCTGGGCGAGTGTGTCGTGGATCTCGCGAGCAATACGGTTGCGTTCTGCCAAAATGGACGCTTCTTGGGCTTGTTTGCGTTCGCGTAGCGCGGCGGCACGCTGCTCGGTGATATCCCGTGCCAACCAAATGACTAAATCTTGCGAGATTGGCGAAATGCGGGCAGCCAACCAAGTTTCTCGCCCTCCCATACTCAGGCTGTATTCAACATTAAGTATTTGTTGGGTACTGAGAGCTTGTTGGATGTAGCTAAGAAAGATATCGGCTTGCGCTTGCTCGAAAATCTCGTGCAACGTCCTACCAATTTGCTCTTCAGCAGGTTTGTATAATTGCTCCGGCGCAAGCGGTACAACTTTTAAAACACGTCCTACCGTATTAATGACGAAGAGGGGATCGGGTATGGCTGCAAAGAGCGCCCGGAGTTCTGCTTCGGAGACTTGCAGTGCTTCTCGTGCCCGTTTGCGCTCATGTTCTATTCGCTTGCGCTCTTCAATCTCTTGACTAAGCCGTGCATTTTGCTCCAAAAGTTGCTTAGAGAACCGACTAAGGCGTAATTGGTTCTCTACACGCGCTAAAACCTCTCGAACTTCAAAGGGTTTGGTAATATAGTCTACTCCACCCAAAGAAAAGGCTTTCACCTTATCGAACACTTCATTCAAGGCACTGATAAAAATAACTGGAATGTCTTGAGCCGTTGGAGACGTTTTTAGCTGTTTACAGACTTCATAGCCATCCATATCTGGCATCAGGATATCCAACAAAATCAGATCGGGTGGGGAGACTTGTACAAATTGAAGAGCCAGTTGACCATCTGGTGCAAGGCGCACGATATACCCATGCTCCGATAACATCCCGGCTAAAAGCTGCAAATTTTCAGGGATATCATCAACAATTAAGATGGTTTCTTTTGAGGTAGAGTTTTGAGCATTACTCATATTTAATCAGTTGTAGGTTGCATTAAAGCCAGTAACTGCTTGTACTTAAACCCTTTCGCTAAAACTGCGATCGCTCCTGCTACAGGGGCGTTGAGTTCTCGAATTTGAGCGATGCAGGTTTCAATCCGCTCTATATCGAGTGCGAGGATGGACTGATGGAGGTTAGCGACTAAATCGGGGGGCAGGGCAGCAAGAGTAGCAGGTGTCAGGACATCCATGCTGGAGAGGCGTTCGCGAAGCCTGCGCTTAGCGCAATCGCTCTGCTGGGTTGGTTCTGGGGCGAGTGTTCTGCTGGTTGGTTGTTGACTATTAATATTAACGGGTTTAACTGTGCTGACAGCAATATCAAACTTGCAGACTGTTCCCTTGCCAAGCTGGGAACTGACGCTGATATCTCCTCCCATCAATTGCACTAACGAGCGGGCAATGGTCAACCCTAAGCCCGTCCCTCCCTGGAACTTGCGATTGGCTTTTACTTGCACGAAGGCTTTAAAGATGCTGTTTAAGTCATCAGGGGCAATCCCAACCCCGGTATCTTCAATTTCAAAAGTAATTGTTGTTTGTTGTTTGTTATTTGTTATTTGTTGTTCGGACTTACTTTTGACTTTTAGAGATACACTGCCAGCTTTTGTAAAGTTAATGGCATTAGAAAGTAGATTAATTAGCACTTGCCGCAACTTGACCTCATCGGTACGGACATATTGAGGAACTTCTACAGTCCGCTCAAAGAGCAAGTGCAACCCCTTATTGTTCGCCTTAAGTTGGAAGAGATTTTCTAAGTCGTTTAGAAGGCAATAGAGGTCAAAGGTTGCTGCGTAGAGCGTCATCCGTCCCGCCTCAATTTTAGATAAATCTAAGACTTGGTTAATTAAGGTGAGCAGGTGTTCTCCGCTACGGGCAATAACGTTCAGATTTTCTTGATGTTCTGGAGGGAGATAAGACGATTTACCCATCAGTTGGGCAAAGCCAAGAATGGCGTTGAGAGGAGTTCGCAATTCGTGGCTCATCTGTGCTATGAAGGTGCTTTTGGCTATTTCCGCTTGCCTGCGTTGGGTGATATCTTGAAACGCCGCGATCGCATAAGCAATTTTGCCGTTTTCATCAAAGATCGGGGTGCTACGAGTCTCAATGGGAATAATTTTGTTGCCTTGATGAATTTCCACATCATCCACGGCTGAGCGCTCGCCCTGCAAAGCTCGCAGGATGGGAATTTGTTCCTTTGGATACGGTTGATTGGTTCCCGCTCGATAGAATTGATAAACGTCTGATAACTGCTCTGTTGTCGCAGACGGAACAATGGTTTCAGCAAAGAGCTGTTGGGCAACAAGATTGGCGTAGCAAGGTTTACCATTGGCATCAAGGATTGTCACACCTACTGGCATCGCCTCTAGGAATTGAGTCAACCTGCTTTCATTGGCACGCACCTCAGCGTAGAGTTTAGCATTCTCAATTGAAATAGCCGCTTGAGAGGACAAAAGCTTTACAATTTCCAATCGGTCAGGAGTAAAGGCTCCTGTAGTAAGATTATTTTCGAGATATACGATACTAATGAGTTTGCCTTGATAGATAAGCGGCGCACAAAGAATCGACTTGGGTCGATACGCTTGAATGTAAGGGTCGTTGGTAAATTTTCCCTCTCTGCTTGCATCGTGTAAAACTACACTTTCCTTGGTTCGAGTAACATAATTGGCAATCGCTGTAGAAACATCTCCATTATCAATAGGTATTGACTGCAATACCGCCACCTGATCTTGCTCTACTGTGCCTGAAGCTTCAATCAAAAGTCTGCCTTGCGTTTCCAAAATCAGAAACCCTTTTTGCGCCCCAGCATTCTCGATGAGAATTTTCATCAACGATGCCAGCAACTTATTTAAAACAATTTCGCTAGAAATGGCTTGAGACGCCTTGATCACGGTCGCTAAGTCCAACGATGAGCCTGAGCTATTACCAGTGGTGGTTGTAGCATTGCTCGTACCCCTATCTATCGTGCGAGTAACTCTTGGAGATTGAGTCAATAACTGCGGATATCTAGCTTCCAAATCTGCAACCTTAGCTTTGGCACCCCAGCGTCCATAGCAATAGTGTGCCTCTTTCATGTATGTTTGGGCAAACTTTTCCCTACCCCGAGATAGGTAAAATTTAGCGGCTAATTCATAGGCTAATGCCTCTTCTTGAAGATAGCCATTCTTACTTGCACCAGATATGGCTCGTTCATAAAACTCCTCGGCTTCCAGAACTTGCCCCAAGACTCGTGCTTTCTCTGCCTGGACTAGAAGAAATTTGTGTAAATAATTCATTGGGGCATGATGCGCCCATTTCCGTATCTTCTCTTGGTTGATGTTAACACAATTTAGCCAAGCATCTTTTTCAGAGATTGAAGCATCAGCCAATAGGCTCAAAAGTACTAGGGAGTCATAAAAATGAAATAGGGGTACAGAAATCAACGCTGTTACTTCACCTAAATACTGTTCAGTTAAAATAGCAATTTGTGCAGCTTGATGATACTCCCCAAACAAATAACATAAGATAAGCTTATTCAGGTAAAAGTGGTGAATTCCAGTTCCGTCTTTTACGGCAATAGCACGCGATAGCGCTTGCTCTTCATTGTATGCAAAGCCAATTAAATGGCTCGTATTTTCAGATTGATCTAGCAAATTAAGGATTGTCTGCCGCAACATGGCAAGCCAATTCAAGGGATTTTCCCGTCTAATTTGACTGGTAGCCTTACTGTAGATTGCTGTTCTTCGTTCTAAATCTGTAAGCTCCTGACCAGCAAAATAGGAATAATAACATAGGTTAAATGCACAATAGCCAGCAAATTCAAAGTCTCCGGTTTCTACTCCGCTTTGATAACCATCGAGCAGAATTGGTATTGTTTTCCTAAGATGTTCTTTCCAGTGCATAACATGGGAACCCAATACCAGGAATGCCTTAGCACTACCTTTTTTATTATTTAATCGCTCCACCAAACTTAAAGCCAATTTGCCAAATTTATAACCAAGTTCAATGTCTTGCACTACTCCACACAGAATCAGCCCATAGGCGGCATAGCCAAGGGGTGACCAAAGGGCATTACCATTGTTGATCGATAAATTTACCATTTTGCACATAATTAGCACCATCAGTACTGGTGACACCATAAAAGCAGCACCACCAATACTCGCCAGGATATATGTTGCTGCCAGTGGTTCTGGTTCGGTCATCTCCGGCAGATCGATCAAGTCTTCGATTTCCCATCCAGCTAATAGTGAAGCCGTTTCCTCCAATCCTCTTTGCACATCTAACTGGCTTGGATTTTTTACTAAAATTATGCCCAAGAGTTTCAGCACTTCCAATCCAATTTTAAGTGCCTCTTTGGGATCGCCCTGCGACAAACACGCTTGAATTCGGCTGTCGTAAACTTTCACTTTGTCAAGCACTGTCTTAGCGTAGTTTAGTACCACGTCTACTAATTGCTCCATCTCACTGAAGTGACCACTGAGGTACGCTGCCTCTGCTGCTTGTGAGTATAAAGCTAAGGTTAGGTCATACTCACTGTGCCAACTTTCTGCACCAAGGAGTTTAAGCCCCACATTGAAATACTTCAGAGCCGCTTCATAAGCTGTTGCTGCCAAAGCTTTCTGACCTGCCATCAAATTCAATTTGACAATTTCATCTCGTTCTTGTTGATGGATTACAAGTTCAACTCCCAGATTGAGATGATCGACGATTTCAAATATCTCTTCTGATAACAATTCTGCTGGATTATTTTGGAATAACAGGCGACCTATTTGTAAATGAACTAACTGCTTTTGTGATTCATCGAACAATGCATAAGCCGCTTGTTGAACTCGGTCATGTAGAAATTTATAATTTTGAAACAATAGTTGTTCATCTAACTCTGACGTAGGCACAATTAAACTCAACTGAATTGCTGTCACTAGATCTGGAAAAATTCTGCTAGGTGAGCTTTCACAGATAATAGAGAGGGTGCTTAAATCAAAATCAGCGCCTACACAAGCTGCGAATCGTAAAATCTGTTGTGTTGCTGGTGGAAGTTTTTTCAGTTTACCAAGCATCAACTCCACCACATTATCAGTGATGCCCTTGCCTTCAATATGAGCGATATGCCATCGCCAGCTTAGATGCTCAAAATCAAAAGTTAGTAAGTTTTCGGTGTACAAGGTTTTAAGAAATTCATTGGTGAAGAAGGGATTACCCCCAGTTTTACGCAGTACTAACTCTGCCAAGGGTTGGACTGAAGCGGTGTCACAGTATAATGTCTCGGCGATCAGTTGAGCGATCGCTTCTGGCGCTAGAGGGGCTAACGTCATTTGGTTAATTGTTGCTCCTTCCCTTCTTAGACGCTCGATTGTCATCATCAACTGATGAGAGGATTTTACTTCGTTATCCCGATACGCTCCGATTAAAAACAAATATTGCGTTTCACTATCTGTCATTATCAGCTCAATTAATTTGAGTGTTGCCGAGTCCACCCACTGAAGATCGTCCAGAAAGATGACTAGGGGATGTTCTTTTGAGCAGAATACTCTGATGAAACTTTGAAAAACTCGATTAAATCGGTTTTGAGACTCAGTTGGCGTTACCTCTGGTACAGCAGGTTGTTTGCCAATAATCAGTTCCACTTCGGGAATAACATCAATAATGACTTGCCCGTTCGCACCCAAAGCGGCTAAGAGTTTGTCTCGCCACTGTTGCAGTTGGAATTCAGGTTCACTCAACACTTGCTGCGCTAACCCCTGAAAGGCATTGACGACAGCCGAGTAGGGAATATTGCGTTGAAACTGATCGAATTTGCCGGAAATGAAATAGCCTCGCTTCTGGGTAATTGGTTTATAAATCTCTTGCACTAAGACAGACTTACCAATGCCGGAATAGCCCGCTATCAGCATCATTTCAATTTGGGATTGGGGACTAGTGGCTGGGGACAAGGAGGACAAGGGAGAATTTTTTGTCGAGAGGTTGCTAAAAACTGCTCCCTTATCTCCCTCCTCTTCCTTGTCTGTTCCTGCTACTCGCTCAAATGCCGTTAGTAGCGTTTCTACCTCTTGCTCTCTGCCATACAGCTTTTGTGGAATTTGAAACTTATTGGAAATATCTTTAGCCCTTAATGGAAAGGCTGCAATGCGATTGCTCGTCTCTAACTGTTTTAAGCATTCTTCTAAATCCGCTTTAATTCCCCAGGCACTTTGATATCGCTCCTCCGCGTTCTTTGCCATCAACTTCATAACGATGCTTGAAACTGTTGGAGGAATTGCTGGATTAATTGTTGATGGGAGCAATGGCTCTTTAGCAATATGACAATGCACTAACTCCATTGCATCAGTAGTTGTAAAAGGCAGCTTCCCAGTCAGCAGTTCATAGAAGGTGACACCTAACGAGTAAAAGTCCGTTCGGTAATCTAGGAAACGGTTCATCCTTCCGGTTTGCTCCGGTGATATGTAGGCTAGAGTACCTTCTAAGACATTGGGATTTCTAAACGTAGGATTTGTGCGATTTAAGCGGGTAGCAATACCAAAGTCAATGAGTTTGACTATCCCGGTAGCTGGATTTAGGACAATATTACTTGGGTTAATGTCTTTGTGGATGACATGGCTGCTGTGAATCCTCCCCAAAATCTCTGTAATTTGGATGGCAAGGCAGAGGAATTTGGGTAAGGGCATTGTCAACTCCCCTGCCAATTTATTCACCAATTTCTCTAAGGAATCGCCCCCAAAATCCTCAAGGATTATCACTAAAGTTCGTTGATAGTCTTGCTGGTTATAAGCTTTAACAACCCCATCTATGTTGAGCGATCGCGTAATTTCATACTCCTGTTTGTAGCGGGTGAGTTCGGCTGGGCTAGGATAATCGTCTTTGAGTACTTTGAGGATGACCGGGGTGCGATCGCCTTGTCGTATCCCCCGATAAATCAGTGAATTAGCGCTCTCGTAGATTTTGGCTGTGACAGCAACCTCAGGCAGGGAAATCATAGGTATTACTCTGTAGCGGGCAAGGGGAACTTCCGATGTACTAATGGCAACCGAGAATCGCTATAGCAGCTTTCTCTAACTTGCAATCGAGTTCTATCTTTTACGGCAGAGTGACAATCCCTCGCTTCAGCGCTGTAATTACTGCCTGTGTGCGATCGCTGACGTTCAACTTGCTGAAGATATTGTTGATGTGAGATTTAACTGTGCCCTCCGAAATACTCAGGGCTTCACCAATCTCTAAATTACTCATCCCAGCCGTCATGAGCTGTAGGACTTCGCGCTCCCGTTTACTGAGTTCCGGACTGTTCATCCGCTCCGCCAGTCTAGCGCCTACTTGCGGTGGAATGAACGATCGCCCTGCATGGACAGCTTGAATGCAAGTTAACAGTTCCTCACGGGGCGTGTCTTTGAGCAAATAGGCTTTAGCGCCGGCTTGCAGTCCCCGATAAATGTCCTCATCGCGATCATAGGTTGTTAGCACGATCAGACGGGCAGTAGGAAACTTTTTGCGAATCGCTGCAATCGCTGCCACACCATCCACCTGGGGCATTTGCAAGTCAATTAGCGCAAGATCGGGTTGGAGTTGGGTAAATAGTTCAACTGCTTCACACCCGTTGTTTGCCTGACCTACAACGGTGATGTTTGCATTCGGATCGATTTCAAGCATGGCAGCGAGTCCAGCCCGTACAATTGGATGGTCATCTGCAATCAAGATGCGAATCGGTTGTTTCTGGCTCATGATGCATCTCATTCTCCAGCAGTTGTTTGGGAAGTCATATTGATCGCAAGAGGCACAATTAGCTGTCACCTCTATCCCTTGTCCGGGTTGGCTAGCGATTGTTAACTGACCACCCAGACTCTGGATATGTTCGCGCATTCCTACAATACTAAAGCTTTTCCCGCTTTGTAGTTCAGGATTGAAACCCCGACTATCGTCATAAATCAGCTAATGGCATTCAATTGCATCCATTAATTACTTGCTATAATTTATAAACAAAATATTAAGAAAGCTCTAGCTATTATAGTATTTAACGTTTAGAGCAGATATCCTCATAAACCTTATATCAGAAGACCATTGCGGTAGACCCAGAGTATTACCTAGTACCTAGCCGCAAGTTAGAGTAATTTCTTCATCTCAGAGTCAGCTCAATGCTGACCTTTTTTTACAGGTTAAAAAACTAACTTCAATCCGGTTACAACGACAGGTGACTTCCCTAAACTGATACCAAGGATGAATCAGGTAGGAGGTTTTATGACAATTTCCCGTTGTTGTTGCGAATCATTCTTACTCCAATGAATCAGGCAAATGAGCCAAATAGGCTATCTGTCCCTCCCTCAGAACGCGATCGCATCCAAGGAACACTCAACGCCCCAATAGTGCTAGTCAAGTACGGCGACTACCAGTCTCCTGATTGCGGTGAGTCTTACTGGCTCATCAAAGCAATTCAGCAAGAACTTGGCAATCGTCTAGGCTTTGTTTTCCGCCACTTTCCCCAGACGTCGATCCATTCCCAAGCTCAAAAGGCAGCCGAAGCCGCAGAAGCTGCCGCAGCACAAGGTCAGTTTTGGCAGATGCACGAGACGTTGTTCGAGCATCAGCAGGCATTGGATAATGGTTATCTCGTTGAGTATGCCAATAATCTAGGACTTGATATGTCACAGTTTCTGCAAGCGATGTGGAGGCACGTTTATGCCGATCGCGTTAACGAAGACATTGAAAGTGGCTTACGCAGTGGTGTCACCACTACCCCAACGTTATTTATCAACGGTATTCGTTACAACGATGCCTGGAACGTTGAAAGCTTATTGGCTGCGATCACCAGAATAGAGAACCCCTAGGAAAGTCATAAATCAAAACAGAAGCCTCAGAATGGATCAGTATTTGAGCTGTTGCTCGCATACAAGTTAAATGCAAACTAGCTGAGCAAATGTAACCGGACACCGCAAGATTACCGAATCACCGTTTAAGAGGATATGACCGATGATGAGTTACAAACAATTGGCTGTGGACTATAGTTTCCTGAAGAAGCTTCAAACCCTCGATTGGCAAACCATCCGTTATCATCTGCTTAACTCTGATGAGGGTCGAGACTTCACTCCAGCGCAAGCAGCGCGTGCTATCTGGAAGTACGGTTTGTTTCTATTCCTAGCAAAGCAATATCCGAGTATGCGACTGGTACCCACCGAAGAAATTGATGCCGTTCTACACGCTCATATTGCCACGGATCGACAATATCAGGACGATTGTCAAACTCTATTTGGTGGCGCGGTACATCATTCTGCGGAACTGGGAACGCGAGGCGATCGCGCAGAATGGCTTGAGGCCTTTGATCGCACGAAACAATTGTTTGAAAAAACATTTGGTCGAGGTGCAATGGGTCATTCTGCGCCTGCTGCTTGCGATATACTCCTAGCTTTCAATTAACGGAACTTAAACAGATACAGCGTTTTCTAGGCTAGTAAGGTACATCCTATCCTACTAGCCCATTTCTACAGGAGAAGAGAGAAAAATTGACTGTACCTCACCAGCGTGAAAATTGCTGTATCAAGCCCAAAGCAGCTTTATAGTCCACATTCGGCACCCACAACCGTCACAAGAA
The DNA here is from genome assembly GCA_036703055.1 of Waterburya sp. Lineage (GTDB taxonomy): Bacteria > Cyanobacteriota > Cyanobacteriia > Cyanobacteriales > Coleofasciculaceae > DATNPV01. The sequence continues at coordinate 30,698 of DATNPV010000264.1, forward strand.
TGGCTGTGGCTGCTCTCATCGGTGAATTAGCTGATCAATTCGCCGTTTAGCTAAGCAATAATATTTAAGTTAAATAGATGGTTAGGAGAAAGTACGCTGGAATTATCATTAATTATTGATAATTGACAATAAGAGGGGCAAAAAACAATAACTGTCTGAAAAAATTGCAGTTCTGATGTCAATTATAAGAGAAAAATTGGCTCAAACGATTCAATAAATCAGATAATAAGCTTGACAAGTAGTGGGAAAAAACTGAGACTGCCAGCGATAGAAATCTATTAAAACAACTGTAACAAGTTAAGAGCGTAGAGTCTGACTCCTGGGCTTCACTCAATATTACTTTTGGTTTCCTATTTGCTTAATTTTTATAATAGTGACCAATGGCTGAGTTGTGTATTTAAAGGGTATAACTATATTTTGTTGCTTAAGTTATCTATAGCGTTTCTCAAATAGATGAGATACACTCACCAGTATTAAGCAAGCGAATTCGAGATGAAAGCATATTCAATTGATTTACGACAAAAGATCATTGAGGTTTACCAAAGGGAAGAAATTTCTCAACGTCAATTAGCTC
>DATNPV010000282.1:0-5030 GCA_036703055.1 Waterburya sp.
TGGCAGACGACACACAGTACTCTGAGGTTGTCGTCTGCATTTGTTCCACCCTTACAGAGTGGGACGATGTGGTCTATGTGACATTTGTTTAGTTCGAGAGGAGTTTGGCAACGCTTACAGGCTTTACTGTCACGCTGCCAGATTCTCTTGCGGGTTAGGTTCCAGATTTCTTTAGGTTGTCGTTTGTGGTTCCCTGCCATACCTTGCCCCGCCTGACCATGCCACCCCCCGCCTTACCAACCCAAGACCAAACCCGACCCGATCTCGCCACGCCCCGCCCAGTAATTCTGTTAGGCTACCTGTCCCAGAGGAACTTCACTGACTGCAAAAGCAGTAACCTCAAATCGACCGTAGCCAATGCTTCTACCGTCACCTAAGCCACAGAAGCGACCAGCGTCAATAGCGGCAGCCTGCATTTCGCCTCGGCTGACAATAGTCCCATCCCACTGAAGGTTAAATCGAGCCTCCCATCCGGACGACGCGGCAATTCTATACCTAACGTTCCGCCCTCTTGTTGAGGGATTCTTCACGCTTTGAATATCCAAGAAAACTGGCAGCGTGGGGTCAGTAGGAACAGGCTCATCAGGAACTTTCAGAATCTGTCCATCCCGCTCGATGTAAACAAGATCCTCTTCAACCTGCAACGTCGCAGCGACGTAGGGCTGTAGCGTTCCACGCTTACGAGGGGTATGCTTGGCACCGTCCCTCAAGCAGCCAAAGATGTAAGTTGGTTTGATGTACAAGCTGCGATCGTTAGTCATCAGAACAGACTTCTTCCATTCTTGAGGGTCATTGCCAGCGACACCCGTCCGCTCTTGTTTTTCTAAAGGTAGGGCATCCGGCCCAAAGTGATGCCATAGCAGGGGACGTATGCCTCTAATCGAAACTTGCGCTCTTAGAATATTACCCATGACAAACCTCGCCAAAACACATGATCGTGGCGAACGAAAGCACGTCAAAACCTGGGGTTTGTTGCTTGTGCCTTAGTTGTTAAGTCTCACTAGAATCTTAGGACTTTGATAGTGTGGCGATGATTAAGAGTCGTTGCTTTGAACAGAGCAATTACTTCTAGTATTGTGAGTCTCCGCGATCGCTACTCGGATAAATCAGATATAGATTGCTGCACCTGTTCCAGCGTCTTTGCCACATTGAGCCGTTCGACGTATTCCAGTAAAACACTTTCGCATGATTCCAGGTATCGAATGGTTTGGCGGATTCCTGCCGTTCTCCCGATAAGCCTAATCGCGTTCCTCTGCTCTTGCCAGCGGTGCTGTTTAGCGTGCAATGCAATAACGCTGCGACTTCTCCCACTTCGTCTTGCCAGTGTCGTGTAACTGTCGCCAGAGAGGAACCAGCGCTTCAGCCGTGCCCATTCCCAAAGCTTGATATGTCCGTTCGGTCGTTTCATATGTCACCGCCAATTCATACCGATATCAGTCCGATTTTCTAAGGATTCCCAAAACCTGAAGCAAAGGCATAGAGTAGTGTCTGGCTTTTTATTTGCATTTGTGCAGTCGAAAAAATAAAAAGTGACAAATGGGTGACATGACTCGATAAAAAACCGCCCCGTTTTGGCAGGGCGGCGGATTACTGAGCAGTCCGTTTTATTTAACGGCTGTAGCTTAGCTTGTAAGCTAAGTTCTTGAGTTCGCCGTGAACGTGGGAGAAAAGTTCTAGTCCCCCCTGAACATCAGAATCAGCAAATGCACTTTTAGATTCTTGCAGCTCAAGTTTCAGTGCTTCCAGTAGGATTAGGTTTTCTGGGGGGTTTAACCGCGATTGATACTTGGCTTTCACCATTGCTAACTCCGACTCTAGCAGCGATTCGGCGCGAGTCACGCAGTTTTGTCTGGCTTGATCTAGTAGTCCTTCTAGTTCCATTTTATCTCCCCTCATGTAGGAGCCGATTGCGGATTTGGAAGTCCATGTTTTGAGCGAGATTCTGGAGTTTTTCATTTAGATCGAAAGCATGACCCCACTCCATTTGTTGGATAACCTCGGTGAGGATGTCGATAAATTTCTGCACTGACTGGCAACGGCGATCGCGCTTTTGACCTTCTTCATAGGCAAGCTGTTGAGCCTGGAAATAGGCTTCTCGCTCTCGTCTCTGGTTGTCTTCGTGTGCTTGCTTGGCGGATAACGCAGATTGATAGTCGGCTTGCAGCTTCTCGAAGTTGCGGATGGTCTTTTCAAAGTCTTGCATGATCAACCCCTTATACGATCCTGACCTTACCGGAGCTGATATCCTCCAGCAGGATGCCGTTCCGCCGCAAAAAGCTTAAATCGGAGGCTTCGGTGCGGGAGATGGTCGCTGGCAGATTGCGCTCACGCTGGTCTTTGCTGAGGCTAGACTCGATCGCAGTAAGTCGGTTTAACAGACTCGACTGCACGCCTTCACAGCCGCCGATTCCCAGCGCCGCTTCGATTTCGCCTAATCGATTACAAAGTAGCGTAATCGAATCGACCTGCTGTTCCTCTTGCTGTTGTTCGGGTTCGGGAGCTTGACTTAAATCTTGTGACATCTTGCTGTCTCACAAAATGGATTACTCATGAGGGTTCCCATAACAAGAACCCTACCGGGAGACAGTCCAGCGGGGTTCTTGTCGAAACACTTCGACTCAGGATTCCCCCAACCGCAGCCGGTGACCATTCCGGAACTGCCGGAATTAGGAGAGCGATCGCCCAGTGAGTACCACGGAGAGTGTGAAGAGTCTGCGATCGGCGATCTAACTGCCCTGATAGTCGCAATGCTATTAGAAAAGCTGAAGGAACAGCAGCGACCTACAGGAGTGAATGAGTGACCTTCCTTAATAGGCTCAAGGAAACAGCTCAGATCGATGTTAATGACTTGATAGAACAGGCTGAAGACCCAGAAAAGGCTCTCGATCAAGTCATTAGTGATATGCAGGAAGTCCTGATACAGACAAGGGCAGTAGTTTCAAGTATCGACAGTATTCCCAACACAAAAGCAAAATTCAACTATAGTGTAGCCGCAGCGGAAGTAAGTAAATGGCAAGAAAACTTACGAAAAGCCCAACGAGCCAACAATGAGCATTTGACGTTCTACGCTCGTGAACGCTTGAAAAACCACGAAGCAAGCGCACGTATAGCAAAAGCTCAGCTTGATAAGTACACAGAGCATGAAGATATTCTCAAGCAAAGCCTAGCCCTCTTACAGGAGAAAGTGGCGGAAGCTAAAGCTAGAAAATGCTTGCTTAAATCAAACGGTACAACAGAGCAGTCACTTCCTCGTGTGATTAAAGCAAGTAATCCGACTTTAGAATCAGAACTCCGAAAGATAGAGTATGAACTAGAGTCAACAAAAATTCAATTGCTTGATCAACAAAAAATGACTAGTCAGCTTCTTGAGCGCAATTCGACCGCATTAAAACAAATAAAAAAAATACTGATCGAGCTAAAATTCAACAAAGATGTTGATGATGAGTTGGCGGCGATGAAAGCGCAGATAGCGGCTAATCCTAAACCTTCAACGACGACACTAACCCCCTCAGAGTAGAAAGAAAAAGGCTTCAGTGATGGCAAGAGAAATGCCAAGTTTCTTTTGGGTGACGACCTCCAAAGTGACAAAAGTGACGAAGATTTTCAGATGATTGAAAAACATGAAATTCCAGACTATATTCGTGACTGCATAAGGGATACAGAGTTTGATTCCTATGAGAACCCCAATGAAGAAGCTTATTTTGAAGGGTGGATAGAAGGCGCTTTGCATTCCACAAAGGATATCAAGACCTGTACTTAACCGAATGGTACTTAGTTAAGCGTGATCGCCAGCTACCACCCCAGTCAATTCCCGATGCTTGTCGTCTTGGATGTAGAACTGTAGTGTCACTGAGCGTTGCGACCCGATATGACTCGCCAAACACGAATATTTGAGAGACTTAAAAAACTTGTTGTTGAACAGCTTGAGGTTGACCCGGATGCTGTTACACCCCAAGCTAACTTTGCTAACGACCTGAATGCTGACGAGTTGGATGCTGTAGAACTTGTGAGGGCAGTGGAGGAAGACTTTGACATCGAATTGCCTGATGGTATTACTGAAGAGATTACGACTGTTCAGCAGGCTGTGGATTACCTATCTGCACACTTTCCGGAGATAGAGGAAACTCTAGAGGAAAAGAGGCTTAAAGAGTTACAACCCCTAATTGAGTCAATTGCAGATTTTTGGGTAAAGTTAGACATTAGTGAAGAAGAGGCGCTCGATTTAACTCGAAAGGCTTTCAATGTAATAAAAGACAGAAATATAGCTTCCAAGCGAAAGGAGCTGAGTGAGTTAAGAAAGAAGCTTGATTCAGTGAGGGCTGAGACAAAATCAATCGAAGCCAAGATTAAGCAACATGAAAAAGAACTAGGATAGCAAGACGTTAACCCGCTCTCTCGCCTGTACCCTGTACCCTAAGAACTGGGCATATTAAGCTCATGTTCTGAGGAGAGGGAAGTGGTTAGTGCGGCTCCAACTTCCCCCTGATCCAATTGCGGAAATTCCGCGTGCAGGTTATCTCTCCGACATTGCGACTCTCTTTGATAAATCTAGGAATCTCTGTGACTGAAATGGGGGTAAAGGTGGGGCTATAACTGGACTCTACATATTGCCCAGACTCAAGTCTGTAGACTCGCAAAATGCTCCCGTTGTAGCGCCAAAATTCAGGAATCCCCATCAAGGCATAAAGCTGAAGCTTATCAATCTTAGACCTTGAGTATTCCACCTCTAGCACCAAGTCTGGAGGTGGGTCAGTAGCTAGATCGATGTTTACCTTATCTCGAACTAGAGACTCATTCTGAATATAGTAGCTGCTGTCTGGTTCGCCTCCACGCTCCAAATCATCTCGTGTCAGGGTCAATGAGCCAGTCCGTTTAACCTCCAATCCCAACTCTTCGCAGAGTACAATAACCAAACCTTCAATGAATCGGTTAGAGTTCTCGTGCGGCATTAGTGGGGTCATGATTTCGACTATTCCAGAGTCATAGGCTAATCGGGTTACTCGTTCAGACCCCATCTCAGCCAGCATGGT
>DATNPV010000295.1:0-41130 GCA_036703055.1 Waterburya sp.
AAACCAGAAGGGAGCAGGACAACCCATTGCCTTAGCCTGAGCTGCAATGTGGACAAAATCTTCTCCTTCGTACAAGCCATCAGAGGTTAACGTCGGAGATAACTCAGCCGTTTTGCCGTGGGCACGCCAGTCAAATAGGACTACAGCATAGCCCTGAGCAAATGCCTTACGCCCCAGCAACCTAAGAAACCATTGGTTATCAAGATCACCTGTAATTCCGTAAGTGCCAATAATGGTGCTATGGGCATTCTCCGGGATAGCGACTAAGCCAAAAATAGGCACACCAGAAGCACCGATAAAAATTTGCTCTTGGTAAAACGGCTCTGGTACACCAATCGTCTTTTCCCAAGTCCGTGCTGCCTGTAGTGCTGTATAAACAGTCATAACCAGACCATTCTTGAGCAACCTCGGCGGTGTGTAAGAAGGATGGGGCATAATAAAGATAGCGAGAGAGCGAATTAGGACGCGATCGCTTCTTGTAAGCAATCATGTAAACTTTCACAACTAGTACAAGGCTGTATTGCCCTTGCCTAGCCCGTGTTGGCGTCACAGAGGCTTCACGGCGATAGCGGTCTCTACATTTATAAATCTTTACATCATTAGCAGGATTTCCGCTTCCCTCTTGAGTGCCATAGGCTTTCCGTTTCTTACCCACAGGGCGGATGCTGGTCTGTGTCTAGCTTTTAGCACTCTGCTATTATTATCGCACCCACCTAGGAGGACTGCAAGATATGTACAATGTCAACAAATATCCAAGAAAAGTTCAGTCCATCCTTTTTTCTTCAGAAAGAATACAGAATCACCGCTTATAATCGGTAAAGTATTTTTATCTCATCTAACAGTTCTTATCGAACGTTTACAGTACACGTAGTTTTAACCCCTTAGTGATGCCTCGGATACTCGTCATCGACGACGACCCTGCAATTTCGGAATTAGTCTGTATTAATCTGGAGATGGCTGGTTACGAAGTTAACCAAGCGTCTGATGGCATCAAAGGTCAGGCGCTGGCCTTACAGCTACAGCCAGACCTGATTATGCTCGATTTAATGCTGCCCAAGGTAGATGGCTTTACCGTCTGCCAACGGCTGCGTCGGGACGAGCGCACTGCCGATATTCCGGTATTGATGTTGACAGCTCTTGGTCAAACTCAAGATAAGGTAGACGGTTTTAATGCCGGTGCCGACGATTACCTAACCAAACCCTTTGAACTAGAAGAAATGCTAGCGCGGGTACGAGCTTTGCTGCGACGTACCGACCGCATTCCTCCAGCCGCAAGGCACACAGAGATTCTTAATTATGGGCCTCTGACCCTTGTTCCTGAACGGTTTGAAGCGATATGGTTTGAGCATACAGTCAAGCTCACCCATTTAGAATTTGAGCTTTTGCACTGCTTACTCCAGCGTCATGGTCAGACGGTTTCTCCCAGCGAAATTCTTAAGGAGGTGTGGGGGTATGACCCGGATGATGATATCGAAACTATCCGCGTACATATCCGCCATCTGAGAACCAAGCTAGAGCCAGATCCGCGCCATCCTCGGTATATCAAAACTGTGTATGGTGCAGGGTATTGCTTAGAGTTACCTGCGACTGAACAATCTACAGCCGAGGCCGATTCCGCTGTTAGTTAACACCTTGCCAATCTTACTGGCTTGGGAAAAGGTAGTGGTCATTCCTCTTGAGTCAGGATTGACCCATCTTTTGCATAGGAAATTTTTCCAGAACTGGATCATTATTAACAGCTTACCATTCCTATCGTTCACGATCCCAAAGAAATTCTAAAGATTAGTGACCCTGCTGGTGGGGAATTAATATCTTCTCCATTTCTCTCCGATTTCCTACTCAATTTTTTTACCTCTAGGCTTTAGACTCAGGAGAACACAAACAAGCTACTGGCCAGCTCAAGTAACAAATACTCAGTTCTACGGGGCAGAACTATCCCGTTAGCCAGAATCATCCTCTTGTCTTTTCTTCTCTTTTCTTCCCCCAAATCTATCCCGTTGCGCTATCACAGGCGCTGGAATTGGTAAAGGCTATTTGCCAACTTTCCTCAATGTGAAGCTTTTCCTTTTAACTGACCGAGAAGGGTGCCGTCTCTGAAGGAAACCGAGAACAATCAGAACTTTTAAGGGAGTACGAGATGGAAACGATAATTATTAACTTAACCTTATTAAAGATTAGCGGTGAATTGGAAAATCTTTCAGCGGATATTCATCCAGCCGATACTTATCAGGAAATTCTGGATTCTGCTGAATTACGGGAAAAATTACTAGTTTATATCTTAGGTAGAGTTCCGAATCGCTATGCAGCGCTTAGTCCCGAAAAAATTATCACAATTTCCCCTGAATCTCTCTACTGTTCAACGTTGGAAAGACTCGAACTAGCCGATCTAGTTCAAAAAGGAGTTGAGAATTTGATTAAGCCGGAAAGTAATAATAGTTTTCCCTTTAACCAACGAGATATAGTCTAAAAGAATAAACAATCAACTGAATGGTGAAGAGTGAAAGATAAATTCTTCTGCCCTTTGCCTTCTGCATTCTGCCTTTTTTTGTCAATCCGGATGGATTTAGTATGACTGGAGGGGCGAAGTATTCATCCAAAACCTGATAAGAATCGAAGGTCTTTGAATCAATGCCTCACCCCTCCAAAATAATTAGGATGATTGCTAAGTTCTAAGGAGCCAAGGCATTTCCTCGAAGCAGGCTACCAATTGTCTTGGCAGTAATTTTTAGCTGCACTAAAGGATTGGCTGGGACAACGGTTTTGTAGAGATAGCTGTCAAAAGTCAATTTTTGAACATCTTTGTCAGCACACATCTCGACAAACGCCTCACGAGTAGCGTCGGAGCGATAGAAAACCGTTTGCAGAATATCTAAAACTTTGTAAGTTATGCCGTACTTCTTATCCCAGCGCTTCAGATAAAGTTTAAGGTCAGCTTCTGTGGGGATGCGAGTACCACCGTTGGAGGTTTCAACAATCGTTTCTGCACACATCCGAGCTGATTTGGCGGCAAAGTAAATGCCTTCACCCGAAGACTTGGTAACTGTACCGGCAGCATCTCCTACTAAGGCAACCCGACCTACAACGCGACGCGGTCTGGGATGTTCTGGAATGGGGTGAGCTTCGACTTTAATGATTTCTCCACCTGCCAAGCGTTTGGCAGCACGAGCACGGATACCGGCTTGCAGTTTTTTGATGTCGGCTTTGTTGACCTTCATCGTGCCGGTGCCAACGGCGACATGGTCGTATTTGGGGAAGACCCAAGCGTAGAAGTCGGTGGAAACGTCGTTACCCACATACATTTCTGCCAGGTCTTCGTAGTAAGCCATTTTGTCTTCTGGCAGACGGATGCGTTCTTGAAATGCGATCGCATAATTGTAATCCCCGGCATCAATGGCCTTAGCCACACGGGAATTGGCTCCATCTGCCCCAATCACGAGATCAACCTTCAGGGTCTTGGCTGTTCCTTCCAGACTGCCATCAGAGTGGTCGGCGTAGTGAAGGGTATAGGGGTCTGTATTATTAGTCGGAATATCGAGTTTGTGAACGGTACCATTAATCAGCTTGGCACCTAACTTAGCGGCGCGGTTACGCATGAAGCCATCGAGGACTTCGCGGCGGCACATGCCAATATATTCGTGTTCTTTTTCTATGTTGATATCAACTTCGACATTAGACGGTGAGATCATCTTCATCTTTCTCACCCGTCGGTCAATAATTTCGGGTGGCAGGTCAAACTCACTCACCATACACAACGGAATCGCACCACCACAGGGCTTCGCGTTGTCGAGCTTGCGCTCAAACAGATAAGTTTCAATTCCGGCTTTTGCCAAAGTCTCGGCGGCAGAAGAGCCGGCTGGCCCTGACCCAACAACAGCAACTCTAAGTGCTGGCATGTTCTCTCCCAATCTTGCTAGAGCTACGGAATGCATGGTATCACGGACGTTCGGCTCATCAGACCCCTAAGCTGAGATATTGAGTCAACTTGAAATACAGCTTAACAACTCAGCGTTACATAGCTTAATAAAATAATGAGTAATGATACTGATTTAGATTGCGGACTTTAGCAAATTGTAGGAAGAAAACCGCTGGGAGTGTTAAGCTTTTCCACATCCAATTGGCATAGAGAATAATCCTCCATGCCTTATGCCTCATCCCCTACGCCCAATCTCCACAAGTCAGTTAAACGTGGGATACCTTATCACCGAGTAGAGCTTGGAAGGGAGAGCCGCCGATTCAGTCCTAAAATCCCCTAAGAGCAAGCTCCCAAATCCCCATTTTTGGGGAGAATCAGCTATTATTCTCTCAAGACTCAATAATATTACTTCTGGGTATTGACAAAAAAACAAACTATAAGCCTCTAGATTGTGATATAAAACTACAGTAATCCCACCAAAGAATGGGGGTTTATTGTCTCAGCGGCTCACTGGTGTATCTTGTCGTGCCGCCCAGTATAGAAGAAAAAGCAGATCGCCATCCATATAGAGGGGTTCTTTACCGTGGGTATTGTAGTTGAAAACGTATCCAAACAGTTTGGTAGTTTTAAGGCTGTTGACGATGTCAATTTAGAAATAAAAAGCGGTAGTCTAGTTGCCCTACTCGGCCCATCCGGCTCTGGGAAATCCACTCTGTTACGTATCATTGCCGGTCTAGAGTCACCCGATAGCGGTAAGATCTGGCTGACTGGAAAAGATGCCACCGATACTAGCGTCCAAGAACGCAAGATTGGGTTTGTGTTTCAGCACTACGCCTTATTTAAACACCTCACAGTAAGACAGAACGTTGCCTTTGGCTTGGAGATTCGCAAAACTCCTAAAGCTAAAATTAAGGCGCGGGTGGAGGAACTACTAGACTTAGTGCAATTGGGTGGCTTAGGCGATCGCTATCCTTCCCAATTATCAGGGGGTCAGCGGCAGCGCGTTGCTTTAGCACGAGCGTTAGCCGTTCAACCGGAAGTCTTACTGTTGGATGAACCCTTTGGTGCTTTGGATGCCAAAGTACGCAAAGACCTACGCGCCTGGTTGCGACGCCTTCATGATGAAGTCCATGTCACAACCGTTTTCGTGACGCATGACCAAGAAGAAGCAATGGAAGTCTCGGATGAGATTGTGGTCATGAACAAAGGGAGGGTAGAGCAGGTGGGAACACCCGCACAGGTGTATGACCAACCGGCCACACCGTTCGTCATGAGTTTCATTGGTCCGGTGAATGTGTTGCCTAGTAGCGCACAGCTATTCCAAAGCGGTGGCTTTGATTCTGCCAACCCCCAAATCTTCGTGCGCCCTCATGATGTGGTTGTAGACACAAAGCCCAACGGTGCTACGGCTCCTGCCAGAGTGACACGTCTAATTCACATGGGATGGGAAATTCAAGCCGAGTTAACGCTAGGTGACGGTCAAGTTGTGGTCGCGAATTTGACGCGAGAGCGGTTCAATCAGCTGAGTCTAGAGCCAAATCAGCAAGTCTACGTCAAACCCAAAGAGGCGAAAGCATTTCCTCTGTATTATGAAATTTAATGGAGAGGAACCATTGGTCACGGATTGGCTTTGAGCTGTAGTGTATAGCGCATATAATTACTTGTGCCTCATCGCCAATCCTGAAAATCCGCAATGCACGTTCTCAACTGGTTCCACCTGTCTCATAAACGCTGGTGGTCAATTGGCAAATTCCTGACGTTATTTGTCTGTTGCTGCTTTCTCATTATTAGTTGTGGAGGTCGCCCCAAAACTGAGCAAGCGGCTGTCCCCACGACGAGTGGTAGCAACAGTGGTCGGCTGATTGTGGGTACAACGCTAAAGCCAAGAACGCTTGACCCCGCCGATGCTTATGAATTAGCAGCGAGTAACGTCCTCTATAGCTTGGGCGATCGCCTTTATACTTACAAGCTAGGCACAGACCAACTACAACCCCAACTGGCGACTAAACTTCCTGAAGTGAGTAAGGATGGTTTAACCTATAAGATTCCTGTACGCGAGGGCGTTGTCTTTCATGATGGGACGCCCTTTGATGCTCAAGCAATGGTATTTTCCCTCAATCGGTTTATCAAAAATGGGGGTAAACCATCTTCTTTGCTAGCGGATATTGTGCAATCGGTGGAGGCAACTGGCAAGAGTGAGCTTACCATTAAACTCAAAAAACCCTTTGCCCCATTTCCAGCGCTACTCGCCTTCTCTGGAATGTGTGCTGTCTCGCCCAAGGCTTATGAGATTGGTAATAACAAATTCCAGCCCACCAAGTTTGTAGGAACGGGGCCGTATAAACTAATTTCGTTTACTCCCAATTCAATCCGGCTGGATGTGTTTGACCAGTATTGGGGAGAAAAACCGCCCAATAAAGGGTTAGACTTTCAAATCCTGAGCAATTCTGCCAATTTGTTTAATACCTTCCGCACTGGCGCCGTTGATATTGCCTATCAAACCTTCGATCCCGACCAAATTGTCAGTTTGAAGAATGGGGAAAAGTCGGGGGGTTGGCAGGTTATCGAAGCGCCAAGCAATGTCATTAGTTACCTGGTGCTGAACACGAAGCAAAAACCATTGGATAAGTTAGAGGTGAGACAAGCGCTAGCCTACCTGATGGATCGGAAACTCATCAACGAACGCATCCTCAGAAAGCAGGCAGAGCCAGCTTATACTCTGATTCCTACCAGCTTTGACGCCTCTAAGCCAACCTTTGCCACAACGTATGGCGACGGCAACATTGCAAAGGCGAAAGAATTGCTCACTAAGGCAGGGTTTACACCCACCAACCCATTAAAGCTTGAGATTTGGTTCCCCTCCGGTTCAGCCGCTCGGCAGCAGGTGGCTGGTACTTTAAGAGAATATGCCGCCAAGCAATTAGAAGGAATCGTCCAAATCCAGCCGCAACCTGTAGAAGCCACCACGCTGTTTGGTCAAATTGGTAAGGGAATTTATCAGAGCGCTTTAGTGGACTGGTATCCTGATTTTTCTGACCCTGACAACTTCATTGCGCCTCTAATTAGCTGTAACAAAGGCTCAGAAGCGACAGGTTGTGAAGAAGGAGCGAGTAAGAGTCAGGGTTCGTTTTACTACAGCGATCGCATGAATCAATTGATTCAGCAACAGCGCACCGAACAAGACTCTCAAAAACGTAAGCAAATTTTTGCGGAAGTTCAAGACCTACTGGCCAAAGATGTTCCTCTAATTCCCATCTGGCAACCCAAAGAATATGCGTTTGCCAAGAAAGGATTGCAGCAAGTCAAGCTCGACCCCATTCAGCAGCTTCCTCTATGGGAAATTGGGAAAGGAGCTTAGAGGGAGTGAGCAAGGACGCAAAGACGGAAACAAGAGGAGATTGTAGAACGCCCTGTATCAAAGTGTCCCTGCGCCAGAGTATATTCTTCCCCTCCCCCCTCGCTCCCTAATCCCCAGAGGGGAGCCCGAGTTCCCCCTCCCCCCTCTCCTTACCTTCCTACTTATGTCTCGTGCCAAAGCCCTACAATATTACTTCTTGACACGTCTACTGCTGGCTCCCTTAATGCTGTGGACAATTGTCACGTTGGTGTTTATCCTACTCAGAGCAACACCAGGAGACCCGATCGATGCGGCGCTTGGCAGTCGTGCCCCCGATAGTGTCAAGGAAGAATTTCGTCAGCGCTATGGATTCCCTAACCCAAATCAGCCTTGGTATGAAAAGCTCTGGTTGTACGGGTTACAGTACGTTCGCTATCTGGGAGATTTACTCCATTTAGACTTAGGTACTTCTTATTCAAGCCAGGGTCAAAAAGTTTGGGAGATTATTCAGCAACATTTCCCAGCAACGGTAGAATTGGCGGTGTTCGGACTGACGGTGGCTTTTTTGGTTGGTGTCGGCATCGGTATTTTATCCGCTTCGCGCAGCGGTACTATTCTTGATGCAGGGGGACGCTTATTTGGTATCATCACCTACTCCCTCCCTATATTTTGGGTAGGGATGGTATTGCAATTAATCTTCTCCGTTCAACTGAATTGGTTTCCGATCGGAACGCGCTTCCCAATTACATCACCAGCACCTGAAGGCTTTACGGGTCTTTATACCATTGATAGCCTCTTAAGCGGGAACTTGAGCCAGTTTGGCACAGCCGTGTACTATCTGGCTCTACCCAGCATTACTTTGGGGGTGCTACTCAGCGGGATTTTTGAGCGAATTGTGCGGGTGAACTTGAAGCAAACTCTCAAAGCCGATTATGTGGAAGCCGCAAGAGCAAGGGGTATTCCAGAACAGCGAATTGTCCTTGCTCATGCGTTGAAAAATGCGATGATTCCAGTAATTACAGTGCTGGGACTGCTGCTTGCCTCCCTGTTGGGTGGAGCGGTATTGACAGAGGTAACCTTCTCGTGGCCTGGGTTAGGTAATCGATTGTACGACGCTATTTCAGCCCGCGATTACCCAACCGTGCAGGGAGTGATGGTTTTTTTTGGTGCGATCGTTGTGGTGGCTAGCATTGCCATTGATATCATCAATGCTTTAATCGACCCGCGCATTCGGTATTAAGCATGTACTGCATTTCTAAGTTAACGTGGACGCAGTACTGTTCCTGGACTAGAAGAAGCATCCGCTACAATGGCTATTCCTGTCAGCACAGAATTGGCAGCTACGGCTGGCTGTACAGAGGGATTACCTGGATACGTTCGACCATTGAACCGTAAGCGTGTGTACTGCGGTTTCACACCTCCGCCACTAACGCGGATGACTAAATCCTTCCAGCCTGCGGTTTTTTGAGATGTGACCAAAATTGGGTCATGAACTAAGGTGAGTTCGGACACCAAACGATAGTCCCGTCCTTTTGGCGTGAAAATTAAGGTAGTACAGCCACCCGTACCACAGCTATAAGAGCCAACCAGATAGACCACTACCTCCGGCTTGCCATCGTTGTTGAGGTCAATCCGATTGTAATAGTAGCGTACATATTGGTCTGGGTCGCTGGGACTATAACCCTGTAGTTCCCGCAGAATCGCCTGTTCTAGTTTGGGATCTGGAGATGTTTCCGAATTACGGTATTGGATGTTCCCCATTTTGACACCCCTAATAGCAGGGAGTGGTTCAGCTTTGCTGGCGATTACTCCAAGCGTTAACTGCATCATCATCGCAGCACCAAGACCTAGTGCGGCTAATCTAAATCTTCTCATCTAAATGTTCTTTGCTTCACAGGAGTTGTACTGTTATTGAACACAACTTGCCCGAAGTATTTTTCGGACAGGAAGAGGCGATGCCTTGTAGATACTCAACTGTTCATCTGCTACCCAACTCTTTGAGATTATGCCGCGAGCCTCTACATCCTTAAACACTCACATTTTCTGACTGCTCTTTTTGCCAGAGAAAATCGAGATAGTCTTCCAATTGCAGCTGCCTCGATTTGGATAGCTGACGTAACTTATGTAAAATCATTTCTTCCTGCTGCTACTGGGCGATAGAGATAATTTGCGAGGCGGCTACTTCGATTGTCACATGAGGCAAATCAAACGTCTTGCGACAAATGATTGTCACTGTACAACTACAAAAGCCGATGGCGAGATTTGAACTCGCGACCGTTCGATTACGAATCGAATGCTCTACCACTGAGCTACACCGGCACCGATAGACTAATATAGCAAGTTTTATCGCGTATATTCAACCGTGACTCGCGACGATTCCTCTCCCCCTCTCCCCGTCCGCCTAAACTAGCACATTAGATTTAGATGCTTAACAGCTTATTAGATTCCCTCTACCTGAGGAGTAGCTGAAAAATTAACCCCGGTCATGTCACCATTGATGTAGGACGGCAAAAATAATCCCTGATGACATCCTCAACTCCCAAAAAACGCAATCCCAATAGCAAAACTAATCCACACAATCTCAGTCCCGAACAATATGCCCGGTTGAAAGCACAGGCTAAAGCTCCTTATCGCATCTTAAGGCAATTTATTTATTTGGCTTTTGGAGCCTCCGGCTTCATCGGTGCCTTCGTCTTCCTATCACAGTTAGCATCAGGTCAAGAAGTCGGCACAGCCCTCCCCAACTTCGCTCTGCAAATTGGTGTCGTCGCCCTCATGGTTTGGCTATTTCGCCTAGACCAAGGGGCAGAACGGAAACAATAGGATAGAGAAGCTCTATCTTCAGGTTGATACTTTATAGTGGTAGGAGCACTTTAAGCTCAAAACGATAAATAGCACCGGGATTAAATCACGGATTGCTTAGATATTGGTATCAGTCAGCCACTGATGTGGTATGAGTGACTGAACACCGTCTATCGTTTCACTCACAAACGACTTCTGTCCTTACCCTCTCTAATTTCAGGCTCTGCAGATACTTCACCTCTGTCGAGTTCATCCGGAACTATGGAAATCGAACAGCGACTAGGTCTATATCAAGTTTTTCTAAAGCTCTATGAGCATCATCGCACTCTACTCGATGAAATTCTCCAGCTTGAAAAAACCAGTAGTAAAAGTTTTTCGAGCGTACCAACCCGGTGTATCACGGGTGTAATTCAGGGTGAGCAGATTTATCTGGTTACCAACTTGGCAGACGGGAAAACTCAAATTCTGCTCCAGCCTCAATGTATCTGGAGTATCGGTCGCGATCGCCAACTTTCTATCCCCATTGCGGATCGACGGTTATCTCGGCGTCATGCTGTGATTCAATACGTTAAAAATCAGGGTTTTTTCCTGATTGACCTTGACAGTACCAATGGTTCCTTCATCAATGGTGAACCAGTACATGGGCGTATGCCCCTGCGAGATGGCGATCGCGTTCGACTCAGTAGCCTTGCCTTTTCTTTTTTCCTGTGCAAAGATACCCAAGTTTTGGATGAAACTCCTCCAGATATTCTGGCGAAA
This sequence comes from Waterburya sp., assembly GCA_036703055.1. Lineage (GTDB taxonomy): Bacteria > Cyanobacteriota > Cyanobacteriia > Cyanobacteriales > Coleofasciculaceae > DATNPV01. The sequence goes on from DATNPV010000295.1 coordinate 10,812, forward strand.
CTGGAAGCTACAACCGCAATGCCAACTCCGGTAAACCTGCAACAATCGACTGCGCCACTGACAGACCTAAACGCCAAAGCCTTGCCTCCGGCTGAACACAAAGAGGCAACATCTAAATTTTGGCCAGAGCAATTAGACCTAGAAGAGCTTGCACCCCAATCTTCAATGCCGCAGTTGAGTCCTGCTCAACAGTCGGAAATTTTAGATCGCTTTTTCAATCGCCAAATTCATAAGGTCATGGAACGTAACTAATTTAGTTATAGCAAAAGGCAAAAGGCAGAAGGCAGAAGGTTCCAAGGCAGAGGACTCCAGGGCAACGGCTATACCAAACAACCTTCAACCTTCAACTTTCTAACCTTCAACCCTTGTTAAACTTCCTCAAACAGTTCTTCGTCCTCTTCAATTTCAACAGGAGAGACGGAGTTAGCTTGAACGACAGCTCCCATATCAAGTTTCTCACGCACTTGTCGGTCAACATTGGCGGCAAATTCGGGATTTTCTTCCAGATATTTCACCGTGTTATCGCGACCTTGAGCAATATTGTCTCCGTTGTAGCTGTACCAAGCTCCCTTACGCTTAATTACCTCGGTTTGTTCTGCTAAGTCAACTAAACATCCCAACCGAGAAATTCCTTGTCCAAAGATAATGTCAAACTCCGAAACCCGGAAAGGAGGAGCAACTTTATTTTTAGCGACCTTGACTTTAGCCCGGATACCGTATTCGCCTTCATTACCCTTTTTCAAGGTTTGAATCCGACGGATGTCTAGACGAACTGACGCATAAAACTTGAGTGCGTTACCACCCGTTGTAACTTCTGGACTGCCGTAGGTGACGCCAATTTTTTGTCGCAGCTGGTTGAGGAAAATCACCGTGCAGCCAGATTTCCCGATGTTACCCGCCACTTTACGTAGCGCCTTACTCATCAAACGCGCCTGTAAACCCACCTGGTTGTCACCCATTTCGCCTTCAATTTCTGCACGCGGTACCAAGGCAGCGACAGAGTCAATGACGACGATATCAACGGCTGAAGAACGCACCAGCTGATCGACAATTTCCAGCGCTGCTTCGCCATTGTCCGGTTGGGAAACCAAGAGGTTTTCAATATCAACGCCTAAAGCCGCCGAGTAGGTGGGGTCAAGGGCGTGTTCCGCATCAACAAACGCTGCAACACCTCCCGCTTTTTGCACTTCCGCCACCGCATGTAAGGCTAGTGTGGTCTTACCAGAACTTTCTGGCCCATAGATTTCAATAATGCGTCCCTTCGGCAAGCCACCACCCAAGGCTAAATCCAGCGTAATTGCACCACTGGAGATAGTTTCCACCTTCATGCGAGTGGCATCGCCCAAACGCATGATGGAGCCTTTGCCAAAGGTGCGCTCAATCTGGTTGAGTACCAAGTTCAGGGCTTTTTCTTTGTCGGGACTGTTCGTGATTTGGGTAGCCATTAATGTCTCAAGAACTGTGTTGGGAATCGCAGTGGATCATTTGTTCTATATTAACGCCCTATATCGGTAAAGTTAAATGCGAACTCATCTTTGTTAAAAAGGCTCTATGCCTTGATGAGTAAGACATGTAGGTTAATCTGCTATCTCGCAACCTTACTTTTCCTTATCGAGAGAATATTACAATTTATTAGAACCGGGTAAAGCAACCTGTTGGACAAGAAGGAGCGTATTATATACACCCCTTCTCCCAGTCGTCTACAGGGCATATCCCATTTAACCGAAAACCGCTAGGTTATCTGTCAGATGAACTGGAACTCCCGGAAGTAGTAGATTCTGGCTGATTTTGGCTTTGTCCTGCTGAAGTGCGATCGCTCGCCTTGGGTTGCGTCGTTGTAGACGTAGAAGTATCAGAAAGATCAGATGTCGTTTGGCTTTGCGATTGAGCCCGCGACGATTGATTGGTCGTGTTCGGTTCTGTTGTTGTGGAAGTGCCTGTAGATGTTTGGTTTTGGGACGACCTAGGCGCCGTTTCCTCCGATGTACTGGGTTGGCGAATGCCAGGTTCGTCCACGGAAGGCTGCCTTTGAGGGGTGATGTTTTGTGGAGCAGGCGCTTGCTGCACAGGAGTTGGAATGATTACTCTGATATCCGGTGGTTGAGAAGTCGTCGGAGATGCCGGATTGACAGGGGTAGTCCTTTGAGTATTTTCAGTGGTTCGTTCAATGATAGTGGTCTCTCGATTGGGCGATTGAGGCGTTGCTGGGGCAACGACCTGTGTTGGCGTTGGTGATTCATCTCGTTGGTTGAGATAAAATAGGACGCCTGCTGTTAACCCTACTAAAGAAGCGAGGGCGATACCGAGTACTAAACCACGAGCCGCAGTAGTTTCAGAACGGTCTTGTTCGATTTGATTATCAAGACTGCGTTCAGCCACGCGACCATGAAGGTAACCCTCTTCGTAAGAAACCGACTCTGGAGCAACAGGTTCTATCGGTGTATTTAGATTCTGTTCGTTCTGTAACGGCGTATTTGAAGTTTTAGGGGTATAGTTGCGTCGAATATCCATAAGTGTTGATAGAAAGCGTTATCAAATAGACCTTGGATTGAGAGAAGTATCAAAAATTTCCTGCGATAAGTAGAAGCGATGGCAGGTCAAAGTGAATCAGGGTAGATGCAATTTTTTAGACAGGGAAAGCATGAGTGTGAGGGGTTTGAAGCTGACTGGTATTAGGGGCAGGATTCGGTTGTCTTGGTGAAGTTGACCGCTGATTGAAATGAGTGAGTACAAAGATAGTTCCACCTAAAAGACCAGCCAAGACCGTAATGGTAATGCCCATCAGCAAGCCACTTGCAGCGCTATCATTCTCACGAATAACCCGGTTTTCTTCTTGGATATGATGCTCAACTTCTCGACCGTGGATATAACCATCCCGGTAGGCAAGTTTGTTAAGTCTGCCCACTCCGTCATTTGTATGTTCCGACGTTTGAGCTTTATCTGAGTTCATCTGATTAGACCTTATTCTGAAGGAACTATTTCTGCTGATTAGGACGCAGATAAGATTTGACTAAACCTGCTAATGAGCAGCTCTTTTAAGTCTGTCTGAATATAACGATTGAATTCCCTTGCCCTTTAAAGATAGAATATCCGTTTCCCGAACCAGAATTGCTCTATCTAAAACAAGATTGTTATCTACATCAAAAGATTGAGTTTTAGAATTACTCTGTGCAAAAAAAATGCTGCTTCTAGAGCAGCTCTCAAGCATTTTTATCTCTCATCCTTCACAGAAGAAAAGCTAACGCAAAAGCGCTCTCCAAGTGGCAGGGCCAACAACTCCGTCTGGTTGAATATTAAAGTTCTGTTGAGCGGCTTGAACAGCAGCTTGAGTAGCTGCGCCAAAAACCCCATCCGTTGTTCCTTGGAAAAAGCCAAGTGTTTTAAGACGCTCTTGCAACTGAGCGACGGCTGGGCCTTGCATACCCTGCCTAAGAATAGGCAACGTTACCGCTGTAGGCTTGGGATTGACGATTGAGGATGAGTTAGCCGTAGTAGTGTCAGAAGTGGTTGCAGCAGGTCGGTTACGAGGCTGGCGGTTTGTGGGATTGCGCCTAGCAGGCTCTGCTGGCGTGGTTGAATTCACACGGCTCGGTGGTGTTGAATTCTGAAGGATAGAAGGAACAGGGAAAGATGAGGCTGAGGTTCTTGAGGAAGTGGAAGTGGATGAAGGTGAGGGTGTCGAGCCTGTCGAGGCGGATGACGCACTTGGGAAGAGATTATTCCATGTAGCAGGCCCAGCAATGCCATCGGGAGGTAAACCCGCAGATTTCTGGAACTGAGAAACAGCGATCGCGGTACTCTCTCGATAGACGCCATCCACAACGTCTGTGTAAAATCCCAAAAGCTTCAGCGCTGCTTGCAGTTCAGACACCGCCGCACCTTCACTCCCGAGTCTGAGAATCGGTCGGTTGAGGCTTGTTGTTGGTGCTGCCTGAGCGAGCAATTGGCGATTGGCATCCGCGTTCGAGGCTACGGCTGGTAAGTGACCCAAGACCAGTGCTAGCTCACTCAACACGCTCCAGCAGACCAGCCAGATGGCATTCGTGAAACTTGGCATTAGGCTCTTACGCATTGTTGTCAATCCTCTGCCTACTACGACAGTTTTTCTACTCCACACCGCCATCCGCTGACCACACAGCGCAAGGTGGCTATATTTTATCAGGTCTTTCTCATGACTCTCTGTTAGAAACGTTTTAAGCTATTCCCCATTTAACGACGCTGTGAAAGCTGAGCATAGGGCACAGGGCATAGAGTGTTGTTTCATATGCGAATTAGATGTGGAAAAGCTTAGTTATCACAGAGACTGAAAAATTATTTAAATCATGGGAGTTGCCAACGGGGTAATTGCTTCAGCCGGCCCGACTAGAGACACATAAGGTTCGATAAAATACCGAGCCGCTACACCTTTAGCCATTTCTGGGGTAACATGGCTCACTTGTTGCTGAAACCGAACGTCAAAATCAATTCCCAAGCCTAGAGCCTCATACCAGCCATAAACTTGAGCCAGTTGTGCATTCGTCTGTTTGCCCAAGGCATATTGACCGAGAAGCTTATTTTTGGCGGCTTGGAGTTCATCTTCACTCAGCAAATCTAAACAAAGCCGTTCTACCTCTGTACGCAGTCCACTGAGCGCTATTTCCGTATTCTCCGGTGCTGTGCCCATGTAGACAACAAAGGAAGAGGCTGATTGGCGTGTCGGATAAAAGGCTGAGACATCATACGCTAGTCCTCGCTTCTCCCGCAATTCAACAAATAAGCGGCTGGAAAGACCGTTACCTAGATAAGTATTGAGTAATTTTAGGGCAGCGTAATCTTCGTGCTGTAAGGATGAGGCTAGATATCCCAGCATTACAATGGATTGCTGCGTGTCCTGTGGCGTCATGACGCGAGAAGGCTGGGATGTAATTAACGGTAGGTGTAGTGTTGGCAACGGTGTTGCCGGAGAGTACCAATCTCCAAATACTTGCTTAACCTGTGCAACAGCCTCCTCTGGAGTCACACGTCCTGCCAGGCTAATCACCATATTATCCGGTCGGAAATAGGTTTGATGAAAATGTGCCAAATCATCCCGACTTAGTCCAGATACGGTGGTTTCTGTTCCCAGAATGGAGACAGCATAGGGATGGCCTTGATACATTGTCTGCCGCAACTGATCAAAGGCTATGGTGAAGGGTTGCTCTTTTTGAGAGCGAATATCCTGAATGGCAAGATATTGTTCCAGTTCTACTTCAGCGTCTGGGAAGCTTGGCGATCGCAAAATTTGTCCGACTAGCTGTAACATCTCAGGCCAATCGGCACAGACTGTTTTTAGGGATACTAAAAAGTAATCCGTCGCGGCATCAGCACTAAGATTCGCGCCGACTGACTCGATGTGTTCGGCAATTTCTATCGATGATAGTTGCTCAGTTCCTTTGGTAATTACCGCCGAAAGCAGATGAGCGAGTCCAGCTTTTTCTCGCGGTTCCCACTGACTACCAGCTCGAATAAATAGGCGAGTTGAAATAATATCTGCTGCTGGGTTTTCAATGGCAAGGACAACGATGCCATTATCCAGAACAGTACGATGAATGACGGGTTGTTGGGGTAAAGAGTTCACAGTTTCAGGCATTAGCTGTTAGTCAACGGTTGAAAGTTGAATGTCCAAAGTAGGCTCACGATTACAGAAGCGAAGGGAAAAAATCCTTCATCCTCCTGTTTGAAGGTTACAACGTTCAACTTTCAACCTGCCATAGCCTTAGTGCAGCGCAACCAATAGCGTCCAACAATAGCGTTAATCCTCAGGTAGTGGTTTGAGAACAGTAACGGCGTAGTGGTGTGCAGAAAGATACTGCTGCGACAAGTGCATTAAGTCTGATGTCTTAAACCGCTGAATCTGGTGTGGATAAGTGACGGCGACATCAGCAGTAGTAATGGTGTTGTAGTAGCCATAGAGACCTGCCATCTGACCGGCGGCTTCAGTGGAAAAGGTGTAGTCGTTCACTAACAAGCGTTGACAGCGACTGAGTTCTTTTTGGGAGATAGGGGTTTTCTGCAATTGGAACAAGCGATCGCAAATCAGCTCTTCTACTTGTTCTAAGTATTGTGGCTCTAAGGCTGCACTAATTGTAAACAAGCTAGAATCCCGTTGCAGCGAGAAACCACTACTAATGCCATGAACTAATCGCAGCTCTTCCCGTAAGTCTCGCACCAAGCGAGAAGACCGTCCATCTGCTAGCAGCACGGAAAGTAAATCCAAGCCATAGGCATCCCGGAGTTGTTCTACACCTGGGCCTACCCAAGCCATCAGCAAACGTGCCTGTTCCAGTCGAGGCAAACATAACTCCTGGCGTCGAACTCCGATAATGGGAGGTTCTGCTTGTACATCCATCTTGGGGGCATCCAAGGGGTGAGGAAAGTCTTGGAACGACTGGTTAACTAAATTCAAAGCCGATTCTTGGTCAACTCCGCCAACAATCACAACGGTCATATTTTCGGGTTGGTAGTAAGCAGAGTGGAAACGGCGCATGTGATCGGGTGAGTACTGCATTAATAAATCTTCTGTACCCAGCACCGGACGCCCGTAAGGATGACGCTGATAAACGCTTTCGCTCAAAGCCTGAAAACCTAGCCAGTCTGGATTGTCGTAGCTGGCACGAATTTCTTCTAACACAACATCCCGTTCTCGGACAAATTCTTCCTCAGGGATAGCTGGATGCAAGAGCAGGTCTGCTAGAAGCGGTAGAGTATCTTCTAAGTACTGAGCCGCTGTGGTGATGAAGTAGTGAGCATAGTCATGACTCGTCGCTGCATTTGAGACACCCCCATGACTTTCAATCACGGCATCAAAGACACCTGGAGGGAGTTGCTCGCTGCCTTTAAAAATCATGTGTTCCAAAAAGTGAGCCATCCCCGACCATTCATCGGGCTCTCTAATAGCACCGGCGCGTACCCACACATCTACTACTACGACGGGTGTTGCTGGCAGGTGTTGATAAATTACAGTTAGCCCATTCGCCAGCTTAAAAATCTCCGCGGGAAAAGTTAAAGTAGTAAGCGACTCAGTTAACAACTTTTCTGATCTCAACTTTTTCAGCAATTTAATTTAGTTTATAGTAATGCTTCATCAATCAGAAGTTTAAATGTTTTGATATATGGACAAATTTGCCGAAGTATTTATATTGACAACCCATCACTCACATACTGATGGAGGCTTTTCCCCATCTTATGACCCTTAGAGAGTAGTACTTCCTGCCTCATGCTCCAGTTAAGAGCAGGCCAGTCAAAGGTGGGATAGCCTATCATTATTACTGCCCTACGTCTATAAAAAAAGCCCCCAGTCATTAAAGACAGGAGGATTTTAGGATTACAAATTCCCCGGAACGCCGTCTTACCTCAGTTTATGACCTGGAAAACCAGGTGGGTACCGCTGAGCTCTCACTTAAAGTTTCCGGGTACGTGCCCGGTCTACTGCCGCGAAAACGATGGGTTCCCTTTTACATTTAGACATAGATCAAAAAACTCTATTGGCAGTCACCAACGTTCTAGTAGAACTTGTAACTTTATCCATTGTAACCATTTATTCCAGAATGACCACTCTTGAGCGAGTAGTTTCGCTGGCCCTTACTCTCCTAGGAAAATAGGGAGTCGGGAATGGGGAGTAGGAAGTGGGGAAGATAGATTTTCATTCGCGGTGGCAGCAATTGGAGCCCTGAGGGACTGCCTTGAAAAGAGACACAGGGATGGGAAGAGGAGGGACAGATGGGGTTATTCCCCGTGAAAACGGCTGTAAATGATGAGTTCGCTATTCAAACGACGATATTTGGCACTCAAGCGAATGCTGATTAACCAGCGCAAACTTTACAAATGGCTGAACGCTCACCGCAATTTTCTTTATTTAGTGACAAAAACAGGACAAGGCGTTCAAATGTCAATTCACCATCCTAGTCCCTTTGTCGTCCAGAATTTAGAGCGTGTCTTACCCGGTTGGGATTTGCCCGTGTTGTGGGTGGTTATTGTTTTACAGCAAGCTCGATGTCAGCTTGTGGAATCTAATCCTGAGGTTGAGCGAGAGAAGGAACGACTGCGGGAGACGTTTATGCGCTTCGGTTTTGAGGTAGCGTTTACATTGCGCGATCGCGGCTTTTCCAGTAACCTGATTGACCCCCGTACTGGCTATCCCTTGCTATCTCGTCCGGGAGAAATCCCCCACGATGATACGGCTGTCGTCAAAGCGTTGTTGGGTTTTCCGGTTATTCGCAACCGCTGCTGTGTTTTAGAGCATCCCCTTTGGGGTAAAGCGGTTTATCCCAGTACCTTACTGACCTGTGCGCCTCCAGAGATGATAAAGCCTACCCTAAAGCGTGTTGGTACACAACAGGGTTGGCAGGAACTCAAACTAACTCGATGACTTGGGCTTGCGGGGACGGCGGGAGCGAAGGGGACTGAGGAGGCGATTCAGTTGACGGAGTTGCTCGACAGTTCCCATAGAAATCAACAGATCTCCTGGTAATAACTTGGTGTCACCGTTGGGCCCGACGATTAGTTCGTCATCAGCACGGCGAATGGCTAGGACTAAAGCACCCGTTTGCGATCGCAGTCGAGCTTCTCTGATTGTTTGCCCCACCACAGGACTAGTTTGGAGATCGAGCAAAAATTCTTCCATATAAAAAGCCCGATCGCCCCCTGTGAGAATGCCGTCCATAAAATCCAGAACCTGGGGTCTGAGAGCCGCTGCTGCCATGCGCTTACCTCCTGTAATGTAGGGAGAAACTACCGCATCTGCTCCAGCACGTTGCAGCTTTTTTACAGCTTCTTCTGTACTGGCACGGGCGATCGCACGAATTTTCGGGTTGAGTGTTTTGGCTGAGAGCACCGTGTAGAGATTTTCGGCATCGGAAGGGAGGGCGGCTACTAGACAAATTGCTCGCTCAATCCCCACATTAAGGAGCGTATCATCCAACGTCGCATCCCCATGTACAGCCACACAACCCAAATCCTGCGCTGCCTCTACTTGCTCAACTTGAGAGTCTATTGTGACAAATGGGATACCCTCAGCCTTAAACTCCAAAGCAATCTGACGCCCCGTGCGCCCAAATCCACATAAGATGTAGTGGTCTGTCAATGTATCGATCAAGCGCCGCCGTTGCCTCAGTCGGATTCCTTCTTGAAAGTAGCCTTGGATGATGGCTTCTGTAAACCGATTGACGATGTAACCAATAGAAATGACACCCATCAAAATTAGGGCGATCGTAAACAGCCGTCCACGAGTTCCTAAAGGATTGGTCTCTCCATAGCCGACTGTGGCTAGAGTGATCACAGTCATAAAAACTGCATCTGACCATGACCAGCCCTCTACTAGCCTATACCATAAAGTACCAATTAAAGCAACTACAAAGAGAGCAATCACCCCAATAATTAGTTCTTTGCGGAGGCGCTGATATTTTTGTTCAAGCGTTGAATACACCGCCTGTTGTTAAGTTTGTAAATGTGGGTGAGAGAAGATTCAAGGATACACTGAAAAATAAGGAGTGTGAGGGAGCGACGAATAACTCCCCTCTGGCTCCGATGCTGGACGATCTGGCAAAAAAATTACTGTAAGCGATCGCTAAAGTAACGGAGTGTTAGTTTCTGTTAGATACGCCCTAACCCGATGGGATTTTCTTGATATTGTCAAGATTTGATGGCAAAAACAAAGGTAAAGAACACCTCTAGGTTGCCGTTGCGCTCGATAAGATAAAGTACATAGAATCTAGGCTGTCAATGAGTGGTAACGGTTAGGACAAGTCTAGCTGTGTTCCCTTAGCTAACCAGTTAATGTAGTCGCTCAAAGCTTGAGCTAAACCCATACAATCAGTCCTCACAAGATTTTTCATTCTATATTTCGATAAGGATTAAGTTAGTGAGTCTAGAAGCTCTCGTTCAAAATCCCTCAATCCCAGCCGAGTCAGCACCAGGGATGTCCGGTCCGTATGATGCGGCTGACTTTGATGCCAATGTGATGACAACCTACGGACGCTTTCCCATTGCCTTAGAGCGAGGGAAAGGGTGTCGCGTCTGGGATACTGAAGGACGCGAATATCTTGACTTCGTTGCTGGGATTGCGACCTGTACTCTGGGTCATGCCCACCCTGCTCTGGTTGAAACAGTGACGCAGCAAATCCAAAAGCTACATCATGTTTCTAATCTGTACTACATCCCAGAGCAAGGGAAATTAGCCAAGTGGATTATTGATCATTCTTGCGCTGAGCGAGTCTTTTTTTGTAACTCCGGGGCGGAGGCGAATGAAGGAGCCATCAAGCTGGTACGGAAGTACGCCCACACAGTATTAGACATTGAAAAACCGGTGATTTTGACCGCACATGCCAGTTTCCACGGACGGACACTAGCGACAATTACAGCGACCGGTCAACCGAAGTACCAAAAGAACTTTGACCCTTTGATGCCTGGGTTCCACTATGTGCCTTACAACGATATCCAGGCTGTAGAGAATGCGGTTACAGATATTGATGAGGGCAACCAACGGGTGGCGGCGATTTTGATGGAGCCCTTGCAGGGAGAAGGCGGCGTCCGTCCCGGTGAGTTGGAATATTTCTTGCGGTTGCGGAAAATTTGTGATGACACAGGCATCCTGCTGATTTTGGATGAGGTGCAGGTTGGCATGGGGCGCACGGGCAAGTACTGGGGATATGAGAACCTGGGAATTGAGCCGGATATCTTTACCAGTGCCAAGGGATTAGCGGGCGGCATCCCCATTGGTGCGATGATGTGTAAGAAGTTTTGTGACGTTTTCCAACCGGGCGATCATGCCAGTACTTTTGGCGGTAATCCGTTTGCCTGTGCAGTAGCACTCACGGTGGGTGAGACCTTAGAACGGGAGAATGTTCTCTACAATGTGCAGCAACGCGGTGAACAACTGCGGGCAAGACTCAGAGCGATCGCGCAGCAATATCGCAATTTATTTACCCAAGTGCGCGGCTGGGGTCTGATTAATGGGATGGAAATCAACGCCGATATTGAGTTGACTGCCGCTGATATCGTGAAAGCGGCAATGGCTCAAGGGTTGTTGCTCGTGCCTGCTGGGCCAAAGGTCGTCCGTTTTGTTCCGCCACTGATTGTCTCGGCGGAGGAAGTCGATCAGGCTACCCAAGCTCTAGAACGTGCGATCTCAACATTAGCGTCCTGATCACACCTGAAGCGCAGTTGAAGGTTGCAGGTTAGAAGGTTGGCAGGTTAAGAATTTTTCTTACTGCCAACCTTCTAAACCTCTAAGTTTCTAACCTTTAGCCCTCACTAAGGACAAGGAAATTCTGGACCAAGATTTCCGTTAGGGAAGCCACTAGAAATCCAGCCAGATGTAGGTTGTGAAATCTTAACCCAAGTGCGTCCTTGGCTGTCTTTTTCTGACTGCCGGGGATTAGCTAGCTTAACCGTATTCCCCACGTACACCCCGCCAATCCTGGGAGCAGAAAGAACTGGAGTGTTACGAACCGCTAACCCCTCCGGTGGATAAATCACCTTGCGGCAGCTGTTGGCGCTAGACGTAGGCGTAGGCGTAGGAGTAGGCGTAGGGCTGGGCGTAGGCGCAGGCGTGGGCGTGGGCGTAGGCGCAGGCGTCGGTCGCTTAGTGCTACTGTTGCAAAGTGTGAGGTCTCGTGCTTGGACATAACCCGCTACAGGAGCGCTAATGGCGATCCAACCATTGACCCCAGTGTCTGCGAGGATTACTCCATCGTTCTCAGCTAGCGTTCTGATTGATTGACTGGACGTGGAACGCTCTGGGTAAACAAAAATTCGCTGCTTAGCCGCGCGGCATTGTCCTACTAGCCCTTGTGCCAGTTGATAGTTGTCCTGACCTCCAGGTGAGTTCCATTGGGATTTCTGCGTTACTTTGGTTGTTGGAGTGCTGGGCAACGCCGTAACCGCAGCATTCAGTTCTCCTACAGCCGTCAATGTTAAAGCCACAATAGCGACTGGCTTACTCCAATGACCGAGCTTATTCATAAAATCAACTCCTCATCTCACCAAAACGTTTGTTTAAGAGACTACTAGATAAAACAACCGCTGTTCCAAGTGGTAGGGTCGGGCTCTTCAAGATGGCTAACTCAATAGCTCACAAGATTAATTAACCGATTTCCACATTTAGGGGTGACAGTAGGGTCGTAAATCTCCAAAACGTCTCTTAGTCTCGTAGCATACAAAAAAAATCAGTACATAATCATTGGAAAGATTGAGAAAGTATGCACCGATTGATAAGCTTGTTAGCTTTTCCCCAATTTCATCAAAAAAATGGGTTGAAAACCCCGTCATAAGGACGGCTTTACACCGAATGCGGTAAAATGCAAGGTGTGACCCAAAAAGCCTACCGTTACCGCTTTTACCCAACAGAGGAACAAGAACAACTCTTGCGCCGCACGTTGGGCTGCGTGCGGGTGGTCTACAACAAAGCGCTGCACACTCGCACCAAAGCTTGGTATGAACGACAAGAGCGGGTTGACTATAAGCAGACCTCTGGGATGTTGACCGAGTGGAAAAAGCAGGAAGACTTGCAATTCCTCAACGAAGCTAGCAGCGTGCCGCTGCAGCAGGGCTTGAGAAATCTGCAAAAAGCGTTTACCAACTTCTGGGCAGGTCGCGCCAAGTATCCAAACTTCAAAAAGAAGCGAAGTGGTGGGAGTGCTGAATTTACCCGCTCTGCTTTCAAGTGGAAGGAGGGGCAGTTGTGGTTGGCAAAATGTTCTGAACCTCTGCCCATCCGATGGAGTCGGACTCTGCCCTCGATGTGCGAGCCATCTACAGTTACTGTGAGGCTGGATGCTTCGGGGCGTTGGTTTGCTTCGCTGCTGGTCGAAGACCATACCGTTAATCCACTGCCCAAAGTTGATAAAGCGGTAGGGATTAATGCGGGAATCACGTCGTTGATTGCAACGAGTGATGGGGAAAAAGTTGCCAATCCCAAGCATTTCAAGCGTTTTAGATTTAAGCTGCGCCAAGCTCAGAAAGTGCTTTCCCGTAGAGTCAAGGCTTCTAACAATAGAGAGAAAGCGAGACTTGAAGTTGCTAGGATTCAAGCAGCTATTGCTGATGCTCGTAAGGATTTCCTTACTCGCTTCGCTGCGTCCGCTTCGCTAACACAAGCTGACAACTCGATTGGTTCGTGAAAACCAAACGATTGCTGTCGAGGATTTGGCGGTGAAGAATATGCTGTTAGCGAAGCGGGGCGCGAATAGCGCACAGAATCACAAACACAGCAGAGCTATTGAGTAAAGCTTCTTGGTCTGAGTTGGTTCGTCAGTTGAAATATAAGTGCCAGCGGTACGGTCGGACACTGGTGAAAATTGACCGTTGGTTCCCCAGCTCTAAACGCTGTGGAAATTGCGGTCACGTTGTCGATGAAATGCCGCTTGATGGTAGAGAGTGGAGCTGCCCCGAATGTGGAACGCACCACGACCGAGATATCAATGCCGCACAAAATATTCTCGCCGCAGGGCTTGCGGTGCTTCCGATGGGCAAAGCACCATCGGTGATAGTCTGTGGAGCGTTTGCGAAGCATGCGCGAAGCGCATACATAAGACCTGATGGGCATAAGTCCAAAGGGCAGTTGCGAAATACCCGAAAGGGAAAGAAGCAGAAACCCAAGTCGTGAGTCTTGGGAATCATCGTCCTTGAAGGACGGTGAGGATGTCAATCAATCCACGTTCCTAAGACTGATGAAACCAAGCTGTTAAGGCGACTGCCAATGCATCGGCGGCATCATCGGGTTTAGGAATGGAGTCTAAATTTAACTCCCGTGCTACAGCTTGCTGAACCTCATACTTGTCGGCATTTCCATAACCCGTCAATGCCTGCTTAATTTGAGCGGGTGTAAACTCTACCATAGGCACATTATGCTGTGCCAACACCAACATCAAGACACCCCGTGCTTGAGCTACAGTAATTGTGCTGCTCATCCGGTAGAAAAAAAGTTTTTCAATCGCCACAAGATGAGGTTGCCATTGTTCCATCAGGGTGTGCAAATCGTCGTAAATCGTACAAAGGCGCGATCCAAGTTCAGCCTTAGCGGAGGTCTGAATGACACCAAAATCCAGTAATTGCGCGGATTCAGACATCGATTTTACGGCTGAGTTACCACAAGTGTCTGCTGCCACAGCTAAGGAGGTTACTGTATCCTGCGTGCCTTGCGGTTCTGCGGTTCGACAGAGAATTGCCCCAAAGCCCAAAATTGCCAGCCCTGGGTCGAGGCCCAAAATTCGCTTTTCCATCTGCTTTGAGTAAGGGTTGGGGAGTAGGGAGGTGGGGGAGGAGGAGACTGGAGGAATGGGGGAGGAGGAGATAAAGTGTACCTCACTCGATCAGGAACTGTTATAAACGACAAACAGAGGCGCCGACTGTAGAGTAAGCCTTCTATCATAAACTGCGGAGCCTTTGATGCCGTCCTTATCACACCTTAGTCTAATTTTCCGAATGTATCCTGGTCAGCCGACTCTCACGACTAATAAACAATACAGCAACTTTAAGGGTAGAAAATTTGTCAAATTGAGTCGAAGACTTGAGTCCTTCTACCCTGCTTCGTTAAAGTCTATCCAGTCTTTGCATTCCCCAGACTTGTATTAGTGATGTCCTCAATCAGTCTCTTCAAACACGCTCTACGCACCCTACAACAGGAATCGAAAGGTCGAACTCCTCAGCGAGTGAACCGATGGTTTAAGTGGTTAGCTCCCGGATTGTTGGTAAAACGTTGGTTGCTTTTAAGTGCCAGTGGTGTGCTTTTAACTAGTTTGGGGGTGGCTATTTGGGCAAAGCTAACCCCCATTTTTTATTTACTGGACTTAACGTCGCGAGTTTTGGAAATGATCGCGAATTTTGTCCCCAATTATGTGTCAGGCCCGATCGCGATTGTCTTTGGTCTGGTGTTGATTTTTTGGGGGCAAACTCGGACAGTTGGCTCGATTACGGAGGTACTCAAGCCAGAAGGCGATAAAGAACTGGTGGATGTTTTGATGGCTCATCGCCGCCTGAATCGAGGGCCGAAAATTGTGGTAGTAGGTGGTGGTACGGGCTTGTCTACCTTACTGCGAGGACTGAAGGTTTATAGCGCTAATATCACCGCTATTGTGACTGTAGCGGATGATGGGGGCTCTAGTGGGCGACTACGGCAGGAGTTTGGTGTGCTACCGCCAGGGGATATTCGCAACTGCTTAGCGGCGTTGGCAGACCAAGAGAAGCTGTTAACGGAATTGTTTCAATATCGCTTCCAGGCGGGTAGTGGTTTGGTGGGTCATAGTTTTGGCAACTTGTTCCTGACGGCAATGAGTGAGATTACCGGTGATTTGGAGCGTGCGATCGCCGCCAGTTCTCAGGTGTTAGCGGTACGGGGACGAGTACTACCTGCAACGCTGAGTGATGTTTGCCTGTGGGCAGAATTAGCGGATGGGCGTCGCATTGAAGGCGAGTCGAATATAACATCAGCAAATGGCACAATTGTCAAGATTGGTTGTACGCCGGAAAATCCCCCAGCTTTACCCGCTGTTCTCAAAGCCATTCACGAAGCGGATTACATTATTATTGGCCCTGGCAGCCTGTACACGAGCATTATTCCCAATCTCTTGGTGCCAGAAATTGCCGATGCGATCGCCAAAGCAGCAGTTCCTCGCATTTATGTATGTAATGTCATGACTCAGCCGGGTGAAACGGTAGGATATACGGTTTCTGACCACATCCGGGCGATTGACGAAGCCTGTGGACAACAGCTATTTGACGCCGTGTTAGTCCATCGGAAAGTGCCTTCCGCGCAAGCTTTGATTAAGTATGCTCAAGTTAATTCTCATCCGGTATTTCTTGATAGAGAAGCGACGGCTATGTTGGGGCGTCGGATGGTGATTTCCAATGTGATGGATGAAGATGAAAACACTAATTTGGTAAGGCACAATCCTGAACGGTTGGCACGGGTGTTGTTACGGTGGTACAGTCGGGCTCATGTGTGAAGGGTTGAAGGTTAGAAGGTTGAAGGTTAGAAGGTTGAACGTTGAGGAGAACACGTTCAACCTGTTAACTTGTAAACCTTCAAATTACAACAAACAAAAGACAATGACTAAAATTCTTCTAGCCAATGCTGGAGCCACGCGATCGCTGGGAGTTAGATTAGGGCAATCGCTCCCAGCAGGAAGTGTAATTTTGTTAGAGGGCGACTTAGGAGCAGGGAAAACGGCTCTGGTTCAAGGCATTGGGGAGGGGTTGGGTATCACAGATGCGGTTGTTAGTCCTACCTTTACCCTAATTAACGAGTATGCAGAAGGACGCCTCCCCTTGTATCACCTGGATTTGTATCGTTTGAATCCCTCAGAAGTTGAAGGGTTAAATCTGGAAAGTTACTGGGAGGGGGTAGAGTTTCCGCTGGGAATTGTCGCCATTGAGTGGGCGGAACGCTTACCTTATAAACCGTTAAGTTATTTACATCTTTGTCTGACTTACTCCAAGGAAGGTGGGCGTCAGGCTGAACTGGTTGCCGTGGGTGGATTTGATAGCAGCCTGAGCGAGGCTGGAATAGCTGAAATTCTGCATAAGAATGCGTCAGACTAAGCCTCAAACATCAACGCTTCTCCTCGCACTTGTGTATTCAATTTTCCCTTTTCATAAACTACCTGGCCCCCAACAATCGTATACACAGGCCATCCGGTTAAATCCCATCCTTCAAAGGGACTCCAACCACATTTTGTTTGCAGTTCCTCCCGTAAAACAGGATGGTAATTATCCAAATCTACAAGTATTAAATCCGCATCGTACCCTGGCGCGATCGCACCCTTTTTCGGAATCTTATACGCCTTCGCTACTGCGGTAGACATCCAGTTCGAGACTTGAGCCACTGTACAACGCCCCTGCATCGCTTGAGTCAGCATTAGTGGCAACGATGTCTCCACTCCTGGCATTCCGGATGGAGTGTTGGGATAACCTTTAGCTTTTTCTTCCAAAGTATGGGGCGCATGGTCAGTGGCGATAAAATCAATCACACCATCGAGAAGTGCTTGCCAAAGAACTTGATTATCGTGGTGCGATCGCAACGGTGGATTCATCTGCGCCAAAGTACCAATCTTTTCATAAGCACTGGTATTCAACAACAAATGCTGGGGCGTAACTTCTGCCGTTACCCAAATCGGTTTATCCTGCCGTAGCAATTCAGCTTCTTCTGCGGTAGATAGATGGAGAATGTGCAGCCGTCGTTGATATTTTTTAGACAGTTTTAGCGCTAACTGAGTCGCATTTAAGGCTGCTTGATTGTCCTGAATAACGGAGTGAATTGCAGGGTCAGTAATTCCCGCAAATTCTTTGCGCCGCTGGTTAATTCGAGCTTGGTCTTCCGCATGAACGGCAATCAGGCGCCCTCCTTTGGCAAAAATGGGTTCAAGTGCTGATTCTTGGTCAACTAATAAATGACCATGGGCGGAACCCATAAAAATCTTAATGCCACAGGTTGGGTTAGCCTCAATTAGGTCTGGCAAATTTTCTGGCGTAGCTCCAATAAAAAAGCCATAATTCACCAAACATTTCTCTGCGGCTCGCCGTAGTTTATCATCCAGTGCAGTTTGGTAGTGGTTAAAGGGCGGGTATTGGGCATCTCCAAAAACGAGGTAACCCCACCTCTGGCACAAGCACAGCTAGCTGTAAACAAGTCTTCTTTATGTTCCAATCCCGGTTCCCGAAAATGAACTTGTGGATCAATCACTCCCGGCAACAAAGTTAAGCCATCTGCGTCTATCTCTCTATCCACCTTGGCTACCTCAGAGTCAAGGATTTCGGGTGCAACTTGAACAATTTCGTCACTGCGGGTTAGGACATCTCCCCTAAACCATTCCCCGGTGGGCAGAAGAATACGAGCCTTGCGAATGAGCAGACAAAAGTCAGAAGGCATAAGAGAATGCTAGAATTCGACGGTGTTTTAATAACCTTATATAAATTTGTACATTTAAAGGTAAGAACTCATTCGTTCGCCTTGACCAATGAAGTATAACGTATGAAATTCTCGCACAGACTGGACTTTGTCTCGCTAGCGCTTGCTCCTTTTGGTAGTGGCTTCGCTAACGCTACACTGTGCTTACGCACGGCTTCACTGGGTGAACGCTAACACTGTCGTCGGCGAAATTGGATGGATGGGGCGGTTTATGCACTCCGGAGTGCTGTGGGCAACCCGCTCAATTTCAGCCGATACTGTGGATAGAAGCTTCCACAGTATAGTCTTCATCCTTGAGTTGGGTGGAATGAGCAACTTATCTGCTGTTTCCCTCAACTTAAACTCGTAACTTTATGGTGATTGAACGATTATGACTCGTTTGCAGGATCAACAGCCTGAAAAACAGCCCCTACAAAAAGTTGAAAATCCTTGGGTAGAAGCCGTCAAGACGATTGGCTTGAGTATTTTTCTCGCCATTGGGATTCGCAGCTTTGTGGCGGAAGCGCGTTACATTCCTTCCGGATCGATGCTGCCAACGCTACAGATTAATGATCGTCTGATCGTTGACAAGATCAGTTACGACTTCCAAAACCCAAAGCGGGGAGACATTGTCGTATTTTCACCCACGGAGACTCTCAAGCAGCAAAATTTCAAAGACGCCTTCATTAAGCGCGTCATTGGTTTGCCGGGAGATAAGGTTGAGGTAAAAGAGGGCAGGGTTTATATTAACAATCAACCTATCCAAGAAAAATATATTGAAGATCAACCCAATTACCGCTTTGGACCAGTGACGGTGCCAGATAATGAATACTTGGTTTTGGGGGATAACCGCAACAATAGCTACGACAGCCACTACTGGGGCTTTGTCCCTCGCAAGAATATTATTGGTCGGGCTGTGGTAAGGTTTTGGCCTCTAAATCGGGTTGGCGAAATCTATCCTATCCCGAATTATCCGCCTTCACTCAATAAGTAGTGAGTCTCCAACGAGGTTGAAAGTTAGCAGGTTGCAGGTTGTGTCATGCCGCATTGAACGCCCGTAATTGAGACAGACGCGGGGACGGGGAGAGGGTTGGATTATGGGCAATCATCCCGACTTGGTATTAGCCAGTTTTTTCAACCTTCAACTTTTCAACCTTCAACCTTCAACTCGCCGGACACCAAGTTTGCACAACGCGACCGGTTAGAGCATGTCCTAACCAGGGGGTATTAGCGGAATGAGATTTGAGCGTTTGTTTCTCGACACTCCACGTCTCTTGGGGATTGAAAAGAACGAGTTCAGCAAGTTGCCCTGGCTCGATCGCGCTGGGAGTTTGTTGTAGACAAATGGCTGTTTTTGTGCTGATGCGTTGCCATAACTCGAGGGCTGACCAGTCTCCTTTGTTGACCAGATTGTGCCAGAGTAAGGGTAAAGCCAGTTCTAGGCCAATTGCGCCGGGTGGGGCTTCGGCAAAGGCGACGGTTTTCTCTTCGTAAGTATAAGGGGTGTGGTCAACGGCGATCGCATCGATTATTCCCTCGCGCACACCTTGAAGCAGTGCCGCTTGGTCAACGGGATTGCCCAAGGGGGGGTCTAAGCGTAAATTGGGGTCATAACTGCCTACCTCTTCCGTATTCAGCAGTAAATGCATCCAAGTGGTGCTTGCGGTGACGGGTAATCCTCGCGTCTTGGCGTCTGCAATCAACTCAACACTGCGACGGGTGGAGATGCGCATCAGATGGACAGGTGTGCCGATAGCGGCGACGATTTCCAAAATCGCAGCTAAGGCGGCTGATTCTGCGATCGCAGGATTTCCGGGCAAGCCATAGCGTAGGGACTGTATGCCTTCTCGCATCACCCCATTACCCGCCAACTTTTGGTCACAAGGCATCAGCGCTACTGGCTTACCGAATGGTTGCAGGTATTCCAACATTCGTCGCAGTAGTCCAAGATTGGATAGCGGGCGCCCATCGGTAAAGCCGATTACTCCGGCTTCTGCCAATTCCGCAAGTTCCGTCATTTGCTGCCCTGCAACATCCTGCGTTAAAGCCCCCCAGCAATAGAGGAGAGGGGGGGAACTGGTTTGCACTCTTGCTTGTTTGAGTGCTTGCATCTTCTGATTCAGCGCCGCTAACCCAGCAGGGTTATCCAAGGGAGGGAGGGTGTCGGGTAAGATTGCCAACCGCGTAAAGCCACCTGTTGACGCCGCTGCCATAAGAGATGACAACGTTTCTCGTTCCTCAAATCCAGGTTCTCCAGAGTGGCTGTAGAGGTCAACCAGTCCTGGGCCTAAAATGAGTCCTTGACAATCCCGTACAGATGTATCGGCAGGAATTTCAGAAATAGTCGTTTCAACTGACTGGATGTAGCCGTCTGTGATCAGAACATCGGCGAGTTGGTCAGTTCCAGAAACCGGGTCTACAACCCGGACTTGTTGCAGTAGTTCTTTAGTCATAGGGCTAGGTTTTAATAGTACACCATCAATAGACCTAGCCTATAGCGATCGCACTTTGGTGAGTTGGGTCATCGGCAATTGCAGTTCCATCCACGATAAGCACGTTAGCTCAGCATAGCGTTAGAGTACTCGCTTAGCCTCCCCTCATCTACGGTCTTTGGGGTAACAACAGCTAGGATAAGAGCGGTTTGCTGATTCAATCAATCCGAGAGGAACTACAGGAATGTCCAACAGGCTAACAGAAATACTTGGCCCTGATGGGGAAAAAATCTACATTCAATATGACGATGAAGAGAGTGACGAGCTACAAGCGGTTGGATATATTGATGATATTAACGAAAGAACGGAACGATTCAAATCAACGATGGTCACTACGGTAAAGGGTTATTCTAAAATAATCCTCGACACCGTACAGAAAAGCATGGCTGACCTCCGTTCTCCTAGTAAAGTGACAATGGAATTTGGCTTGCAAGCTGGAGGAGAAACTGGCGTGCCTTTTGTTACGAAAGGAACGGCACAAGCTAATGTCAAAGTGACGATCGAGTGGGATTTTAGTAAGGATAAGCAGCCTTGAACTCAACTCTTCCACTAACGCACTCACCTGCAAGGGAATAAATTTCCTTGTTCATAGCTCAAGTCTACTCAAGTGGACTCAATTAACAAAACTAAAAAATTGTAAGCTTCTCTCAATTATTGATTTATAGCCCTCTTTAGAAGACTTTTGCCATTAGCCTCGGAATTGATTCCGGGGCTGTTGTAGCATTCGTATAAATATCAGTAAAACCTGAAATACTCTGCTTGCCATGAGCCATTACGATATTGACCGCCTCAGAGAATCGATGGTAAAAATCCTCGGTTCGGATGGGCAGATTGTTGCAGGTTCAGGATTTCTTATCCGCTCGGATGGCTATCTCGTCACCTGTCACCATGTTATCTATCTGTTGGATTCCCTGAAAGTCGAGTATCAGGGGCAGATTTACGAGGCAGAGTGGTGCGAAGAACTCTCTAACCCAGAGGTTGATATTGCGATACTCAAGATAAATGTTGAGAATACTAAGGCTGTTCCGATTATCAATCCTCAACATTTATCGACCTCCGTAATCGTATATGGCTTCCCTCCTTCACAAAAGAAGTACTTCCCAGAAGGTATCGCGGTTTCTGCCCAAAGTATCCGGCGAAGTGCGCCTCTCAATACTGTCTCCACCTATCGGACTCGTGAAATAAAAGCTAATAATCCTTGGAATAAATTGCCCCAAGAAAATACTACCTTCTTGTCTCACCGAATTGATGCCAAGGTAGACTCAGGGACCAGCGGCGGTGCGGTTTTTGCTGAAGAATTGGGCGGTGTGGTGGGGGTTATCCAATGTAGTAAAAGTGATGAGAGTTATGTCATTCGCTGGGACAATATTACAGAGTACTTGGACAAACTGGGATTAGAGCCTGAGAAAAATGCCGTCTGTCGCTTTCTCAAAGCAATTGAAAACAACTTCAATTACGACAAGCTACTTCACATCCCAGAGCAACCCATTATTCTAAAAGACCAATACATTCCCATCCAGGTGACGCTGGAGAGGAAATACACTCATGCTGTTGAAACCACTTGGGGCTACGCGGAATCAGACGCGGAACTCAAGCGGGCTTATGCTCTCAAGGGATTGGAGGAATCCCAACCAAGTCAGGTGGATTGGAAAGAGGCAAAGAAACAGCACCAGCGAATCATAGTGCTTGCCGATCCAGGGATGGGAAAATCTACGCTGTTGAGGCGGGAAGCTTGCTTAACTGCCCAAGAAGAACGGCAGAGTTTGAAAAATACCACTAAAAAACTCAAAGACGTGGTGTTTCCGCTGTTTCTGCGGCTATCAGATTTAGCGGAAACACCCGAAGAAATCATCGATGCTATTCCAGTGCTGATCCAACGGGAGTGTTCAGAAACCGCAACCCAGGTGATGGAACTGCTGCGGGAGAAGTTAAAAATTGGTAAGTGTCTCCTGCTGTTGGATGCGGTTGATGAAGTACCCACAGAACATCGGCAACGGCAGCGTTTGTTTGAGAAGCTGAACCGATTTGCCCAACGACAGCCTCTCTGCCCTATCATCTGCACCTCGCGAATTGTTGGCTATAGTGGGGCATTTGTGGCAGGGGTGAAAGAGGTGGAAATTGTCCCCTTCAGTCAGAAGCAGATAGAGCAGTATATTGAAACTTGGTTTAGGAATGCGGCGGGATATCTGAATAATGATGCCGTTTCCGCTTCATCCTTGATTCGAGAATTACGGAATAAGCCTCAGATTCGTGGATTGGCGCAGAATCCTTTGCTGTTGTCGTTGATTTGCAGCCTGTATCAAGAAAAAGGATTAACGCTACCAGCCCGACGCTGCCAGGTGTATGAGCAAGCAGTACGCTATATGCTGGGCAAATGGAGCAAGAATCGCAATCCAGAATTAAATGATGCGTGGATAGATGCCAAAACCGAGTTACTTGAGGAACTTGCCTATCAATTGAGTTGTGATGGCAAAGAGATTTTTACTCTGCGCGAACTCCGTCACAATATTGATAAATACCTGCGGAGTGAGAACGCCTCTAGCGATTTTAGAGATAAAAATGCTTCTTGCCTAATCAAAGAACTGTCTGAACAGGATGGGATTTTACAAAAATTACATAGGGATAGCGATGAACAATACCTGTTTCTGCACCGGACGTTTCAAGAATATTTGACGGCTTGTTATTTGAAGCAAGCCAGCAATGGTATTACTTTAGCGAAAGAACATTTTTGGGAGTACGAATGGCATGAAACTTTAAGTTTACTGGCGGGATTGATGCAAAATCCAGTCCCTTTGCTCCAGGCTATCACTGCTGAAAAGGATGATATCTTCTCGACGCTGTTGTTATTAGCGGGTCGATGTATTGCTGAATGTCCAGAGAATCCTCACCCCTTGATTGCAGAAGTAATCGACAGAATCTACAAGTTTTGGCGGTATTACCCAAATGCTAGTTTCATCGAATCGGTTGTTGTGGCGATCGCTCAAGGGTCATCACAAATGCTGGAGAGATTGCAAAAAGCCCTCAAAGACGAAAATATAATCACCAGATTGCAGGCAGCAACAGCTTCAGGTGAAGACCTTTGTCAAATTCTTATCCATAAGGACAATTTCATTAGATTGAGAGTGGCAAGAGCTTTAGGTCAGATTGGTAACTCTCAAGCTATTCCCGCCTTAATCTCCGCCCTTGATGACGAAGACTTCCGAGTAGAGTGGTTGGCGATAAAAGCTTTAGGCCAAATTGGCTGTTTTCGATCCGTTACAGCCTTAACCTCCGTTCTTGAGAACAAAGCACAGCAATACGGAACAGAGGCAGTAAAGGCTTTAAGTCAAATTGACAACTCCCAAGCCCTGATGGTCTTAATTTCTGCCCTCAACCATAAGTATAGTCATGTTAGAACGACGGCAGCAGAGATTCTAGGTCAAATTAGCACCGTCGAAGCAGTTAGAGCCTTAATTTCTGCACTTAAACATGAGGATTGTGACGTTAGAAGACTCGCAGCGATCTCTCTGGGTAAAACTGGCAACTCTCAAGCAATTACAACTTTAGTCTCTGATCTTTGCCATAAGGACAGTAGAGTTAGATGGTTCGCAGCCGTAGCTCTGGGTATGATTCCCAGTCCTCAAGCTTTTGCCGCTCTAATCTCTGCCCTTAATTACAAAGAAAGCAATGTTAGACGGGGAGCAGTACAGGTTTTAGGTCAGATTGGCAATCCTCAAGCCGTTGCCTTCCTAATCCCCCTACTTAACGATGAGGACAGGGATGTCAGGCAGTGGACGGTACAAGCTTTGAATCAGATCGGTAATTCTGAAGCAGTTAAAGCTTTAACATCCGCTCTCGCTCATAAGGACTGTGAAGTTAGAAGACAAGCAGCCATAGCTTTAGGCTACAGAGACAATGCCCTAGCTGTCGCTATCTTAATGTGTGACCTTAATCATGACAACAGTAGAGTGAGATACCGGGTAGCCCTAGATTTAGCTTATATGGGTAATTCTCAAGCCATTGAAGCTCTAATTTCCGGTCTTGACCAGAATAAAAACCCTTTTTTGGAGGCAGTGTGGGCTTTAGGTCAGATTGGCAATCATCAGGCAGTTGTTGCCTTAACATCAGCCCTTAACAACACAGAGAAAGGCACGACCTTTAGAAATTCAGTGGTTGATGCTCTAGGTGAAACTGGTAGTCCTCAAGCCGTTGCTACCTTGATATTGACTCTTACTGATAAGGATTGGTCAGTTAGAGAGTCGGCGACAAGGGCTTTGGGCAAGATTGGTAATCCTCAGGCTGTTGCTGCTCTTATTTCTGTTCTCAATCATGAAGACAGTAGTGTTAGACGAGAGGCGGCAGAAGCTTTGATTAAAACTGGCACTTTAGAAACTTTGGAAAAGCTGATTCAACTCTCTGAAATAGACATCTATAGTCCTGACATATTTCCCTTAGCAAGAACGCTGGCAGTTCGATTCAGCAAGGAAAGACTCCCTTTCATTCCCGTTTATCCTGAGTTAATTGCTCATAAGCAATAAGGGCAACTGCAAGCGTCTCAAAAGGGTAAGCGATCGCCTAACGGGATACTTTGCGATCGCATATCTGTAGGATGAAGTTCAACTGACGCGATCGCACTCTCTCCTACCTCAATCCAGAGACACAATTGATTCCAGATTCAAAACGAACCCAGTTAACACCTCTTCACCTGACAAAGTTGCTGGATTTTCCAGCACCTCTACCTTTTGTCCTGGGCGATAAACTTCGACTCGCCGAGCTTTTGGGTCAATCAACCACCCTAAACGCGTACCATTTTCCCGATATTCCTCCATTTTTTCCTGTAATGTTTTCAAACTATCGATAGAAGAACGTAATTCCACCACAAAATCAGGGCAAATTGGAGAAAATTTTTCTTTTTGTTCCGCCGTTAAAGCATTCCAACGCTCTCGCTTTATCCAAGAGGCATCAGGAGAACGATCAGCGCCATTCGGTAGCTTAAAACAGGTTGAAGAATCAAAGGCAACACCTAACTTATTCTGACGGCTCCAAGCTTGAAGCTGAAACAATAAATCAATATTGCGTCTTCCAATTTCACCACCTGTAGGTGGCATGATTAATAAATCTCCTGAGGCGGTACGTTCAAACTGGTAGTCACGATTGCTCTGACACAACTCAAAAAATTGCTCATCTGTCAATTTGAGCGTGTCAGGTAAGGACAAGGTGAAGGGATTCATAAAACACCTCAGGAACCTTGATTAAGGGCGGGTTCTAAACACAACGGATTAGAGAAAACAAAATATAGTCAGTCTAAATCATTCGTGAAAATCGCACTCTTTGGTAATAGGTAATCGATAATTGGAACGTATTCCCTATTATCCATGACCCATTACCCAAATCGATAAATGGGGTTCACAATTACATTTAGACTCGCTATATATCGCGTTAACCCGCCCTCCAAGACCCGTTTACCTCTCTACAAGGCACCGGCTGCCGTCTTATCCAACACACTCCCCGATAGATGGGTGGTAATGTTCATCGCTTGCAAAATCGGCGCTTTCTCTAAACCACACGAGTAGTCAATCACCGTAACAGCACCATTACCCTGTTTAATACTCCAAATTGAGGCGGCTCTTAACCCCAAAACATGGCAGAGAATCACTTTATTGATCGCATCATGAGCCACAATCAGACCTGTTTTCAGTTCCGTGTCAGACGCACCAACGGCTTCAACAATCGCATCCCAACACGCTACTGCCCTATCCCACACCTGCTGCAAATTTTCCCCGTCTGGCATCTGTACCGTTTCCGGGGCAATTTGCCACTGATGCAGCAAATCTGGATACTCTTGCTTAATTTCTGACTCTAACTTCCCTTCCCAACGCCCGTGATTAATTTCCCGCAGCGCCTCTTTCAGTTCTAGGTTGATATGAGGGTGATGCCCAAGGATGATTTCAGCCGTTTCTTTAGGACGCAACATGGGGCTACTGACGGCAAAATCAATCTTGACATCCTTGAGAAACTCAGCCGCCTGCTGCGCTTGTTTGCGACCATTGTCATTCAGGGGGACATCGATACCACCCTGAAACCGTGCGACACGATTCCATTCTGTCTCGCCATGACGCACGAGCAACAGACGCAATCCTCGGTTCCCGTCTCGTAGTGTGGGCAACGCCTCTCCCATGTGGGATGTCTGATTCAGCGATTCTAACTGCACAGGTTCACCCCAAACCCCCGCAAAATTCAGCACATTGATGCCACAGTTGGATTGCTGGATGGAATGGTATCGTGCTGGGGAAATGCCAAGGGCACTGGTGATTAAACAGCGATTGATGCCATTGTGCGCCACGATGAGAATGGTGCCCCCTTGATGGTGGGGAAGAATTTCTTGCCAGAACTGCTGTGCCTGTTTATACAAGGCTAAGACAGGAAAATGTTCCCTCGACCCCTCCGGTGTGGAAATGTTCATACAGAACTCGTGGGGGCGTTCTTTCCAGCAGCGGTAGTCGTCTGGAAATTTTTGCTGCACGTCTTGCTTAGGCAGCTTCTCCCACAGTGGCAGATCAATTTCCATCAAGCTGTCCGGCGTCTGTAACCCTGGAGCATCCGGCAAGTAAGATAGGATAACTTCTGCGGTCTTCTTTGCCCGCCCAAGCGGAGAGCTGTAAACGGCATCAAAGCGAAGGCTACTGAGGGCAGCGCCAACTTTGTGGGCATCAGCAGCACCTTTTTCGGTCAAGACTGACTCATCACAACGTCCTTGAATCATTTTTTGGGCATTGTAGCTGCTTTGACCGTGACGCACGATAATGACGCGAGTAGCCAATCGTTGAATCCTCCATTCCAATAGGTAAAAGTCCGCCGTTGTATACGAGGGTGGCTAGAACATCAGTTCATCAGTAAGCTTCCCAGAACCTCCCTCAACTCTCCTCTGCTGTTAGGGGAAGTTCTAGATCATAACTCGCCCCCTGAACTCAGGAGGAGATGAAGGTGGTTCCCTAGCATCGTTAAGTAAGCGGGGTGACTACTGAAGTGCTGCTTTAGAGTGTTCTATACCATCAGGCTCATTTTAACTTGCCGCCCGACACCCGCCCTTAACCTGATCCGCTAGGTTGAAGCCGCAATGAGATAATTTCAGTTAGCCTTAAAAAGCTAACCTGTGGAGGCAAGACCTTATGGCAGGTGGCTCAAGGATGTTTCACGATTTACATGCTTTTGGGGGATGAATGACCATTAAGCGGTTAATTTTGATTGCGCTGACGATTTTTGCGATCGCCAAAGTCAGCCTTTCTTTAATAGAAAGCTTGGGTCAGCCTCAGATTCAAAGTCGCCTAGAACTTTACCAAACCAATCTACTGCTTCATGCCGCTGAGTGGCAGGGGCCAAGTACTGAGGTAGCCGCGCCCAAAGCTGGAACACCGGATTTAAAATCAGCTCGTAACGCTTTAATTGGCGAGAAACCGTTTAAAACGGCTCAAGAACAGTATGAAGAGGCGCGTCAATTAGCTCAAACCACGCAGACAAAAATTGCAGCACAACTCAAAGAACTGTCCTCAAAAGAGCTAACCACTTCTCCAGAGTTAACACCCGCCCAACCTCAGATAGAATTGCCACCGATTGAGGATGCTCCCATCACTGAAGAACCTCAGACGCAACAGCCCAGATCCGAAGGTAAACCAGTGCGGGGACGAGTCCAGCCGTCGTTGCAGGAGTCTCTGTCCCAAACCAAACAGTTGATTGATGAGTTAGATTTGCGGATTGGCATTCTCCAAGCTCAACAGGGTCAAAAAAAAGCAGCCATCACAACCTGGAGTAAATTAACCCGTCGATCAGCCAACGCGACTCAACTCGCCTCTAACCCTCCAGATGCCTTGGGACAAACAGCACAAGTGTTAACAGGTTTATGGGATGAGCCACCCCGTCTACTGCCTGATGCTGAGTCATTGATTCAAAAAAACTTAGAGGGTTGGTTTCGCTATCGCAGTTTAAGCCAACTGTATCAATTACAACAGCGGCAAGATGCTTTGTTGTCACTTCAGACTCAGGAGCAAGAAATAGCTCAGCAAGCAATGTCCAAGTTAGCCCTAGTTGGGGGCATACCGGGATTGGGCGGTCTTTTGGGAGTAGGAATTTTACTCTTTCTCATCGGTCAGCGACTGCTCCAAGGCAAGCAATCGATCCTAGCTAAGAACAGTGATGTCTCTTGGGAGACGCCTTGGGATTGGGAAACCATTTTGCAGGTGCTACTCTTGGGCTTTTTCTATATCGGTCAAGTGCTGCTCCCGTACTTGATCATACCGCTGTTGCTTGGCCTGTTGGGATTGAGTCCGGATACATTCAGTGTGCGGATGAAGGCGTTCTATGTCCTAGCCAGTTATTTACTGATGTCAGGGGGTGGCTTTTTGGTGTTATACCTTTCCCTGAAACCCTTTTTGCCGTTACCAGAGGGTTGGTTTCGCTTTAACTGGCGCAGTAACTGGATTCTTTGGGGATTGGGGGGTTATTTGGTCGCGCTGCCTTTAGTGATTTTGGTTTCTTTTTTGAACCAGAAGCTGTGGCAAGGACAGGGAGGTAGCAACCCCATTCTGCCTTTAGCGTTAGAGGGACAGGATCAGATCGCTTTGTCAATATTTTTCCTCACCGCTTGCGTGGCAGCACCCATGTTCGAGGAGATTTTTTTCCGGGGATTCTTGTTGCCCTCTTTAACGCGATATATGCCGGTTTGGGCAGCCATTGGATCAAGTGGTTTGTTGTTTGCGATCGCTCACCTGAGTCTCTCGGAAGTACTGCCGTTAGCTACGTTGGGAATTGTGTTGGGAGTTGTGTATACGCGATCGCGCAATCTCCTGGCTTCTATGCTCCTGCACGGTTTGTGGAATGCTGGCACTCTCCTCAGCCTGTTCGTCTTAGGAAGTGGCTCCAGTTAAATTTCAATACAAATAAATTCAAAAAATTAAGAGTCGCCTTGTTCCTTTAGATGGATGTGTTATACCTCTGTTTATGTATCAAAAGGTGACTCGATTTCTGGTGTGTACTTCACAGAAATTAGGGTTAGAAGTAGAGGCTAAAAAGTTACTTACTATGGATGCCAGACCAATGACACAGTATGCCAGCTTCGGAAAACGGTTTTTAGCCGCCTTACTCGATGGAGTTATTCTAGCTATTATCAATGGCCTAATCAGCGCAGTCTTAGGGAAAAATAGTGGGCTTGCTAGCCTTATCGGCATTCTGATTGCTTGGCTGTACTATGCCGTACAAGAGAGTTCCGAAAAACAGGCAACCCTGGGTAAACAGGCATTGGGCATTGTAGTGACTGACTTGGAAGGTAAACGTATTGATTTTGTCAAGGCAACAATCAGGTACTTTAGCAAGATTCTTTCCACCTTAATTTTAATGATTGGCTACATCATGGCGGCCTTTACTGAGAGAAAGCAAGCCCTTCACGATATGATTGCTGGCACATTAGTTGTGAATAGAAGATAGAGCGGTAATCACTCATCTAAAGTAAAGACTGAAAATTACTAATTTTGAGATGTTTAGTCCTTAGGGGTTTCATTTTTGAAGAGAAATGAACCACAGAGGACTCAGAGAACACAGAGAAAGAGAAGAGAGTGTTTTACGAATCGTTTGGGATGGCTATATAACTAGTCTAAATCAAGATGTAAGCAGGTGGGCGTAAATAAACCTGATACCCAGCAGTCGGCTCTCTTTAAGAAGCCCGACTTCTCAATCCCCGCAAGTTTTAGGTTTAATTGTACCTATCTGCTTAATAGGTAATGGTATTATCTATTACTATTACCCATTACCAAGAGCGATATAGCGGCTCTCAATTACATGAGGTACACCTTGAAGCTCAGTGTGAGGTTCCAGGCGCGTTTATTGCCATGAACTATGAACTATGAACCATGAACAAAAACCTAGATGTTTGTACCTCACCAAGGTGAGAACCGCTATA
>DATNPV010000307.1:0-6299 GCA_036703055.1 Waterburya sp.
TCTAACTCTGCACAGAGTTTATCAATGTTGCTGGTGAAAACCTTTTCAATCAAGCCATCTTGCCGATAATACACCTGACCATAATCCGTTATGCAGTTCGCTGGCGGTTGCCGATGAATCAGAATCTCGTTGTTGAGAAAATCTGCCTCAGTCAGCGAGTTTTTGCAATGAGCCGCAATCCGACGAATTTTGCGGTGCGTCACCTTGCTTGCTGTTAAAGTAGCAACCACTCCATTCGCAAAACCCAATGTAGCCGTTACATAGTCTAAATACCCAGAATCCGAGGCACGGCTGCCACTCGCCGTTAACTTGACTACAGGGGCAGCGGCCAGTTCTAATAGCAGGTCAATGTCATGAATCATCAGATCCAAGACGACAGAGACATCATTAGCTCGGTCAGCATAGGGGCTCATTCGGTGAGCTTCCAGAGCTAGTAACTCTTCTGTCTTGAGAACTTTGCTAAGTTCCTGAAAAGCAGGGTTAAAGCGTTCAATATGCCCAACTTGCAGGATACATTGAGACTCCGCTGCTGCGTTCACCAAAGACTCCGCTTCAGCAATACTGGCAGCGATTGGTTTTTCAATTAAGACATGGACTCCAGCTTGCAAACAGGTCATCCCAACTGAGTGATGCAATCTTGTGGGGACGGCAACACAGACAGCATCTACATAAGGCAGAAGATCGCGATAATCCTCAAAAAAACGGACGCGGTACTTGCTGGCAATATCCAAACCGCGCTCGACATTAATATCTGCTACCCCTATCAGTTCTACGTCTTTGAGAAGACTTAAAACACGGGCATGATGTTGTCCCATATTGCCAACGCCGATAACGCCAATTTTGATTGGCTGCGGCAGGCTGCGCTGCAATTGGGCATCCGGATGTCTTTGGCACATTCTATCTTGCACTATTGTTTGCTCCTCCACCACGGGAACTAAGTCGATTTGCTTATTCTGAGCCGCCTTAAACCATCCAGATAGTACCACAGCCCCTCTAAGTGTGAAGAATTCCAAAGTTTTGCCTAGATCCCTCGAATTAATCCCAAATTACGTCCAGTGAAGCTCCCAGCCAGAGATTTAAGGGAAACCTCTAACCACTGAACACTGACTCCTCCTGCCTCTTTGCAGGTGTTCCGTAACTTGGTTAATGGAGGTCTTTGGGGCGGTCATCCTGTTTTCATTGTGGTTTTCCTACTTCTAGAGCGTCAGATTGATGTGTCAGTTTCTCGGTCGTCCATCAAAAAACTCCATTATCCCCAGTTCCCTGGGATGGAAGCTGTCGTCCCTACAAGTTGCATGGTGTCAGTCCCGAAAAGTCTCTGTATCATCGGGTTAGAGCATTTTGAATTTGGCATTGCTTATGACACTCAACGCTATAGGCTGAAAACAAGTAGTTTCGTAAAAAGGGAGTGGTAGTTTGAAAGCTGTGATTTTGCTGTCCGGAGGATTGGACTCTTCCACAGTTTTGTACCAAGCCAAGGCAGATGGTTGTGAGTGTTACGCCCTTTCCTTTGATTACCAGCAGCGCCACCGACGGGAACTCCAATCAGCTCAAGCGATCGCACAGTCTGCTGGTGTGAAGGAGCATCGGGTAGTAAGCTTTGACTTGCGGCAGTGGGGGGGGTCAGCATTGACCGATAATAGCCTTGATTTACCAGAGCATCGTTCCTTGGAAGAGATGTCTCAGAACATTCCTATCACCTATGTGCCTGCTCGGAACACAATTTTTTTGAGCTTTGGTTTATCCTATGCGGAAGCCATCGGTGCACAACGAGTTTACGTAGGTGTCAATGCTTTGGATTATTCGGGTTACCCAGATTGCCGTCCTGATTATATCCAAGCGATGGAAAAAGTTTTTGAACTGGGGACAAAACAAGGGCGAGAGGGAGAACTAATTGAGATTGTAACGCCTCTGATTAACCTCAAAAAAACAGCCATTATTGAGCTAGGTAATCAATTGGGTGTTCCTTGGAATCAAACTTGGTCCTGCTATGCCGGTGGTGATGTAGCTTGTGGTGTTTGTGACTCCTGTCAATTGCGGCTTGCTGCTTTTTCTGAACTGGGATTGGAAGACCCAGTTTCTTATCAAGAAAAAACTAAGTAAGTCTAGTTTCATTATTTTTCACAGAGTAAGTAGGTCGGGTATATTGTTCTGGCAATTTACCCAAAAACCTCAAAATTTTTCTGTATGGCTATCTGAATTAATCTCAAAATCTGGTTTCTCGTTTTGATAAGAAGCTTCATCAATTTCGCCGAGCGCGCCGTTAACTCTCGACTCATCTGTTGTAGCACTGACTGGCGCAAAATTGCTTACTGAGGCATTTTCTTTCTGCGGAGTTAATGGCTCCTGACGCTGAATACGGATTTGGTGTAGACGTGGCCCTTCAGCAGAAACAACGGTTAAATCCAGATTGTCATAATGTAAAACTTCACCTTGAGCAGGAATTTTTTGGTATTGATAGAGGAGAAAGCCACCTAGTGTTTGGTATTGGTCAGTTAAGGGTAAATTTAAACCCAAAAGTTCGTTGACTTCTTCCAAATTCACTTGGGCTTGCACAAGGAAGGTATGTTCATCCAAAATCTGTACAGCCAACTCTTGTGTACTTTCAGATTCGGGGTGATCGCCAATAATTTCCGCAATTAAGTCTTGAAGCGTAACTAAGCCTGCTGTACCGCCAAATTCATCCACAACCATCACCATTGCCAGGTGCGATCGCTGCATTAAGGGTAAAAGTTCGCTTAGGGGCATTGATTCGGGTACAAACCGAGCGGGACGAATCCAAGGTTCAATAGGTGTATCGACCGTTAACTGTCCTTGAGATAAAGGTTCTGCTAACTCTTTGAAGTAAATAAGCCCCTGAATATCATCCAAGGATTCCCCGGTGACGGGATAGCGAGAGTAACCCGTTTTGACCATTTCCTCCAACAACGTTTGGAAGGTGGCAGTATTAGGAATAGAGGCAATACTGATACGAGGAACCATCACCTCGATGGCCTCAACATCGCCAAACTCAAATACATTTTTGAGGAGTTCTCGCTCTTCTGCTTCCAAACCACTTGACTCGCGCTCAGTGGTAATAATCAGTTGTAGCTCTTCTGGCGTTACCTGGTTATACCAACCTTGACCGGTATATTGAATGCCTACTAGACGCAGAAGTAAGCGAGTCGATTGGTTGAGAATCCAGATAAATGGTTTAAAAAAACGGGCGATCGCCAGACTGGGAGGGCCGAGAAACCTCGCTAGCTGTTCGGAGTAGAGCAAAGCAACGGATTTAGGGCAGAGTTCGCCGAGAACAATTTGCAGATAGGCAATCAGGACAAAGGTGATGGGGATGGCTAGAGAGTGAGCCAGCATTTGGCTAAAAGATTGAGGCAGAGGTAGCTTGACAATCGCCGCCGCCACCAAAACCGCCATCGTACTCTCACCAATCCAGCCCAGCGCTAAACTAGATAGGGTAATTCCTAACTGAGTGGTAGACAGTAAGCGTTCAATGCTGCGTTGCAGAGCTTGGACAGTTTGGGCTTGGACATCGCCAGCATCAACCAACTGATTGATGCGCGATCGCCGCACCGAAACCATAGAGAACTCAGCAGTGACGAAAAACGCATTGATGGCAATCAGCAGTAGCACTGATAACAATCGCATTAAAATGTCTCGACCGGTGAGGTTAGCATAAACGCTCACGGTTAGGAGAACCATCTCACTCGGCAACCCTATCAAAAGTAGAAAGCTCCAAGGCTATGTAATTTTTCCGGTTAACGTTTGCCCCACCTGTTAGCGCTTACCTCACAACGGGAATCTCAGACATTTTCAGTTGAAGTCTTTGATCAGGATAATCCGTCAGTGTTAGAGAAAGCTTCTTGGCGTTCTCTATTAAAGCTGAGGGGATACTCACCGTGCCAGTATATTCCTGTCCATCGGGCGGCAACTCTCCTGGCAAGCCTTCAGTAATCGCGCTCAAGGCACGACCTTGCTCATCCGTAACGTTCAAAAAACTGTAAAGGAATCGTACAGCACCAGCTCCCTGATTCTTCATCGTCACATTGAGCAATAAAGAACCTCCCTGCTGAGTTGCGGAACGTATCTCCAGCGATACTCCCCGATCCTCGCTTTTGAGAGGCAACTTGATATTAGAATTGGTACTCGCCAAGGCAACCTGAGGAGTAGATTCATCCGGCGACGGCTGATCATCGGGCTGAGGCTGAGTGTTGTTGGCCTGATCGTCCTTATCCTCAGCTTTTGATTCCTTGTTGTCGATTTTCGCTTCTTTGGCTTGCTTAGCGCTGTTCTTGATGTACTCGTTAACCTTGGTCAGGATATCCTCTTCGCGCAAAATGGTTAGCCCTTCCTTGCCCGAAGCGGCCTTTTGTTTTTCCGCTATATCTTTGATGGGACGAACATCCGGCTGGGTAACACCCTTAAGGGCTTCGTGCCCAAGCGTGAATCCCCACATGGCACTCACAAAACCAGCACCTAACATCATTGCCAGCAGAATTAAGGTGAGCGCTACAGTTGAGTTAAGTTTCATCAGTGATTCAAGTGACTTTGCACATGCTGCATAAATTGGCTGTAGGCTATGCGGCTCTTACAGCTCACAGCCGTTTTACTCCGGAATTGGTTAGGGAATGACTTGATGGAAAAACCAGCAAGCCGTTTCTATTTTAGCTACAGGAGGCATCTGCGGATGAAACTGGATTTCACGCCTAAGATGGCTTTGTACTCAAGCGTGGTACTTCATCGGTCGGATTTAAGCTGCCCCACATTGAAGAAAGCATACTCTACACCCTCAACCCTACACCCCACACCCCTTGCGGCAATTTCACTAGCCATTTAGAGGCACATCAGCTTGTCACTTCCTGTAAACAACTCAATTTCTGGGGTTAACTGGGTAGACCCGGAAAAACTTAGAACCTGACCTCCCCGTCTTCTCCCTGCCACCGAGAGATGGCGAAAGTTCTGTCGTCTTTTAAGTTTAATCGTGTGGGGCTACACTCAATTCCCTATAATTTAAGGAGTATTCTCCGTAGCTATCTGTCCCACTGCACAGCTTGCTATGGTAGTAATAGAGTAACCAGGGTTGGCCGAGCGGTTGAGGCAGCGAACTCATAATTCGCCCAAGGCAGGTTCAACTCCTGCACCCTGGATTGGAACCTGACTTTTCGCCGCCCTTAGGGTCTAACATCTCAGATCAGGGCTACCGAGGCGGCAATGTCTCGAAATTAAACTCACCGCCTTCTAACTGTGTACCGAAGCGGCGGGGACCATACTGCGTGCGCAGAGAGCTACCAAAGGGATTAGGCAAATCCGGCGTGCGAATAATAGGGTCACTAGAAGCTTGTAGTTCTAAGACTTCGTTATAAAGGCTATTGATGCGCCTAGCATCCCGCTCCAATTCCAATTCTGGAAATCCTGCTCCCCAGGGTAGGCCAGGGCCTATAATATAGCTGATTTGTCGTGGGATGGAGCGGTTGCGGTAAAAGGTTCCAGATTCTTGGAAAAAGGCACGCTCAAACGCTTCTGGAATAGTTTCGAGGCGGTTGGGTGGGGTAGTGAAGGATGCATTAACATCAGGAATTCTAGGGCTGGAAAGTGCTTCACTTGGGGTTGAGGGATTTGTTTGGGCACTCACGGCTAAGGGCAACCCACTAGAAGCGGCAGCCAGAACTAGCGCACCGATCAATTTGGTCAACCGCATTTGCATAATCCTCACACTGATTTTTCTCAATAATATCTGATATTGGAGTTTAAGATTGTTGAGAGGCAAATCTTCAACAGTTGCCTATTTTTGAGTTTTATTGCCGTTAAGTAATGATTGACAAAATTCAATTCCCCTCTCACTCCAACACCTCTACTGATTTAACTCAAGAACGCCAGTTCCTGTTAGATTTATTTTGCCAACTGGCTTATCGAGAGGGGGACTTTGTTCTCTCTTCAGGACAGCGCAGTTCTTATTACATCAATGGCAAGCAGGTAACACTCCATCCCCATGGTGCATTAGCTGTTGGGCGTCTGCTACTATCCCTACTGCCGATGGATACTCAAGCGGTTGCTGGGTTGACGTTGGGAGCTGACCCAATTGTGAGTGCAGTCAGTGTCGTTTCTGCTCTGGAAAATCGCCCCATTCCCGCGCTGATTATCCGTAAAGAGGCGAAAGGGCATGGCACGATGGCGTATATCGAAGGGCCAAATCTGCCTGCGGGAGCCAAGATGGTTGTTTTGGAAGATGTTGTGACAACAGGGCAATCGGCAATGAAGGCCGTGGAGCGTCTCAAAGCAGCAGATTATCAAGTAGAACAGGT
>DATNPV010000308.1:0-70978 GCA_036703055.1 Waterburya sp.
ATGCCCGTAGGGATGAATCGTCAATCAGCCGTGCCGTGTCGAGGGCGGCCGCGAAGTGTTCTGCCTTTGCCTGAGCTTTGGCAATCTCGAGCAGCACCCGTGCCCGTAGGGATGAATCGTCAATCAGCCGTGCCATGTCGAGGGCGGCGGCGAAGTGTTCTGCTGTTGGCTGAGCTTTGGCAATCTCGAGCAGCGCCTGTGCCCGTAGGGATGAATCGTCAATCAGCCGTGCCGTGTCGAGGGCGGCGGCGAAGTGTTCTGCCTGTGCCTGAGCTTTGGCAATCTCGAGCAGCGCCTGTGCCCGTAGGGATGAATCGTCAATCAGCCGTGCCGTGTCGAGGGCGGCGGCGAAGTCATTCCCTTTCACAAGGTTCTGGCACAGGTTAGCGAGACTCTGATCATCTAAAAAAATTCCCTTTGACAGCTCCGTAAACATCCCTTTTGTGACTGCCCATATGTACGTCAGCAGGCAAACAGCATAATCGCCCTGCCAGTTTCCCAACCGGAGCAACTCCTTCTGCTGCAATCGCTCCAACGTTTCCCCTGATTGCTTTATTCCATTATCCCTGGTGGCATCTGTTGCTAACACCCACGCCAGCAGCAGATACCACAGGATACACCGTTCAATCTCAAATTGCTCCGCCAGTTTCCATGCCCTTTCGAGACTACCTTCCCGCAATGCCTCCAACGGAGATTCTTGCGTAATTATCTGCATCAGTCGCTGTGCGTGTAGCAGCAGAAACTCAGCCATCCCACCCGCATCATCCGTCTCGGCTGCACCCTGCAACGCAATCTGCACCGTCTTGAGCGGCAAGTCAGGCTCATTGGGTAAGTTTTTCAGTTGGGTAGAGGCAAAGTCTTCATCCCATGCGAGTTTGTACAACACCTCCCACCGCTTCACATCCTCTAAGTGTTCGGCATAATAACGCAAGGCATAAGCACTATGGTGTTCCTGCCATTTTGCACAGTAGTCGATTAAATCCTGCAAGGCTTCTTCCGCATCGTCCCCTAGTTTGCCGCCAAACGTCTTAGCTAGCAACGGGTGGGCAAAAGCGTAGAACTTATCCTCGGTAATCTGCATCCAGCGCGTCACCTGCCAAGACTGGCGTAGCTGTCGCAAGTCGCGATCGCGCATTTGGGTTAATGCTTTGATATCCTCTTTCTCAAGTACCCCCTTCACTACCGCCAGTAGTGCAAAAAACTGCCACCTTTGCTCTGGTAAGTCCAGTTCATCTAAACGCTCTAGCTGTTGCTCTACATACCCCTCAAATCCTTCGGGCGTTTGTGCTAGCACTTCCCGCACGTCCTGACTCTGCCTTACCGCTTCTCTCAAATCATCAATCAGGAAACGTAAGTATAGTGGGAACCCACCCGTTGTCTCATCTAAACTCTTGATAAATTCATCATCTTGTGCATAAGCAGCTAACTCCCTAATTTGCCCTAGCCATTTGGCGATAGCCTCACGGGACAGCCGCTTCAGGTGCAATCTCTGGGCATTATCCGTCCAGTTACGCAGGTATTTTGGCTCATCCCCTTCCTCTGCTCGTGCTGAAGCAATGACAAATACACCATCAGGTAGCAAGGTAAAAAACGGCTCAAAGGTTTTTGCTGCCTCATCCAACCCGTCTAAAACTATCACCAGACGCTTACCTTCTGATGAGACGGGTTCGCGCAGCATCCCCACCAGAATATCCCGCATCCCATTCTCATCATTCGGGAACTGCCCATTCCTGATGTTGTAATAAAGATAGAGTTGCTTCAGCAAATGGCGATAGGCTTCGGAGACTGAGCGCGTCTTCTCGTAACGGTAGCTAAAGCAGTGATAGGCGATGAAACAATCCTCCTGCCGCGTCTGTTGCCAGTGAGACAAGAAAGCCGATTTACCAAAGCCAGCAGCACCTGTTATCAACAACACACCACTGGAATTGTTCATTACAAATTCATCAAGCCGACGCTTCTCGTCCTCCCGTCCTTCAAACGGCTGCTGAGTGTACTCGCTGATGATTCGCTTGACTTGAGCTTCAATCTCGTATCCGATATATTGCTCACCAATGATGGAGATGGCGGGTTCAGCAAGCGTTCTTTCTAGACAGACAAGTCCCTCCTG
Source organism: Waterburya sp. (assembly GCA_036703055.1). Classification (GTDB taxonomy): domain Bacteria; phylum Cyanobacteriota; class Cyanobacteriia; order Cyanobacteriales; family Coleofasciculaceae; genus DATNPV01. The sequence continues at coordinate 2,108 of DATNPV010000308.1, forward strand.
CTCTTGCTCCAGCCGTTGGATAACTGCTTTTGCCCTCACACTTGGCTCTGCAAAAGCTCCAGGAATAATCCAAGGCTCGATTTTCAAACGAAACAGCACTTCCTCAAATTGAGCAGGACTAAGACACTTAAGCCTGTCGAATAACTCACTTCGACTAGCCAATTCACCCTACCTTTTCAAGTGTGGAGCAGCTTGATAAATAGAGTCTAACAATCCGGAAAGAGAGTCTCCTTCTTTTTGAGTAGCAAATTTAATAATGTCTTTAGCTTTTTGAACCTGTGCCACATTAGTCGGCAGTTGAGATTCGTCTACCTCATAGTAGAAAATAACCTCATCAAACTGAGCGGGTAGGAGGCTTTTGAGTAGATTAAACGCTAATATTCTTGGTGCAACGCCTGATGAAGCTTGTCCTGTCGTTGAGGAAGGGATAGGTGCAGGAGCCGTCTCACCCTTAAGAGGCGGCTTTCCCAATTCACCCCGCATCCCTTGAACCAGTTGTTGAAATCCCTCCTCATAGTTGTCGTCATTAATGCTGACGTGCAGAAAGGATTGGAGAAAAAAGGGCTTTTCGCAGTCTTTATAAAGGACAGGTATCAGACGGCGGTTAGGGCGTCGTGACTCTTGCCTTGCACGTTTTTCCTCGTCAACCTGTGCCGTCAGCCATGCATCCTTTTCATAGCTAACCCACTGGGAGTTAACGCTATCCGGTGAGAGTACCAGGACAAGAATACCTGCATTAGCAAGCCCTTCTTCTAGCTTTTCTGGTATCCTGTCACCCGGCAGAATTTCCCATTTATCCAACCAAGCGTCAATCCCTTCTCTCGTGCGTAAATCAGTTGCCAGACGCTCGACAAAGGGTTTGTCTATACTGCTATGGCTGATGAAGGCTTTCATCATTCAGGTAAACCCTCGGCTTTGAAAATATCTACTAAAGTAGACTCCTGACACCAGAGTCAGCAATAGTTATCTCGTATTGGAATTTCGGACTGTTGTGTCCAAAAGTAGACACAACAACTGCTATGAGAACTCGGAGATAGAAGCGGCGATACTTCTGCTCAATCGCTTTTCCTCTGAGACTTTAGCGGAGAATTAACAACATGCACGTTTCTGGCTAAAAGTCAATTCAGGAGCCAGAATGGTTAGAAGTGATTTAAGCTCGGTTAGTGGGAACACTAAGAGAGTAACGCGATCGCTCTAACAGTTCTTGGAAGTATTGAATGTCTCGCAACGAAGCGGATACTCGCAAAGAGTTCATTGACCGGGCGTTAGAAACAGCAGGATGGACTCTGAATGATTCCAACCAGGTGGGAATTGAAATCCCAGTCGATGGCTATGATGCCGAACCTTGGAATGGAGTCACGGACTACTGCCTCTATCTGCCCAATGGGGAAGTTATTGCTGTTGTAGAGGCGAAGCGACAAAGCCGCGACCCACGGGTGGCAGAACAGCAAGTTAGGCATTATGTGACGGAGATTGAGAAGCACCAGAGTTTTCGTCCCTTTGCCTTTATGAGCAATGGGGATATGACGTTCTTCTGGGATGTGGGGAATGAAAACAAGCGGCAGGTGGCTGGGTTTTTCTCGCTGAGAGACTTACAGAATTTGCTCTACATCCGTCAAAACAAAATTCCCCTGCAACAGTTGAGTGTTAATCTCGCCATTGCAAACCGCACTTACCAACAAGAAGCAATTGGGCGGGTTAGCGAACGGTTTGATGAGGGGCATCGACGGGCGCTGCTGGTGATGGCAACGGGGACGGGGAAAACTCGCACGATTATGGCGCTGATTGAAGTGTTCCTGAGAGCGAATCAAGCGCGGACGGTGCTGTTTGTGGCGGATAGGGATGCCTTGGTGAGGCAGGCGCTAGATGACAATTTTAAGGTTTATTTGCCGAACGAGCCACGCGATCGCATCCGTACTTACAACGTTGATTACAGTAAGCGGCTGTATGTGGGGACGCTGCAAACGCTGATTAAGTGTTACAAGAAGTTCACCCCTGGCTTCTTTGACTTGGTGATTTTTGATGAGTCTCATCGCTCGATTTACAATCAGTTCCGGGAGGTGGTGGAGTATTTTGATGCGCGGATTATTGGACTGACGGCAACGCCAGCGGATTTTATTGAGCGCAATACGTTCCAGGTTTTTCGTTGCACTGGCAATCCTCCCGTTCCGACGTTTAATTATCCCTATCGAGATGCGGTTAATGAGGGCTATCTGGTCGATTACAGCCTGTATCAAGCACGGACTCATTTTCAACGGGAGGGGATTCGGGGGGCAAACCTTTCGGAAGAAGACCGCAATACGTTGATTCAGCAAGGGTTAGACCCGGATGAGGTTGATTACGAGGGGACGGAGTTAGAACGCACTGTTAGCAACAAAGATACGCTGCGGAAACAGTGGGAAGAGATTATGGAGGTTTGCCACAAGGATGAATCGGGGCAGTATCCGGGCAAAACGATTGTATTTGCCGTGAGTCAAAAGCACGCCCTGCGGTTGGCAAGCGCGTTTGAGGAGATGTATCCCCAGTATCCGGATATGGTGCAGGTGATTACCTCCGAGATGGAACGCACGGATGATTTGATTGACCGATTCAAGAAGGAGGAGATGCCTCGGATTGCCATTTCTGTGGATTTGCTGGATACGGGGGTGGATGTGCCAGAGGTGGTGAATCTGGTGTTTATGAAGCCTGTCCACTCTCTCATCAAAATGCAGCAGATGATTGGACGGGGGACGCGCAGCCATGAAGCTTGTCGGTATTTGCATCGACTTCCCAATGGGCATAAGGATGAGTTTCTGATTATCGACTTCTGGGAGAATGATTTTGAGAAAGACCCCAGTGAAGAGACGGTTACTCAAAATCTGCCCGTTACCGTGAAAATTTTTAACACCCGGTTGAAGCTGCTGGAGCATTATCTCAATGACCAGCAATCTGCTGATTGCCAGCAGGTTATTGGGGATTTACGGCAGCAGATTGGGCAAATTCCCCGTGATGCGTTTAGCGTCCAGCAGGTTTATTCTCAGGTTGAGGAGGCTTGGACAGATGGGTTTTGGCGGTATCTGACTCAGAGTAAGATTTATTTTCTCCGCACTCAGGTTGCTCCGTTGCTACGGTTTGTGGCAGGGGTGGATGTGGCTGAGGCGACGTTTACGAATAAGGTGGAACGGTTGAAGCTGGAAATTCTCACGGATGGGGCGAAACCGGGCACGTTGGAATCGATTGCAGAGGATGTGAGTCGGTTGCCGGATTTTGTGTTTGAGGACTCCCAGCGTCAGGATTCGGCGAATTTTTCCTTGTCGCATGGGCTGCGGACGGCGACACCCCAACAGTTGAATCGAGTGATTGCGGATTTGGCAAGTCAGATGAAAAATCGGCGTCAGCGTCCCAGTTCGTTTGTTGAGATTGACTTGGCAGACCGCATTGCTACCAGTGGTTATATTACCTTGGGTGAGGGGGGAGAGCAGGTTTATATTGAGGAATACCGCCAGCGGGTTGAGGGGAAGGTGTTGGAGATTGTCGAGACTCACCCGACGATTGCGGCAATTCGGAATGGGGAAGCGGTGACCGACTTGCAACTGGTGGCGTTGGAGAGGACGCTGCGGCAGGAGTTAGGTGGGGGGAACGTGCAGTTGTCAGAGTCGAATATTCGCAAGGCGTTTAATTTGAAGGTGAATAGTTTGCTGGCGTTTTTGCGGGAGTTGATGGAGATTGAGGCATTGCCGGATTATCAGGAGGTGGTACGGCGAAATTTTGAGGAGTTTATTAGTCAGCGCCAGTTTAATGCCAATCAGATTCGGTTTTTACGGGCGGTGCAGAATGTGTTTTTGAAGAATCGGCGGTTGGAGGTGGCAGATTTGTATGAGGAACCGTTGGATAGGTTTGGGGAGGATGCTGTGGAACGGTGGTTTACTGAGCAGGAAGTGGGGGATTTGATTGAGTTTACTGAAGACTTTGCGGCTTAAATTCTATTCTTCACCGTATTCAGTAAACTGACTAATGATATTAATTAGATAATCAATGAAAATGATTGAAAGATATTCTGTTTTAAGTAATTGTGATATTGAGGAAGAGATTGGCGAAAACATTCTTATTTATCCATTTGAGATGAAGAATGTTAGAGGGGCAAGCTATAACTTAACGGTTAGTAAGTTAGCATGGGACTTAGAAACTGGTGATAGCATCTACGATAGTACTACGAATATAGTCAAGATAGAACCAGGTAAGACTGCTGCAATACAAACCCACGAGGCTATTTGGGTTTCATCAAGAATAACTGGTTCGTATCACTCTAAAGTAAAGTATGTGACGGAAGGTTTATCACACATTGGAACGACTTTAGACCCTCTATATTTAGGCAATTCTTTGATTACGGTTCACAATTATGGATACAAACCGATTACTTGGAGTGCCGAAGAAGAAACATTTGCAAGTTTAGTCTTTTATTATGTAAATACAGAATCTACAATAAATCCTATGGGGAATAATCCTCCAGGACGGCAAGAGCTTCTGAGGAATTTTCACGTTAGTTCGCAAGAATACAGGTGGCTCAACGAGACTTTTAGGACTGATAAGGATTCACTAGAAGACAAGCTCAAGAGTGATTCAGCTGACTTTCAAAGACTTTTGGAAAAGAGACGAAAAAAGCAACAAAATCAAGCTAATAGCAAAGCAATAAAGAACAAAAAGCTATTCCGTCTATTAGCAATTATTTCATGGATAGTAATAGTTTTAATTTTGATATATCTTCAAGTTAAGAAAGTAGAATACGATGGTAAACAATGGTATGATTGGCTGGTTAATGGACTCTATGCATTGGTTTATATTCCGCCTGCATCTTTGGGAGCATACCTTCTTCAAGAAGCTTTGAAAGATTGATTTTTTCTGTTGATTTCATCGTTTATCTCTTATGAATTATTAGAGCATGAAAGTAAAAATTCTAAAATTGCATGAATTGGCAGTTGTACCTGAATATAAACACCAGGGAGATTCTGGACTAGATTTATATTCTATTGAAGAGCAAATTTTACAGCCTGGAGATGCAAAGCTTATACAGACAGGTATTGCTATAGAACTGCTAGAAGGAACAGAAGCTCAAATTCGTCCCAGAAGCGGGCTTGCTCTGAAAAATTCTGTTACAGTTTTGAACACTCCAGGTACTGTTGATGCAAGCTACCGAGGTGAGATAGGAGTTATTTTAATTAATCACGGGAAAAATCCATTCCACGTTCAGCAAGGAATGAGAATAGCTCAGATGGTTATTACACCTGTGATTAAAGCAGAAATCGAACAAGTAAATTCATTAGATGAAACGACACGGGGTAGTGGGGGTTTTGGGTCAACTGGAGTTTGAGGATAAAGACACTTTTGATTTATGAATGATTTGATAATTCGAGAAATCGGAATTCTTCTATGCTCACTGACCCTGAACTGCGCTCAAAGGTAGACCAAATTTGGGATAGATTATGGTCGTCGGGACTCTCCAACCCGATGGACTCCATCGAACAATTCTCCTATCTGCTGTTTCTCAAACGCCTTGATGATGCCGAGAACCAGCAGGAGAAACAGGCGAAACGCCGCAATAAACCCTTTGAACCCCAAATTAAGCCAGAATTGCGTTGGTCGCACTGGATTAAGTTTAAGGCAGACGAGGCACTCAAGTACGTTCGAGATAAAGTCTTTCCCTGGTTGCGGACGGCGGGAACTCAAGGGAGTTCGTTTGAGCGGTATATGCAGAATGCTGAGTTTAAAATCAGCAAACCGGGGACGTTGATTGAAGTCTGTAACCTGATTGATACGCTGAAAATCTCGGAACAAAATCAGGATGTTCAGGGGGACTTGTACGAGTACTTGCTGAGTAAACTCAACACCGCAGGACGTAACGGACAGTTTCGCACGCCTCGCCATATTATCCGCATGATGGTGCAGATGGTTGACCCCAAACCGAAGGAACGAATTGGGGATTTGGCGGCGGGGACTTGTGGGTTTTTGGTGAATGCCTATGAGTACATTTTAGAACAGCACAGCGAACCGGATGAGCAGGGAAAACCGCAGTTAATTGGCGATTTACTCAGTGACGAGGAACGGGAGTTTCTACAAACTGAGGCGTTGACTGCCTATGACAATGATGCCGGAATGACGATGTTGCGGATTGGTTCGATGAACCTGATGCTGCACGGGATAAAGCACCCCCGCTTTTTCTACATGGATACGCTGTCTAAGTCGTTCAACGATGAGAAAAGCTTGGATGTGGTGCTGATGAATCCCCCGTTTAAGGGGAAGATGGATGAATCGGATATTAACCCCACCCTGCCAACCAAGTGCAAGAAGACAGAACTGCTATTTTTGCACCTGATTGAGCGGGTGTTGGATATGGGAGGACGCTGTGCGGTAATTGTGCCGGATGGAGTGCTGTTTGGTTCGAGCAAGCAACACCAGGAGATTCGCAAGAAGATTATTGAGACTCATCGCCTGGATGGGGTGGTGTCGATGCCGTCTGGGGTGTTTAAACCGTATGCGGGTGTTTCGACGGCGGTGCTGCTGTTTACTCGTGGCGGTACGACGGACAAGATTTGGTTCTATGACATGGAACACGATGGGTTTTCGCTGGATGATAAGCGGCAACCTGTAGCGGAGAATGATATCCCGGATATCCTCACCTGTTGGAAGAATCGGTTTAATCCTGATTTCACGACGCGAAGAGCGGAACGTCTGAGTGAGTTAAAATCTGAAATTGCGCCGATGAAGGCTGAACGGTTGATACTGCTCAAGGAAATCAATCGCCTGACGTTTGAGAATGCTGTTGCACCCGCCGATGATGAGCCAACTCGCCTCGCTTTGGAAGCAGATAGACAACGACTGGCACAACTGCACGAGCAAATGGCACCCCTGCAAGCGGAAATCAATCAGTTGAATCGCCAGTTTTGGGTAACAAAGGCGCAGGTGAAGGCGAATAAATACGACCTTTCAGCCAGTCGTTACCGTCAGATTGAGCAGGATGAGCCATTTTATGAGTCGCCACAGGTGACGATGGAGAGGTTGCTGAAGTTGGAGTATGTCATGGCGGCGGAAGTAAAGGAATTAGAAAAATTACTAGCAGAATGAGCAATTGGAAAACAGTAAGACTTGAGGATGTTTGCCGAGATATTACTGTTGGCTACGTAGGTTCAATGACGAAGGAATATGTTGAAGAAGGAATACCATTTCTTCGTTCTCAGAATGTTCTACCCTTCAATCTAAAATTAGCCTCAATCAAGTATATCAGTCCTACCTTCCACGAAAAACTGAAAAAATCCTCTTTGCAGCCAGGAGATGTTGTAGTTGTACGAACAGGAAATGCTGGAGCTGCTTGTGTTATCCCACCGAGTCTTCCTGTTGCAAATTGTTCTGACTTAGTAATATTTCGACCTTCAACCGAGCTTGATGGGCAATATCTCGCCTGCCTCTTTAACTCAACATGGGGGCAAGGGAGAGTTACAGGCAATCTGGTAGGGCAGATTCAACAACATTTCAATATAGGGGCAGCGCGGGAGATGGTTATTAATCTTCCACCCCTGCTAGAACAAAAGCGGATTGCTGCGATCGCACAAAAAGCAGACAGACTCCGACGCACCCGACGCTACGCCCTACAACTCAGCGACACCTACTTGCAATCCGTCTTCTTGGAGATGTTTGGCGATCCAGTTACCAATCCGAAAGGCTGGCAAACTGGTCAACTGAACGAACTGTGTGACAAAGTTATTGATTGTCCTCACTCAACTCCAATTTATGCTCTTGATGAGACTCCCTATGCTTGTATAAGAAGTTCAGATATCCAGAAAGGCTATTTAGACTGGTCTACAACTAAATATGTTGATTATGGCGAATACGTGAAGAGAGTTGCACGCTCCATACCTTTGCCAGGTGACGTAATTTACTGCCGGGAGGGTGCGCGATTCGGAAATGCCGCTAAGATTCCAACAGGTAAAAAAGTTTGCCTCGGACAACGTATGATGCTGTTTCGAGCTGATTTTAAGGTGGCAACACCAGAGTTTATCTGGGGTTTTCTAAACTGTGAAAGAACTTACCAACAGGCTGTTCGTCGAGCTGGTGGTACGGCATCCCCCCATGTAAATGTTGAGGACATTAAGGCGTTTGCTACTATTATTCCCCCCCTTCCCCTCCAAGAAAAATTTGCTCAAATTGTCCAGAAATTTGAACGCCTCCGCACCCAACAACGGGAAGCCGAACGCCAAGCAGAGCATTTATTTCAAACCCTGCTGCATCGTGCCTTTCGGGGTGAACTGACTTCTCAACACGCCAAAGATGAGCCTGCATCTGTCTTATTAGAAGAGATTGGCGCAGAACAGGCACAAGCCGAAGCGGAAGCCAAAGCCGCTACTCAGGCGATGGGTGACGCTGCTGAGTATCTTGGCACGCAAGCCAAACAGCAAGACACAGAACCAATCCAGCTAACGCTACCAGGGATAGAGTAGTACACCCACGCAAGAAAGCCCCTGATTTATCACCAAGGGCTAACTATACGGACTACTGGCTTACTTGACTGGCTAACGATTCACATAGCTATTAATCCAGTTACAGGCTTGTTGAGGCAACTGTCCCTCTAGGCTAAGTGGGTTAACTGGAATAACAAGTAAGTTGTCATTGACATCGAGCTGCTGTCGAAGACGATTAGCCACTTGCTGGGCACTCATACTGGTTCTCAGCAACCAAGTAGACTCCATACAGTGGCACGACTGTCCCATAGACTGAATTGCCCGAATGACTCTTTGGTATTTTTGTCCAGGACTATTAAGGTCATAAGTGACCAAAAGCATTTTTTCTCCATTTCTGGAAGCCTTGACGGTTTAAGAATGCTTGAGGTAGGCTTCCAGAAGAAGTATTAATCCCCCAAGCATTCATGTTTTGGGTAAGAAAGCGCCCGGAGTGCCAGCTCTAGGCGCTTTCATTGTAGAAAATTTATTTCGCTTTTGACAACAACCGAAACAAAGTAACGGCAAAAACACTACTTGAGATATTAATAAGGTTAACTAGATTACAGATATGATAGTTACATATATAAAAAACCAACATATTGAACTTACAAGGGGAAACTGCGTCACTAATTTAAGACGCAGAATTTAGTGCTGCAAGGCAGGTGGCGAGATATGGAAGGAGTATTTACAAGACAACAAGCTTTAGACTTGACGGGACTCAGTTCAGGGCAGCTAAGCCGTCTGGACAAATCTGGTATTGTCAAACCCACCAAGCTTGGTGGTAACAGTCATCGTCCAACCGTACTCTACAGCTTGAGCCAAATCTGGGAACTCAGAACTATTGCCACTCTGAGAAAGAAGCTATCTATGCAGGAGATTAAGAAAGTTATCGAGTATCTCCGGAAGAACAATTTTGAGCCAACCCTTCTGGGTAAATACTTAATTTTTTGTAACAAAAAGCTTTACTGGATTACCCCAGACAAGTTGGGTGAAACAGTTATTGAACTGAGTGGCAAGAATAAAGGACAGGTGGTCTTAACAGCAGTTGACCCAATAGGTGAGTCAATTCTAAAGGTGCAGCGTGAAGGTGAGTATCGCGAATCACTAGAGTCCTACAAATCCTCTAAAAAAACACCAGTTGGGTCTGTGTAGCCTCTAGTGAAGTAAAAAACCTGTATTGCTCTTGGGCGATCGCATGAGTTAGTTAGCGCGATCACCTTTTTTGTTGTCTGCGCTTCAAATCCTCAGCCAGTCGAATATCCACCAGTTCCCCCTCCTCCCACGCTTCACCATCTGGTTTAACCAACCGTTGTGCGAGTTTTTGGAGTTCTACATCTGAAGCGCGATCGCCAGACTAAAAGCGGGATTTAGCTCAATTCCCCCATTGCCTTATGCGAATAAAATCCATTTCGCTGTGCCTTGCCATTTGCCAGCCCTTCAGACGCCTCTACCGTCGAACTCTTACCCATCGCCTTACCAATCATTGCCATCAATACCCGCGTCCTTTCCTCAAAAAACGCCTCAAAATCGTCATTCCGCAATGTCTCCGGCTCAATTAAGTGCGATCGCAAAATCTCATCAATCCGCTGCCTTGACATCCCTTGCGCTTCCAAATTCGCCAGATACTCCGATGGAGCCTTGCCCCCTAGCAACTTATTCGTCTTCGCCGTCAGGGGAGTCTTATTAACAATGCTGTTATAGCGCGATCGGGGAATGCCCTGCCGCTTGCACCAATCCTGGGAAAAGATGTGGTGGTTCTCAATCCGTTCTTGGAAGTACCGCACTGCCGTAATCGGTTCGCCACTGGAAAAATCTAACGCCCCATCACGTCGCAGCAACGCAGTAATCGCTCTGTAAGTCGCCCCACCCGAATTAACCAAACTTTCGAGCCGCTCCACAGGCAGATGTGCCTCCTTAATCGTGGCAGGTATTTCCCCACCATTAAGCCATTGGGGAATTTCAATCAAATCCTTGGCGGCAGTCGATTGGCGCGATCGCGAATAAATCCCCGATGCTGCCCCACAGTAAAACCACTGCTCAATACGTTGCCGCACCCAATCCAGCTTCAGTTTTTCGCCCAAAATAACAAACAGGGGTACCATCACCACTAATTGCATCGGGTAGGGGACATCATCAGCATCAAACATCGCTTGGGTATGGAGAAAGCGAGCCACTGCCTCAAAACCTTGAGTAATCGGTTCTACCCAGCGTTGATACTGAGATAAATCCAGACGCAGCACATCCTGGCGATTGCATACCACCGCTGGCAGTCGATCCAGTTCACTCCCTTGGTCGAGGGCTTCAGTTCGCCGTTGGTAGTTAACCATGAGAGCGATCGCTTGTAAAAAATCTGTTGACTTGAGCAGGCGCAGCGCCCGATGTATAGACAAACGCTGTTCCCGCTGCGTCCAATCTTGTCGCAAATCAAACTCACTAGCCGCAAAGGCAGACGTTAATAGGTCAAAGTGGGTCAGTTCACACTGTCGCTTGTTGTTTTCCTCGAAAATGTAACAAACCGCTTCTTTGGGCAGTTCAGCTTTCAAAACAAACAACCCCATCTGATAATGCTCAAATTTTTTGATGACCGTCGCTGCAAACTGTTCGATCAGGGCTAACTTCTGCCGGTCGTAATCCCAGTATTCGCAGTATTGAGTGCGCCAGTGAGCAAAGTTAAATACCTGAGAGACTGGAAATAAGCCAGATTCAAATTCTTTTTCGGGAGTAGAGCAATCAATCACAGCTTCTCCCGGTCGGTAGAGCTTTCTGTCAACCGTTAAGCCGAAGATGGCATCACGACGGTCAGTATGGGGATAGTCGAGAGCTTTGTCGATATCGATGTAATACCACCGCTGTACGGGCGAACAGCGTTTGCCCCGGTCAATCCAAACGGGTTCATCGGACAGTAGAGACATGAACAAACTGGTGAGGCGCTGCTGTCCGTCTAGAATCAGGGCAGTAGGCATCGGTGGGGAGTTCAGGGTCGTCCCCTCAACCGGACGGGGTTTAAACTTTACATCTGGGTTGCCCTGCTGGAGCAGCATCACAGCTCCGACAGGAAAGCCTAAAGAGACGCTAGCGATGACTCGTTCAATACGTTCTTCGTCCCAGCACCAGGAGCGTTGGAAGTCCACCAGTTGAATTTTGCCCTGCTTAATATCCCGTAAGAGATCGAGCAGGGGTTCTTTGTTGATATCAAAAGTGCTAATGGAGTTCATGCCGGAGATTATACGAGTCCTACAGGCACGCTACTCCCTGGCTTTGATGCGGGTCAATACGCAACGAAAAAGTTTTGTCAATTTGCAAAAACCTTGCGCTAGCTCGAACGATTTCGGCTCTGCCAGCTACAACTTAATCAACTAAGTTCAATTTCAAAGCCTCAGTCCTCTGTGTCTTACCAAACAAAGATAATCACCCCTTCAGCTCTCTTGCTGCTCATCAGTAGCAGAGGGCTGTTGTTTTTTTCTTAACCAATCTTTAATTGCCTCCTCTAAAGCCGCCGTCTGCGTTATTTCTAAGTGAACGCAGGCAATTTCAAAAGCCTTTTTCAGGTCTTTAGGGATTCTTCCCCGGACTTCTCTTGTTTCTTCCGCCATCCGCACACAATGCCTTGGTTCGGGCTTATTTTTACACAACCTCTTGACAAAACTTCATTTGCGCTATTTGACGCTTGCGCTCTTGCGCTGTTGCGCTCATAATATGAGACAGCACTTATCCACTTCCAAAACGGGAAGTCAGGAGGTCACGATGTCTGATAAGTCTTCTCAAATACCACCCTTCGCCATACTAGAAGACATTCCCAAAACCCTACCTCAGCAGCAGTTTCAGCTCGGTGATTCAGTACGCTGGCGTCAAGTTCCTCATCCGGACTTCGGTCGTATCCTCGGCGTCATCTATACCCACTCTGCCAGTTGTATGGCGACTGGACTGCATTACCTAGTTTTACTCGACGAGCACAGTCCCTCTCGTCATATCACCAGCTACGACTTCGCCTTCGAGGAAGATATCGAAAGGCTCAATCAGTCATCTGCTGTTTGAGTCAGAGGTCATCATGTCTTCTGAACCCACACGTCAACAAGTCCTAGAGCTGCACAATCAGATGTTTATTTCCCCTCAAGACTTCAGCTACCGTTGGGGATTAGACTATGAACAATTAGCTCACATCTGCTGTCTTTCCAAATCCACCACTTACCACTGGCTCGGTGGGCAAGCCAGCCGTCGCCAAGCAGGTTTACCCTACCAAAGAATCATGGCAGTGGCCGATGTCCTGCTAGAAAATGCGGAACAGGTTTACCCCCTGCTAGAGCGCTGGCAAACAAGGAGACAGGAGCTGTAAGAAGTCAGCCTCTAAGAAACGCGAGCGCATCCCCAACAGATGGAAGAAACACAATTAGCTGAAATCATTCAACCATAAGGGTTTGAGAATGTGTTTCTTAAGAGTTTTTGCAAATTGGCAATAAGCCTCGCTAATTTCAGCAAGCCTTGACTACTGGGAGTATCTATTTCATGAGTATGTCAATGTTCACCATTCAATGCCGTCTTTGTACCAGTGAACAGACACGTCGAGACATTTGGCAATGGATGGAGAAATACACCCTTCTCGTCAATGAACTGCTAGAAAAGATTGCTCAACATCCCCAGTTCCCGGAGTGGCAGAAAAAGGGCGATATTACTCGCAAAGCGGTAGGAGAAATTCTCAATCCCCTAAAGAAAAATCCGCAATATGCGGGACTACCAAGTCGGTTTTACACTTCCGCTGAGTTGATTTCCTGTGACACCTATAAGTCCTGGCTAGCATTACAGCAACAACGACAGCTTCGACTCCTGGGTAAGCAGCGTTGGTTAGAGGCAGTAGAAAGCGAATTTGTGCTGTCAGCAACCACTGATTTTAATCTAGACGAGATTCGAGCTAAGGCACATACCATTCGGGAAGAGGCGCTACAGGAGGTGAATCGGCAAGGCAATAAGCCAAAAAATCTCATGGGAATTTTATTAAAAACGCATGAGAAGACGACCAAAGATTCTCTAAGTCGCCGTGCTATCAATCATCTACTTATCAATAACCTTCAAGTTAGCGAAGAAGACCAAAATCTCAATGAGCTTTCCGAACGCCTAGACAAAAAAAAAGTAGAAATTAAGCGGCTTGAGGAGCAACTCAGTAGCCGACTTCCCAAGGGAAGAGACCCAACCCGACAGCGATACTTACAGATTTTGGGTCACATCTGTGCTCTTCCAGAATTGAAAGATGACTCCCAGAAGCTGGAAGCGGAACTAGATAGACTAACTATTCAACAACAACTGCCTCTGTTCAACGAATTGCCCTACCCCATTCTGTTTTATAGTTCGGGTGACTTGTATTGGTCTGTTCAGCCTCAAGATACATCCCATCCTTCTGACCCAGAGAATGGGAGTCATCCAGAGTTGCCCAAGAGTAAGAAACATCAGAAGCCGCATGGCAAGCGACCAACCGAAAGAATCTCCGTTAAATTCAAAGGAGTCCAATCCAAGGAAGCCAAAGATCATACGTTTAAGATTCAGTGCGATCGTCGTCAGCTTCCCTTATTTCGGCGGTTTCTGATTGATTATCAAACTTATGATAACTTGCCCGAAGAAGAGCGTTTCTCTGAAGGACTTTTCACACTACGCTCAGCCTGCCTCATCTGGCGTAAAGATGAAAGTAGACATAGGAGCACAAAGAAAATAGGCATAGACCAACCAGAGGGCCAACTTAAACCTTGGAATACTCATCGTCTTTATCTTCATTGCACAGTAGACAGGCGGCTGCTCACAGCCGAGGGAACCCAGCAGGTACGAGCAGAAAAGAAAGAGGCAATTATTAAAGTACTTAAAGGTAAAGACAAGCTTGAACAGACAGAGCTTGATGAATTAGGACTGACTAAGAATCAGGTTATCTTCGTTAAACGCAAATGCTCCACATTAAATCGTCTGGAGCATAATTCACCCCCACCTCGCCCTAACACCATACCTTATGAAGGGCAACCTGACATCGCAGTTGGAGTCAGTTTCAGTCGTCATCAACCTGTAGCTATTGCTGTTGTAGATGTCAACAAACAAGAAGTTTTAGAGTGCCAGAGTGCCAAGGAACTCTTAAACAGGGGGGAAGCTCAGTACATCCGGAAAAATGGCTTGAAGGAACCTGTGTTCAAGGATGGTATCGAAAAGCGGCATCCCAATGGCGGCAATCTCTACGTCAGGAAGGGAAAACGCATTCGATGGAAACCCTATCGTCTAGTTGAGCAACTCCATCGACGACATCAGCACCATTCTCAACAAAGGGCTGAGGAACAAAAACAAAACCGTTATCAACACAGCGACTCGGACTCCAATTTAGGACTCTACGTTGACCGACTTATCGCGTCTCGGATTGTCAATTTTGCCCTGCAACGAAAAGCAGGAACTATTGTTATACCTCAACTAAAAGGCATTCGCGAATGTGTTGAAAGCGACATTCGAGCGCAAGCAGAGCGACTGTTCCCTAATGAGAAGGAACGCCAGAAGGAATACGCCAAGCATTATCGAGTCACCTTCCATCGTTGGAGCTATGCCAGGCTATCCGAGTGCATCAGAGAGTGCGCCGAAACAGAGGGTATAGCCGTCGTTGAAAGGAAACAGTCCTCCCAAGGAGATTTGGAGCAAAAAGCCATAGCCATTGCTCTATCTTCCTAGAAGACTGAAACTTGATGATTCTTTACATCATCAAGCATTTGTACCTTGACAAGATAATATTGATTCAATAGCGCGTCTCGTTCCCTGTGAACAGATGAAAAGTGTAAGGGCAGTTTAATTGCTTTCCGCCCTTGGTAGCTGTCCGCTTCTCTCTGCGGAACTTGTCCGTAGATATGGTGCAGGGTCGCGCCTAGCATCAGGGAGCTATGTTTTTATAACCTGGGTTTACCACCTCTGGTTATAAGGATACAGGTTTACGTGTCGTGGCCGCTACCCAATCGCCTTCGAGCAACTCAGAAGGAATCCTCCCTAATCTTTTTTTGACGGGTGAAAGCGGGGGCAAAAACTCCAGGCAGCCGTCAAAAGTTCAAAACCCTTGTCTAATCTTGGTTTGAGACTTTTACACCCATCAGCGTTCTCCTTGGGGAAAGAGCTGAAATGAACAATTTAAAATCAGCCAACAGAAATGCATTTGTCAGCTTTTGTAGATAAGGGTTTCAGCGGGCGCGGTTTCATCAGCCCTCCCGCCTATGGGTGGGTTGAAAGTCCAGCCTAC
Organism: Waterburya sp.; assembly: GCA_036703055.1. Taxonomy (GTDB): domain Bacteria; phylum Cyanobacteriota; class Cyanobacteriia; order Cyanobacteriales; family Coleofasciculaceae; genus DATNPV01. Next base: position 17,816 of record DATNPV010000308.1, read on the forward strand.
TACTTTTCATACAATCTCTCAACCGGTTTCATCAGCCCTCCCGCCTATGGGTGGGTTGAAAGAAACAAACTTCGCATCAGCTCTTGTGCTATGTCGCTACGTTTCATCAGCCCTCCCGCCTATGGGTGGGTTGAAAGTGGCAAGCGTTCCTGGACTTACTGGAGCGGGTGCGAGTGTTTCATCAGCCCTCCCGCCTATGGGTGGGTTGAAAGAAGCCTTTTAAATTGCGCGACAAATTGGGAAATCGGTTTCATCAGCCCTCCCGGATGGGTGGTGCAGTTGCAACAAAAAAGTTTTTAGGGAAGGGTTGAAAGAGGCAGAGGTCTGCAAACTTTCTCAAAAGGAAAGTCCCTGTCAGACTCCTGGACACCCGCCCAAAGTTATTACAAAAGTACTGGACTTGCGGTTTTTGGAAATTAATTCTTTAAAACTGTTATTTAGTGTGTTCATGCCGGATAGGAGGCTGAAACGCCCTAGATTCGTCGTTTGGGAAATTAATTCTTTAAAACTGCCCAATAATTCTTTAATGGACAAATCTGTTGTCCATTAACAAAAGGCGGCACCCAGATTCGAACTGGGGGATAAAGGTTTTGCAGACCTCTGCCTTACCACTTGGCTATGCCGCCGCAAGCTCAGTTTACTATCATAGCAGAAAATGCCAGCGTAGAACTCTATTTATTTGAACTTCGTTGTGACAATCTTAAGCTGAGTTATTTCCCCCAGATCATACTCTCATTCGACTTCCCCTTGCTTTGTCGAAGTCAAGCCCCTATTTTTGATTAGCCCCTAACTTGGCCTCCGCTGTATCCGCCTCGCCAATATTAGTATCTTTCAGATTGGCCCCCCTTAAATCTGTCTTGCTGAGGTTGGCACCTTTTAGCTTAGCCCCGCTCAAATCTGCCCCAGTTAAATCTGCCCCAGTTAAATCTGCTCCCCTAAGATCTGCTCCTCGCAGATTGGCTTTTTCTAAGTTGGCATAGCTAAAGTTGGAACTTTGCAGCGTAGTGTTGCTGAAATTGGCATTCTCTAAATTCGCGCTGGTACAGTCAGATTGACTAAGATTCTTACCACTAAAATCCTGTCCTGCCAGATTTAGTTTGGCACACTTGAAGCTACTAGTCACTGGATTGGCGGCAACTGGAGGTTCACCTGAAATTGGCTGTTGTACGGGTGCTGGTTCGCGTGCATTGGTTGCTGCATTTCTAGCAACGAGCCACCCTGCCCCTAAAATACCTGCAAGCAGTGGCAGTGCGATCGCTAAAGCAAGTAGATACTTTGAGCGCTGAGTTCGAGGTGTTGGCATCGAGCCCTGAGAATGAGTGATCTGAAGCTGATCAATCGCCTGTTGGACAAACTCGGGGGGAATCTTTGCCTCTGTACCAGCTTCCATCAGCTCTTGTACAGAATAGCTCTGTGTGTGCTGGGCGTACAATTGAGCCGCAAGCGTAAAAACTTCCTGGGCTTTATCTTCAGGAATGCGATAGTCTGGGCTGTTCATAATGCAGTCCGGATAGAATAAACAGAAAAAATAAAAGAGTCTCTGGAGCGATCCTAGTCTCTCTATTCAGCAAATGTCAGCTCAAACCAACCAATTCGTTTTCATTCCCTGGAGACAATTCGTTCATCCCATAGACACAGTGTACAGATCTACAGAAAATTCCCTGACTCAAGATGTAACTACTTAGTGTTGACATTCACCAAGCGTTGGACGAGTGTGTACTAGTAGCAAGGTCAGCAGCATCAGTAGATGAATAATTGTGTATCTAGCGGCTCTGTGTTGAGTGCAATACAGCCCAGTCTCCCTTGTCCTCCTTGTCCCTTCCGCAGTACCCCCGTATTTCATCCAAGTGAGAACGGTTATAATACATAAGATAAGTTGGACAGTTAAAGTGTCACATGAGTAATAGGCTAGATTGTTAGAAATTGCTAAATAGAGAAAATCACAGCAATTCACTCCAACTCAGTAAAATAATTTTTTATTGGCTATGACTGGGCGCTTTTTACCAGATACTTATCAATTTGATGGGGGTGCACATGCCAATCTACGAAATCAACCAAGTCTTCAGCACGCTCAGGAAATAGTTTACAAATTCCTTAAAAACCTTGTTCATAACTATCCTCCGGAAACAGCTTTACAGGAATTTAAGAATTTATTTATTTCGGCAGATAGTACGGTTAGCTCAGAAGGGGCGCAAGCTTTATACCACATCATTTTTAATAATGATGAAGAGGAATTTAAAAATACTCTTAAGCGCTCTTGCTACATCTTAGTTAACAATTGGTCTGCTCAAAGAAAGCCCAATTATGTCCAAGAACTACTCCGCATCTTAGCTGATGCAAAAACGGCACATACACCCCTGTCTCCTAGCCTAAAGCGCCTCAGGCTTTGGTTGGTGGACTTTGTTAATAGTGAGAGTTATCAAGAACTTAAACTATTTGCTTCACCCACTCAGGAAAGAGGGTATTGGACTCATCGTTATACCTCTTATTTATTAGTTCCCCAATATCTCGATACCCGAAATCCAAAAGAGCAGAGAGAACTCGCCAGAAATCTTTCTAAGCGGCTGAAAGAGAAGTACAAATTTGAACTAGCGATGTACACAGCCCGCTGTAATTCTCCCAAGTCTAAAGAAAAAGTCCTCTCCAATCCTACCCAACTGGGAGACGGAGTAATTCGTCTAATTAAAACTGTTATATCCAAAACAACTTTATGGGATTATAACAATCACGCTCACCTGTTTCTTCAGCAAACTCGAGAACTGAATTATATAGATTTTAAACGCAAATTGCAAAAATATTTGTGTTTTTATTCAAGGCAAGAAAGTGCTTTAGAAACTCTCCGAAGCAAGCTAACTGAAAAGCTTAACAATCTTTACGAAAATCATTATCAAGATAGTATCAATGTTGATCTGTTACTCAGGACTTGTAGACACATCATCGAATGGTTGACGATTGAGGATGGTCAGGAGCCTTCTTACCTCTTCATTTTATTAACAACGCAAGGCAATACTCTGACGCTAGTGGTCATTCTCTTGAAAATCATTTTGATCTGCCAGTATGCTCGTACTCATCTGGAACTTTGCATAGCTAAATTAATTCATTATTACGAAAAATATCCGGAAAAGGACTGCCAGTGGGTTATTAATTTCTTAGAAATTTTTAACGTTGTGTTTGCTATTTATACAGAAGACGTTCAGTACAACTTAGTTCAAGTTCAAGACCATTGTTCTGATAGCCGGCGCATTAATAACCTAGATACCTATCGAGTCTTTTCTCAATTCAAGGGTACTGACTTGCGCGGAAATGATTTAAGTGGTGCTGATTTACGCAATAGTGATTTGAGCGGTGCTGATCTACGTGAGGCTAATCTGTCCAGAGCTGACCTGAGTCAGGCAGACTTGAGCCTTGCCAAACTCAGCCAAGCTAACATAAGTCATGCTGTCCTCAACGAGGCCGAGTTGATTGCGGCAGACTTAAATCGAGCTGATTTGAGCAGTGCCAATTTGATTAGGACTCAACTCCGCCATGCTGACTTACGCCATGCCAATCTCAGACATGCAACTCTCAGCCGCGCGACGCTGAATGCCTGTGATTTAAGTCATGCTGACCTACGAGAGGCTGACCTCCAGTATGCTGACCTAAGCTATGTTAACTTGCGACATGCCAACTTGAGAGGTGCTAACCTCCAATATGCTGACCTGAGCCACGCAATCTTAAGCGGAGCTAATTTGAGCAGTGCCAATCTCCAACATACCAACCTGAGTAATGCCAATCTTCAGGGTACTAATCTCGCCGCTGCCAATCTTAGTCGTGCCGATCTAGAATACGCAAATTTGCGCAGTGCTGATTTAACTGCGGCTTGCCTGCGCCATGTGAAATTGAGTTATGCCAACTTGAGTAGTGCCAATCTCAGCCGCTCGGACTTAAGCCATGCGGATTTAACCGATGGAAATCTTAAGAGTACTAATTTAAGTGATGCTCTCCTTCGTCACGTTAACCTGAGCGGAGCCGACCTGAGAGATGCTAACCTGGCTGGTGCTAACTTGTTCAGTACTAATTTGAATTGTGCTAGTGTGCAAGATGCTCAGCTTGGGGAGAATCCAGTTGTAAGCAATTCGGTATAAGAGTGAGTACGGAAATTGCGACATTCCCAGATCATAGAGCCGAACTCAATCAGGTTGACCTGCTGATTATTCTAGGTACTAGGAAAAGCTGAGAAAGAGAAATTTTGAATTCACCTCTTCTCGCTAGAATGTCAATCTTAGGAGGAACAACTATGGCACTCATTCGTTGGGAACCCTTCCGGGAAGTTGACACACTACAACGGCAAATGAACCGTTTGTTTGATAGCCTGACACATCTTTCCCCTGATGGAGAAAACCTGGGAATCTCCTTTATCCCTCCAGCGGAAATCCATGAAACCCCTGAAGCCATCCACCTGAAACTAGAACTTCCGGGTATGGAAGCGAAGGATTTGAGTGTGCAAGTTACTGCCGAATCGGTAGTAATTAGCGGTGAACGCAAAGAAGAGACCAAGACTGAACAAGAGGGTGTAACTCGCACTGAGTTCCGCTATGGTCAATTCCGGAGGGTGATTCCGTTATCTACTCGGATTCAAAACGATAAAGTTCAAGCCGAATACAAGAATGGTGTTTTAAGTTTGACTCTTCCAAAAGCGGAGGACGAAAAAACTAAGGTCGTCAAAGTCGATATTGGTTAATCTGCTTGAACGATTTAACGGCTAGCAAGTAGCCAATGCAATTAGCAGAATGAATCAAAAACGGCGAGTAACGAATTAATTTAAACTACTCCCTCACCTCTCAAAAGGTTGAGGGAGTTGGTATATGACTAAATTATCTGAAATTCTTCTCTCTGGCGTAATACCAATTTCCTAAAATAGCGCTACACACCTACCTCCCAAACAGAGCTTACTAAGGGGGGAGCCAGGACAGCATCTGTAGCAAGCATTGAGGAAATTGGTATAATTTAAGGCAAAATCAGAAACCTAATCTCCTGGTATTTTCGGAGGTTAGGTCGTGTTGATGGGTACAGGATTAGTAAGGAATTATGCCGATTTTGGACTGGATAAGCTCTGAGTTACGCACCCATTATTCGCCGGACTTTTCACGCACTCCTTGAACAATCCGAGAAAGTTCATTCTTTTCATCAACGCTAATGCGTGTGGGAGAACCACTAATGACTCGTTCGTAATTACGAAATGAATCCTTGATTTCTGGCCCATCCTTACTAATCATGTATTCACGAATTCCCGTATCATGCCAAGACCCCCGCATCTTAAACACATTAAGCGCCCGTGACATTTCGCCACGAATTTCCACGTATTGCAGCATCAAAATTGTATCTGTAATTGTGGAAATATGGGAATCTGTAATCGAATGAGAACCCATAAACTGGTCAGTTGTATTGGTGAAAAAACCAGTAATTTCCTCTTGCTTAGCATATCCCGTCACACCAATCACAAATTGCCGAAACGCATTATTACTAACTCCTCGTGCCAAAGCTGAGAGCGAGTCAATAGCAATACGACCTGGTTTGAAGTCGGCAATCTCTGATTTAATAATTTGCAAATGGTCTTCTAATCCGGCTGATTCAGGATAGGAACAAAGGATTTTTAGTAAACCTTTTTGTTCCATTTCTTCAAAATTAATTCCCCAGGATGAAGCATTGCGAGATAGTTGCGCGCGCGATTCTTCGTAGGCAAAAAGAATGGCGCGTTCCCCTCGTAGACAAGCATTTTGGATAAACTTGCTGACTAACAAAGTTTTGCCAGTACCTGTTGCCCCTGTAGCGAGGATAATTGAATCTTTGAAAAACCCACCACCGCACATTTTATCAAGCGTTTCAATGCCAGAAGATACCCGATCATTAGAAGAACGTTGAGTTAGTCTCATAGCTCCTAGGGGGAAGATATTGATGCCGTGATTTGTAATTGTAAAAGGATATTCTCCTTTCATATGAGTTGTGCCGCGTAACTTAAGGATTTCGATCGTGCGGCGTCGTCGCTCCCCTTCTAAAACATTACGAACGATAACAACATTGTCGGAGACAAACTCTTCCACGCCAAATCGCGCCACCGGCCCATACTCTTCAACTCGCTCCGTAGTCATGACTGTTGTCACACCAATTTGTTTGAGGCGTGCCACTAAGCGAAAAATTTCTCGCCGCACAACAGAGGCAGCGTCGTACTGCTGGAATATTGCTGTAATTGAGTCAATAGAAACCCGCTTCGCTTTGTATTTGCGAATGGCATACTGAATCCGTTCAATTAATGCAGAAAGGTCAAAATTCCCTACAACTTCTTGTCCTTCTGGATCGGGTGATGCATCTAAGATAAATAGCTTACCATCATTGATTAATTTCTGTAAATTCCAACCAAAACTAGAAGCATTCTTAATAATATCTGTAGGAGATTCTTCAAAGGTAACAAAAACACCGGCTTCATCAAAACAACTAATCCCGTTGTAGAGGAACTGAACAGCCAACAGCGTTTTACCCGTGCCAGATGTCCCACTGACCAGGGTGGTTCGACCAACAGGTAGACCTCCATGGCTGATATCATCGAATCCCTCGATCATTGTGCGTATTTTCTGGACTCCCCTTATTGCCGATTCGTCTTTCTGTTGCTCGGTTGGGTATAGTTGACTCATTTTTTCGGTCGTAGAAAGTAGAAAAAGGGTATTACTCGAAGAAACTACTAATTTTATACTCTTAGAGAGGGTTATGGCCTGCTGTGATCTTCGCAACTTGGCCTAAAACTCTGACTCTTCTTCTCGGAGTTCTTCGTAGAGCAGGTCTAATCCGATCAAAACCTTTTCCCGATCCGAAAGATCTCCAATAATTTTGCGGACAGGAGGCGGCAAGACTTTGGCCAAGGTTGGGGTAGCCAAAATTTTATCTTCCTCAGCTAGTTGTGGACTTTTTAAGACATCAATCACTTTGAGAGCGTAAACGCCTTGGAATTCGTGTTCTAGAATAGTTTTCAGTGTTTTCAAAGCCCTAACCGAGTTGGGGGTGTTCCCAGCTACATAGAGCTTCAGAATATAGGTTTTCTTGAGTGGACTCATAGGGAAAGCAATGAGCAATGAGCAATCAATCAGAGGATGGATAAATGAATAGTACCGACGAGAAATCAGCTCAAAAACAAGTCTCGTTGAGAGCCTCACTAAAGCTTATCGCTAAATGCTAATTTTAGGACTCTCTGGGAATGGAACGGCGATACATCTCGCCTAAATGAGCAATTACATCGATCAGGGTTAGGCGATAATCCAGTAAAATCTCTTCGCTTCTCCCCTCTAGCTTCAACTGCTTAGAAAATTCCTCCATCAGTTCCATATGGATTTCGACGATTCTAGATACAGATATATCGGCAAAAAAGGCTTTATCAACAAAATTATCAATTTTTTGATTGAGGGTAGGGTCTTGAGAAAAGTACTTCAGAACAATCTGACGATACTCTGATTTTAAATTTTCTAAGAGCTTTTGCCTCTCGCTGTTCGAGAGGTGGCGGAGAAAAAACTGAGGATTTCTTTTGTAGTACACACCTAGGTATCCGAGTCGCTCCTTAAGTTTTTCAGATAATCGACGCTGCTGCTGTAGGAGGAAGCTTCGATAGCTTAGCTCAATGGCAATCTCAGTAGGGGTAGAACGAGGCGGTAAGCTAGAGGCAGGAGAAAACGAGACAAACTCGGCGATCGCCTTGTCAATGAAGCTATCGGTCTCAGGCAACTGGCTAGGCTCCATTCGGACTTCAGCCGCGTGGAACAGATGATGAACTGCGGCTAAAGAAGTATTATTAATCGCCGGGGTAGGAGTAGGCTGGTTGTTAGTGATAAGGAGGTCAGGGATTTGTTCCGATTCCTTAGGCAAAATTACAGCAGGGAGCAGCGTTCCTTGTTCAGATAGGCACTTGAGGACACTTACGCTAGAATCGTTATCTTGTAAAATCAAGCAATCGATATGATGCTTATATTGCTCAATAACGTCGAAGAAGTCAGATTCTGAGGTAGGGGTGTACAAAATATAACGCTCACGACTCAAAATCTGACTTAACGCCTGAGCCAGGGCTTCAGAGCTTACAAATGTACAGATAGTTAGTTGGGGAGGCAAAACAATATAGCTTTAAAAAATGAACTGACGATTTAAGGTATGACATCACTCTTACGGAGAGTATTTTAACAATTCCTTTAGAAAATTACTTAACAATAATTTAAGCAATCTGTGAATTGTAAGTAATTGTAATTACGGTGTCCTGTTGACCCCCGATCAGGGGCAATAATTGAGCAGTACCTGTTCCTTAAGCTTCAGAAATTTGCTGATTAGCTATTTGGCTATAGTCAGCCTCATTTTCAGTTCAGACCAAGAGGTGCTGCTTCTTTAGCAATCATCCTCATATTTCAGCAAGATTGGTCATGTCCATGCCAACTCCCTGTCTCAAAGAATTTGCTCAAGCCATTCCTGTTTGTGAACAAACATCTGGTCTTGCTGAGGTGCTGGAGATTTTTCGCTCTTCAGGGTGCGAGGCGATTGTCGTGGTCAGCCGACAGCGCTATCCATTGGGGGTAGTTAATTTGCCAAAAGTAATGCCTTACCTGATCTCACGACAGCAGTCAGGAGAGACTTCCTTATCTGTGTCAGCAACGGATGGTGGCAAACCGCTATCTCAGCTAGCTCCGCCGATTATTGAGCCCTTAGCAATCTTACCAGCTCATCTGAGTTTAAGCCAGTTCTGGCCTTACCTTCAGGGGTCGGGAGAGACAGGGAGGCAAGCGAGTGGGAGAGTGGGAGAGCAGCAAAACTTTACCTCATCCCCTCCTCACTCCTGCTCCTCCTCATTCTCCCAACAATGGGCTTTGGTAGATCACGATGGAAAATTCCTGGGACTGCTCAACAGCTGGCTTCTCTTAAAATCCTTAGCCCCTAAATTTCTCAAAACCCAAGTTGCTACTGTTGAGGAACAGCCTCAGTCCACAGGCATCAAGCTGTTGATCCAACTGTTAGAACAGCTACCCTTACCCTTGAGTTTACAAACCACTACAGGGCAAGTGCTGGCTCAAAATCAGACTTGGCGTCAGCAGATTGGGTCATCGCCCAATTTGGATTGGGTCAGACGAACTACCGCCGCCATGCTAGATGTGCCGCCAACAGAGGCGCGTTCTGCCCTGAACAAACTGGCTGGATCACAGGAAACGGCTACTCTGCCCCTGGCACAAACTGAGCCGTCTTGCGAACCACTCTTGTCGGTGTCCCAGACGGATCAACAGCGGTGTAGGACGTCGGTTACATCTGCCGTGCAGCGCTTTTGCGCCATTGATACCCCTCGCTTAGCGGCGGCGGTTTCTACACAGCAAGTCATCTTATCCGCACCACCGATTAATCAAACTGCAAAACCCCTAACCCATTGGGAGACATCAACGCCAGCCTGCGAACCCCCGAAAACAAGCCAAGAGCGTGTTTTTTCGTTTGCCAAAATACCCCTATCACCAGCCGTATTTGCCAAGGAGAATGAGGGAGAGGGAGAAAATGAACCTGGACTCAATTCATCCCTGTGCCATCCCAGCCTGTGTGACCTGTGTGTCGTGCTGGCTCAAGATACTACAGAGCAGCAGCAAGTTGCCAAAGAACTAGCTGCGAAAAATGCGGATTTAGTCCACTTAAATCGCCTAAAAGATGAGTTTTTAGCTTGTATTAGCCACGAACTCAAAACACCCCTCACGGCAGTTCTGGGTTTATCTACACTCTTGAAAGACCAGGCATTGGGAGAACTCAATGAACGCCAAGCTCGCTATGCTCGGTTGATTTATCAGAGTGGGCGTCAGTTAATGACCCTGGTTAACGATATTCTGGATTTGACCCGGATGGAGACCGGTCAACTAGAGCTGATTCTAGAGCCAGTTCAGATTCAGAGCGTGTGCGATCGCGCTTATTCCCAGGCACAGCAACTCCATCAAGAAAAAGACCAAACAGAGGACTCCTCAGAAGAAACCAAATTTACCCTAGAGCTGGAAGACGGTTTAGAGATGCTCGTTGCCGATGAGCTCCGCCTGCGCCAAATGCTAGCGCATCTGCTGTCTAACGCCCTCAAGTTTACAGACGCTGGGGGTGAAATCGGGTTGAAGGTCAATCGGTGGGAAGGCTGGATTGCTTTTACCGTTTGGGACACCGGTATTGGCATTCCACCCGAGAAGCAGCACTTGATTTTTCAGAAATTCCAACAGCTCGAACACCCTCTCACTCGTCGCTTTGAGGGCACAGGTTTGGGCTTAGTCTTAACTCAACGTCTCGCTCGCTTGCACGGCGGAGATATCTCGTTTATCTCCAAAGCCGGTGAAGGTAGCGACTTCACCCTACTCCTACCGCCTTGTCCCCCCCAAGGTAGAAGCCAAGATGGACATCTGTCTCCCTGCCCAATCTCCAATTCTCCGAGCAAATTGCGCTCAAACCGACTAGATAAAGGAGACAAGGGCGACAACGTACTATGTACGAACGCAACTGAGCCTCAAGGGCCAATCCACAATCGATTGGTGTTAATCGTCGAAACGGTACCGACCTACTTGGAAAACTTGACAGAACAGCTCAAGAGTCTAGGTTATCGCGTGGTCATTGCCCGGTCAGGGACGGAAGCGATCGAAAAAGCCCGTGGTCTACAGCCCTGCGCCGTTTTACTCAATCCCCTCCTCCCCCAACTTTCTGGCTGGGATGTGCTGACTCTGCTGAAATCAGATGCCCAAACCCGTCACATCCCAGTTTTGGTCACAGCCACGCAGGCGGAAAAACAGCAAGCCTATCAAAATAAAGCCGATGGCTTCTTAAACCTACCCGTGCAAAAGCAAGCCTTACTTCAGAATCTCACTGGCTTGGAAGAACAAGAATGCCCTCCCAGCAAAACTCTGACGATTTTGCACTTGAGTCCTGTAGAGACAGACTTCCACTCCTGTGGACAGGCACAGACACACTCTGACTCGTGTAACTTAAGTTCCGGCTTAACAGACATCCTGAATGTTCAGCATTCAGAACTCAATTACCGGGTTCTCGAAGCCGATGATTTAGAACAGGCAGAATTGTTGGCTCGTGTTTGGCATCCCGATGTGGTCTTGCTAGATGCGGCTCAGGTAGCAGACCCACTAGAACTCTTAACACAGTTCTCCTTACATCCTCACCTAATCTCCTTACCTTTGGTCACACTGGATCACCCAACGACAGAGGCAGCCAATCAAGTCACTGGTCTTTCTGTATATCCTTGTTTAGCACCCGATAACTCATCCAAGATGGCTGCCCTGTTGCAAGTTATTCAAGTGGCTGCCGGGATCAGCCGCCTGCCCAGTATTCTCGTGATGGATATCGGTAATCAGGGGCTGACGGATTTGGTGGAGTACCCATCATCTCCAACTCTCTCCGCCTCAGCCTCCAGGCAAAAAAACAGTTCTTGGTCTTCCTGCTCCAGCGAAGGAATGATGAGGACTCACGGTAGTAGACAGGGGGGAGGCGATGCCGCCTTGGATGCAACGCTACCTTACTCGACGAGAACGGCTCCACCGAACCGATTCTCCCCCGGAAGACGAGAACCTCAACCCTTGGGAAACAACTCTGCTGATCGAGGAACACGCAACAACCCTTTTACAGCAGCAGGACGTAGCCACTCAGCACGAACTAAGGGGGGTAAGGGCAAGAAAATTTCAATTTCCCCATCCCTGGCTCCTCAATCCTCTTGGCTTCAGGCGCTGATGCAATACCTCCAAACCGCTGGGTTTAGAAGCGTACTCTCCTATTCTTGGATAGAAACCTACCGTCAACTTCAAGATCAAAGTGCAGACTTACTGCTAATTCGATTGAAAGACATCAGCGACGCTTCGGCTTTGGTGACTGGACTGATTGCTCTAACTCAGCTGCAAAAGTTACCGCCGATTCTCGTGCTGGATCATCGCGTTCAGGAGGATAGTGCCAGCTTAGCAGCGCTTGAGGGGCAAGCGTTAGCTACAAGAGCAGAGGTAGGTGTGATGGGTAGCAATAAATCGACGGCTAATCTAGACTCACTGCTTGGCGCGATCGCGACCCAAATTCTGCGAGGGCATTCCTTGACAATGACCCAGTTATTGGATCAGATTAATCAGGCTTTAAACACCTAAAGCAGCAACCACCTTTTAGCCAGTACGTTGTAACCAAATACGGGTTAATGTTACGTTACAAAGTACTATTTACGGCGATCGCGCTAAAACTAATTGCCACTCTGCTTTTTGGGGATTCCAAATCGGTAGAGCTGTTTCACCAACGATATATGGCCCCCAATACAAACGTGAACCATCCTGAGCAAAGGCTACAAGAATATCCCCCTTTTTCACCTTAAGCTGGTCTTGCGGTAGGGAAAGAATCAATCCAAGGCTACCTCCTTCCATGGGTGCAAAATCCCAATGCGCTGGCTTTCCATAGGATTTACCTGATGAAGGCTGCTCCAAGAGTGCTAGCCGAACGGGGTGTTCAGTAGGATTACTAACCCGCAATACCCCTTTAGCTGCTGCCATAACGTCTGGATCTAGGTTTTTGGATGGTAAGGCATCTGGAGTCGGTGATACTGGGGATACAGTTGGCAGGACAGGTGATGGTGCTTCTGGTGTTTCGCTAGTTGGCTCACTAGGCGGCTCAATCACAGGTAAAGAGGAAGTATCTGGGGATTGAGGTTCGATCCACACGGTAAACCGAATCCATCCCAAGGCAACGGCAATACTCCCTAAGAGCAACGTCGCAATCAATACAAAATACACAGTAGATTTAACATTTTTCATTGGTTTTAGGGGATGAACCCTGCACCCCTGTTTGAGTGTGAAATGACTATTTCTGTACTTGAGAACGCTACAAAAAAAACTTATTTGTCAGCTCTTAAGTAGAGGGATCTAATTAATCGTAAGGTGGGCATTACAGAGGATAATCCCTTCAACCCTGACAACAATTCGTTTGTAGGCAATGCCCACCCTACAACTCTGTTTGGTTTATTTAAGCGCACCTACTTACTAACCATTGAAACAAGCTGAATCAAGACCGCGCTATTATCCTAACGAGGAACAGTCAATTGCTCATCTGTCTAGCGTTATCAGGTCGATCCATGCAAAATACTCGTCTCAATAATTTGATTAATGGAGTTTTCACTCAGCTAAGTCAATGGTTTATAAATCCCTGGCGACATCTGTCGTTAGTAATCATTAGTCTGCTGTTGGGTGTCTTTTTGGGCTCTGCCATTCCTACTACAGCCGGACAAGTCGCGAACTGGGATGTGGTTGCGGCGGGAATTTTACTGCTGTTTACAGAAGCAGTGAGCCGGATTGTCTATGGTAGTAACCGACGACGGACACCCTCTACGCCTGGGACTTCCGGGCGCACTCTGTTGGCTGAAATCGTCAATGCGCTGAAGATCGGTTTGACTTACAGTCTATTTGTAGAAGCTTTCAAAATCGGCTCTTAAAACTATGCCCCCAGGAGATAGCTCGCTGGCTCAAATTCTCAACCGCTTGGCAGCAGGAGAAACCCCTACTGCATCGGAGTGGCAACAGCTAGCCATTGATGCACTAGAATCATCGCAATGGACAGAGGTTTTTAGCCTGACACCTACCCAAGTAGAAGAGGTAATTCAGGCGCGATCGCTTAATGTGCCTGAAGTGCGATCGCCTTCCCAAGAACCAAGCCGTGCAGCTATTTGCCTCGCACACCTGTTCCAAACCGCCTACTTTGATATTCTTTCACTTCCATCTGTTCGCCCCACTCCTACAAAACCAAGCCAGGAAGCTGAAGAAATTTCCCAAGCCAAAATCCTCTTATCCCTCTACAATCTATGGCTACCTCTCGCCTTAAAGCTTGCGACATGCCGACAACAGATGAATCGTCCTTTCATCCAAGGGATATTAGGGGGACAGGGAACTGGAAAAACCACCCTAGCGGCTGTCTTAAGTTTGATTCTCGCTCAATTAGGATACCGCACCCTAAGCCTGTCGCTGGATGACCTTTACAAAACCTACGCTGATCGACAACGCCTTCAACAAAGCGATCCCCGCCTAATCTGGCGTGGCCCACCTGGAACCCATGATATTGAATTAGGTAGAGAATTATTAGATCAGTTGCGCTCTCCCCACCAAAACGAACCAATTTTCGTGCCTCGATTTGATAAGTCTGCTTGGGGAGGTGCTGGCGATCGCACAAATCCAGAATCGGTCGAAGGTGTTGATATTGTCTTGTTTGAAGGGTGGTTTGTTGGGGTTCGACCTATTGACCCAGCTATCTTTGATGCTCCCACACCACCGCCGATTACAACAGCCGATGACCGAGCGTTTGCGCGGGATATGAATGAACATCTGCAAAACTATTTACCCTTGTGGGAGCGCTTAGACCGCTTGATGGTGCTCTATCCAACAGACTACCGCCTCAGTCAACAGTGGCGGCGACAGGCAGAACACCAAATGATTGCCACAGGGAAATCGGGAATGACGGACTTGCAAGTCGATCAATTTGTCGAGTATTTTTGGAAGTCACTTCACCCGGAACTGTTCATTACACCGCTAACCCAAAACCCTCGCTATGTAGACCTGGTTGTAGACATTAATCCTGACCATAGTATGGGTGCAATATATCGACCTAGCGATGTTTAGAACAAATGAGGACTGTCTTTTTTGATCATTAAGTCTAAGATTGACCTGAGCCACCCCAGAGCTTGAAAACGACTTGGAATCTAATCGAATCTTGATTCACTTGAGGGGAAGGTAACCTTAAAAGGCGTTGAGAAAGCTTATTAAGGTGGTTATTATCCGTCCAAGGTCGTAAAGCCATCCCCAACTTAACTTGACCATCAAGCTGAATTTCAAATTCTAATAAAAGGTCTTGTCCGGTTCGCTGCTCCACAGCCGTAAAATGATCTATTACAGATTTTTTGATCGCCAAAATATAGTCCGCCAGCTCATTAACACGCACCCGCGCGGCTAGCTCGCTCTCACTGGTGAGTAAAATCATTTCCCCCAGACTGACAGCTTCGTCACTTATTCGATCTTGGGGAGAGTTAGGACTATAGCGATACCAACCTCCCTCGGCTTCGTAGAACAAGCCATCAATCGGATTTTGATAGGTTTGTGGAATCCATTCCAGAGAAAAATTCAGGCCATTGGTTGTCGCTGGCACCGAAACGGAGTGCCCAGACTCGATCGCTTGTCTAAGCAATATCCAGGAGGCATCGGTCAATAGCATAATGAACCCATCTTCAACAACTTGACCCCTGTCCTCCGCCTGCTGGGGTACGAAAGCGATAAAACAACCACTAATGCGCGAACCATCGGTATTAGGTGATGCGATCGCTTCTAAAGTAGACTGCCCTGGCTGCCATACCATACAGGCATTGGCGGTGGGATCGAGTTCAGTCAGCAAAGCTAGCACCGTATTGGAGGGAAACTGCTCCAGCTTGCTGCACAAAAACTCACCGGCCTGAGGCAACAGTCGTAGGGAAATTTGATTCTCCTCTTGGCAAACTCTGATCCCCGGCCCCCTCAGCCGAGGAACTCGTGCTAAGATGCTCTCCTGCATGGTACTCATGGACACTAAACTGGCACGCGATCGCTCTGACCAAGGTGGATAAGGATAGTGACTGTAGGCTCGACCTAAATGAGCGATCACACGAGTCACTCCCAAGTGCTTCAACACCTCTAATTCTTCGTGCGTCAATAGGATAGCCCCTAATAGCCGCGAAGGTACTTCCACTCCTGCAAGGGGTTGCGGCGGTAGGTACACCAGCGCTCTCAAGTCAGAGCGTCCTAAAAAGCCAGTAGTCCCGAACTCGGTAAAGTCTCCTTCATTGACCAGTTGCCCTTGCTCAGCTAACTGATTGACCATTTGGAAAAAATGCAACGGTGCATCGGGAAACGCTCTTGGCTGTTCGTTTAGCTCACGCCGTAGCGTAAAAATCAGTTCTTTTTGTCCATGTCTCCATAACCCGTCCGTAACATACGACCAACAAGGCACACAACCATCTTTGGAATCTATTTCGTGGAGATACACCCGCGCTGTTAGCTGCTGTGGAACGATCTCAAAATGGAGGGGAAACTGACTCGGATTAGTATCGCCGTTGTTGGTTTGACGGAACATTTTTTGCCACCAAGACATCTTGCTTCCTCCCTTCAAATTAGCTGGGAGCGTTTCAATGAAGCAGAGGGCTAATACAGCTTAGCTGGGATCGCACTGCCTGTAGGAGAACTGAACACCTGTTTGATTACTTCCTCCCTAGGGAAGACGGCATTGAGGAATTTTTTCGTCAAAGTGTAAGACATTGAATTTGGCTAAACTGCGGTTATGAATCGCCAACTGCCGCGACAATTCACTGTAAAATGGCTCACAAGTCGCTGGATTTATGCTGGTTCCTGTTAAATTTACTAGCAACCTATTCATCTTGACGTAAGTGTAGCGGCAAAAACATAAATAAATTTGGTATCAATAAGATACTTATGAAGCCCCGGCTAAGGGAGGATAAGCTGAATACTTTTATAGTTGTTCAGGAGTTCGCTGCTAAATATACTCAGTCGAATGCAAGCATTGAAGACTCTAGTAAAGTGCCTCCAGCGCCATTGGGTTGCCCAAGGATACAGTTTTTCGCAATTTAACCAAATTTTTTGTTAAATTTCAGCTGGCTTGAAATAACCATAGTTAAAAATTAGGTTTGGACTCACAGCCTAACGGACATAGACCCAGACGGAAAGTAACAGCAGTCATTTGGCAAAGCCCTAAAAACGATTACAAGGAGGCTCACAATGGCAAAAGTGGCAATTAACGGCTTGGGCAGAATCGGTAGAGCAGCTTTTAAAATTATTCAAGACCATCCCGAGTTGGAATTAGTAGCGGTTAATGATTTAGTTCCACCGAAAAATCTAGCGTATTTGCTCAACTACGATACCGTTTATGGTCGGTATAAAAAGAAGGTAGAAAGTGATGAAAATAGCTTAATCATAGAGGGCAAATATTACAAAGTTCTGAGTGAAAGAGACCCGGCTCAATTGCCTTGGGGAAGTTTGGGCGTTGATGTGGTTTTTGAATGCACAGGTCTTTTTACCAACAAGGAAGCATTAGAAAAACACCTTCAGGCCGGTGCTAAATGCGTAATTCTTTCGGCTCCCACTAAGAGTGAGGGTGTCCAAACGGTGGTTTATGGTGTTAACCAGGTGCCAGAATCCGATCACCTGTTTTCCTGCGCCAGCTGTACCACCAACTGCATTTCCCCAGTGGTTGAAGTGATGGGTCGGCGAATTGGGATCAAAAAGGCAATTCTGACCACCATTCATGCTTATACCGCGTCTCAGGCCGTTGTAGATGGGCCGAGCAAGAAGGATGTCCGGGAAGGGCGAGCGGCAGCGGCTAATTTTGTCCCTAGTACGACGGGAGCCGCGATCGCAACCACAAAAGTACTGCCTCAATATAAAGGTAAGTTTGATGGGGTAGCCGTGCGTGGGCCGATTCCGGTGGGTTCTATCTCGGATATTGTGTTCGTCACCGAAAGAGCCACAAGCGTTGAGGAGATTAACAATATTTTCCGCGAAGAGGCCATGAGCGATCGCTACAAAAATATCATGGCGGTTTCTGATGATGAAATTGTCTCATCTGATATTGTGGGCGACGCCCACGCCTCGATTGTTGACTTAACCATGACGCAAGTGGTTGATGGGGATTTGGTTAAAGTCATGAGTTGGTATGACAACGAGTGGGGTTATGCCAATCAAATGATTCGCTCCGCGTTGGAGAAGGTGAAAACGTTATAGAGCAATCTCAAAAAGGGTGGGCAATGCTCACCCTTTTTGCCAACTGCCCTACCACCAGCAAATTTCGCGTACTAAGGTGCCTACTGTCTATGAGATCAATGAGGAAGGCAACGTCATTAGTAAAGAAATTCTCGATTGAGTTTTAATCTCTTGCATGCGTAAAACCAAAATTGTTTGCACTCTTGGGCCAGCCAGTTCCGACTACGAGACAATTAAAGCTATGGTTGAGGCAGGCATGGACGTGGTGCGGCTGAACTTCTCTCATGGCGATCGCTCCACCCACTTGAACTACATTCGCACCGTTCGCCAAGTTGCCGCACAACTGAATCATCCCATTGCCATCCTGCAAGATTTACAAGGGCCAAAAATTCGAGTGGGAGAGATGGAGGAAGGCGTCATCCTCAAACCCGGTGAGAAAACCACCATCACCATGCAGGATGTAATGGGCACAGCAGAGCGATTTAGTTCCACTTATAAAGGTTTGGCACAGGATATAAAAATCGGTGACCCCATTCTGCTAGACGATGGCTTACTCAAACTTCGAGTAGACGATGTGAACGATACCGATATTGAGTGTACCGTCGTCTACGGTGGTCTTTTAAAAAGTCATAAGGGAATTAACCTCAGCCTGTCCTCTATTTCCACGCCTGCACTGACCGACAAGGATAAACAAGACTTAGAGTTTGGCTTAAGTCAAGATGTAGACTATATCGCCCTGTCCTTTGTCCGAGAAGCTGCCGATCTTCAGCAAGTCAAAGATTGGGTAAAGCGTTCTGGCAAGCTGACTCAAGTTATCGCCAAAGTAGAGCGTCACGAAGCGGTAGAAGCGATGGAAAGCATTGTTGCCACCGCTGACGCCGTTATGGTTGCTAGGGGTGACTTGGGTGTTGAGATGCTTTTAGAACAAGTACCGGCGATTCAAAAATCCCTCATCGATACTTGCCATAGCTATCAGAAGCCAGTCATCACCGCCACACAGATGCTGGAGTCGATGATTCAAAACCCACGTCCGACGAGGGCTGAGGTTTCCGACGTTGCCAATGCCATTCTCGACGGAACCGACGCCCTGATGCTTTCGGGGGAAACTTCAGTAGGACGCTACCCGGTGGAAGCGGTAAGAACGATGGCTAGTATCGCCGAAACCACGGAAGCGCGTTTGGCGTCGTCCCCTAATTACATCAACAGCTTACAAGAACACACCATCTCCAATGCTGTGGGTTATTCCGCCTGTCAACTGGCGCAGAACATTAAGGCAAAGGCGATTATCTGCTTTACAGAGCACGGTTTCACCGCGCGAATTCTTTCTAAATATCGCCAGTCCATTCCGGTTATTGCCGTTACACCGACAGAAGAAATTCAGCGCCGGCTGACGCTGTATTGGGGCGTTCAGTCTTTACGGCTACAGGAAGTTTACAGCACCGATGCCATGATTGTTTTGGCAGAGCAAGCTGCTGTTGAACATGGATTCGTTGCCAGGGCAGATGTGGTGGTGATGATTGCAGGTTTACCGTTGGCGATTACCGGAGTTACGAATTTAATCAAAGCACATCGTATTGGTGAGCAGGTAGCGGTTTGACTAGAGGGGTGCGGTAGAAAAAATGACGTTAAGCTAGTCAACGACGGATTTCACGAGTTAGTTAGGAGCGTTAGGAGATGACCCAGAGTCCCGTCAATCAGCTTGGCGAAACTATTCCCCAAACGCTCAATGGATATGACCCGAATGTGTTTCCAGCTTTTCATCAAACGCTGCAAACGCACTTTCCAGGGGCATTACCCATGAGCAAGTACATGAGAAAGACGTTCCAAAGCTTGAGTGCCTACGGCTTTTGTGACGAAAACGCAATGGGAATGATTGCGATTTGTCGGGATGAAATCGCTGAACCCCTATTCGCTGAAGTGATTCGCTACTGGGGAAAAACGTTTAATTGTTGCAGCTTAGCTGGGTTTGTGATGATGGGGAAAACCGGGTTAGCTGCGGCGACAGACCATACCCCTATGGTTGATGGTATCCGTCGTTTTACCTTCTATGCCATGCCCCATATTGCCATTTCTCGACATGGTGATGTTGGCAGAGTCTATCGAGATGGCGTGCAAAAAGCCTCTCATGCCTGTGGAGCCTTAGAAACGGTGGTTGAAGAGTTGGCATCGGGTCACCTGAAACTGGAAATGGATATGCAGGATATCGAACAAACGATTATCCGGCAAAAAATTCTTTCAACCCTTACCTATGGGGACAAACCTGATTTGATCGAAATTACAAAATTGGCATCTCAGATTATTTCCCACGATGTAGAAACCCTCTTAAACACCCTAGATAGCTCTGTATTTAACTATGCTGTCATGACCGGGATACAAATTCACGGCCCTCTCGGCACTCACTGGATTTATCCACAAGATTTTTATGTTGTTGGCTCTGATCTTCCGGGAGGCAAGGAACAGATTGATGTGTTTAAGCCCAAAAAGTCAAAAGCTAAGAGCTAAAATTCAAAAGTCTCCTGCTTTGACCATAGAGTTTAGGGACAAGGGATTTTTAGTCCCTTACTGTGCGTGATACGGCATATTTCAGGTTGATGAAGTACAGTATATCCAAGCAAGATACCCGACTTCTCCAAGAGGTCGGGTATCTCTGTACCTCGCTCACCTGAAAGCCGCTGTATATAGGAAGCGAGAGTGTACCAGACCACAACACGAAAAGCTGTAGCGTTCAGTAAGTGAAGATTCAAGCATCATGTACATCCCAACAGCCTTTCGGGAAGATGACGTAGAGAAACTAGTCGCCTTTATGCGTGCTAACAGTTTTGCCACGTTAGTATCTATCCTCAACGGTGTACCTTGTGCCTCACACATTCCTTGCGTCGTCACTGTACAAGACGACATTATTAAATTGATAGGTCATTTAGCCAAGGCAAATCCTCAATGGAAAGCCTTTGAAACAAGTGAATCACTGGCTATTTTCACAGGGCCACATGCCTACATCACACCGTCTCTCTATGAGAAGTCCGAAAGCGTGCCAACTTGGAACTATATTGCTGTCCATTCATACGGTACGCCTCAAGTTATCACTCTCAGTGATTCAGAGGAACTGATGGATAAAATGATAGACCAGATGATTGATACGTATGACTCTGGTTACAAATCGCAGTGGCATGGTTTATCGGATCAATTCCGCCAAGGGATGATGAACGGGATTATTGGCTTTGAGATGGTTGTCACACGATTGGAAGGAAAATACAAACTCAGCCAAAACCGTAGTCAGACCGATCAACACAACGTTGCAAACGCTTTACTACAAACTACCGATCCCGCTACTCATGCCATTGGTGCAGCGATGAAACAAAATCTTGAAACCAGCCAATAGCAGTAAATCTCTCATTGGTAACTACTCAAAAGATGTGTGGAGAGGCACAACTGTAAACCGTCAAGCACTTTTTCCATCACAATTAGAGACAAGAGAAGGAGAACGAACCATGTCTGAACAATGGAGCCTCACTGGTACGTATTTCGAGACGTGCAATTGTGATGCTGCTTGTCCATGTGTCTTCTTGAGTCCCCCAACGACAGAAGAATGCACGGTGCTTGTTGGGTGGCACATTGAGCAAGGCACTTATGGCAACGTAGTACTCGATGGATTAAATATTGCATTGGCTATACTCTCTCCTGGTAACATGGCGACAACCAAGTGGAAAGCCGCCCTGTATTTCGACGACAAAGCTTCCGAATCCCAACAACATGCCCTCAGCCAAATCTTCACCGGTCAAGCAGGTGGACATCCTGCCGTACTCGTGTCATTTGTCGGAGAAGTCCTTGGTATCAAGAGTGTCGGGATTGACTACCACGTCAACGGCAAGCATCGCAGCTTGAAGGTTGCGGATATCGCGGAAGCGGAAATCGAAGCAATCAGTGGCGCGGGTGGTTCTGATGTAACAATCAGTGGGCATCCGCTGTGCGTTGCCCCTGGATATGCGGCAACGGTTGCCAAGTCGAAGCAGTTGAGTTACCGCGATTACGGGATGCAGTGGGAGATTTCCCAGAAGAACGGCTTCTTCTCACCCTTTGCCTATGAGGGAAGTTAAGCGTGTTGAGTAAAGTTGCCGAAACTGTACTCAAACGAGACCGTATTATTGCGATCTCAGGTCTAGTCGTCATTACCCTACTGGCGTGGCTCTATATGCTTCATCTTGCCTCAAGCATGGCGGGTATGGAGATGAGCAACATGAAGATGTCCATGCCCAACACACAAACCTGGCGCATTGGAGACATTATCCTCACCTTCATCATGTGGGCTGTCATGATGGTAGCCATGATGACTCCTTCGGCAACACCCATGATTCTCATGTTTGCCAGAGTCAATCGTCAGCGACATACGATCCAAACGCCCATCCCAGCAACGGTAGTATTCTTGTGCGGTTACGCGATCGCGTGGATGGCGTTCAGCGCCGGAGCCACTTTTGTGCAGTGGGGATTGCATTGGGCCGCATTGCTTTCGCCTGAACTCATCAGCGTTAGCCCTCTATTAGGCGGAATTTTGCTCATCTTAGCTGGTGCGTATCAATTCACGCCACTCAAGTACGCCTGCCTATCGCGTTGCCGCACGCCCCTCGGCTTCCTCATGACTGAATGGCGAGAAGGAGCAAAAGGTGCGCTAATTATGGGCATCCGGCATGGCGTGTACTGTGTTGGGTGTTGCTGGCTGCTGATGGCATTGCTGTTTGTCGCTGGCGTGATGAACTTGCTGTGGGTAGCACTGATTGCGGGGTATGTGCTTGTTGAAAAAGTCGTTCCAGCAGGACAATGGGTCAGTCGAGCAATCGGTGCGCTGATGATTGGATGGGGAGCATGGTTACTCATTCAATCCTTAGGAAGGTAACTTCCCAGCCATCGGTTTCAGGTTTTCAGCAATCTCCCTAATAGTTGAGAAGGCATCAATAATGAACATCAACCTAATTCGTAATTATGAATTTGTAATTAGTAATTAAAGACGCTTTAGAGTCCCCGAATTCTTAAGCCGCCCACTTTTAGCTGGGGTTCAAATTCCCAACTAACAAGTCAATTACGAATTACAAACTACGAATTACGAATTTTTAACTCTTGCACAAGCCCATGAAATTCTTAGGAATCGACCTCGGCTGGACGTCTGGCGCAAGTGGTTTGTGCTGCCTAGAATGGTCAGACGGCTGCTTACACTTATTAGACTTAGACCGACAGCAGGCAACAACAGACATCCTGAATTGGGTAGACAAATGGGCACCACCTCCAGAACCTGCGATGATTGCCGTAGACGCCCCCACACTCATCCCCAACGCCACAGGGATGCGCCTTCCCGACAAACTCACCCACCAGCACTTTCGTCACTATCACGCCGGCTGCTACCCCGCCAATCTCGGACGCCCCTTCGCTCAACGCACCGTCGAATTTGGTCTAAGCCTAGAAGCACGAGACTTTGCCCACACCCCAGCCATTACCCCTCAAATTTTGGGACGCTACCAAATCGAAGTCTATCCTCACCCTGCGATCGTGCATCTATTTGGCCTAACTCGCATCCTCAAATACAAAAAAGGCAAACTCAGCGATCGCCGCTTAGAACTGATCAAACTTCACCAGCACATCCTCAACACCCTACCCACCCTCGAACCCACCCTCAACCTCTCCCCTGGGTGCCCTCCGCGTCTGTGTGGTTCGTTCCCTCCAGAAATCCCCACCACCAGCACCGCCCTCAAAGCCGTCGAAGACCAACTCGATAGCCTCATCTGCGCTTACGTCGCCGCCCATTGGTGGTACTGGGGAATCGAGCGAAACTGGGTGCTAGGGGATGCCACTACAGGTTATATTGTTCTACCTGCCCCCACTCCCAACTGTGCCTTAGCGTAGCAAAGCAGTAGCAGCGATAGGAGAGTCAGCAAGTCTGAAGAAGGATTACTCACGAAAAACGCCAAACTCGACCATCGCTGTGTGGCAAAATTAAAGGCGTATCAAAAAAAATTAACGATTAGGTATTTAGATAGTGAGTCCGACTGCCCAAGCGCCCAAAACCTCTCGCCGTTTGGTTTTTCCCTTCACGGCCATTGTGGGTCAGGAAGAAATGAAACTGGCTCTGCTCTTGAATGTGATTGACCCGAAGATCGGTGGAGTCATGATCATGGGCGATCGCGGCACAGGCAAATCCACCACCATTCGTGCCTTGGCTGACTTGTTACCCGAAATTGACGTAGTCGCCGATGACCCCTTTAACAGCGACCCCAACGACCCCGACTGGATGAGCGAAAATGGCTCTGCACAGTCGCGTCCAATTGTCAAGAAAAAAGTTTCGATGGTTGACCTGCCCTTGGGCGCAACCGAAGACCGGGTTTGCGGCACCATTGATATTGAAAAAGCCCTCTCTGAAGGCGTTAAAGCGTTTGAACCCGGACTCCTTGCTAAAGCCAATCGCGGCATCCTGTATGTAGACGAAGTCAACCTGCTCGATGACCATTTAGTTGATGTTTTGTTGGACTCCGCCGCCAGTGGTTGGAATACAGTTGAGAGAGAAGGCATTTCCATTCGTCACCCCGCCCGCTTTGTGTTAGTAGGTTCCGGCAACCCCGAAGAAGGCGAACTGCGACCCCAACTGCTGGATCGCTTTGGTATGCACGCTGAAATCCGCACCGTCAAAGAACCTGCCTTACGGGTGGAAATTGTTGAGCAACGGGCGGACTTTGACCAAAATCCCCAGTCATTTCTGGAGAAGTATCAGTCTGAGCAAGAAGCCTTGCAGGAAAAGCTGGTGATGGCGCAACAGCTACTACCCAAAGTTGAGATGGACTATGATTGGCGGGTAAAAATTTCTCAAGTCTGCTCAGAACTTGATGTGGATGGGCTACGGGGTGATATTGTCACCAACCGTGCCGCCAAAGCACTCGCCGCCTTTGAAGGACGCAACGAAGTCACCGTTGATGATATCCGCCGTGTCATTACCTTATGTCTGCGCCACCGCCTGCGCAAAGACCCCCTAGAGTCCATTGACTCCGGCTATAAGGTGGAAAAAGCCTTTAGTCGCGTTTTTGGCATCGAGGCATCGGAGGAGAATTCAGTAGCTACAACCAATGGTGTGCGCTGAAGATAGCCAAGTTGAACGTGGGTAGGTTGGAAGGTTGGCAGATTGAAGATTACAAAGTTGGCAGGTCATTGGCGTTGAAGGTTGGCAGGACGTGCGGGTTGAAAGTTAGCCGTTTAGCTGGTTAACAGATGAATGCTTATGACTTTCAACTGTCTAACTTTCCAACCTTCAATTTTCCAACCTTCAACCAAAAGGGTAACGGTCTTGTTAACCTGTTAACCAATAACCTGTTAACCTTCAACGTATTAACCTGCAACTCAAAATGAGGGAGCCCTTGATTGAACTGAAGGGAGTTTGCAAGTCTTTTGGTGATAACATCATCCTAGACAACGTTGACTTGACCATTTATCAAGGTGAGGCATTAGGGATTATTGGGCCGTCTGGTACAGGAAAATCAACTATTCTACGCATCATTGCCGGCCTAACTCCACCGGATGCGGGTGAGATTTATGTGGCAGGGGAGCAGCGTAAAGGGTTGATTGAAGATGCAAAAGACCCAATTGGAATTGGCATGGTGTTCCAGCAGGCCGCGTTGTTTGACTCATTAACCGTGGAAGAAAATGTTGGATTCTCCCTTTACCAACATTCCAAACTACCGCGCCGGAGAATTCGGGAACTGGTAGAACGAAGCTTAGAGATGGTTGGTTTGCCTGGAATTAGCGACCGCTACCCAGCAGAGTTATCGGGAGGAATGCGCAAGCGGGTCAGTTTTGCTCGTGCTATAATAGCTAACCCAGACAATCCTCAAGATAACCCACAAGTTTTACTGTACGACGAGCCAACCGCTGGTCTTGACCCGATCGCCTCAACCGTGATTGAGGATTTAGTCCGTCAGCTTCAGTGTACAGAAGGCGGTTGTAGTTCCTACGTTATGGTGACCCACCAGGATAGTACAATTCGCCGCACCACTGACCAGATTGTGTTTCTTTACAAAGGCAAGATACAGTGGCAAGGTAAGGTTAATGAAATCGATACAACGGATAATCCTCTAGTTCGACAATTCTTTAGTGCCAGTACCACCGGCCCGATTCAGGTAATTGGTTAGAAAAGGGTTAATCAACGGATAATTGTTAGCGATTCATGTAGAGGCAGTTAGCTGTTATTTGTCATTCAGTATTGGTCATTGGCAAACAAAAGGAAACAAAAGATTCGCCAGTTAACGGCTAATAGCTCAGGGAGGATAAATCATGCGATCGCGGACAGTTCGAGAAGGCTCTGTTGGATTATTAATTCTGGTCGGGCTAGCTGTATTTGTGGGCTTAGTGCTGTGGTTGCGGGGTCAATGGATTGGCAATCGCGGCTACAAATTCTTTGTAGGATTTGCCAATGCTGCGGGTCTGAAATCCGGTGCTGTGGTGCGCTATCGCGGTGTTAAGGTTGGGACAATCACGGAGGTTACACCGGAAACAAATGGCATTAAAGCCACAGTAGAAATTACGTCTTCTGACTTATCCATTCCTAAAAATGTGACCATTGAAGCCAACCAAGCCGGTTTCGTGGGCGAAACGACCATTGACATAACGCCTCGCAATCAGCAACTGCTCACAACCGACACAAAATCGTTCAATCCCCTCAGCCGCCAATGCAATACCAGTCTGATTATTTGTAACAATGACCGCCTTAAAGGTCAGATTGGTGTCAGTTTTGATGAATTGCTGCGCAACACGATTCGATTGGCGGAAGTTTATACCGATCCGAAGTTTTTTGGCAACGTCCAGGCACTCACCCAAAACGCCTCTGTGGCGGCAACAGGCGTCTCGCAACTGACTAATGAATTGTCCCTTTTGTCTCGCGCCGCCCGACAACAATTGGGCAGCTTCTCGTCCGCCACTAATTCCCTCACTAGAACAGCGAATCAGACAGTGGCTCAAGTTGGTGCTACAGCCAGCCGTTTTGGTAACACGGCTGATCAATATAGCCTGACTGCGAACGAACTCACCAGGCTGGTAGCCAATGCCAATAATCTAGTGGCAACCAATCGGAGCAATTTGGTTGGAACCTTAGAGAGTGTCCGTCAGACTAGCGATCAGCTACGCGGACTCTTAGGTAGTTTAACCCCCGCAGCCGCACAGCTCAGCTCTGCGGCTGGTAGACTTAACACCACAGCAGGGCAAGTCAACGTTGGAGGACTGTTCAAGAATTTAGAAACCCTCTCCGCCAATGCTGCGGCTGCATCAGCCAACCTACGTGACATTTCCACCTCTCTAAACAATCCTAGTAATGTAGTTTTATTGCAACAAACCTTAGATTCTGCCAGGGCAACGTTTGAGAATGCCCAAAAAATTACCTCGGATTTGGATGATCTAACGGGTGATCCAGCGTTCCGAGACAATCTTAAGCAGTTAGTCAATGGATTGGGTAAACTAGTGTCTTCAACGGAGCAACTACAGCAACAAGTGCAGGTAGCTCAGACGATAGAACCGATGAGTACTGCAATTAACTTAACAGCCGACAAGGCTACATCCAGAAGCCTGAAACAGGAACTACCCCAACCCAGCACAGCGCAGACAGTACCCGCGACACAGCCCAATAGCCAGAATCACATCCCTCAACTTTTTCCTCCAGCACCCAAAAAGCCTTCACCTCAGGCAACGGCTCAGCCAGTCGCTGAAGCTAAAGACGAGACTAAGAACCTACCCGAAAAATTAGGTTCTGTGAGGGTTGAACCCACAGATGGACACGGCGTAAATACAGAGCAATAAGCTATAGCAAGTCTAATTTGTTTGTGAAAATCGCCCCCTTTGGTAATTGGTAAGACGCTCCTACGTCGCTACTGCTGACGCTTCTACGTCGCTATAGCTACGCTTCACGCTATCGGTAATTGGTGCCTCTTTCCTATTCGCTCTTGACCATTACCCATTACCCAAATCGATAAATAGGGTTCACAATTCATTTAGACTGGCTCTATTCCACGGTCGATTGGGTGTCTAAGTCCAATCATCTTGTCCTTCTGAGGTGTTACCACGTCTGTAAACTTGACCCGTTGTATGTAGTTGACGAGTCAATTCAAACAGTTGTTCTTCCGTCAGTTTCCACCTCCCGAGAACAATATCCAGGGTTTGTTGAATGTCTCTAGCACCTGGAAAGTCACAATAGCGGATTCGTAATCGGGCAAGTTCTGCATAATTGCGATCGCTGGGTTCTTCTCGTAAGAGACGTTCGACAATTTCCTTGTCGCGCTTCTCCTGAGGGTGCTTCTGGTCTTTATTTTCTGCTGCTGAAGCCATAGGTCAAACCAAGTCAATTGAGGATAGTACTGACACCGAGAATCTTTGCTTCATCTCCTACCTGTAAAATATTATCGGCTTCTGATTCCGGTATCCGTGTATTGACGCTGAGGCGGTAAAAGTGATTGAAGCGAGACGCACTCACCCAGGAAGGTAAAGTTTCTTGACGTTTAGCCACGAAGATTTTCTGAAAGTCTGGATAAGTTTCGCTGGTGAGCGAATTTCGTGTCGGCACCACACAACGCTGACAAGGATTCACCCCCTCAAACTGGATCGAGCCAATTTTAAACTGAACAATGTCATCTGCTTCGCCAAACAATTGGTCTTCCCAAAATGGCGGCACATCGGCAATTTCGATATTAGCTCGTAGTCGTCGTCGCATTTCATGATTACTGATGTCAGGGAGCCAGCTAGCAACCGCTTCGATTGTGGCAGTGCTAATAACCGTTGGGCCAGAGGCGTTGGTATCATCAGGAAAGCCTTGCAGCGAGTTTTCTCGCAGATGTACAGTCTTCCCAAAATAGTTGCTCAACCATGCTTCTAGCTCAGTTCGTTCCTGCTCCAGGTGAAAAACTTGGGTTTGCTCGGTATCTTGGACTTGTAGGGAAACGGTATGAGCATCGAGGTTATAGGATGTTCGCAGTAAGTGAACTTGAGGATTGCGTTTACCATTAACAAACCTTCCCTGTTCATCAAAAATGGCAAACTGGCGATCGTACTGTAGGGAACCACTTTTGAGAACTTTCGCCTGAGTAACTGCAATACCATCTAGAGATTTGATGGGATAAATCAAAATCCGGGCAAGGTAAGGCATGGGGAAGAGGAAGGAGATTGTTTATTGATTGTACTTTGAAGACCCTGTTCAACTCATACGACTGGGATAGACGTTTTCATGAATAAAAGTTAGAACTTACCCATTAGCATGACAGGCAGACCATTACGTTTCTCATGCCGCACGCTCAACTAGCTTTTGGAGGTTTTAACTCACATGAATAAATTCATTGGCTACTTTATCGCCTTACCGATTTCCCTGATGTTGGGTAGCGTCTCACTTACTTTATCTGAACTTGGAGGGACTGCTGCAATAGTTGCACAGAACTCCTCACGTAGCTACCAACCCCTACCTGCCGCTACCTGTAACCAACTGAAGCAGGAGATGACTAAGGTACTAAAAGTAAAAGTAACAATGACGCGGGCAGCTTTTCAAGACTCTGTTAGCGGAAAGCGAGGAACGAGTTGCCAACTGACTGCAACAGGTAACGGGCGCAACTTTACAAAAGTTTCTCGTGTTGTTCGTAGTTTGAGTACTATACTTACCAAGCAAGGGTGGGTAGAAGCGTCAAATTATGTGGCTGATGGCCCTACGGGCGCTGCCAGAGGGTTTCACAAAGGCAACAGTTTAGCGATGTTCTATGTTGAGTGGGAACCCTCTAGTGATGCCAAATGTCCAGACGACCAACCAATTTCAGACTGTGAGTTGTTACCGGAACAACAACTTTATCGCATTACACTTAATGCTGCGCGTGGATAGAGATTGGGTGCGAGTCGGGAAATCATCAACTATATTCCCAAGTAACTGACTTTTGGCGATCGCACGTTCTCATCTAATCTTCGGCAATTCCTTTTAGCCTTTCAATTCTTCCCTACTGAATCTGATGCTAACCACTCTGGAATTACGTTGGTTTTCCCTCGGCACACCTCCTAAAGAGGTTGATTATTGGTTTAATGTTGATTGTCCTGGTGAATTATTGGGATTACCAGAAGAACGGAAAGACTTATATCTTTACATTCCTGATTGTGACTATCTCAATATCAAACTGCGGCAGGGAAGCCTAGAAGTCAAGTGGCGCAAGGCAGAATTGGGTACTTTGCGCGGTGGTGGGTGCTGGGAAGGGAAAATCGAAAAATGGCTAAAGTGGATTTGCGAAGACTCAGATAAACAGACTATTCTGCCAGCCAATGTTGTTGAAGAAAAAGCGTGGGTTGGGGTTAAGAAGAAGCGCTCGCAACGCTGTTATCAAGGCATTGCTTATGAACTCACTCAGCTCACTGTCAGCAATGATACCTGGTGGAGTATTGCCTTTGAGATGGCAACGGAAGATTCTCACAAACTTGATAGTTTTGAGGGGATTGTTAACCAAGTGAGTCAGACTTATCGAGGCCCAAAGTTACGATACGATCATTCATTCGCTTATCCTACCTGGCTTTCTCGTTGTTGAGAAAGGCTATAGCTTCTTTTGTACGCCCCATACCCCATGCCCTATGCCCAGTCCTCACAGTAATGTTTAATTTCACTAACCTACTTAGCTCAATTCATCTCAAGGCTTAATAGCACGTACTTGAATTCGCTTGTAATTCACTAACCATTTACCATCTTGGTACAACTGGGGACGCAACTCAGCTTCAATCTGTGCCATAAACCTAGATTGCTCCTCGGTTGGGACTATACTGAACAAACTCTTAGCAAACATTTGTAGCCAGTTTTGCATTCCTTGTTCACCTTCTAAAGGGGTGGGACGAGCAAAAAGGGTGGCAAAGGTTAACTCGAAGCCTTGTTTTTCTAGAATGGCGCTGTATTCTCCAATACTGGGAAAGTACCAAGGATTGAAGGCAGCCGTAGCGTAATCGGCTGAGTGAAGAACATTATGAATAGCTGTTGTGATTGCCTGAACGTTTCCTTTGCCACCAAATTCAGCAACAAAACGCCCTCCTGGTTTTAGCGATCGCCAAATGCTTGATACAACAAGTTCCGGTTGTTTAATCCAATGCAAAACTGCATTGGAAAAGACTGCATCAAATTCTTCTTGAAACGGCAAATTGGTGGCATCTTCTACTACAAACTGCAAAGTTGGATAATTTTTCCGTGCCTGCTCTATCATAGTTTCGGCACTGTCAATTCCTAGTACTGTGGCTTCAGTAGCAGCAATCTGCTGAGTTAAATGACCCGTACCGCAACCGAGATCGAGGATGCGTTCTCCTTTTTGAGGTGAGAGAAGTTGGATTAAAGAAGCACCCAGCTGCGAAACAAAAGCATGTTTACTGTCATAAAGTTCTGCATCCCACTCGATTGAGGGATTGAGTGTTTGATTATTCATGATTCCTGGAGTTGGGAATGTGAAAGAAGGAAAATTTTTACCCTTACTTTCCTACAGTAAAAGTTCGCTTTATAGATGTCCAATATATTTTTCCTTATCTGGTAATATCTGAAAAATATAAAGGTATAGCTAAATTTATGGAGCTTCGACACCTGCGCTACTTTGTCGCTGTTGCAGAGGAGCTAAACTTTTCTAGGGCAGCGGAGCGGCTTCACATGGCTCAACCTCCTCTGAGTCAGCAAATCCGCAGCCTAGAACAAGAGTTGGGTGTTCAACTGTTTGAGCGAACCAAGCATCAAGTTCGGCTCACAACCGCAGGAATAGTGTTTCTACAGGAAGCTCGTCTGACGCTACAAGCCGCCGAACAAGCGATTCGCACAGCACAGCGAGCTAGTCGTGGCGAAATTGGACGCTTAGTTGTGGGGTTTGCCTCCGTTGCTGCCTACAGCGTCCTCCCAGAGATTCTCCGAGTGTTTCGAGAGCGTTTCCCTGAGATTGAGTTCTTACTGTATGAATTGAACACAGGCTTACAGGTGCAAGGTTTGCTCAACAGCGCTATTGACGTTGGTTTTCTCTTCACCCCCATCCATGAAAGCGGTTTGGAACTCATGTCAGTTCGAGAGGAACCGCTGGTAGTAGCTCTACCGGAGACTCATCCCCTAGCTACCTTGCCACAAGTATCGGTATCCGCTTTAGCGGATGAATCCTTTATTTTGTTCCCCCGTCATCTAGCACCCAGCTTTTATGATCTGATTCTGAGTGCATCTCAGCAAGCTGGGTTTAGTCCAAAAGTCGCTCAGGAGGCTAACCAACTCCAAACCATGATTAACTTGGTTGCAGGCGGAATGGGAATTGCGCTTGTCCCTGCTTGCCTCCAAAATCTCCAGCGAACGGGAGTGGTTTACAAAGACTTGCAGGGAAAAGTTTCACACTTACAAACTGCAATGATTTGGCGACGAAATGATAGCTCCTCTGTTTTGTACAACTTTATCCAAGTAGTCAAAGAAACGATTCAGATGAGCCAGGGCTTTGGCTTGTGAACAAGAATCTAGGCATGATGCCCATCATTTTTCAGAAATATTTCCTTATGCCAATCTAAAGAATCATCCTTGTCTGACTGGAAAGTCTTCACGATGACTTGGCAGGAGATAGCGACGAGGTTGTAGTGTCTTGTTTATCCTGACACTGATGCGCCAGCCAGTCTAATAAAATTTTATTGACTTCCTCCGGGCGTTCATCTTGAGGACAATGCCCCGCATTATCTATCTCAAATAACTCCAAGTTCGAGTTGAGTTGGGCAAACTGACGTGCTAGATAGGGAGGAATCATGCGATCTTCACGCCCCCACATCAACAACATGGGAATATCCAAGGATGGCAGAACCACTTTGACACGGGGGCCAAACGCAGCCGAAGTCATGCCTTTAAACAGAGCACTAAATGCCGCCGCTGCTCCCCGATCTTGAGCTGGAACGGATAAAATTTCCAGTAGCTCAGCCGTCACAGCCGCTGAGTTAGCGTAAGCACGCCCGGCCCACTTACGAAGTACAGGTGGGTGTTGTACTACATAAAATAGGCTTTTCAAAACGATGGGTGAAGCCACCATGCTCTTAATCGTTGCAACGACCGGTCGCAGCCAAGCTGGAATCATCTCCTCTTCTAACGAAAAGTCTGGCAAGTTAATCATGACAATCCCTTTCACCATTTCTGGATGAGCTGCTGCCGCTGCCAGACAAACCGATGAGCCAATTGAGTTACCCACCAAAATCATGGGCTGCTGGATGAACGTTTGCCAAAACTCGTAAACTTGGTCTACCCAGAGATCAATTTTGTAATTGACCGCTGCCTTCCGCGATGCCCCGAACCCTAGCATGTCCAGAGCGTAGACGGTGTGATACTGACTGAGGACTTCCAGATTGTGACGCCAATGCCCGATTGAGGCTCCGAAGCCATGCAGCAGCATGATCGGTGTTGTCGGCTCTTGAAGCGTTTGCGATGCTCGCAAATAGGTATAGCGCGTCTGCCAACCTCGCCAAACCCAATCTCGCTGACTCCCAACTCGTTGCTGCCAATGCACAGATGTTGTCACAAACGCCTCACCTTCAAAAAGGTTTACAAATCTACTTCCATTTTAGTCACTTCCCCCGACCTGACCATCTGGGAATGACAGCTTGATTGCCGATGCACTTCCCTTGTAACCCGCTCGAATTGGAAGTTACGTTAACAACCTGCACAGAAACCCGAATAGACTCAGTAAAATGGCAGTGTAAACTTAGCCTACTCTTTAATCACCCCACTAATTTTACAAATCAAACAGACGCCTGTGAATGAACAAAGACGCCAACGAGATCTTCCCCCAATTAACGAAAGAATCAGGTTTCCGAAAATTCGAGTCATTGATACGGATGGAGGTCAGCTGGGGATAATCTCGCCTCAAGAAGCTATGCGCATTGCCCAGGAAAAAGAGTTGGATCTCGTCTTGGTTAGTGACAAGGCCGATCCACCGGTGTGTCGAATTATGGACTATGGCAAGTTCAAATTTGAACAGGAGAAAAAAGCCCGCGAGGCCAGAAAAAAGCAGCACACCGCTGATGTCAAAGAAGTTAAGATGCGCTACAAAATTGAGGATCATGACTATCAGGTGCGTGTTAATCAGGCCGAGCGCTTTCTCAAATCGGGTGATAAAGTCAAAGCTACAATCACCTTCCGAGGTCGGGAAATTCAACACAGCGACTTAGCGGAGGATTTGCTCAAGCGGATGGCAACAGATTTGGCGGAATTAGCTGAAGTACAGCAAGCCCCCAAGCGAGAAGGTCGCAATATGATGATGTTGCTGTCTCCTAAGAAATGATGAGCGATTAAGGGTCAGTAGTCAAAGGGTTGGACGTTGGAAGTTGGAACGTTGTAACCTGCAATCGGTTAACCGGCAACAGACTGACAACTGGCTTGCTTTGACTTGCATCAGTCTGAAGTATAAAGGATGAAGGATGAAGTGGGGATTTATCAGTACATGCCTTGCCCTTTAGGGGCGAAGAAAAATAAATTAGGCTCGATGATTCTTGCCCTATCCCTTTATGGTGGGGTGATTTCATCCTTCATCCTTACTCGCTGCGCTGCGTCCGCTAACGCTCCTGCGTCGCTATAGCTGCGCTTCACGCTAACATACTTCAGCCTTCAGTGAACCAATGAAACTGCAACCTCGTGCTCGTGTTCAGGGTGACTGGGTACGGAAAGCCCTACAGTGGGTCAACCTTCGCCCAGAAGAAGGTGAGCGGACATTACTCATGCTCGCGTTTTATACCGCCACCTCCGTTGGGCTGCTATGGTTCGAGTACAGTGCAGTGGCGCTGTTTTTAGGGAAATACAGCGCTCAGTGGCTACCAGCTATCTACATCGCCAGTGCGCTGATGTGTTCCGGGTTAGGCGTTTTGTACTCGCGGCTGTCAGGCATTTTACCGATGCGTAGCGTCCTGGTTGCGATCGCTCTTTTAGCCGCCTTACCCTTATTACTCTTTCGCTTTGGCTTGGGGATTGAATACTTAAGTCCAATCATTGGGTTTGTCACTATTTTTTTGTTACGCCTGTGGATGGATGCCATTGAAGTCCTCAATGACCTCAATTCCCAAGTTGCCGCCAATCAACTGTTCAACATTCGGGAAATTAAGCGCACTTACCCCATTATCTCAAGTGGGCTATTGGTTGCTGACGTCATCTCAGGCTTCTCCTTGCCGTTGCTATTGCGTATTGTCGGGAAGCTAGAGAACGTTATCGTTGTTGCTTGTTTCGCCATGCTCGTTGGAGCGGGAACATTGTTTTTTCTCAGCCAGCGCTATAAGCAAGCCTTTCCTGACGCACCCGCCTTGCAATGGGAAGACAATGAACCCGAATTCGCCGTCCGCAACACTTCAGGACCACTGCGGCGCTATATCATCCCATTATTTGCCTTTTTTATCCTAGGCGAAGCGCTGTTCCTGTTGATTGAATTCCAATATCTCAGTCAGTTGGAGGAACAGCTACCAGAAACGTCGGACATTGCTGGCTTCTTGGGCTTGTTCAGCGGGATTGTAGGGTTATTTGAACTGACCTCTCAATGGTTCATCTCCAGCCGCGCCATTGACCGACTGGGCGTCTTTGTCGCCGCGATGATGTTGCCGACCTCATTGGTAGTCATCGGATTGCTTCTGCTGACCGGTTCACTGGACTTTGTAATTGGTCTGCTGGGTCGGGCTATTCCTTTACCCCCATTGATTACGGGGCTATTTGTCGGTCTCATCTTACTCCGATTTTTGGATGAACTCCTGCGCTACACCTTAATTGCTGGCATTGAACCGGTACTCTTCCAACCCATCCCAGAACGGCTACGGAATGCGGTTCAAACTGCTGTACAGGGTATTGCCGAACCTGTAACGACTGGCATTACCGGTCTTGGGATATTGGCAACCATTTGGGTAACCCATCAGTTATTTCCCCAGTGGGAACAATTGCAGACTTGGGTATTTATCGCTGCAATTGTGCTTTTTTCGCTAATCTGGCTGTTGAGTGCCTGGTTAATGCGCTCCAGTTATGTGAACTTACTGGTGCGGAGTGCAGAGCAAGGACGTTTGGGCTTCTCTGATGTGGACTTGCGGGCGTTCAAGCGAGCTGTGGTAGAAGCCTTGGAGCAGCCAGGAACAGAAGCGGATAAACGCTCTTGCATTCAACTGTTGTACCAAATTGAGCCAACTACAGTGGGTGAGGTACTTAGTCCTTTGTTACCCCGTTTATCTACAGCGTTGCAGCGTCAGAGTCTAGAGGCGATGTTGGAGTATCCTAGCGCGGCCTATCTCAACGAGGTGCAAGTCCTGATTGAGCAAAAACCACCTCCAGAAGTCTTAGCTTTGGCTTTGCGCTATGTCTGGTTGACTCAACCAGAACTCGATATTCGTAGCATTAAGCATTATTTGCACGCTAATGTTGAGCCAACAGTACGCGCCACAGCAGCCGCGTTGATGCTGCGTCGAGGCACTCCCTCCGAGAAGGCAGAGGCAACCAATACCTTGCGGCGAATGCTCACCTCAAAACGGGAGCGAGAGCGGGTAATGGGTACACGGGCACTGGGAGAGGCTGAGTATTTGCAGGCGCTCAGGTTATATATTTCCAATCTTCTGCAAGATGAATCCCTGCGGGTGCGTTGTGCTCTGCTGGAGGTGATTGCTGCAACCCGCTTGGAAGAGTACTATCCATCTCTAGTAAAAGGCTTGTACTATAAGTCCACTCGTGAGGCGGCTCGTACGGCTTTAGTCCGCCTGAAGGATGAAGCCATTCCTTTACTCTTGGAGTTGGCAGAAGATGTCCATAAACCTGATTTGGTGAGGCTGCAAGCTTGGATGGCTTTGGGTGAGATTGGCACACCGGAAGCCTTGAATCGGTTAGTGCAACAGTTAATGACTAGCTGGGGAACGACTCGCCGCAATATTTTGCGTAACCTGCTGAAGATTCCCAACGAGGTAGGAATTGAGACGGTGCTTGACCAATTAGGTCGCAGTGGAATTGAGGCGTTAATTGAGCAAGAATTACTGTTTTTGGGTCAGATTTATGCTGCAACAGTTGATCTGGCGCCCGAAAAGATTTCAGGACAGGAGGCAGATTTGCTGCAACGGTCGTTTCAAGATTTGCAAACCGACCTGTTGGAGCGGTGTTTCTTGCTGATGAAGTTCTTGTATCCTAGCAGTGCAATTCAAGCCGCCGCGTTTAATCTTGACTCGGAGTCACGGGCGAATATTGCACTAGGGTTAGAAATTTTAGATAATACGCTGGATATTCCTCAAAAACGAGCATTTTTGGCTATTTTAGACCGCCGTTCTTTAGACGAGAAGATGGCTACCCTACAAGAGTGGGTGCCTTATCAACCCATGAGCCCTAGTGAGCGCCTACGTCGGTTGATTGAGTTTCGTCATTTTATGCCCGACTGGTCTTTAGCCTGTTGTTTTCATTTAGCCAGGACAGCTCACTACAGTTTAACGCCAGAAGCAACACTGGTATGCCTGCGTCATCCTACGGGTTTTGTGCGGGAAGCGGTTTTAGCTTATTTAAGAGAAGCCTCGCCTCGCGCTTGTCTTGAGTTGTTGCCAGGGCTGCAAAATGATTCAGATCGCTTAGTTGCCGATCAGGTACAGCGGATACTCCAAGAGTTGGGTCAAGCGAGTTAAGCAATAGGACAGTTGAGCCAGTTGCGATCCGCTTCGCTGGTGCCGTAAAGCCTTCGGCATAGCTACGCTTAGCGCGAAGCGTCTCGTTCGCCCTAGGCGTTCCGAAGGAAAGAGAAGGCAATCGCACTCGTCTTAACTCTAAGAGTAGGAGATAACAGAGGGATAATCAGTCTGAATTTTCATCAGGCGCTGTATAATTTCCCAATCACTAGTCCTTCGTTCTGTAGGTTACGGTAAACTTGAGCTTTCCCTAGCAATACAGCGCGAATAGCCAATAGCTGACCGCTAACCGATGTTAACCAGCGTTGAGCGTTTATTGTTTGTTAGAGCTGTCCCGATTTTCCAAGAACTACGGGACGATTTTTTGGTGCGTCTAGCCTCTGTGATGGATGAGCTATCATTCCCTGCTGACCACACCATTTTCACCCAAGGGCAGGAGGGGCGATCGCTTTACATCGTAGTCAAAGGATTAGTACGGGTACACATTGGCGATCGCGATTTAGCGCAGCTGAAGGAGGGTGCCTGTTTCGGGGAAATGTCATTATTTGATGCCGAACCCCGTTCCGCATCCGTCACGACTCTAGAATCCTGTGAATGTCTAATGCTGACGCAGCTGCAACTGTATGATGCGATCGATGAGACGCCAGGGATTGCGATTAATATTATTCGTCTGCTTTCTCGCCGGATTCGGGAACTCAACACTAAAGTGAATGCCTACGAGGCGAAAAGTCCGGCAGCAGATTTCACGAGAGCGGGAAGCAAGTTACCAGGATAGGACTTACGCATTCGCCCCCCGACGCCCCCAAGCTTGGGGGGAACTAGATTTACTCCCCCCAAGCTTGGGGGGGTTGGGGGCTTACACAATGCTATTTGCGTAAGTCCTGCAGGATAGAAGACCTCATTTCACTGAATACAATCGAAAACACACCCTAAGCATCTGGAGTCCAGGGCAGTGATTGAGGCACCCGATTTTATTCTCTTCGCACAACACGGATGGGCTGATGGCAATAAGGCGATCGCTACCCTCGCGCGTGCTGTAGCGACACCGCACACACACATCATTACTCCGAATTTGGGCTGGGTAAGGACATGGCTCAGGATTGAACCCCTGATTCAGCGAGTTGAACAAGTCGCCATAGAGGCGATCGCCAATTATCCTGAGACACCCATTAGAATCATCGGTCATTCAATGGGTGGATTAATCTGGCTTGAAGTCCTCAGCCGTCACCCAGAATGGTGGTTACAGATACACTCATTCGTGCTAGTTGCTTCTCCTGTAGGCGGTGCCGATTTAGCACGAATGATCGATCCTTTACAAATCGGCATTGGTATGGCCTGCGATTTAGGGAAAAATCGCCGACCACTGGCTGAGTTAATTGCTGAAGTGATTCCGACGTTGGTAATAGCAGGTGATATTGATAATGGCAGCGACGGTACGATTACCGTAGAAACAACCAAATTCTCTCATGCCAAGTTTGTCTGTTTACCAGGTCTATCTCATGCCGTTCTCAAAAATCATCCTAGAGTAGCGGAAATCATCCGTGATTTTTGGGTTAAACCCGAAAAACAAATCCCGCTAGAACCCGATTTAAGTACCACATTAATTCAACATTTACGCTCAGTACCGGGGATAACTGACGCTCATCGGCGAGATTTCTACCGAGCCAAGCCCTGTATAATTTTCAAAAATGGTATTACCGTTCTGTCCTGGAAAAGTCCTTTCCAAATCGATCACGTTTTTGTGGCGAACAGTCAAGGGCAATGCCTCTATAGTGGCTTTGTTGGGTGGGCGCATACAGAAGCCTTAAGAAAAAGCCTTGAAGACATCAAGACGCAATATTATCATCACCTGTAAGCGGCTTGTCCAGAATCAGACGACTTTTGCCCAATCCCGGTAAAATCAGGGCATGATCTACCAACCTCAACGCCCAAAAATTCCTGAGTGTACTTGGAAGCGTCCCATCGGACTTGGCTGGGACAAACCCTACACCGTTCGTTACGCCAGTAATCTCGACGATGGCCCCTGGCATGGTATGCCCCTTGGGGGTTTCGGGGCCGGTTGTATTGGTCGCTCCTCACGGGGAGACTTTAATTTATGGCATCTAGATGGGGGAGAGCATACATTCAGAAGCCTTCCGGCGTGTCAGTTTAGCGTCTTCGAGCAGCCAGAAGATGCACAAAAGCAAGCTTATGCCCTGTGTACCGAACCCCCAACTGATGGAACGTTGAGTTCGTGGCAGTGGTATCCTGGGTCGCAAAAGGCAAAGGGCAAAAGGAAAAAGACAAAAGTTAATACAGGGACTTACCACGCGCTGTATCCGCGCAGTTGGTTTACCTACGAGAATGTCTTTCAGACAGAACTAACGTGTGAGCAGTTTTCTCCAATTTGGGCAGGGTGTTACCAGGAAACCAGTTATCCGATCACAGTTTTTGAGTGGACTGCCCACAACCCTACCGATGCCCCGATTACCCTGAGCATTATGCTCACCTGGCAGAATATGGTGGGTTGGTTCACCAACGCGATTAAAAGCCCAGAAATACGGGTAAGAGATGATGGCAGTCCGGTGTATGAGTATCAACCGCGTTGGGGCGATAGTACGGGGAGTTACAATCAGTGGATTGTTGATAACTTCCGGGTAGGTTGTCTGTTAGACCGGGTTAGGCTGCACGATGAGGTTCAGGAAGGGGAAGGGCAGCTTGCGATCGCTACGGTAACCAATCCCAGTTTGGAAGTGTTCTACCACACCCGCTGGAACCCGGCTGGCAACGGGGCAGAAGTCTGGGCATCATTTGCAGCGGATGGGAGTTTGATAGATACTCAGGATGAGACACCCGCTGCACCTGGTGAGCAAATTGCGGCAGCGATCGCCATTCGTTTTACGATTCGTCCGGGCAGAACCCGCAAAATTCCCTTTATCCTGGCTTGGGACTTCCCGATCACGGAGTTTGCCCCTGGGGTCAATTATTACCGACGCTACACGGATTTTTTTGGTCGCACGGGCAATAATTCCTGGTCAATGGTGCGCACCGCCCTCAAGCATAGTGAACTGTGGAAGGAGAAGATTCAGTCTTGGCAGGAACCTATTTTAAATCGCCAGGATTTACCGAATTGGTTTAAGATGGCGCTGTTTAATGAGCTGTACCTGCTCGCCGACGGAGGTACGATCTGGAGTACGGCTAGCGATCGCGACCCTGTAGGCCAGTTTGGAGTTCTGGAATGCCTGGATTATCGCTGGTACGAGAGTCTGGATGTGCGGCTCTACGGTTCCTTTGCCCTAGCGATGTTGTGGCCTAGGCTGGATAAAGCGGTGTTGGAAGCGTTTGCTCGCGCTATTCCTACCAGCGATGAGACACCCCGAATGATTGGTTACAATCGGGCAGAAGCTATCCGTAAAGTGGCGGATGCAACACCTCACGACCTTGGTGCACCAAACGAGCATCCTTGGGAAAAGACTAACTATACCAGTTACCAGGATTGCAACCAGTGGAAGGATTTACCCTGTGACTTTGTCTTGCAAGTCTATCGGGATTTTGTTCTTACAGGGGGTAATGATAGCGACTTTTTGTGGGAGTGTTGGTCAGCTATTGTGAAGGCGTTAGCCTACCTCAAAGCGTTTGACAAAGATGGTGATGGAATTCCGGAAAATTCGGGAGCACCCGATCAAACGTTTGATGACTGGCAGTTGCGAGGTATTAGCGCTTACTGTGGTGGATTGTGGTTAGCCGCATTGCAAGCTGCGATCGCAATGGGTGAAGTTCTCCTCGACAGCTATCCGCCCGTATCCGAACTGATAGAGGCACCGAGTCCAGAGTCGATCAAAGAAACGATTGACTTCTATCGTCAATGGTTAGAACAAGCTAAACCCATTTATCAAGAAAAACTTTGGAACGGTCAATACTATCGGCTGGATAGTGAGAGTGGTTCCGATATTGTCATGGCAGACCAATTGTGTGGTCAGTTCTACACTCAGTTATTAGGTTTGCCTGATATCGTACCCAAAGAATGCGTCCAGTCAGCGTTAAAGACTGTATATGATTCTTGTTTTTTAAAGTTCTATGATGCCCAACTAGGAGCAGCTAATGGGGTTAGGCCAGATGGTTCACCGGAAAATCCCGATGCGACTCATCCCTTGGAAGTCTGGACGGGTATTAATTTTGGACTAGCGGCATTCTTAGTACAACAAGGAATGAAACAGGAAGCGTTGCGATTGGTGGAGGCAGTGGTACAGCAGGTTTATGACAATGGACTGCAATTTAGGACGCCGGAAGCCATTACCGCAGTGGGAACTTTTCGCGCTAGTCACTATCTGCGAGCGATGGCAATTTGGGGGGTTTATTTCACAATCAATAAGTAATAGTGGATAACCTAACCTCACATCTCATCACTATAGCCAATCTAAATGAATTGTGAACCCTATTTATTGATTTGGGGAATGGGTAATGAGTCATCGGTAATAGGGAAGACGTTCCCCTTACCCATTACCCATTAAGGGGACTGAGGATGAAAAAGAGGGCTGAGAGACGGCAAGAATTCTCCCCGCCTCCCCATCTTCTTGGATGAATCGCTCTTAGAACGTAAAAGTTGTGCGGATAACACCTACTGCTGTTGTGTCATTTCTGCTATTCCCTTCAGGATTGAACAGCACAAAAGCTCCCGGTGTAATGCTGATATTATTAGTCACCTTAAAGCGGTAGTAAGCTTCCAAGTGGTAGGGAGTTGCTCTCCTCACATCAGGGCTATCCTTCAGACTAGCTGCGCCACCTGCATCAACCCGGAACAGTGGCTGTCCAAACATCAGTCCCAGCGCATCTCCCTGTTTCACTAAGTCGTTGAAATGCACACCAACCATCCAACTGCTGAAATTAGAACTGGCGTTTACATTACGGGACGCATCGTCAACAAAGATGTATGCTCCATAGCCGCTGAACGCTACCTTCGGTGTGAGCCGCCAAGTGAGTGTTCCACCCAGCGAATTAAGTTGGACTGGAGTGCCTAGAGGAAGTCCACCAAGAGCGTTAGCATCAGACCGGCTTAACCCAGTTCCCAGAATGTTAATTTCGTGATAACTGTGGGCGTAGTTCAAGCCAATATCGATAAAATTGGTTGGTTTGATGGTAAGTTGGGTGGCGACCACGCTACTACCGCTAAATACACCCGCTCCCAAGGGTGTACCCGAAACTCCTGGCAGAACATCCGCTGCTTTATTCGGGAGATTGGCATTAACACTGCCGTACAAGGCTCTTAGGTCAAATTTATCTGAAATGTTGAAAATAAAGCCCGCTGCCGAGGCTAACCCTGTCTCAGATGTACCACCGGATACGCGTACCACAGGGTTGTAACCCGCAAACCGGGAGATTGCCTCCTGTCCATCATCAGCAAACGGAGTAATTGCCGGAAAGGCATCGGACACTTCAGCTGCCGTCCCAGCAAAGACGGTAAATTTGTTCGCAAGGGGGAAAATGTAGAGGAGCTTGTAGAGGTTGACACTATTTGCCCCTACGGTTGATAAATTTTTGGCGTCAAACCCAGGAAATAGCGGTTCAAAGCTGAGTTTGGTCATTCCTGAGGTTAGGGTTGAGCCAGGAAACAACGTATTCTGAAGACTGGTGCCACCGAAGGGGTCACCTGTAAAGTTATAGGCTTGCAACCCGGTAATCAGCGTATCTTTGCCAGTAAAACTGGTTACTAAGTTGAGGCGCAAACGGTTGACCAAGATAATGTTCCCGTCCTTGCCGTTAGGCGCGCCGCCACTGGCACCGACCCCTGCAAAGATAGCCTGACCACTTAATTTAGTTGTAGTTGAAAATTGATGATCTTCCAGAAAGGCTACTCGACCTTCCAGTTTGTCTACTCGCGTTCCTAACGCTGTGAGTTCAGGACGAAACTCATCAACCAACCGCTGCAAGGTGGCTAAATCTTGTTTAGTAGCGAATTCAGAAGTACTACTGGCAATTAATCGCTCAATTTGCTGTAAACAGGCATTTACACCTGCTGCAAATTCATAGCGGCTCAAAGAACGGTTGCCTCGAAAGCTACCATCTGGATATCCCGCAATACAACCATACCGTTCAACGAGCGATCGCAACGCTTCATAAGCCCAGTCCGTAGGTCGCACGTCACTCAACTGAGACACGTTGGTCACTTGACCCATCGGGTCAGTCAATTGTTCACCACTGCCACTGAGTTGAGTCACACCCGTCACTTGACCCATCGGGTCAGAATTTGTGGTTACGGGTTCTGCTTTGACAGCGGAATCTTGAGGTTGAGTATTACTCTCTTGGGCCAGAGAGTTAGTCGGTGCAATGGGTTCTGATGAGATTGGAAGCTTACTAGAAAGTGACGAGCCTAAAGGTAAAGGTGAAGTAAGGTGTTGCTTCTCCTGAGTTTTTCCGTTTTGATCTATGGGTATTGAACTGAGTGAATCGACTTCTTGGGCGTTATTTGAATTAGGGCTGATGCTCGTCTCATTCAAGCTAATCGCTTTTGTTGCCGTGGTAACCGCGCTAGGGTTAGAAATAGGTGCTTCTGTGTTAACCACAGCATCATTTTTCAGCTCGAGCGATGAATTAGCCGTCTCCTTAGCTGTAGCAGGCTGAGTGAGTAGAGGGATAGAACCAGCCAGTAAACCTAACAGCCCTAATCTCCAAACTTGAATTACATAATTATTGTTCACAGTCAATCCTCACACCAAAAAATTCACAAACGGTTGTAACTTTGAGCAAAAATTGCATCAAAGAAAATGCTTAATATTTACAGGCTCTTTCGGGCTAATCAGGAATAACTGGCCGTCAATTTAAGAGTTTCTGTACAGCGAAATACTGAAGGCAGCTTGTGAAGTTTTCTTCACTGCCAATTTTATTTTTACCATTAAAGTTTACAAAGATAAGCTTTGGAATTTCTATGAATTACAATAGATGAAACTCTATACATGCCCGAAAGCCTAGGTTACGGCCTTTTAGGTCTTAGGTACTGTATTACGGTTGCCAGAAACTGAAGAACGAAAACGCCAAATAAGAGGGCATTTCAGGAGAGTAAAAATAGTATAATGAATAACTTTTCCTGTCTTTTCTCTCTAATCTAGAAAGGTATGGCCTAAATTAAGTAAACTGATATTATTTAAATGATTGCGATAACTAATAACTTAATCAGCGCTGAAATTTACCCTAAACACTCGGCTATAGGCTGGGATGTAGGGTTCGCTATTAGCGCTATTAGGCTAACGAGACTACAACATTGCATATTTCATAACTTAGAACAAAGCTGCCGAACCCTCTCCCTATCCCTCCATCGGGAGCATCTCTTGCGTTACACAAACAGTTTTGAGAAGGGACAAGGAAGACAAGGGGGATAGTACTGAGAAAGAAAAAT
Organism: Waterburya sp.; assembly: GCA_036703055.1. Taxonomy (GTDB): domain Bacteria; phylum Cyanobacteriota; class Cyanobacteriia; order Cyanobacteriales; family Coleofasciculaceae; genus DATNPV01. Next base: position 62,576 of record DATNPV010000308.1, read on the forward strand.
ATAAGGCAGAAGGCAGAGGGCTTATTACTAGTATGTGCTCGTTTAGGCCGTTAAATTTGTCCTAGCCTTTGTGGCAACTGCTATACCAGTCAAGCTACGGCATAAGTCCTCGAATAAAAAACCTCCCTACCCCATGATGTGCAGTAGAGAGTCGATCGGGCTAAATCGCCTAAATGCTATTTAGCTATTTTGCAGGTAAAACGGAACAATTAGCCAACCGTAACTTGAGTGGTGTCTACATTAGTAGCTCCACTAACGCCTTGAGCAACACTCACCATCTTGTCTAGAGTCGCTTGGTCAGTTACTTCACCCTTTAAAACCACGGTGCCGCCAGTCTGAGCAACCCAGAGGCGTTCTTCATCAGCTAGATCGGATTCTTGGTCAAAAGCTAAGGCAACCCGTTTGGCAAGACCGCTTTGATCATATTCCCCGTTTAAACCAACTCGTTCTGGAGGGATAGTTTCTGTAGTCGCACCTCCACCGCTCTCGTCTGTTGCAGGCTCGGTAGCCGTCGTGACAGTGGGGTTAACTTCGGCGTTTTCCGGTTTTTCCAAGCCAAACAGTCTTTTTAGCCAACCCATAACTTTGTTTAGCTCCAATAACGCTTGATTCCTTTCAATATTATTGGAATATAGCCGAATTGGCTGCATCTATCTAGAAAAATATTTTATTTTTACGTATACTCAGTCTTTTGGAGTAGCAAACTTAACAGTAGCTAATTCTCTGTCTGAATTATTAATAAATTCAGTTGTTTTGCCGTTGCCAAGACCGCGATATTATAGAAGCCTTAAGCCAAAGCAACGTCAATCACTGTTAGCGACGCTCTTAGAGTGGCTACTGCCCTTGTTCTAGACTCATGAAACATACCCTTTCAGTTCTGGTTGAAGATGAAGCCGGAGTTCTGACCCGAATTGCCGGATTATTTGCCCGTCGGGGCTTTAATATCGAAAGTCTTGCTGTTGGCCCTGCCGAGCAGGTCGGTATCTCTCGGATTACCATGGTTGTACCGGGAGATGAACATATTATTGAGCAGTTGACCAAGCAACTCTATAAGCTGATCAACGTGCTAAAGGTGCAGGATGTTACAACAATCCCCTGTGTCGAGCGGGAGTTGATGTTAATTAAGGTGAATGCTTCTAGCTCAACGCGCTCAGAGATTATTGAATTGGCTCAGGTATTTCGAGCACGCGTGGTGGACGTTTCAGAGGAGTCCCTGACGTTAGAAGTTGTGGGAGATCCTGGCAAAATGGTCGCAATCGTCCAAGTTTTGAGCAAGTTTGGTATCCGTGAAATTGCCCGTACTGGCAAAATTGCCTTAACGCGGGAGTCGGGAGTTAATACCGAGTACCTTAAGTCACTGGAAGCAAAAGTCTAATGCTGATACAGCGCTAAGACACGCGAAAACCAAAGAAAAGCAACCCTCAGTGTGGCTTCGGCTTGTAGCTGTTACCAATATCCAAGTTATAGCAAAAGGCACAAGGCTCTAGGGCACAGGGCTTTTACGTCTATTACTAGTACGTGGTCGTTTGGGCCGTTAACTCTGTCCTAACATTTATAGCTGTCGCTATAAATGTGGAATAGCTTAATGGGGTGCGCCAGGACGTACCCTATAGAAAGCTTGTGACTTTGCTTACGGCTGGGATTGGCCTATCGGTAACTCGATGCAGAATTCTGTTCCTTCTCCAGGGGTGGAACAACATTTCAACTGACCACCGTGTTTGTCCACGATAATCTGGTAGCTGATGGATAACCCCAATCCAGTTCCTTGACCTACAGCTTTGGTAGTAAAGAAGGGGTCAAAGATTTGTTGTTGTACCTGATGCGTCATACCAGGCCCATTGTCGGCAATGTAGATTAATACCGTATTCTCATCTTTGACTTCTGTGCGAATCCGGATTGTGGGTGAGTAGATTGGGCTGTGAGCAGAACCGTTGGCTGAGTGAAGGAGAAGGGAAGAATCTTGGGCGTCAGGCGACGACTTTTTCCCTACTTCCTCTTCCCAAGCATCGTTAGCGAAGCGAGATATGATGGCATCTATCGCATTACTGAGGATATTCATAAAGACTTGATTCAACTGCCCTCCATGACAGTTCACCAGTGGCAAGTCGCCATACTCTCTCACCACCTGAATCTCTGGATGTTCCGTTTTAGCTTTCAGACGATGCCGTAGTAGCAGGAGTGTGTTGTCGATGCCTTGATGCAAATCAACGGATTCCCTAGCCTCTTGATCCAGACGGGAGAAGTTACGCAGTGACAAGACAATTTGACGAATGCGTTCTGCCCCCATTTGCATAGAGTTCATCACTTTCGGTAAGTCTTGGCTAAGGAACTCTAAGTCAATAGCCTCCGTCTCCGCTTTGATAGCGGGTATGGGGCGGGGATAGTGCTGCCGATACAGGTCAATAAGGTGCAGTAGGTCTTGAGTGTATTGAGTCGCGTGGGGAATGTTGCCATAAATGAAGGAGACGGGATTGTTGATTTCGTGAGCAATTCCCGCCACTAACAACCCTAAGCTGGACATTTTTTCAGTTTGAATCAGTTGGGTTTGAGTTTCTTGCAAGTCGTGCAATGCTTGTTCTAACTGAGCCGCTTTTTCTCTTAATTGAGCTTCCGATTGTCTTAAAGCATCCTCAGCAAGTTTTCGTTCGGTCACGTCACGCGAGTTGACGACGATGCGCGTCACAGGCGAGTCCATCAGTAAATTACTATAGGTGGAATCGATATAACGCCACGAACCATCTTGATGTTTCAACCGGAATTCTAAGCATAAATCAGCAGTTAGATTGTGCAGGACGTTTTGAAAATTTTTCTTAACCTCAACTACATCGTCTGGATGCACAAAATCAAAAATATTTTTTCCAATTAACTCTTTTGGCTTATATCCTAAAACACCCAAAATAGCTGGACTGGCATACTTAATCATTCCATCTGCTTCAAGGATGGTAATCAAGTTAGAACTGGTTTGAATGAGCGATCGCCATTTGGCTTCATTTTGTGCCCAAACGGTTGCTTCCCGCTTGCGTTCTTCTTCAATGCCAATTGCCGCGCCAATAATCCCCAGCAACCTCTTATCCGCTTGACTGGGAATGAAGGTGTTTCGATACAGAACACATAATGCTCCAATATACTCACCCCCACATTTAACGGCTTGCCCTACATAAGTTTGCAATTGGTGGTCAGTAATGTCGGAGTTGAGCTGGGCATACTTCGTATTTTGCAAGTCTTGAAGGACGAATACTTGGTCACTGCCCTGCTGAATGACTTCATAACAAATGTAGTTGTTAGGTTCACCCACATTCATATAATCCGGGGGTGTTTGCCACTGACCAAACGACCATATTAAACCTTGATGCAGCCGATTATAGAGAGCCCATGTTCCACCGAGTAACTCTCCTGCCAAGGCTGTCAGCCGATTAATATTGTCATCTGGATCAGAGCCAAGGTTCAAAAAACACTCATGCAGTTTGGCTAATTTTTGTTCAGCTTTGAGGTTGGTAATGTCACTCAAGGTACAAATGACTCGCTCTACACTTCCATCCAAACCCAACTGGGGTTCAGTGTTGACCTCAAGCCAAACGCGATCGCCAAGTTCGGGGCGGTGTACTCCTAGCACCAAATTACGCAACCGTTGGCGGCTCACAAGAAGCATTAACGTATGTTTGGCTCGTACAGGCACTGACTGGAGTTTTAGCTGGAATGGCCTACCATTTTCTTGAATGATGTGCCAATCCGGCTCAACAGAAGATTGACCCAATAATTGACTCTCTGTCAGTCCTAGTAAGCTGAGTACAGCTTGGTTGAAAAAGCGAATTTCTCCCTGTGCTTCGATCACCAAGATACCAATTGGTAATTCTTGGAAGAGCGCTTCACTAAAGAGGTCGTCTCGATGCGCTAGGGCAGTACTTTGATGTTCGAGTTGTAAAGGTAACATGGCTTCCAGCCGGGGCAGTAGGTGAATACCTGGAGTCTTCTTGGCTGACTCCTGTGTAACTTGTACTGTTGTGTAGTGAGATACACCCGGAGAAAGAACTTTCTAGCAACTCTTTCTATAGACTTAGGAACTACTCTTACCTCCGGAAAAAAGTAATGAACCTGAGACAGAGGAGGTAAGAACGCCAGAATCCGACTTACCCAAGGGCCACTTGGGTGAGTTGATTTCTTTTGTTGGACGGTACTAGGTTAAAAGCTTTTCTTCAAAGAGATTTAATTTGAGCTTTGACCTAAGTATCAATTTAAACAAGTGAAAAAAAGAAATTATTAACTTAGTCTGATCTATCTCAATTCTATCGGTTTTAGCCTTTATGATCAGATGGGTTTAAAACAACTCAAACATTAATGTCCTTTCAACGGTTGATGAACCTTAATATCTTTCACGAAAGTAAACCTATTGAAAATTTACTTAATACCTTAGAAATTGATAATTAGTAGAACCTTGAGGAAGATATTAGTGTATCCAAAATCACAATTAGCAAGCAAAAAATTAAGAAAAAAATAATATTAGTTGTTTAAATGACATATATTATTACATTTTATAACAGTAAGGATTAAGCTGTCCTTGCTTGAATTGGCATCTAGTCAGCAGCTAGGATGCTTGCCACGCTTGGGTTTTACCTATTTTAAATTTTGAATGGCTTACTTCAGGTAAATCAGTAGGTTGAGTCCGGGGATCGTTCGGGACAGAGTCCAGAACAGCAGGGCGATGTAGAGGAGTCCAAGACACCATTGATACCAAACTAAAGCACAGATGAGGCCGGGGAGGTGTTCATCTCGTAAGCGAATGTCATTGAAGCCGAGTTTCAGTAAGTTATTGAGGCTAAAGTCGTAGTAGTTGAGCCAATTCCAGTGACGGTTCCAGAGGATGGGCATGTAGCGATCGCGGAACATTTCAAAGCGAGGCACCACGGGTAGGCGTCCGATCAGCAAGCGTAACTGGCGCAGACTTCCATCTTCGACAAAATAACTAACATCCATCAAATCATGGTAGCGGCCTTGCTGATACAGCCGCCAAAGCAACAGCATGGGGACAGGTATGATCACCCCTCCCAAACAAGCCAGGGTTAGCCAAGGTCGATCCGCAGCGCGAAAGATTGCCATAACGCCAGCGAATGTCAACAGACCATAACTTACCAACATCCAAGGCGTTTCAAAGACACTGGGCACAATCGGCTGAGGATGGCGACGGCGGAACCGATCCACTAGCCAAAACAGAAGACCAAAATATGCGATCGCGACCAATCCCACCCCAAAAACCAGCCAAAAACTAGTACCATACCGACTCAGAAGCAGTAGCAGGCTTAAACCTAGCCAAGACAATCCATCTAATATCCACGTCAGAGGAGAAGGGGCGATGAAGATAAATTTTCGTTGTATCTCTGCGCCTTCTAATCTCCTCGTCTCCCCCTCTCCCTGTCCTCGTGCCATCAGGCGATGACCCAGTTGCTGCAATCGCAATCGCTGGGTTGTATACTCTAGCTGATTAGCATCGGCTATTTGTTGCAAAAAGCGAAAATTTCGCACTAAATTGCGCAGCACATCCTCATTGCCTTGTAGCCTGGGCACAGAAAGTAGGCGACCAATTTCACCCGCATCCCCGAAGATTTTGGCTTGGTCGGAGTCGAAGGTCAAACCGGCTACATTCAGGTAAGCATGACCCAAAAACCGGGCATTACTAAAATCTACCTGTTCTAGAAGGTTCACCGCCCGCAGATTTACCTGTTGATTAAACTCACTTTCCCGGAAAGCAACGGCTTTTTCAAAGGTGGATTCTGCCAGAAGGAGAGGCTTGAGAAAGGAACTCTTGCTCAGTAGTGCGCGATCGCGCCAGCTAGTTTGGCTAAAATCAGCTAATCCTTGAAAATTAATTCGCATTAAGTTGGCAAGGAGTGCAAATTGGGCTTGCCTAAAAATTGCACTCGTCCCAAAGGTGCTTGCTTGAAAATTAGCTACGCCTCGAAACTGGGCTTTGGTAAATTCCGCTTTGACAAAAAAGAGACTACCCCCGAAATTAGCATCCCGGACAAAGGTCGCATCAGAAAAGTCTGCGGTACGAGTCCAGCGCGTTTGTGACCAATCCGAGTCTTGGGTAAAAAGGGCACCATTGGCTTCTACTCGGTTGAGAAAGAAGGTATTGGCAAAATCAACCGTCCCCATCACTCGTGTTTGCACCAGCTTAATTGCACCTCGGAACACGGTTACTGTGGGAATTGGTGTTAGTTGGGGAATTGGTGTCAGCTGAGACAATTGCCGGGAATCACGCAACAGCTGTTGTTGTTCGTCCGGTGACAACAAAGGAGACAATGCCTCGCCATGTATGGGCGTGCGCAAACCGAGTTTACTGCCGATGAGTTCTCCTTGAATGATGGAGTTACTAAAATCTAAACCCAAGGGGCTTTCCGAACGATTTAGCTGGGTTTGCACCAGTTGGTAAAACTGGTCGCGAAATTCTGCATTTTCAGGTCGCAAGTTAATAATTAACTGACGCAGATTGATAGTGCGAACCCCATCACTTTGAAGGGGCGATGTTAGACGTTCTTGTAGAAGTTCTAGGGTTAAGGGTATGCGTTCTGGTGCTGGCGTTACAGCTTGTGCTGATGTGGAGAACACCAGCACACACAAGGTTATGAATAATCCAACTAGTAGCTTTGGGTAATCGCTAAACCTGGTTAAAGCCAACTTCTAAAATTTATTTCACTCAAACTCGTAATAGCCATTGAGTGCCAGCTTTCAACTTGAGTGCCGGCAGTAGCCTAACGTAGCGCTTTATCTGACAACTAGTCAAGCTATGGCGGGTGCGGTCAAAACCCGTTGGTGATATTCACAAAAGTTCTCCGCGTCCCCCCCTCCCCGCGTCGGGAGTGTCAGTCCCAACCCACTACTTATGACCACACCCGTATTCTAGGAACTCAACCGCGAACTCACATGATTTCGGCAGAACTCCAAGGCTACAGCTAAATCATGGGTTTGTTGAGGATAGTCAACCATTGGGCGATCAATAACAATGAGTGGGATACCCAACTCAGCCGAAACAACTCGCTTAACATCCTCTCCTCCAGCCATACCAGACGCCTTGGTAACTACCAGCGAAATGTCCCAGTGGCGCCAAAGTGCCTTTTCCAGTTCAACGGGTACAGGAGGACGCAGGGCAATAATTCGATCTGAACTAAATCCGGCTGCAATTGCCGCTTCTAGAGAGGCGACAGCCGGCAGAATCCGGGCAAATAGGGTTGAGTGATTTTGCCAACTCCGAAACTGCGGTAGCGCTTTGTAACCGACACTGAGTAGCACTCGTTGCTGGTAAAGGTAGTCACCCGCCAAAAGAGTCTTAAAGCTGTCAAGCGAGATGACTTTTGAGTTCTCGGCTCGTGCGTCAATAGCCAGGCGTTCAAAACGCAGGTAGGGAATTTGCTGCTGAGCCGCGGCTGCGATCGCCATTTGGGAAATTTCCACGGCGTAAGGATGGGATGCATCGAGAATGGCGACAATTCGCCGTTGTTGCAAAAACTGCTCTAGATCAGCTGCATCCAGGCGCCCCACCTGAACTTGTAGCATCGGAGTTTTGGGATAAAGAGACTCAGCCGCAACAGTTGTAACCGTTACAGTACAGGGAATCCCAACAGCAGCGATCGCCTCCGCTAAAGCGACACTCTCACTTGTCCCGCCAATTAGCCAGAGGCGATCGCCAATGTCTAGCACTATCCTGCTCAAGACAGTAAGTACTGGTAATTCTTACCCTTTGAGGGCTTTGGTAAAGTTTCTGCGATAGGATTTATTCGCAATAATCAACGCAGGCCAGAACAGCGACAACGTAATGCGATTGGACAAGCTGCGGCTGAAGTCCGTTCGCTCAAACCCTTTCCAGAACTTCCACACACCGTATCCATAAACTCCCAACAAAACCAAAGTAATTAGCGTACCCATACAATCAACCCTTATGACAACTGACGACGTTCACCGCAACAAAGTTTTGAAGGCTGTCAATTCCTGCCTCTCTCACCCAGCTACCTCACTGTAAGCGCTTGCCATTTCTGGAACGCACAGTTCCCTGTAAAGAAGTTGAGAGGTGTCTGCGGAATTAATTCCAACTACAGGTCGAAGTAGCATTGATTCAGTTCTAGTCTATCCGTGCGAGAGTTATGGCGTCACGCCTTTAGGAAAGCTGCCACAAGAGGTAAGATGCCACGCTTCTATATTTGCCTGCTCTTGACTGCCGGGGAGACAGGAGGACGGGGAGAGGGTTTGACAGCTCTGTTCTAACTTATGAAAGGGACTTTGACTCATGTTCCCCCAAAGTTGATACTGCTGGCGAAATTCATCTTTGTTGACAAGAGATTCATCTTTGCTCACAAATGGCTGGCACAGGAGGAAAAGAACTGGAGTAAAACCTGCGAATCGAGTGAATACCAG
>DATNPV010000012.1:0-59707 GCA_036703055.1 Waterburya sp.
CGTTTCCATGAGACTGGATTTAGGGTTGAGGCAGGGCGTTAGGTATCGGGATGAAACTGCTGTGTATCTAATGTGTACAATCAGTACGGGCAAGATGCCCATCTCAGAAAAAATCTACTAGACACGAAGTTGCCAGTTAAATGGGTGATTGTTTAGAGACTAAGGGATAAATTGTAACTCACTGAATCAACAATCCCCGTAAGTCTCTACTTCATCCTTTCTTGAGCTTGTCCTGCTTAAGAAATAGGTAGAGATACAGTAAATGTGGTTTGACCCAGTATCGACTCTACAAAAATTTTACCCTGATGTTTATCAAGAATCTTTTTCACAATATCCAACCCCAATCCGCTTCCTTCCCCTAAGGGTTTAGTCGTAAAAAAAGGCTCAAAAATTCTCGGCATAATCTCAGGAGCAATTCCCTTGCCGCTATCAGTAATACTCACTAACAAATTTTCCTCTTGCTGCCTCACTTCAATTTTTAACGTGCCTTGGTAATCCATTGCTTGTAAAGCATTGTAAATGAGATTTGTCCATACTTGATTGAGTTCATCCGGATAGCAGAAGATCAGGGGCAGCTGCTTTTCATAATTTTTCGTAACTTCAACTCCCTGTTTGAGTTGATTATGATAAAGGGTTAATACCGTTTCAATACCTTCGGTAACTTGAGCTTGGACTTTTTCACCAGAGCGATCGTAACGTGCATAACTCTTCAGTGCAAACACCACCTTGGTAGCCTTTTCGGTAGCAGTGGAGATGGTTCTTGTGCTTCTCTGGAGCGTGGCGAATTGATAAGCAGTTTTTAATATCATTTCGCTCTCTAGGTCTTTAAATAAAGGTAAAAAGGGTTCAATCTGGTCATAGACGCCAATATTAACCAACGTACTAGCGAGGCTATCTGCCTTGTCAATTCCTTGGGACTCTAGCTGGTACATTAATTCTTTTTTTAATTGGCGCTTTTCGCGGCTTGATAACGAGTTGGTTTGCTGCTTTGACTTTTGTAAAAGAGCAAAAAAATACTGCTGCTGTTCCTTGGTAAGTCCTTGGAAGAAAGAGGGTAACTGTTCTAAATTTTCATATAAAAATTCAGCAATGTTGGCGACAGATGAGCGGATGGCGGCTAATGGAGTATTCACTTCGTGAGCAACACCTGCAACTAATTGTCCTAGTGCCGCCATTTTTTCTGATTGGATTAGTTCGTCTTGGGTGGTTTTCAATTGTTGTAGGGTATTGGTCAATTCTTGATTTTTATCTTGAAGATTTTTTTGTAAGCGTTGCAACGTTAGATGCGTTTCCACTCTCGCCAAAACTTCTGCCTCTTGAAACGGTTTAGTGATGTAGTCAACCCCACCCACTCCAAACGCTTTGACTTTATCGAGTACATCACTCAAGGCACTGATAAAGATAACTGGAATACCCCTCGTTCGCTCATCGGATTTTAGCGCTTTGCAGACTTCATAGCCGTCCATTTCCGGCATCATAATATCCAGCAAAATCAAATCCGGTGGAAATCCTCGTGCGCCAGAGAGTGCCAACTCTCCACTGGGAACCGGTCGAACTTTGTACCCGTTTGTCCTTAACATCCCAGCTAACAAGTGTAGATTCTCTAGAATATCATCAACTATTAGAATATTGCTGGTTTCATTGTTCATTGTTCATTGTTCGGAGCGCTATTACCCATTCTCCATTACCCATTTCCACTCTCAGCCATTACATTTAAAATCTTTTTGTATTCAAAATTATCAATACAGCGCTTCAGGGCATCAGCTAAGAGGGCATTTTCGGGACGGATTTCCTCAATGAGGCTGAAGATTAATTCCAAGTCAACATTGAGTATCGCCTGTTTCAGTGCCGCAAGCCATGATTCCGGTAGTGCTGCTATAGCGGTAGTGGTAAGTACATTTTGTACTGTGTTGTCTGTAACGGATGAATCGGGTTGAGTTGGGTTTTCATACACATAACGCACTCCGATATGTTTGTTCATCATTTCCAAGATGTCTGTCTCTCGGAACGGCTTACGGAGAAAGTCATCGCATCCTGCCGATCGCACGATTACTTTCTCTTCTTCTAAGGTACTAGCCGTTAGGGCAATGACGGCGGTGGCTTGTCCTTTGGTAGTGGATTTAATCTGTTTAGTTGCCTCGTAGCCGTCCATTACAGGCATTCGCATGTCCATCCAGATTAAGTGCGGTTCCCAATTATCCCAGATTTCCACGGCTTCTCTACCGTTGTTGGCTTCTTTGAGTTCAAAGCCAAACGGGTTCAGCAATTTAATCAGCAGTTGGCGGTTATCATATCGGTCATCCACTATTAGAATTCGATAGGGGGGTTGGTTGGGTTCTAAGGCTATTATTCGGCGTTGTGTTTGTTTGGTTTCAATGTCTTTTGCCTCAACGACGCCAACTTGAATGTCAAATTTAAAAATACTCCCCTTGCTTACCTCACTTTCTACAATCATCTCACCGCCCATTAGTTGCACAAACTGGCGACTAATGGGTAATCCCAACCCAGTTCCTTCCTGTGATTCTCGACCGGTTTTGGTTTGCACAAAGGCTTCAAACAGGCTCTTGAGTTCTTCCGGAGCAATGCCTGCACCAGTGTCTTCGATTTCAAATATCAGACGGGAATGGGGAATGGGGAATGGGGAATTGGATGAATTATCCCTTGTCTCCTTGTCTCCCTTGTCCCCCTCGTCCCCCGATTCCCGACTCCCGACTCCCGACTCCCCATTCCCCATTCCCACTCTTACCAACACCCCTCCCTCAGATGTAAATTTGAGTGCATTATTGAGTAGGTTGATTAAGATTTGACGTAATTTGACTTCATCGGTACGCACGTAGCGGGGGACATCAGGAGTGCGATACCAAATTAACTGCAATCCTTTGTCAAATGCTTTGAGTTGGAACATATCCTCCATGTCGTCCAGCAGACGGTACAAATCAAAGTTTGTCTCGTTAAGCGTGGTACGTCCGGCTTCAATTTTGGATAAGTCTAAAAGTTGGTTAATTAAGGTAAGGAGGTGTTCGCCACTACGGGTAATAATGCACAAATTTTCTCGATTTTCTTGGGATAAATCGGGAGTTTTTAGCGTGAGTTGGGAAAATCCGAGAATCGCATTGAGGGGTGTCCGTAATTCGTGGCTCATGTTGGCGAGAAAGGTGCTTTTGGTTTCGTTGGCAACCTCGGCTTTTTGTTTGGCTATGGCAAGTTCGGAGGTGCGTTCTTCTACTTTGGTTTCTAGAGTGCGGTTATATTCAGCTAAGTTGCGATAAAGCCGTGCATTTTCTAGGGAAATGGCAGCTTGGGCGGAGAGCAGATTGAGGATTTTGATGCGCTCTGCGGTGAAGGCACCGGTGGCGAGATTGTTCTCTAGATATAAGATACCGCTGAGTTTGCCTTGGTTCAGTAGAGGGGTACACAGAATGGATTTGGGTTGGGTGGTGATGATGTAAAAATCTGAGGTAAATTGTCCTTCGTTGACGGCGTCGTTTAATACGATAGGTTCTTTGGTTCGGGTGATGTAGTTGATAATGGCAGTGGACAGGAGTGGGATTTGGGTTGAGGCATCCACTGAGTCGAGAGGAAGGGATTGCAGCGTGGTGACTTCATCGGTATCAACTGCGCCAGAAGCGGCGATCGCCCAGTTGCCATCTGTCTCTAAAAGGAGATAGCCTTTTTGTGCGCCGGCATTTTCTATGGCGATTTTCATTAGTTTGGCGAGCAGTTTGTCGAGGACGATTTCGCTGGTGAGGGCTTGCGAGGCTTTGACAACGGTTTCTAAGTCTAGGGATTGGGTATTTCTGCCACTTGTACTGGTAATTTCTGTGGTTCGGGTCTGTTGAGTTCCGGTTCGATGGGTTGCGCCTACTAATATTTGGGGATATTCGGCTTCTAAGTCTTTGACTTTGGCGGTTGCTCCCCAGCGCGTGTAACAATGGTGGGCATTTTTTAGGTAAAACTGCCCAATCTCCTCTCTGCCGATGGAGAGGTAGAATTCGGCGGCGCGTTCGTAGGCGATCGCTTCTTCTTGGATAAAGCCTTGTTCTCTGGCTCCTTGGATGGCGCGATCGTACAGCTCCATTGCTTTGGTGGGTTTGCTTAGGACTCGCGCTTTTTCGGCTTCTATTAAGTCATATTTATGTTGGTAATTTTCCGGAGAACTGTCAACCCATTCTCGTATTTTATCTTGATTAGCTGATATTTTTTTTAGAGCATTTACTTGTTTTTGTTTCTCAAGATTATTATATCCAGCTAGCAACGCAAGAGAATAGTAAAAAATATACTGTGATGATTTTGAGAACGGACGGCAATTCTCTACATATTTTTCGGCCTGAGTGGCGTTTATTATTGCCTCGTCGTAAGTTTTAAAGTAATAGGATAAAAGAGTTTTTCCAAAATAAACAAGGAAGAGTAGCCAAACATTGTTCTCTTTAGTCCATTTTTTGAGATAAATTTCTTCTTGTTTTTTAGATTCATCTACTAAACAGTATGAATGTTTAGCGCCTGTAATTAATTTCAAGGCGATTTTGCCACTAATTTTTATGTAGTTCAATGGATAGGTTTGTTTTAATTTCTTGATTAAATCAGTAAATTCTGAATATTTTTGAACAACGTGGGTTAAATCAGCTCCAATAAAAAACAGGAGGATGCAATAGGTTGCAGCATTGTAACAAGCAGATTCATAATCCCCATTTTCCAAGCCACTATTAACCCCTTCTAAGGATAGTTTCATCGTGTTTTTAAGCGGCTCTTTCCAGTGTTGTATATATGCGTTATAAAAATGTATGACTAGAGATTTACGGGCGTTGAATTTCTCCAGCAACTTTAAAGATAGTTGACCAAACTGATATCCAGAATCAATATCCTCCATTGCTCCACACAAAAGGCCACCGTAAAAAACATACACACCTGCGGCTTGGGGCGGATTCCCATACTCGATACAGAGATTGACCGCAGTCAACGTCACTAGAGGATATAACATAGGATTGGTGAGTATTGCAGCAGACGCGACAGCCATTAAAATTTTCATAGCCGCAAGTTTATCTAGATCAGTCATTTCTGGCAGATTGGCTAAATCCTCAATCTGTTTATCTATCAAAAGCAGTTTCATAGCTCTCTGTTCTTCTTCAAACCTCTGTTTACTTGGTTTTAAAGGCAGGGCTACTCCTAGTTTTGCCAAAACTTTCAGTGCAGTATCTATTGCTTCTTCGTATTGTTGTTTAGCTATATAAGATTGAATATTTAGTTCATATACCTTGACTCGATCAAGAAGTGTTTTGGCTTGTTGCAAAGCAACAGTAGAAATTTTATCTGCTTGCTCAAACTGAGTATTTAGATATTGTACTTCTATCGTTTCTAAGTAGAGTTCTAGTGTAAGATTATACTGATTTTTCCATCGATTTGAGGCTAGAAGTTCCATGCCTGTCTCTAAGTACTTGAGAGCAGGCTCATAAGCAATAGAATCTTTTGCTTTTTGGCCAGCAATTAGATTTAATCTAGCCAACTCATCCCTTTTTGACTGCTGAGTAATCAATGCTGCTCCGATATTTAGTTGATTGACGATATCAAAGATATTTTCTTCCAGCTCATCTGGCTGGGTATTTTCCAGTAATAGTTGACCAACTTTGAGGTGAACCTCTTGTTTATGGCCTTCTGGAATCAGAGCATAGGCGGCTTGCTGAACCCTGTCGTGCAAAAATTTGTAAGGGATAGAAGATGAAAAATTTGGAACGAGAGACGGAGAGGTTTCTGTATTACCACTAGACCTTGCCTCTTGGTTCCAAAGTAGGGGAATTTTGTAATCCTCATTTAGAGGTACGATTAAACCTTCTTGAATCGCCGACCATAACTCAGTCGATGTCTCTGACAGAGATTTCGCATTGACAATGGAGAGAACGTCTAAATTAAATCGGTTTCCCACACAAGCGGCTAACTTTAAAACATTCTGTGTCCTCTCATCCAGCCTTTCAATCTTGCTGACCATTAACTGGACAACATTATCAGTTATTCCGACAGCTTTAATTTGCTCAATATCCCACCGCCACCCCCCTTGACTTCCTCGCAGTCCCCCCTTACTAAGGGGAGATGGGGGGGTAAATGACAACAGCTTTTGTGTAAATAGAGATTGGAGTAACTGTGTCAAGAAAAAGGGATTACCTTGAGTTTTATTGACTAATAGATCGGCTAATGGCTTTGAAGCGTCTATCGCGCTATTCAAAGTATCAGCTATTAATTGATTGACATGATTGATTCTCAAGGGATGGAGGGTAATGGTACTTACCCTAGCATCCGTTTGTTGAATCTGTTCTAAGGTCTGCATCAAAGGATGAGTTGGACTGACTTCATTATCTCGATATGCTCCAATCATCAATAGATATTGGCTACCTGGGTCAGTCATTAGCAACTGAATTAACTTCAAAGAAGCGGAATCTGCCCACTGTAAGTCGTCTAGAAAAATAACTAAGGGGTGTTCTTTGTTGGTAAAAACGCCAATAAAGTTTTGAAAAAGCAAGTTAAACCGATTTTGGGACTCAGTTGAACCTAACTGTGGCACTGAAGGTTGTTCACCAATAATCAGTTCTACTTCGGGAATGACATCAATGATGACTTGGCCATTGTTACCAAGAGCATCTAAAAGCTTCTGTTGCCATGCTTGAAGGTGTGCTTCACTTTCTGTTAGCAACTGCCGAATTAAGTCTTGAAAGGCTTGAATCAAAGAAGCATAAGGAATATTCCGCTTAAACTGGTCAAACTTACCAGAGATAAAATATCCCCGTTGTCGCACGATTGGTTTATGGACTTCATTGACTAAAGCTGACTTACCGATGCCTGAATAACCCGCAACGAGTACCATCTCGGCGCGACCTAACCCCCCTTTGTTAAGGCTACCGTGTGTATACAAGTCTTCCTCGCCCCCTAAATCCCCCAAAATTGGGGGACTTTGAATTCCGGTTCCCCCCAGAATTGGGGGGATAGGGGGGCAAAATGCAGTATCTTGAGGTCGAGTCTTTTTCTCTTCCCCTACTTCTCCTGCAACTCGCTCAAATGCTGCTAATAGAGTTTTTACTTCCTCTTCCCGACCATAGAGTTTTTGCGGAATTTGAAACTTATCTGACCTATCCTGACAAGCAAGGGTAAATTCTAAAATCTCACCCTTAGTCTGTAACTGATGCAAACAGGTTTCTAAATCAGCTTTCAGTCCCCAAGCACTTTGATATCGCTCCTCTGCCGTTTTCGCCATCAGTTTCATCACAATATCTGACAAAGCTTGAGGAATTTCTTCCCTTCTGCCTACTCCTGCGGAGAACGCTGCGCGAACTGCCTTCTGCCTTCTGCCTTCTTTGGGTGGTACGGGTTGTTTAGCAATATGACAATGCACCAACTCCATCGCATCATTGCTGGCAAATGGCAGTTGATGGGTGAGCAGTTCGTAAAAAGTGACACCAAGCGAATAAAAGTCAGTTCGGTAATCAATTGCCCGGTTCATTCTGCCCGTTTGCTCCGGCGAGATATAGGCTAAGGTTCCTTCTAACTGATCGGGATTGCGAATTGCCGGATTCTCTCGTGATAAAACGGTGGAAATGCCAAAATCGATGATTTTAAGTTGCCCAGTTTCTGGGTTATAGACAATATTTGAGGAATTAATATCTTTGTGAATAATATTAGCGGCGTGAATAGCGCCTAAACTCTCAGCAATCTTGATGGCAATGGAGAGAGATTCTGTCAGCGTAAACTGGCGTTGTGCCATCCATATCTTTAAGGATTCTCCCCCGAAATCCTCTAAGAGCATGACCAGACTATTCTGATATCGCCGCAAATCATACGCTTTGGCCACCCCATCCAAATTCAGTGAACGAGTAATTTCATATTCCTGCTTGTATCGAGTTAGTTCCCCCGGAGTGGGATAGTCTTCTTTCAAAATCTTGAGAATGATGGGTTGATGATTCTGATTGAGGACAGTTCGATAGACTAAGGAGTTATCACTTTCGTAGATTTTGGCGAGAATCTGGTAGTCAGTCATGCTGATTCTGGACGATACTGAGAATGTGCAGTAGTATAGCTAACTGCTCTTAACTCTGCCAAAAAAACACTTGCATTCTGTGAAGCGGCAGTAAGTGTTAAAACGTAGTGGACTGGGAGAGTGTTTCTAAAGTAATGTTAACTGGCTAGGTTGCCTAACTTTGGAGAACTCCCCCCTAGCCCCCCTTAAAAAAGGGGGAACCGAAAATCTTTAAAGTCCCCCTTTCTAAGGGAGATTTAGGGAGATCTCCAGGCATTTACATTGGTTTAGAAACAGCCTCTGACACAGCTAAAATGATGGAATAGATGTAGGTTGGGTTGCCGAAGGAGAACCCGAAGGCTAGGGTACTTTAGTTCAGGGTGAGACTGTGGGTAACAGTTAAGGCTGGTGCAAGATGTCAGCTCGAACCAATGTCCAGTAACCCAGCCTTTTTGGAGAATGTGCATGGCAAAGGACATTTACCACGACACGGTAAAAACCGCTTTGGAGAAAGACGGGTGGACAATTACTGACGAGCTGTTCAGACTCACAATTGGCTCTCGCTCAGTCTACATCGATTTAGGAGCAGAAAAACTTATCGCTGCTGAAAAGGAAGGACGTAAAATTGCTATTGAAATTAAAAGTTTTTTAAGTCCATCACCAGTCAATGATTTAGAAAATGCGCTTGGTCAATACATCCTTTATCGAGACGCTCTGAAACGCTCTCAACTTGGTCGCATTCTTTATCTAGCTATTTCAGATGAAGTTTACCTAGATTTTTTTTTAGGAAGAAATTGCCCAGATGGTTGTAGAAAATCAAAACCTTAAATTGGTTATTTTCAATGCTGACAAAGCGGAGGTTGTGAAATGGATAGAGTAGATGAATATCGAGACATTCTTGAACACATCCTAGAAAGACATCATCGCATTCCTTACAGTCACGGACACATTGAGAGTAAGTTGATCATTGATCGCGATCGCAACAACTTCTTGTTGATGAATGCAGGTTGGGACGGCAAGCGCAGAATTCACGGTTGTGTTGTTCACGTCGAAATAATTGACGGCAAAATCTGGATTCAAAGAGACGGCATAGAAGATGGCATCACGGACGAACTCGTTGCTGCCGGAGTTCCCAAAGACAAAATTGTTCTAGCGTTTCATTCACCCGACGTGCGACAGCACACCGGATATGCGGTTGCTTAAAGATTAAATCGTAGTGGCGTGACACAGTTAAACGACTGCTGACTGTGCAGAGAGTGCGATCGCCCCAAGGGGGTAGCGCAGAGCGATCGCACAGGGTAACTTCGCTTAAGTTGACACCAATGAGCATTCGGAAGCTCATCTTTGCAATTCAATGAAGACTTCACTATCCGGATGCTTTGCCCTTCCCCAAGGTAACAAGCTGATGTAGGTT
The DNA here is from genome assembly GCA_036703055.1 of Waterburya sp. GTDB lineage: Bacteria > Cyanobacteriota > Cyanobacteriia > Cyanobacteriales > Coleofasciculaceae > DATNPV01. The sequence goes on from DATNPV010000012.1 coordinate 9,411, forward strand.
GGGTAGAGGTAATGAACCCCAACGCTGGAAGGGATTTGTTGGATTTCTCTGCGCTTAACCCAACCGACTACTAGCAAGTTGTTAGTGGAATATAGGGGGACGACGGGAAGGGATTTTGGATTAAACCCTTATTATCCTCTTGTAGGGGTGAATTCACCCAGTTTTGGATTTGGTCAAGAGTGACAGTAAATTCACCTAGAACAGGCCGTGGAGGATAGGGTAAAACCATAGTAAAATATGGAGGCTTTTGGGCTTGAATGGCCTGCTGGTTTTCGTTTAGTGTACCCTCAAACGTATTCCAACTAATCTCAAAGCGATACAAGTCTATTTCATCATCATCAAAAATACGCTGAGCCCACAAGTTAGGCTTCTGCCCCGTCAACAACTCTCTCAGATCCGAGTCATCATGCCCCGTAGAAAACTGCGTGAATATTTCCCTGATCTTCGTTGCTTTCTCACCCTCTAGCCAGGAACTGGCAATCAGTTGGGAGATTAGCTTAGTCCTCCTCAGCAACTGGTTTGCGAAGGTTTCGTAGTCGCAGGGGAGATTCTGCGACGTTTTGGCTCGTCTATTGGAATGGAGCAGGTTGCTTTGCCACTGCTTGAGATCTTGTACCGTCCATGCTGTCATCAATCCTTACCTCCAAAGTATTTAGTTGGTTTACAACGGTTGAGTGACGTAAGTTACGCTGCACTTGCAGCTTTGCGCGATCGCATAACCTTGCCATCTCAAAATCTGAATTAGTGGCTCAAACCACTCCATAAAAACGAGCAGGGTTATCCCAGAGAATCTTACGCACGGTTTCTTTACCGAGTCGCTCCTGAAGCGCTACCATTTTCTCCACAATGTCTAAGTCGTGATCAACGTGGGGGTAGTCAGAACCAAAGAGCAAGTTATCGGCGCTGATATGCTGGATAACCCAATCCAGATAAGGCTCAGACGGTTCAATGGCGACAAAGCACTGGCGATGAAAGTACTCTGAAGGCTTCATTTTCACATGGTCTTTCACTTCCCACTGAAGATTTTTGTACTCTTCATCCAGTCGCCACAGCCAGTACGGGAGCCAACCACAGCCTGACTCTAGAAATCCGACCTTGAGCTTGGGGTGACGCTCTAACACTCCACCTTCAATCAGTGCGAGCATTGCCATCATGTGTTCCATCGGATGAGCGCAGGCGTGTATGGCAAATTCCGTGTTAAACCGATCTACTCCAACCGTTGGCAGGGAACTATGCGCCGCTGCATGAAGACCAACGGCTATCCCAAACTCCTCGCACTTCGACCAAAAAGGCTCATAGGCAGGATGACTTAGCAACCGCCCCTTAACTGGGTTAGGGTGCAAAAAAACTGCCTTCCAGCCGAACTGGGCAACTCGCTCCAATTCTTGCACCATCTCCTCAGGAGCATGAAGGTTCATCGCTGCTACACCTCTGAGAGTTTGTGGGTCATAGCTGCAAAAGTCTCGCAACCAATTGTTGTAGGCGCGGGTAAACGCCCCGGCCAATTGAGGAGCCATTGAATCAACTGCAAATACCCACAGTCCGGAGTTTGGATAAAGAAATGAGACGTCAATCCCCATCTGCTTCATGGCCCGAACATGAGACTCTGAATCGAAGCCACTGAGTACAGCCATAGGATGTTTTTCCATCATCTCCTCAGCGCCTCGAACCCGAAATTGCTCAGAGATTTTGTTAATAATCTCTTCACCCTTAATTTTCATGTCCGCTGACGGTGCGAAGCTCTTAAATGCAGGTTCCAGGTACTTTACCCACATGTCAGGTGGTTCGCTCACATGGGAATCTACATCAATGATTTGATATCCGTTAAACATGAGTAAAAAGTAAGAAAAATAATAAATTTAGTCTTATTTACCTCAATTACGGTATTTGTGGCTAAATTTAGCATCTTCTGAGCTAACAAAAAAGTAAAGTTTTAATACGAGATGCTCTCGCTCCGCTAACATACCACTTGACTAAGCCTACGTGCGTTTTGAGCAGTGCTTCAGAGCCCCGACTTCTTTAAGAAGTCGGGGCTCTTATCTTTATGAATTATCTAGGACTACTATATGCAAGCAGGCGCTCTCAGTTCGGTTACTAAAGAATAGAGCGTTTATTCCCTTCCTATCCAGTGGAGTTTTTATCAATTCTTAAGGCTATTAAAGTAATAGGTTTACTTTTACTAAACAATGATTTGCCAAATCACTTCTCTGTACAGAAGATGTGCTTAATAAATAAACGGCTTGCGGATGCCGCTTGAGACTACGTAGACGTGGTGCTTTTAGCTTGGCTTTCCATAGCTATGGAATCCTTCAATCTGAGTAGGACGTTGCTGCAATCATGCTACAACCCTAGGAGGTATTTTCCCTGCATCGCCGGAAACCCGCTTTTCCTCCAGTAATTTGCCTGAACCACCACAAAGATATGCCAAAACTCATCAGATGATTAATTATCACTTCATGGAAGTAGATCCACTGTGCCTACTCGAAATAGCGCTTTATTTATATCAATTGATTAATTAACAACAATTAAGCGATTTTTTGTCAAACCCAAGCTAACCCAACAGATTTAATCCCGAAGGTGGATACATTTACCTAGAGCATTGCTTTAAGCTTTGCCTTAGAGATAAGAAAACCACGTTTTTGGAGAAGGTTCGCAATGGCTAAAGATAAACTACCCAAGCATGAAGTTGATACTGATGTTGATACTTATGATCGCGGCATTGTTCCCGCCGAAACCGCAGCCCGCAAAGAAAGAGAGGGGGAAAATTTTAAGCACGTTCCTCACGACGATAGACCAGAAACTAGAGGCTATACGGTAGACAAAGAAGGATTGGCTGATAATTTTGCCATTGAACCCGAAATGTATGTCAATGAACCAGGCGATCTGAGAGCCAGAGAGGAAGAACTCAAAGCTGAACGCCTGGAAGAATTCACCGAAATCAACGAAGATAAAGATGGTGAGTTAACGATGGAATCTGACCGCAGAGGCAAAGGGCCAGGATTTATTTAATATTAAGTTTAGAACTACTCTGCGTATGGAATTCTACTTCCTATCGCCCTCCCTACTTAGATAGATAAACTGAACTAGCGGCTACATTCCCTGTGGTGTAGCCGCATTTTCAATAACAAGGATTCTTTTATTTCCCCATGCCATTTCTCCGTAATCATGCACTGAATTCATTACTCCCTGTAGTCCTCATTAAGGGAGACAGCGACAGCCAAGGGTTCATAAAGTGCAACCTCATCGAGAATTGGTATTAGAGGATGGGTTGAGCAAACAAACCCATCAACCCTAAATTGAGGTTGTAGCGACAATTGCACGAGAGTGAACATGCAGACTAGCCAAAAACTCTCCCTCCCCATCATGGGCTGTGGGACTTGGGCATGGGGTAACCGATTACTTTGGGGATATGATGAACGGATGGATAACCAGTTGCAAGCGGTTTTTAACCTTTGTGTGAACAACGGCGTGACCTTATTTGACACCGGTGATTCCTACGGGACGGGGAGATTAAATGGGCGTAGTGAGCAACTTCTAGGACGATTCTCTCAAGAATATTCGGGTTTAAATCAGGAAACTATCTGCATTGCCACCAAGCTTGCAGCTTATCCGTGGAGATTGACACGCCAGTCAATGGTATCGGCTTGCAAGTCATCTGCTCAGCGCCTGGGAAGAAATGTAGATTTGGTACAGATGCATTGGTCTACAGCAAACTATTTTCCCTGGCAAGAAGAGGTACTTTTGGATGGTCTTGCCGACCTTTATGAGCAAGGATTGGTAAAAGGAGTGGGTTTATCCAATTACGGGCCTAAACGGCTCAAATGGGTGCATAAAAAGTTTACCGATCGTAGCGTTCCTATTACTACCCTGCAAGTTCAGTACTCGCTGCTGTCTACCTATCCTGTCACTCAACTAGGACTCAAAGATGTTTGTGATGAGCTGGGGATAAAACTGATTGCCTACAGTCCTCTAGCATTGGGGCTATTAACCGGAAAATACTCTGAAAAAGGCCCGTTTCCCAAAGGTATCCGAGGTTTGCTGTTTAGGCAGTTATTGCCGGGAATCCGCCCACTTTTGGACTGTTTGCGGGAGGTGGCTCAATCCAGGAATAGGACAATGTCGCAGGTAGCCCTCAACTGGTGCATCTGTAAAGACACCATTCCCATCCCTGGAGCGAAAAGTGTGGAACAGGCAAAAGAGAATATTGGCGCGTTGGGTTGGAAATTGGACTCCAACGAGATTACAGAACTTGATCGCGCGGCTGCCACTGTAGATAAACCAATGGTGCAAAACATTTTTCAGACTCAGTGAACGCTCTCCTCTGATACCCAGTTGTATTCAAACGTATAACACTCTCTTTCTCTTACCTCAGCGTTCTGGAGCGCCTCTGTGGTTGGTTAAATTCTACAGTTAGGCTCCAACTCAGTATGAGTAGCAACGGACGTTAGCCGATGAAGATGAGGGCAAATACGCAGAGGTATTGCCTTATCGGTAGGTAATGATGCGATCGCACAAACAAATCCGTTAGGATGCTCAGAGTTAAGTTTTTATAGCTGTCGCCATAAAGCTTAGGACAGATTGAACGGCTAAAACGACCACGTACCCATAAAAAACCTTACTCGCTCCGCTGCGTCCGCTATGCTGCTAACGCACTATGCTACGCAAACGCCTCCTGCCTCCTGCCTCCTGCCTTTTGCTATAACGCAAAGTACGCAGAGGGTCACGCTAAGAGCGTAGAGGTTTTGGAGAGGGATGTTTGATAATTCTGATACAGGCTGAGGTGATATCACTTGGCGCTGGGCGTTGCAAGGTTATTTCAATGCTAAGCGAGAAGCGGGGGAATTGAAGAGAGCTTGAAAGTTAGATTGGCGCTCCGTCCTGGGTTCTGGTGCGTCGTCCCACAGGCTCTCGTAATAGAAGAACGATACACCAAAGCCGCGATCGCGAGCTGCTTGTACTTTAGCCTGAATACGTTGCATCGGAACTGGCTGATTTCTCAAGCCAGTGAGGATACCAACTCCGGTAGGAATTTTTTGTTGTGCTTCTTGAAGTTCAGGACGGGTGAGTTGTGCGAGAAAACTTTGCAAATCGGGGCGATAAACTTGCACAATCAGCTCGTCTACAATCCCTTGCCGCACCCAGGTAACCCAGTCTTGCAGGTAGGTGTTGTAAGCCGTGATATAAGGATTAGGGGAAACCGAGAAAATCGCATTAGGCTTTCTCTGTTTTACAACCTTGTTGAGTTGAGTCACGAACGCTGTGATTTTATTCGCCCGCCAACTCACCCACGCCGGATCTTGAGGATTAGCCGGCGCATTTTTGTTGGTTTCCTGTTTGTACAAAGCCAGCGTGTAGCCGTCATAGCCAAATTCGTTAGGCAAACTGGTGTGATCGTCAAACTGAATGCCATCGACATCATAGCGAGTGACAACTTCCAGCACCAGGTCGGTGATGAACTGCTGCACCTCTGGAAGGAAGGGATTGAGCCACATCACCTCACCCGCCGCATCAACCCAAGTCTGGCTACCATCCCGCTGTTGCGTAAACCAATCCGGATGATTCAATGCCAGTTCCGATGTAGAGGGTGCCATGAAGCCGAACTCAAACCAAGGAATGACGAGTAAGCCTTGGCGATGCGCTTGGGTAACAAGGTCATTGAGGATATCTTGTCCCTGTAATCCTTTGCGGACAAAGGGTTGGATGTCTGCTCGTTGCGCTACCGCACTCTCGTACAATACGTAGCCTGAATTCCATACCACTGGGTAGATCGTGTTGAAGTTCAGCCGCGCCAGTTGACTTACAGCCTCTTGTAGTTTGGGGCGATCCCTGAGTATGTCATTGTCATTTTCGGTCATCCAAACCCCACGAATTTCCTGAGCGGGTGGCTGTGGAATTACTTCTGGAATCACCTCTGGTACTGCACTTTGCGCCATCGCAGAGATAGGATTGCCAACCACTAAGACTGTAATTAATGACGCCAGGAAGAGTAAGGAAAGTACTCCGAGCGATCGCTGCCAACCTCTAGGCATGAAACGTATTTTCATAAGTTTGAATGATGAGTTAGCTATCTAACCAGGCAATCGCGTACCTTCGTGATGAAATCAGCGATGAATAGACTACAGGTATTTATATTTACGAAAGACTTAATTAATGAACAGGACTTATCCCATACATAAAATTGATGGACTTTATAGAGAAATTAAACAACACCATATCAGACCTATCCTGAAAGTCGGGAATGGGGAATCGGGAATGGGGAATCGGGAACAGAGATTTTCATCGCAACGCTTGTGAACGCTTTTTTCATGGAGTCTCCTGCAAAACTCAATTTTCTTAGTGTTGCAGTAATACTTATCTCTCAGAGAGCTGCCTCTTATGCAGCTAGTGTTTTTAACGTTTGATTCCCTTAAATCGTTCCTGTGCCGTCTTAAATGCTTCTTGCATCACGGACTGAATTTTTTTGGGATCGGGTTTCTTACCCCCCATTAAGTCGCCGAAGTAAACGCAAGCCCCTTCCCCCAGCGCCCAAGTGTAAGCCGCTGCCCAAGAAGCGGCAATCACACTACCGAATCCGGGTACGAATTTAATCAACTCCCGTCCAACTGCCCGTGCCAGAAAGCCACTTGCGATCGCACTCACCACCCCTCCTGCCTGCGATGGGGTTAGCGTCTGTCCATATAATCTGCCCAAGATACCAACCATCGAAACTTGCAACGCCGTTAGCACAGGCATACTGGCAAATGGCAAAGGCACAGCCTCCAGTGCGGCTGCCATGACAGAAAAGGCCAACATATAACGACGTCCGACATCCCGGTATAGGTTACCAATTTTCTCGCCCGCTTCCTTATCCAACAGCTGATAAATCGTACGGGCTTCAGCTTCTGGGAGTAGGTCGGCTAAAGCATCTCTGAATGCCTCTAATCCATAAAACACGGGAGTGTAGCCGTCTTCTTCCAGCGTGAAGTCAATCATCACGGCGCGATCACACAATCCAGTAAACGATTGCTCAATAGCAGCAAACGCTCGATTCACCTCCTCATAGTCAGGTGGATAGGCTGGATGATCGGGTATACCAGGGGGATACAGTTCATGCAAGCACGTCACTGCCAGCAAGCAGGGAATATTAGGATACTGCTGACGCAACTGAGTCGCAATCTGCCGCAGCGTATCGGTTGCAAAATCATTAATTTTGACCGTCAAAATCAGGATTCTGGCGCAGCGACTCTCCTGTTGCAAATCGCCAATCAATTCCCGAATAATCACCTGAGTTTCCTGTTTGACATCCCCCAATCCCACCGTATCAGTAAAAATCAGCAACGGCAGGTCACTGGATGGATAGGCATAGCGTTCGGTGTGTTGCGTGTGGGGACGAAATCCCTGTCCGACAATTTCCGCACAAACACCTGTTAGTCCCCGCACAATCGAACTCTTCCCAGCTTGAGGCTTACCAATCAAGAGGGCTTCTGTTGTTGGCAGTTCACTCCGAACAGTCTCTAAAATCTCTGCAACTTGAGTTTCGCTGACACTAAACCAGCCAACAACTGTCTGTGCCAGTTGGTCTACGGGTAGGAGTTTCGTCAAGCTTGCTGTAGTGTTATTCCAGATACCCGCAATGCGGTTTGTCCAAGAGTCATCGACTGGCTCAATCGTTGCACCTTCGGTCGGTTCATTGGACTGCTGAGAATCAGCTACCGGTGAGTCAGCATCACGTTGCTCAGTCATGGGAATCAAAACGGCGGATGTTCGGCGTAACTTTTCTCTATGGTTAAAAATAGCTCACTAAACATCCTGATAGAACTACTTCAGGTATGAGGGTGGACTCCCCAAACTCAACATAAAGCTGGCAGGTTCTCTGCCAGCTTACCTTCATTAACGTGAGATCGATTTCCTTATCTGAGGATTACTGGGTTCTCCACTGCATCTCGGTACTGCTCGACCTCTGGAGAATAGGCAATTGGCAAAACGGCTTCAACGTTTTCGTGAGGTCGAGGAATAATTACCCAAGACTCCAGAGCACCACCGTAAACTTTTTCTACAGCCGCTATTCCAGCTTCTATAGCCGTTTTGACCTCCGAAACATCCCCGCGAATATTAACTGTAAATCGAGCGCTACCAACTCGGATGTAGCCGACTAAAGTCACTCTACCTGCTTTGACCATTGCATCTGCTGCGGCTAACACAGCAGGAAATCCCTTCGTTTCAATCGACCCAACTGCGACTGTTGACATTGCCAAACTCCTGAATCTGTTGATTTATGCGAAGCCAAGAATTTATTGTACGAATCTTCCTCACACCTTCTAACAGGCATCACCATTGATTTTTGGTTTCCTGTTAATAGGTCGTAGGTATTAGGGAAAAGCCTATCTAGTTTCCTGGCGACCAAAAACTTACTTCCCCCTTAAAACCTACCACCTACCTTCGATCAGAACTTGTCGAACTTGAAACACCCTCGTTTGACGGCTTGTCGTTTGACCTGCCGACTTACGTCTTGGAAAATGTACTTTGCCGAAGTTTTGGCCCAATTGCCCCTTGATAGGTTCCCTGGTCGCCAATTCTTCCCTTAGCTATGTTTAGTTTTACTGCATTTAGAGGTTTTATGGCTCGTTTCACATCAGGCAAACACTTGGGATTACTTTTCCTTTCCGCTTTAATGGCTACGCCTGTTGCCGCTCATACCGTTCAGGTGTCTGGGGATGTGGCGGCGACATTTCACATTACGCCGAATCATAATCCCAAAGCTGGAAAACCGACTCAAGCTTGGTTCGCTCTTACCCGTAAAGGTGGACAGCCCATTCCTTTATCCCAATGTAACTGTCAGTTATTGGTCTACTCTCAGCCTCATCCTCAAAAAGCACAGCCACTCATGACACCTGCCTTAAGAGCCATTTCAGCAGAACGGTATCAAGGAATTCCAGCGGCAGAGATCACATTTCCCAGAGCAGGAGCTTACGATCTCGAACTTCGGGGAAGCGCGAAGAAGGGAGCCAACTTTAGGCCGTTTACGTTGAAATATACCGTCAATGTGGGTGGATAAGGCTGAGCCTTCACCAATTTGTAAATTTTTGTTTCAAAATTGGCAGAGTATTTACCCGTATTTCTGTTACATTTATAAATAATTAGCAAGAAAAGGTTACTATTTCATGCCATTTACCACAGAAGAAGGCGGTCGGCTCAATAATTTTGCCCCTGAGACGAAAACTTACCACGCTGAACCTCCTACATCATCTCAAAAGCGTAACTACATCGTATTGGGTATGGGAGCGTTAGTACTCATTGGTGGCTTAATTTTTGTAGCTGTTTCCGCCTCTCACATCAGCTAACTGAGTCAGGTGAGTAATGGAATAAGCAAACCCACTATCACCTGAGGGTAGGACAAAAACTGGTGCAATTTAGGAGTCCGCTAACTCTTGGATTCGTTTGATCACATCCATTGCACTCTGGTAATTGTCTGTCCTACCGTTCTTCTTGAATAAGTCAGCGGCTTTGCGCAAGTCTTCTTGAGCTTCCTGATAATTTTTGAGGTTGAAGCGAGAGAGCCCTCGATTGTAGTAGGCTTCTGCAAAAGTTGGTTGAATCCGAATCGCTTGTGAGTAATCTTGAATAGCGGCTTGATGCTGATTCAATCGATTACGAGTTAAGCCTCGGTTGTAGAAAGCTCTAGCACTATCAGGATTGAGCTTGAGTGCTTTCTCATAATCGGCTAAGGCCGCATCATGGTTGCCGAGTTCATCATTAGCATTCCCTCGGCTAATGTAGGCTGTTTCACTGTCGTTATTCAGCTCAATCGCTTTCGTCGCATCGGCGATCGCTTGTTGGTAATTTTTCAAAACGAAATAGGTATAGCCCCGATTACTGTAAGCTTGGGCAAAGTTTGGATTGAGCCGAATTGCTTCGGTGTAGTCTGCGAGTGCTTGCTCATAATTCCCAACAGTATGCTGAGCATAGCCGCGATTATAGTGAGTATCTGCATCGTTGGGGTCGAGTTCCAACGCCTGACTAAAGTCCGCGATCGCTCCTTTATAATCACCATTATTAAGTTTATCAACGCCCCGGTTATATAAATCCCTGGCCTCGGTTTTGTTGTCGGATTGCTGAGTAAGTACCCCGATAGAGGGGGATGACTGCGCACCGATAGCCTTAGGCACTCCATTCACTAGTACTGTGGCAAATCCCAAAAGGGCAATCATTCGATAAGTCTGGTTCATAGTTTCTTCTCCAACTAAGAGCAATACACCCGTACAGCTAAGTAAGTGGACATCAATAAACGTAACTGTTTCTTTTCTCTACCCCCATGCTCCATGCCCAGCCTTAATAGTGATGTTGAATTTTACTCACCGACTCAGTAGTTTGTTTTACCACTAGCTACGACACGCTAGCTAAAGATGAGACAATAAATCAGCTGGATTCAACGGAGAGAAAGATGCTCAAAGCAATTGCTGCACTACTGCTGCTAGTGCTGAGCCTAGGTTTGCCTGGATGTACTAGCGCTGTCAGTGGACTGAAAAGCTACGTAGATAGCATCGACGGCTATGAGTTTCTGTATCCCAACGGCTGGATACCCGTGCAAGTGACGAATGGGCCCGATGTGGTGTTCCGCGATTTGATTGAGCGGACGGAAAATGTCAGTGTGGTGATCAGTTCGGTATCGGACGGAAAAACCCTGACTGATTTAGGAACTCCCTCGGAAGTAGGCTACCAGTTGCAAAAAAGTGCGATCGCTCCTCCCGATTCGGGCCGAAAAGCCGAATTGGTGGACGCCCAAGCGCGGGAGGCGGGTGACAAGAGTTATTACTTATTGGAATACAACGTCAAACTTCCTACGCAAGAACGGCACAGCTTAGCGAGTGTAGCCGTCAGTCGCGGTAAGCTTTACACCTTCAATGCTTCGACAACAGAGCAGCGTTGGAATAAGATGCACGATGTATTTGAGCAAGTGATTAAATCGTTTACGGTTTACTGAAACAGCTAGCGATTCGTGCAGGCGGGAACTGAAAACAGCGATCTCAAACCTGTGGAGAGGAGATCTGAAACTGGAGATGGACGCCAATCGACGCCAAGGTGAACGAAAATAATCATCTATGTTTGGTCATCAGTGCCAGTTCTAAATCCAAAACCCAAAATCTCAAAATAATATGGGTGTTCCAACATTTGTCCTAGCCTCAGCGTCCCCTGCGCGGAGACGCTTGTTGCAAAATGCTGGAATTGAACCAGTAATTTGCGTGAGCCACTTCGATGAATCCCAAGTACAGTTGAGTGACCCAGTCGCTTTAGTAGAAACTCTAGCACTCAAAAAAGCCCAGTCCGTTGCGAGTCAATTTAGCAATGCTTTAATTTTGGGCTGTGATTCGGTGCTGAGCCTGAGAGGTGAGATTCATGGAAAACCGCGTCATCCTGAAGAAGCGATCGCCCGTTGGCAGATGATGCGAGGTACGATGGGCATACTGTACACGGGTCACGCGTTAATAGACTTAACTGAGGACAAAACGCTAGTCCGCTGCGGGATTACCAACGTGTACTTTGCGGATATCAGCGATCGCACCATTCAAGCCTACGTGGCTACGGGTGAACCTCTCAAATGTGCTGGATGTTTTGCAATAGAAGGTCGAGGTGGACTATTTGTCGAAAAACTAGAGGGCTGCCACAGTAACGTGATTGGCCTGAGCTTACCACTGCTGTACCAGATGCTTAGAGAGTTAGGATACGAGGTCACACATTTGTGGTCAGGCGGAGATAAAAGTTAGCCAGTAAGCTATTCCACATTTAGCGATGCTGTGGAGATTGAGCATGGGGTATTGGGGCATGGAGTAGTTTTTTACGTGCCAACTTTGATGTGTAGGACTTACGCAATCGCCCCCCTAGCCCCTCAAATCTGGGGGAACTAGATTTACTCCCCCAAGCTTGGGGGGTTGGGGGGCTTACACGGTGCTATTTGCGTAAGTCCTGATGTGGAACAGCTTATGAGCTTCAACCTTCAACCTCCAAACCTTCAACCTCCAAACCCCTAACCCCTAATTCCTCGTAAAAAAGTTGTAAAGCTTGGTCGGAGGTCTGCTATATTCAAGGCACTTCTGGTCTAATATGCAAGCTATCTTCATAGCTTGAGGCAGGCAAAACCTTATGGCAACCAGCGACGAATTCAAAGCACAACTTAAGGCAGGAAAGATAGTTGACGCCCTCACTTTGGCATTGGGTGAAGCCGTAGAGTTGGAAATTACCACCTGGGTAGCCTCATCAAAAAACTCGGAGGTTACCTCCTTAGTAGAAACCGAAAAACCGGCTGTCGATAGCCGTATGCGAACTCGTTTAAACATTGTAGAGGGTGCGATCGACAACGAAGTTGGCAGTCGGTTCATTGGTAATGGTCCTTACACCGAATTGCGGCAGTTTCACATGGAGCAAGTTCAACAAGGACGCCAAATTATTCAACACAACTTGGAAAATTTGCAACAGTTATTTACGGTTCTGACGAACACGTTAGCCCAAATGCCACAGGCATCACGCCGACCAGGGGATGGAAATTCGGCTCTGTCTCCCTCGAATCCGGACAACTTACAGTAAAACTGGAAAAGACAAAACAATTTCGGCGCGTTCTTTGTCGGCGAACCGCCCGATTTCAGTGGGGATACTATATATGGCGTCGAGCGATGACTTTAAAGCAAAACTCAAGGCAGGCAACATTACTGAGGCGCTAGTGATGGCTCTCAGCGAAGCCGCTGAGTTGAAGTTTACCACTTGGGTTCCTTGCGAGGATGATGCTGAGGCAGATGAAGCCAAGCCAGGTCATCGCCTGCGTACTCGCATCAACTTGATTGAGGGCGAAGTCGAACACGAGGTTGGCGATGAGTTTATCGGCAATGGTCGCTATCGCGAACTTAAGCAATTTCACTTGGAGCAAGTTGCTGAAGGGAGTAAGCTGATTCAAAACAACCTCAAAAGTTTGCAAAAGCTATTTGAGGTTTTGGTGGCTCTGCGCTACTCAGAAGCTGAACCTCCAGTGATTGCACCTGAATCAGTGGATTTGGAAAGTCAATACTTACCACCTGTTCAGGAGCCCATTGATACCGAATTGGTAGTCGAACCGGAAGAGGAGGCGGTAAAAGATTCTGGGGTTAGTCTAGACACCCTAACCGAGGAAACCCCCTCTCCAGAGCCATCGCTCCCCCTGGAAAACCTGAGTTCTTCTCTCACAACACCAACACAGCATCCTCCCCTATTGGAAGAGGAAACGGAGGAAGAGGATGAGGAGGACGATTGGGATGACTCAGTTTTAGATTTACTAGAGTCGTTACCCGTCACACCACCGCCCATTCAAGAGCCGTCTGACTCTGATTTGCGTCAGGATTGGGGGTGGAATGACTTAATGGACGAAGAACCGGAATTTAACCCAACAGCTTCTGACTTACCAGCCACTCAAAATTGGGAAACTCTTAATCAGGAAGATTTAACGTCTCCTCTAGCGCCAGAATCCCAAGACTGGGAGGTCTCTTCCTTCGTCATGGAAGAGGATTGGAAAGGCTTTGAAGACGCCTCCTTGACTGACCAACCCGTATCCAGCTTTCCAGAAACTCAGGATTGGGAAACTCTTAGTCAGGAAGATTTAGCTTCCCCTCCTATTACAGAATCCCAGAACCGAGAAACTTCCCCCTTTGAAATGCCAGAGGATTTGAGAGATAGAGTTTCGGATGAACTGATACCTGAGGAGGCAGCATCGGATTCCCCAGAAATTGAGACTTGGGATAATTTCACAAGAGAAGATTTTGCATCACCCTCGACTTCAGCCACACAGGATATGGAAGCTGTCTCCTCGGAACTTGATGAGGATTGGGGAGACCTGATTGAAGAGGAATCCGATACCGAGTTAGGAAAACCCATTCCCAATTTGGATTCGTTGGATCTGGAAGAGGATGACGAGTGGGATGACTGGGTAATGGAAGAGTCAGAATCTCACCACGAGGCGTCAGTCATTGATATGGATGCATTGAATTTGGGAGAGGAGGAAGATTGGGGAGATTTAGTAGATGATTCAGACCCATTCCCGATTGCACCATCGCCGAATGAGCCGACGTCCAACTTAGGCAGTGTCGATGATTGGGGAGATTTGACGAGTGAGGAATTTGAAACTTCTTCAGAGTTGATAGAACTCAATTCTCAACTAGAAGGAAGTTTTGACCTGTCTGAGTCTCTGGATGAGTTGACGTTCCCAGAGTCGGCACTCGACTCAACTGAGCAGGTTGATTTAGATCATGAAGATGTGGTGGAGGAAATGCGACTAGCTGAAGAGGCGACTAGTCTAGAGGAATCTCAGCCAGGTAATGTACAGGGACAGTCTGACATACAAGGAAGTACATCCCAGGAGACGAATATTCAACCCAAATCGGGTGATAAACGAATGCCTCCCCCACCACCACCTCCCGGTCGCTTCCCAAATCAGAACAACTAGCAGTAGGTAGCTTGACGGCGATGATTAATACACAAAACCGCAAGAGAAAACGCATTACAGACTTACCCGCACCCACCAGTAGCTCTGTTGCACCGGGTTTGCATCGCAATCTGAATGAATTTTTGCAGTCTTTGGGGGATGTTCTCATCGACACCACAGCCGTTGAAGTGAACACGATGGTCGTTGAGCAAATTACTGGTGAGAAGTTCGTTGCCTGGGAGGCTTATCGGGGGATTTATCCCATCTCAGAGGAGTATCTGGAACAGCAGGGTATTCACGAATCGTTGCGCGATCGCTACCTGAAGTTACGCCAAACCCTGGAAGTCGAGTATCGAGCGCTCCAAAGTGACCCAACCTCTGAATTTTACGATCAAACGGTTCTAGAGATGGCAACCGACCCCACGGGAGAATTGCACGACACCCCAACCCGGCTTCCAGACCCCACGAACTCTTCCTTTCCCGAAGAAATTCTTAAGGCACAACGAGTGCTAAAAAATTGTCGTTTTCTACGTAACTTGCGTAAGGTAAGCGAACTGAAAGCCGCGCTAGATCATCGAAATCAGGCATTGCATAGGAAGCAAGCCGAGCAACCTGACAATGTTCAAGTTGGCGCCCTGCAAAAAGCTATAGCTACTGATATAATCTTTGCCCAAACCGTCATTCAGCTCGACGGTGATGTGATTAATCGCTACTCTCAAGACATTTTGGATCATCCCTATCGGGATGTGATTCTCCAAATTCATAGAGAGGGGGTGAGTGCTGGGGAACAACAATGGCGTGGACTTTTAGAGTTTGTCATTGGTTTGGTACAGGCATCGTTGCAACGGACTTCTGGGAAAGATGTATCGTCTTGGAATTCCTCACAACCCAACGGGCAAAGATAGAGACGTCTTACCGTGCGCCATTTTCTGTCCCCAAAACGCTCTCACAAATCTCGCGATCGCCATGATCGCGTCCTTCGTGATGTTGTGAATTTAGAGCCGTGCATTCAGTTAGAGCAAGAGCAAATTACTCGCTCTCGTGCCGTTATTCACCGTATTCGTTTTAACTTAGATCAACCCATTCTCCAGAAAATTCAATACGCCCAAGAAACGGGTCGTCGCCTCGATGTTTCCCGCGAGTTTTTAGCCGATTTACGCTATTACGCTCTGCTCAATCCCGAAAATCACCTTCAGTCAGAATTAACATTCTGCACCTACTATCACCGAGGAAATTCTCAAGAAGCGTTGATGCGGAGTGTCATTTCTACCGATGGAGAAGTCCTACACCAAATCAAGAACGACTGTTTAGCACATCCCGAATTTGGTCAGCAGATTGCTTCAGCTCATTATTGGCTCATTGATCAACTTCTCAGCCAGCTTTGTCCTAGGAAATTTCTGCCGTTGAATTCCCTAGTTAGGATACTCTCTTGGCTAATCACTGCCGTTATTGTTCTGCCTTTCGTACCTCTGTTGATTGAGATTAGCCCTTGGATGCTCTTAGTTGTGGTGCTGGTAGGCTGGCTATTGCATAGAATTTTACTTCGCTTGCTACGTCGATTGATGCCAAGGTTGAGTCGCTGGGTGTTGCGTCAACTCTTGTCCAGGATGCTTTCATTTAAGTCTTTGGATCAGAAAATTGCCAAAGGCATTTTAGCCTGGTTAGGGTCTTGAGCTATTCGCTGATACGTATTTCATCCTAATTGGCAATGGCTGATAAAACGTCTCATCACGACTGACAAATCGCTTCAACCTCAACTTCCACCAGCATTTCGGGGTCAACAAGTGCCTGAACTCCAATCATCGTGTTAGCAGGAGGATGTGCTGCAAAAAACTCCTGATGGGCTTTGGCGTACTCAGCACTGCGGCTGATATCTGTAACATAGAGGCGAGTACGCACCACATCCTGACAATTACTACCCAAGTCTTGCAAGGCTTTGTGAATTCTCTGAAGACAGTAGCGGGTTTGGGCATAAGCATCTCCAGGCGCAAAAACCTTCCCATCCGCATCAATGGGTGCTGTCCCCGATACGTAAATCTGGTTTCCTACCCGGATAGCGCGACAATACCCAGTTGTGGTTTCCCAACTTACACCAGAGAAGGTTCGACTACGCTCCATATCTACCTCATTGCTCAACTGTCTTGCATTGTGCCGCATTTAACGTTCAACAAAACCTAATCTTCCTGTTCACGTTGGGTATGGGGAAAATAATTCATTGCAACCAAGAGCAATAAACTTGTGGTTATCTTAGTCTTGACATCAAAATCGAGCCTAGCCAGGATAGAAGCGAACACGTTTGTGCTCAATGCGTAGCATGAATCGATAGAACTGCACGATTAGGTGTGAAGTTTGAATGGAGCTTCTACTTGAAAAAGCCTTTTTTTACCTAGGAATGAGCCAAAAATGAAGCTGGGAAATTCTATCGTTCCGTTGGCACTGGTGAGCTGCCTGTTTTCTCAAACCGCTCTCACTGGAGGTACCCTGGGCTTAGATGAGATTACGCCTTTGATTCGCCAATCGAAAAAATTGACACAAGAAGTTAACACTGCACTGCAAAATACTGGACAAAAGCCTGACCAAATTACTTGTGTAGGAGTGAGATTGGGCAGACATTTTCAGCCTCTAGATGCTTATAGAGTAGCTCCGTTTGACTGTCGCTTTGCCCCGAATAAATTTCTTCACATCGAGGCTAAAAATCAGGTGCGATTACCCAACAATCGAATTATTCCGCTAGAAGAATTGTTGAAGATGCAGCGTAAACCTACTGAAGCGGCTCTCGTTTTTCGCCTTCAGTCTTGGCAGTGGCAGACCTCGGAGTAGTGCAAGAATTATTAATCAAGAGATTTTTTTGTCTTTTCCGATCAGTCTAATGTTCTTGAAAGTCACTAACAAACCATGTCCTACCCCCCACACCTGAAGAAGTCATGATAGGCATAATCCGAATCAATTAGGATGGCTAGAATAGCTAAAAAAAAGCTGGCAAGCTCGTTTCAAATCTACATTACCGCCGCTGAGAATAACACCAATTCTCGCATTAGGCATAGTCACAGTTCGTTCTAACAAAGCTGTTGCCGCTAATACTCCAGTCGGCTCGATCACTATTTTCAACCGCTCCCATAAGAAAAACAGATTGCGACGAATGGCTTCATCAGACACCGTTAACATGTTATCAACATAATGCAGGACTAGCGGAAATGTTAAGCGACCAAGACTTGGGGTTCTAGCACCATCTGCAATGGTATTAGGATTGTGAATAGTTTGCAGTGTTTTGGTGTGAAAGGAACGTGTGGCATCATCTGCTTTGGCAGGTTCTACCCCAATAACACGACAATTGGGCGAGAGAGTTTTGATGGTAATTGCACACCCAGACAATAACCCACCGCCGCCACAAGGAACTAATAGTAAATCGAGTTCACCTGCTTCTTCGATAAGTTCTTTCGCTGTCGTTCCTTGTCCGGCAATAATGTGTGGATGATCGTAAGGAGGAATGATGGTAAGGTTACGTTCATTTGCCAGAGTTTGTGCTAATTCTTCCCGTTTGGTTTCAGCGCGATCATACAAAATTATTTCCGCACCATAGCCACGAGTTGCGGCTAGCTTAACAGTTGGGGCATCACCCGGCATCACAACTGTAACAGGAATACCTAAAAGCTTTCCCACAAGTGCCAGTGCTTGCCCATGATTTCCGGACGAGTAGGTTAAAACACCCCGCTGTTTTTGTTCCTCAGATAGCAGAGATAAAGCATTGTATGCACCTCGAAACTTAAACGAACCTGCGCGCTGGAAGTTTTCGCACTTAAAGAACACTTGAGCATCGGTTATCTCATTAATGCTCCTACACGTAAAAACGGGCGTCTTGTGAGCAACACCCGTCAGACGTCGATGCGCCGCTTCAATATCGGCATACGTAACCGGAAAGGAATTAATTTCAGGTGTATGAGATTTTTGGGCTGTCATGCCAACATTGTAGTTTGAGCAGTGGATTGATACAGCGCTATTTTAGGGATTTTAACAATAACCAGGAGGTTGGTTGCCTGTGAACTATCAAAAAGAAGCGTAACTTCAATCCGAAAAAAATAACAAGACGCATATACTTAATGAGCAAACAAAGCTTTCTCAGCTTTCTCAGGAAAATTCAGACAAGATTTAGCTTGTCCTCAAAGTGACCTCAGAATAGGGATTTACGGTTGTGAGTAGGCAAAGAGATCGACCAACTTATTTGAACATCTGGGAGCTTACATCATGAACCGTTTAATTTTAGGTAGTTTATCTGTTTTACTACTATCAACTGCAACAACACCAACTATTAAACCTGGAGTGGCAGCAACGCCAATAACTCAAGCGACAATGGCGATAGAACGTGTGCCGGAACATGTGGCAACTCGTATGGCAGTAACGCCCTTTAACCTCGTTTTTCTAGCGTTTCACGGTTTCTTCGAGCAAGAAGGTATTCCCAGCTCAATGACTTTAGTTTCTGCTTATGTTAAGGGAAAGGTAACAGCAAAAGATCTCGTCAAGATTGCGATCTCAATGAATAGGCTTCCCTCAAATACTCTAGACGATCAAAATTTCATTAATCAAGTTGATACTCAATTAAAATCTCTAGCCTCCGACGGCTGAAGCTTCAAACAATTTCAAAGTGTTTGACTTTTGGCTTCCGAGTGGCAGCGCTAGGTTTAGGAGTCAGGAGCCACTTGGCATGGAATCCCCTCCCTGTAGGGGTGAATAGCTATTCACCCCTACATTTGTACTTTGCTAAATTGAGAATTGCTATAGTTTGAAATTCACAAGGAATTAACAAATACTTATTTAAAACTTTAATTTTCTCAGGCTTGAACTCGGAACTTTTCCAGAACTTAATTTATCAAGTTATGAGGAATTAAACCTGATTTTCATGTTGAGCGACTGAAAAGTTGTAATTGGATATCAAATAGAGAGTGGCTAACCTCACTTCATCTAACTAATTAGTTTTAAGGGACTTTCTCATGTCTCATGTTCAGTCGGCACACTTGGAAAAACCTCTGGGCGGACGATATAAAATTATCAACCCTCTTGGAGAGGGTGGGTTTGGTCAAACATTTCTCGCTGAAGATTTGCACTTGCCAAATCATCCCCAATGTGTAGTCAAACAGCTCAAGCCCCAAGCGAGTGATGCTGAAACTTGGCAAACGGCAAGACGCCTGTTCGACATGGAAGCGCAAGTCCTTTATAAATTGGGTAACCATGAGCAAATTCCTCGTCTGTTAGCTCACTTTGAGGAAGGTCAAGAGTTTTATCTAGCTCAGGAACTCGTTGCAGGAGAGACGTTAACCCAATTCTTGGTAGAAGGTCAGCCTTGGTCAGAGGTAAATGTAGCCACATTGTTACAAGACATATTGCAAGTACTGGCCTTTGTCCATCAACATCGCGTCATCCACCGGGATATCAAACCTGCCAACCTGATCTGTCGCCAAGAAGACGGCAAGATGGTGTTGATCGACTTTGGAGCTGTGAAGCAAGTCAGCAGCCAGTTGGCTAATGCTAAGGCTGGGAAGACACAAACGATTGCTATTGGCACTCAAGGTTACATGCCTAGCGAACAGCTAGCGGGAAATCCCCGCTTTAGTAGTGATGTGTATGCTGTCGGCATGATTGGCATTCAAGCGTTGACTGGGATTCATCCTCATCACCTCAGTTTCGACCCCCAAACCAGTGAGATTAATTGGCATGAACATGCCACTCACGTCAGCTCGGAACTGGTAGCCATTCTTGATCGCATGGTGCGGTATGACTTCCGGACTCGCTATCCCACAGCGTTGGAAGCCTTAGAGGCTGTGCGAAGTTTATCAACTGTCTCAGCTACACCATCTCCACTCCCCCAGCCTGCGGCTAAACCCAACGCTCCAGATGGGGTAACCGTAACACTTCCCCATTATGGTAGCCAACCCCAGGCTTCCGTCTCAGTATCCAACGCTCTAGATGATGTTACCGTAACCCTTGCGCATCGAGCATTACCACCACTATCCCCAGTGATACCTGCCACCATTCCTGTAACACTGAAAACAGCGAACACGGTACAGGGGACTCCAGCGTTGAGAGAACGACGCTCTAGTGGATTGTGGTTGCCAACGCTAGGAGGCGCGATTGCCGCGATCGCAGCTATGTCACTTGGGGCGGCTTTACTCAAAGCTCAACAACCCGTGCCCCTAGCAAATGAAGCACCAAATAGCACGGCTTCTTCGGTTCGAACATCGTTCCCTAAGGAGACACATCGCGAATTCCAACCTCCTGCTCCCATTCTGACTCCTCTCCCTCAACCCTCAACAGCGCCTATCCCATCAGACAAACCCACTAGCACATCGGCTAAGAGGGTTAACCCATCAGTTCGAGAAGTCAGTCAACCCCAGCTCCCACCTATACCCATTACTCCACCTCCCAGTCCACCGACTAGGAAGGTTAACCCATCGGTTCGAGGAGCTAGTCAACCCCAGCCTACACCGATTGCTCCGCCTCTGAGTAAAGGTGACCCACCCATTTCAGCTATCAGTTACCCTCAGTTCCATCCTCCAGCGATCGGCAATCAACCCCCACTTGATGGAGAAGTAGCTAGAGAATACAAGCGACCCGCAAGAGACGTTGAACCTCAGACGAAAGCCACTGCTAAAGCGAAAGAGCGGGAGGCAACAGAAGTCACCAAGCAGCAGGAGCGTCGAGGCAAAAAAGCCGCTGAAAAGGACAAGCCTCAAAAGGGTATTAAGTAGGTGGACATCAATAAACGTAGCTGCTTCTTTTCTATGCCCTTTGCCCCATGTCCAGTTACAATCCGTGACGTCTAATTCACCGACTTACTTACTCATTCTTGACGGGTTGAAGATTGGGACAGATAGTCTGGGCAATGCGATCGTCAAGGGGTTGTTCTTGCCAGCCAGACAGTAAGCCCAACAATTCCGACTTAAGAATTTCCAATGCTTCAATTTGTTCAGTAATGGCCTTGACTTTGAGGAGTAAATGCTGCTTTACAGCTCCACAAGGCAATTCACCGGAGTCATGAACCGCCAAGATTTCATGAATCTCATTCAGGCTTAGCCCTAAAGATTGCGCCCGCTTAATAAATGCAAGGCGATTGATAACTTGGCTACTGAAAAGGCGATAACCAGATTCCGAGCGGGTCGTAGTCGGTTCGAGAAGGCCAATCTCTTCATAGTAACGAATCGTTTTCACTGGCATTCCGGTCAAAGTTGCCACTTCACCAATCTTGAACCATTGAGGAAAGTGATTGGTGGTAGTGTTCTGGTTTATTTTGGTATTAAGTAAGCACTGACTTTCGTTGTGTAGGTTCGCTAAGGCTAGGGCTGGACGGGAACCTTTGCGGCGAAAAGGCTTGTCACGTCCTGCTTGACTATCGAGAGCAGATTTGCCCATCGTTTGTGAGTTGTAGTGAGCGAAAAGTAAAAGTATTAACCCTCATGATTGCTGCGCCTTCCAATTAGGCGTTCGCTTTCACAAGACAAAGTATAACCAAGGCATTCTTGTGCAGTGCCAGTTTAATGCTGAAGGGTTAGCAGTGGATTAACGGGGTGGTTGACGTTTGGTAGCACTCAGCGTCGGCATAACCGGTCGCGACGAGGCTGGGGGAAGATAATGGGTAACAGGTTGATCGGCTAACTCAGTTTCCCGACGCTGACTTTGCCACCAACGGAGTGCTACAGCTAGCACCACCATCATCAGTCCAAACGATAGTAGCGACCAACGCTCACCAAAGCCGCCAATCACAGCATCTACAGCTCCAACAATAACGATAAAGCTAGAAATTGGCTCTTTGCGGTAAGCTGACTTTAAAAATCGAGGCCATAAAGCATTCATCACGGCTTGTTACTTACTCTATTCCATTTAGTATTTAATCTACTTCCAGGTTATCTTATCAGCGTCCAAACAACGAGCAACTGTAAGATGCTTAAGTCTGTCGGTGTTCTATTGTTTTGCTTCAGTCTGATTCCACTAGTTCTTGGTTAAGTTAGGGTCTGAATTTTTGGAATTCACCGAGAAACAGATGTTTGAGCGTTCAGCTTGTCTTTTCTTGTGTTATGAGACCCGTGACAATAGATATAAGTTTCCCGTGAAACCGAGCCAAAGGTGGTTCTAAGGCTGCGTAGCGGAAATCACTATCCCCTGGAAGTAGGTTAAAAAGCTTACTGTACAAGCAATATGCCTTCTGTATAAGAGCCTTCCTGTACTAGTGCAAGCCCAGCCAGGTTAGTAATCCCTGACCTGTAAAGTACTCAATAATCAAAGTCAATATAAAACCAATCATGGCAGCTCGACCATTCAATCTCTCTGAGTAGTCGTTGAAACCAAACTTGGGTTCTTCTAATTGGGGCGTTGTGGTGGGTTTGGGCTGATTCATCGTTAGTGTAGCCTTAAGCGGCAAGCAAGTCAGTAAGTTACAATCCTTTACCAATTTTAATCGTTCTTCAACGAGGCAACCTTGTCAAGTCCGATTTTAGGAATTAAACAATCAAAGGAAGAAAAAAGAGGAAGAAGGGTTGCCTGTCACCCCGTCTCTCACTCCTTAATCTCTCTCTGGGGATCAGTTTCTTTCCACTCATGAAATTTAATAGCCATACTGGTATTTGAGACCTCTAGAAGAGGACAGCTGTCTGATCAAGCCTTGATCCAAAAGGAGGATTGTAAGACTGTTCAATTGACTCACCTGTTGTGCCTGGGATGTTCAAACGATACAGGCAAAGTCTGTCTATCACGCCGGATGGTGTGTAGTGCCTCATCTAGATCCAAAATGCTTACATTAGAGTTTCGGTTGATGTTCCCTAGTCCATCCTTACGTTCATCTCCAACAGTGGACTAGATTGTGTAGCCGTAGACTTGACGCCATCAGCCGTTGGTACAAAATCTGAGTCAACAACTCCTACTAGCGTGTCGGAATCACTCACTGTTGCGTCATGCCACTCGCAAAAGCAGCGGTGTTCAATGAGGTAAAAAGATGGAAATAGGTGTCCCTAAAGAAACTAAAGACCAAGAATTCCGTGTCGGCTTAAGCCCCAGTAGTGTCCGGGTTCTGCAGGAAGCCGGCCACACCGTTTTTGTGGAGCAGGGGGCGGGTGTCGGTGCTGGCTTTACAGATCAAGACTATGAACTGGCAGGGGCAAAAATTGTCCCGCAGGCAGCACAAGCTTGGAATCGGGAACTGGTTGTCAAGGTTAAGGAACCACTAAAGCCAGAGTACAAGTTTCTGCAAAAAGGACAGTTGCTGTTCACATACCTTCACTTGGCAGCAGACCGCACTCTGACTGAGCATTTGATTGATTGTGGCGTAAGTGCGATCGCTTATGAAACGGTCGAACTCCCCGATGGCAGGCTATCTTTGCTCGTCCCGATGAGCATCATTGCTGGTCGTCTTGCCGTACAATTTGGAGCCAGATATCTAGAGCGTCAGCAAGGAGGACGGGGTGTCCTTTTGGGCGGTATTCCAGGTGTCAAACCCGGTAAGGTCGTAATTCTCGGCGGCGGGGTTGTTGGTACGGAATCCGCTAAGATGGCTGTGGGAATGGGGGCTCAAGTACAAATTCTCGATGTCAATGTGGAGCGATTGGCTTACCTAGAAACCCTCTTTGGCTCTAGAGTAGAACTGCTCTACAGTAACTCTGCCGTGATTGAAGAAGTTGTCTCACAGGCTGACTTACTGATTGGTGCTGTTTTAGTTCCAGGGCGTCGGGCACCGATTCTAGTCTCCCGCAATTTAGTGCAAAAGATGCATCCGGGTTCCGTGATCGTTGATGTTGCCGTAGACCAAGGCGGCTGCATCGAAACATTGCGACCCACCTCTCACACTAATCCTACTTATGTAGAGGAGGGTGTCGTTCACTTTGGCGTCCCAAATATGCCAGGGGCTGTTCCTTGGACAGCCACACAAGCACTCAACAACAGCACACTTCCCTACGTCCTCAAGTTAGCCAATCACGGGTTAGGCGCTCTAAAAATTGACTCAGCATTGGGCAAAGGGCTCAATATCCAGAACCATCGGCTAGTACATCCGGCAGTGCAGCAGGTGTTTCCGGATTTAGTGCAGTAATATAGCAATTCTCATTTAAGTGAGGCACACGGGTTGCGGCATGGCAATGCCATGCCTCCTACATGGTTTGTGTACTCCATCCCAGCGAGAAGCGCTATAAGTTATTAATTCCTTGATTATTCGTGGTTCATCGTTCTGAGTAATTTCTCCATGAACAATGAACCATGAACGAATGAGCCATAACTAGTTGAGCCTCTCAAGTTGAGGAAAGCGGGAGGCGTTTGCTGCCATTAATCACCTCTTCAAAGGCTTGGGCTGACAAAGGAGGGCTGAACCAATAGCCTTGAATCTGATCGCACTGATGCCCAGAAAAGAACGCTAATTCGGCTTCAGTCTCCACTCCTTCAGCCACAACCTTGAGATTTAGACTGTGAGCCATTTGCAGAATGGCGGTGGTAATGGCTACATTTTTAGCATCCTGTGTGAGGGACGAGACAAACGAGCGGTCAATTTTCAAAATATCAAAGGGTAATTGCCCCAAATAGCTTAACGATGAATAACCCGTTCCAAAATCATCAATAGAGATTTGAATACCTAGTGCCTTCAACTCAGTCAAGGTGGAGATCGCGGCTTCAGGGTTTTGCATCACCGTACTTTCAGTGAGTTCTAATTCTAGATACTGGGGGTCAAGTCCAGTTTCTTGGAGAACCTCGACAATGAACTTACCTAGATGAGGTTGACTAAACTGATGACCGGATAAATTGACTGCAACCCGAATAGGAGGTAGCCCCAACGCTTGCCATGCTTGAACTTGGGTACAGGCTGTCCTTAAAATCCACTCTCCGAGTGGAATAATAAAACCCGTTTTCTCTGCCAACGGTATAAATTCCCCCGGTGGAACGAAGCCTCGCTCAGGATGATGCCAGCGCACTAAAGCTTCTGCCCCCTCAATTTCTTGAGTTCGCAGATTGACTTTTGGCTGATAGTATACCTGAAATTCTTGCCGTTCCAGCGCTTGACGCAACTCTAGCTCCAGCAAGAGTTCCTTTTGAGATTTTGCGCCGATCGCAGCCAGGTAAAATTGATATAGTTGATTTCCTGCTTTCTTCGTCTCTTCTCGCGCTGCGCTAGCGTGTTTGATTAAAGTATCCAAGTCCCGACCATCCCGCCCAAAGAAAGCAATACCAATCCTTGCCGACAGGAAGATTTCATGACCACCGACGCGGAAGGGTGAGGAGAAGGCTTCTAAGAGGGTTTCAGCTATCTTGACCACCTCGCCACGATGATGGGTCTGAGTTAGAAGGATTGCAAATTGAGCGGCACCCAAATGAGCAACGGTATCTTGTGGCTCTACACACTGCTGAAGGCGTTCGGCTACAGCTTGGAGTAACACACCCCCACTAGCTGGCCCTAGGGTATAGTGAATGCGGTTGAGTTGCTCAAAACCGACTGAAAGCAGGGGAATCTTGCGTCGGCGTGCATCGGGTTGAGAGACTAACTGATTAAATCGCTCTTGTAACAAAAGTTGATTGGGCAAGTGGGTCACATGGTTATAACGTAGTAAGTAGTCCAATTGGGCTTGCGCTTGTTGCAGTTCAACCGTGTGCCGCTGAGTCAAAGATGCCTGTCTTTGCAGTCGAGAGGTGATAGCCTCTAGTAATTCTGCGCGGGTAAAAGGCTTGGTCAGGTAATCATCGGCTCCCAACGTCATCGCCTGACGCCAATCAGCGCGATCCGTTTTAGCAGTGAGAAAAATAAAAGGAATAGTTGCGGTAACCGGGTCTTGTTGTAAAACCTTCAACACACCGTAGCCATCCAAATCGGGCATGAGGATATCGCAGATAATTACATCAGGCTTCTCACGGCGAGCCAGATCTACCCCACTGTTTCCATTATCGGCACTAACAGCTTGGAACCCCTCCGCATTCAGGAGTTTGATCAGGTTAAAGCGAATTGCTCGCTCGTCTTCAATTACGAGAATTTTAGGCATCGATTTTCGTCCTTAGGTTCGGTGAAAATGACACAATAACGCGACGAAAGCACGTTGCAACCTGTAAAACGGCTGTTGTTTTAACCCTGGCTCAGCCCGAGCAAATTCATAGGTTAACTCATTTCGCTAGTAGCTCGCGTCTGCCTATCGTGTGGATATGCGGTGTGGGGCGGTAGACTGCCCAGTAGTGGATGAGAAAAGTGGTTTTTTAATGGCAGTGAAACGGTAAATCGTGTTCCGACTCCGACTTCACTATCAACGGTGATTTCACCCCTGTGGAGGTCAACGCATGTCTTCAAAATCGCTAACCCCAATCCTGTTCCAGCGATCGCGCCGACATTTTTGGCTCGGTAGAAGAACTCAAAGAGTCGGGGTTGGTCTTCTTTTGGTATCCCTATTCCCTGGTCTTGAATTTGAAAAATTGCTTTGTTATCCTGGCAAGTCAGTTCAAAGCAAATTTGACCTCCCCTTGGTGAATATTTAATGGCATTGATCAGCAAGTTACTCAGCAATTGTCGCAGTAGCTTCTTATCCATGCAAGCTAAAAAACTTTGACCACGACACACCAAGGAAAGGGTATGTTGAATGCCTGTGGCAGTGGCTTTCAAGCTCATTCCTCGCTGAATCTCAGCGACTAACTCCTGACAAAACTCATTCAGGACGAGGGGTTCCGGGTTAAATCGCACTTGTCCAGCTTCAGCCGTGCCAATGAACAGTAAATCATCCAATAACTGCAACAGGTGGCTGACGGCATCCTGAACCAGATGGAGCTGTTCAACTTGCTCTTCTTTCGTCCACTCATAGTATTCCAGTAACTCTGCGGTAGACATAATGGTCGTCAGTGGCGTCCGGAACTCATGAGAGGTGATTGAGATAAAGCGAGATTTGAGATCTCCCAATTCTTTTTCTTTCGCTAGTGCATTCAAAATCTCAGCTTGGGCTAAGTTGCGTTCTGTAACATCTTCCGCAATACCCGCCACACGTTCAGGCAAACCCGCCTGATTCAAGATGTAAAAGGCACGCACCCACACCCAACGTACCAACCCATCCGGTCGTACAATCCGATACTCCTCCTCAAAATCGCGCTTGTTATACAGGTGTTGCTTCAAGGAGGCGATGACCCGGTGACGGTCTTCTGGATGCACACTATCCAACCACGATTTCGGGTGATCGTAAAGACTTTGCATCGAGCGTCCCCACACCTTTTCATAGGCAGGGCTGATGTAGAGCATCTGGCTAACATCAGGAGTAGTCAAAAAGAAAACTTCATGAATATTTTCCGTTAACTGGCGGAACTGTTCTTCCCTTAAGTGCAACTTCTCTTGTGTTTGTTTGTACTCCGTAATATCAAAAATTACGCCATCCAACCATAACAAACCATCATCTGTGCCAAAAACCCCTTGACCTTTTTCATAAACCCATCTCACACTGCCGTCGCTTCGGACGATTCGATACTCTAGAACATAAGGTTGTCTTTGCGAGACACACTCTGATATAGTCTGCTCTACCCTGGCTCGATCGTGGGGGTCGATCAAACTAACCAACGTCCGCACTTGATTGTGGAGAAACTCCGCCGCTGGATAACCGGAAATTTCCTCAATTACATCACTGATAAACTCGACAGTGCGCTCAGCATCGTAGGCACAGTGATAAATCACACCAGGAATATGGGCAACTAAAGAGCGAAATCGTGCCTCGCTCTGGCGTAACGCTGCTTCAGCCTGCTTGCGTTCTGTAATATCACGTCCTACCGCCTGATATTCGATCAAGTTTCCTTGCTCATCGAAAATCGCCCGATGCGTCCGCGTGAGCGTGCGAATTTCACCCTGAGGCGTTACCACTTGGTATTCGTAGGTAGCAACAGGATTTTCTGAAGTGAGAGCTGCCAGTTGCTTCTTCACCGTTTGAGCATCTTGCTCTGGCATCAACGGGACAAAATGGTGTCCAATCACCTCCTCACGGCATTTACCAAAGTAACTACAGTAAGCTTCATTGACGAAGGTAATCGTTCCATCCGGCAAAAATCGACAGATGATTTCAGTTTGATCTTCAACAATGGCACGATAGCGACTTTCGCTAGCTTTCAGGGCAGCTTCACTGAAATGACGCTCCGTGATGTCGTGCAAAGTGCCACAAGTACCAGTAAGTTCCCCACTCGCATTAAAAGTTAACTGCGCGAATACCTCAATCCAGCGGTAACCCCCGCTCTTCGTTCGATACCGAACTTCATGGCGGCAAAATTCTTTTTTACCCTCAATTAAAGGTTGAAATTCTTCTAAGTTGGCTTGCCTGTCCTCAGGGTGAACATAATCTAAAAAGAGAGTACCAATACTATCCGCGATTGCAAAACCAGTAATGTCACTCCAAGCAGGATTGAGAAAGCTCCAATAGCCACGCGCATCCGTTTGGAAAATCACCTCTTTGACATTATCAACAACCGACCGATACTGCTCCTCTCGCTCTCGTAGCGATGCTTCTATTCTCTGGCGCTGAGCAATTTCACGTTGAAGTTCAGCAATCACCCGCTTAAGCTCTACTAAAGGTTGGCTAGCATCCGTCTGCCCACTCCCCAGCCAGCCAAAAACTCCCCCTCCCCCTCTCCTCAAAAATCCCTCCTCGGTGTTCTCTGCACCTCTGTGGTTCGTTAAAAAATAGAACAAAACTAAAAAAATCGATAAATAGCACAGAGGAATGATTAAAACACTCGTGTTCGGTAGCCAGCTCACACTCGGTTTCCAGAGAGAGCCATTTCTGGAAAGAAAATTAATCTCATTAATTATCTGTAGAAATAAGAAAATCATCGAATCAATATTCTGGTTACTGATGAGTCAACTTTCAGCTTTACCATAGCTCATATAAGTTTTATAAATTTCTCGGAATTGGAGAATTTTTACCAGAAATTTATTGATGTCTAAAAAGAAAAACTATGGAGATGCAAAATGCGAGGGAAGCCATCATTCGCTGACTCTCCACTTGGCTGTTCTTATCCTCACAACTTCGAGATGATGGCTGAAGTTTGATTGGGCTAATTCTTGAGAGTGAAGAGAGTAAAGCCACAGAAGATCGCCCTTTCGGAGAAACTTCACATAGCCTCATGATTTAGCAAAATACATCTTTTAGCCCAGGAAAAGTAATCTATGCCTTCTTTCTATTCTCGAAAAAATAATAGAATTTTAAATTTTCGGTAAAGGTTTGCCCTGTAGTATCAATTAGGATTTAGCTGAGCAAAGGGAATGAATAAGCCGACCATTGTACTCGCAGTTTCGCCTAAGTGTCTATTGGTTAACCTAGCTATAGGTGAAGAAAATCCCTATATTAACCAAAAATTTAGACAACACCTTGAGCGAAATTTTGCGGATTTTTGGCTCAAAAGTGAAGACTATTGTATAGTCCTACCGCAGCAAAATTATCGCAGTTACTTAAGTCTTAATTGGGCTTCTGACATTTATTTAGATACGTTCAGTTGGTCGGGTGGTAATACAACGTTAGAAGCCATTAGCTGCAATCTACCCATTGTTACCTGTCCAGGAGAGTTTATGCGAAGTCGTCACTCGTATGGGATTTTAAGGATGCTTGATGTTACAGAGACAATTGCCCGCAACGAAAGCGAATACATCGCAATTGCCACCCGTTTAGGTCTAGATTTAAATTGGAGATTTACTATCAAACAAAAAATTTTGAATAATCAGTTTCGCCTCTATGAAAACAAAGCGTGTGTAGTAGCACTTGAGGAATTTTATCAACGCGTTGTTTGAGAAAAAATTCTATGAGAAAAATTTGTTAAGATCAACCATCTTTCTTCAGGTATCTATCCTAAATCTTTTCGTTTCCCTTGACTAGCGATATTGAATCGAACAAAACCGCGAGTCTTAGTTACCTTGACTCCTCGGAGAAAGAAAGCAACACCTGGAGATAAACCTAATTCCTTTGACTGACACCAAGTTTCGGCCTATCCTTGGACAGATTTATTCTTCTTCAGACGTATCGTGAAAGCCAAAAACCTAATACTCCCAACGGAAGTATTAGGCTTTATTTCTTCACCAGTAGGGGTTTCTGGCAGGCTTTGTGTCGTTATCGGAGCGGCGGGATTTGAACCCACGACCCCTACTACCCCAAAGTAGTGCGCTACCAAGCTGCGCTACGCCCCGGCACGTTTGTTTAGTGTATCACACTGTTCGTAGTCAAAACAACTATTTAAAATACTTTCAGTGAGCCAGCGGCTTGAACCAAACTCGGGACAGCGGCAGCCGGCCAACTGCCCTCGCTGCGGCGTCCCGTGTTTAAGATAAAGCGTAGACTGTAGGAATCGGGATAACCTTCCACCTCCATCCACAGCAAATCGCTTTCCGCTTCACAGGTTATTTTCTCCTCATCCATTAACTCACTTGCCATCTGACTCATCGTCTGGGCAAGCTGCCCTAACAAACGACAAAAATCATCTAACTCTGCCTCCGTTAACTCGATCGCCCAGTCATCTCCACCAAGTAACCCTTGATAGTCAGATGCTTTGGGGTTCCAGCCCAAGCGCCAGCCTGATCCGGTTTTGAGAAGACGTTCCATGTTCCAAGAGTTGAAGGTTGAAGGTTGCAGGTTAGCAGGTTGAAAGTTAGTCGGTTGTAGGTTGTGACTTTCGGGCATAACAGGCGCGTCCGCTGTGTTAGGGGCTTTCAACCTTCAACCTTAATCCTTCAACTCTTCTTCAAGGCTTGAGCAACTGAGCATCTCCCGGTTTGGGGAGAGAGGGGGTTGTACTAGAGTTAGAAGGGGTTGGAGGGGGTGGCGATGTACGGGTACTGGGCATCTCGCTGGATGTCGGTGTGGGTGCTTGGGCACTATTCGTTCTAAAGATACTAACCAAGACGTTTACCAACGCATCTCGCTGTGAGCGAGTTAGCTTTTGAATCGCCTTGCGATCGCCCTCCATCGGATTTTCTCGTAAGTCATTGACACCGGGATATTGGGCGTCCACCAAGTACTCATTAGCATCGAGATAGTCCGCTAGCGTCAGCTTCCAATCCAGACGGTACATGGGTGGACGGCTCTTGACAAAGACGTGATACCGAATTAAACGACCAATCAAGGTGCTATTTTCATCAACTTTCCCCGTCTCTTTACTGACATACTGATTCTCTAGCGGCAAATTTGGTAAGCGTTGGTAAACTTGCCGCCAAGCATCTTTGGCTACAGAAAATTGGGCAGCAGCAGGCTGTACACCAAGCCAACTGAAGCCGCACGAGTCTTGAATTTCTGCTTTCCCAAGTATCAAGCAGGCACTCGTAAAAATAGCAACAGTCAGCCTTGTCGTCACCGGGAAGCTGATGCCCTTTCGGATCGCTTTAAGCATTTGAAACGCAATAGCGCTAATTTTTGTCTGGTGGAGTTACGTCAATTTTGATCGTTTAATCCCCGATGATTTCCGGTTGTGTCAGTTCATCGGACATTTCAATAATTGCCCGCAGTACTGGCTTCATCATCGGGTCATCAATATTTTCAAAGTCTTCATAGCGACGGCGCTTGGCACGATTGGCGACTTGCACAGTAATCCGATAGCGATTGGAAGCTGCACTAATCAGCTCCTCAGCTCGGTGCATAATCTGACTTGAATCAAACTGGTGGTAACGCTTATGCAGCATCAGTTGTTGTTAGAAGGTGTTGTGAAAAATTGAACAATATGTCTTTAGCTAGAATCTTGAGTGACCCACTAAGACCAGATTGCCCTCTCCAGTTTAGCAGGAGTGCCTAATACAGAGCCGCAGGAGCCTTTGATCACCTTGAGAACGAAGAAGACTCGTGGAGACAATTGTGATAAAGGAGACAGCTAGTGCAAGGCGGCGAAAGTTTCCCACCAGCTAGGTGAAAGGAGGGGAAGAAACGCCGACAAGAAAACTGGTGGATTATTTCTGCCAGTCTGCACTAGTAAAAAGCTACAGCTATAAAGTCCGGGCGGAGTATAAAAGAATTGATAAAGGAATAGACGCTTTACACACATCAACGGGGACGGGTGTCAATAATGTATTGAAGACAAGCGATATGGCAAATTTGCCACCAGTCCCCAAACTCCTGACCCCTAACCTATTTTTCGGGGAAATAGGGTGAACACTTGTTAATGACTGGAGGTTCAAATATCTTGTAGGTGCAACTAAATATCGTAATATTGTGTAAACTCTTGTAAATGTGTCCAATTCTTAACAATCAACTGACTAGGTACTACTGTTTATGCCGACCCTTACAGCTCCTAGCTTTCAGTCTTTGCGTCAAACCCATCACTCGTCGTTAAAAATTGTTGCCCTCGGAGACAGTCTGATTTATGGATTTGGTGACCCAGAAGGGGGCGGTTGGGTAGAGCGATTGCGACGCCAGTGGATGTTCCCAGATAGTCCAGGCCATGCTTTGTACAATTTAGGCATTCGTGGTGATGGGGTAAAGCAAGTGCAGGCACGCCTTGATCACGAGTTTCGCCATCGGGGTGAACTGAGAAACCGTGTACCGGACGCGATTATTCTTTCTGTCGGTGTAAATGATTCTGCCCGTCTTGGTCGTCCCGATGGGCGAAATTATACGGACTTTGACAGTTTCCAGGCAGAATTGACCACCCTGCTAGACCAAGCCAAGCGACTGTGTCCCGTTCTGTTTGTGGGCATGGTGCCTGTGGATGAGGCCAAAATGCCATTTCTTGATTGCTTCCACTACAATCATGCCGACCAGTATCAATATAAGGAAGCAACGCGCCTTGCCTGTCTCAAGCGTCAGATTCCTTATTTGGATACTTTTGAGCTGTGGCAATCACGGGGGCTCGATTGGTGCATCCAACAACTGAGCTCAGATGGTCTTCATCCCAACGTGGCGGGTTATAAATCGCTACTACAAGATGTCCTCAATTGGGAATCTTTTCACCAGTTTTCCACTCCCAGCTTAGCGACAGCCTAAACTGTCCCGTGTCGAGATGCTTGTTAAAGAATTAACGCCTTGAGCACGTTCACACAGTAGAGAAACTTGATAGCGATCAATAATCGCATCTGTAAAATCAGCACCAGTTATATCGGCGTCGAAAAAGCGAGTACGTGTCATTGTTGCCTCTTGGAAGATAGCGTTCTTCAGGTTGGCATTGTCCAACGTCACCCGATCTACCAAAGCGCCTGTAAGATTCGCTCCTTCCAAATTGGCTCCTAACAACACAGCTTTGGTTAAGATAGCGTTGGTTAGGTCAGCACCTTGGAAGTTAGCTCCCCGCATTTCCGCCGCTACAAATACAGCACCAGTCAAACTTTTGTGGGAAAAGTTGCGCTCGGTCAAATTGGTATTACTGTAATTGATGGTACTTTCCTGAGCAGAAACAGGAGTGGCGTAGAGTAAAACCCACAGCCATGCCAAAGCAAGTACTAAAATTAGTTTCAGTAAAGATTGGAGAAAAGGTTTAATCTCTTTTAAGCAAAAAATTTGCATCTGTAGTCTCCTTTTTCTGTTTGGGGCAAGCACTATAGCAAAAGGCAGAAGGCAGAGGGCTTTTGTGTTTATTACTGGCACGTCGTCGTTTCAGCCCTTAGGTCTGTCCTAACTTTTATGACGACAGCTATATAACTTAGGAAACTTAATATCATCAGGACTTACGCATTCGCCCCCCGACGCCACCTTGCTCTGGGGGGAACTGGATTTACTCCCCCAATCTTGGGGGGGCATGGGGTCCCCTCTGAGGAACTCAGGGTCCCCTTTGGGGATTAGGGGCAGGGGGGAACGGGGGGGCAAAATGAAGGTGTTTGCGTAAGTCCTGATCATTTCACTTTTTTCGGCTACCCATCACTGATTGAAGGGGGAGAAAGGGAGAGTATTTTTGTCCATGATTCATGGTTGATTCTTCATTGCCATGTAGCTTGCTTCCCCGTAGGAGTACCATGAACCATGAACTATGAACCTTTTAAAATTTACCCTCTAGCCAATCTTCACCCACCCGAATTGTAAGGTCAGACTCTAAATCACCTGTAGAAGATGCCTCTACTTTACCGAATCCCAAAGATCGGCTAAGACTGGCGGCGGCTTCTAAGTCACCTTGCTGGACAATAATTTGAGTCTGACGCTGACGGTCAGGCCAGTTTTTGACAATATAAACATTACGGAAATTTTTTTCTGCCAAATACTGAGCAACTCGCTGGCTCAGTTGAGGGTCGTCGGTTGCATTTTGAATGGCGATACGTAGTCTACGGGGTGAACTGTGAGCCTCTAATGAACTCCACGCTGGGTTTTGCTGGAAATATTCACGCATTACGCGATCGCGCCCTGCGGAATCAATCAACCAGTAGCTGCCTATAAATTCCTTGGGATTGCTAAAGCGACCGGGCAGGAGAACCATCTTAACATCTTCCGGCTGGAGCTTCAGACCAAAGCCTGCGATCGCTAGCAGTTCTTCCAAGCTGAGATTGGTGTCTACATACTGTTGCATTACCCGAATAATTTGAGGCAAACGTGGCAACAGCGCAGGGCTATTCAACCGCTGTCGTAAAGCCTTCAGCAGTGCCTGCTGCCGCTGCACCCGACCGATATCGCCATTTTGGTCTTTGCGGAACCGAGCAAACTGTTCAGCTTGGTCTCCATTGAGCGTTTGCCACCCTGCCTCTAAATTAATGTTCAGATTCTGAGTAACATCTGTATATTTCATGGGGTAGGGCACAAAGACCTCAATCCCACCCACCAAATCGACAAGTTCCCGAAACGCCTCAGTGGTGACACGCACATATCTATCAATGGGTACATTATTTAAGGTGCGCGTCGCCACTCGTGCGGCTAAGGCAGCCCCCCCCTCAACGTTGGCATCGTTAATCTTAGCCATCCCCACTCCCGGAATATCTACTTGGGTATCTCTGGGAATGGATAGCATTCTTACAGAATTATCTGAGGGGTCTAGGCGCAAGAGTAGCATTGTATCACTGCGACCAGCGAAGACAGCCGGAGAGTTTTTAGGAGCCTCTGGAACTCGGTCTATTCCCAACACAAGAATGTTAACAGGTCTGGCAACTTTGTACTGAAAGCCGCCACCCCACAAGTCTCCTTTTGTACCTAACCCTTGACTCAAAGGTGCGATAAAGGGAGACAATGGCGTAAATAGGGCGACGGCTGCACCCAACGCGGCAGAAATGGTGGCAGTGAGAAAAAACGCTGAACCCCAGAACAACCAACGAAACAAGGGGTGACCTGAAGGCTTGTCCTTCCTTGAGTGGGGGACACTCACTTCAGCGTCTGGGGATGGTTGTGAGTCAGAGGTATGCTCAACAACCTCGGTAGCTGAATTAGATGGAGAATTGCTAGGGCTTTTGGACGATTGAAGCCCTATACCTGTTGGAGACTGTTCAAAACTTTCCTTCACCCTCACCTCAGTTGAACAACCGTAGCTTGCGCGTCCAGTTTGACATAGTTGTGGAAATTACTTGCAGGATTATAGCGTTAGCCAATCGATCCCCGCTCCCAAAAATGCATGGAGAAGCTGCAATTTTCTCTATAGAAAAGAACATTTTTGCTCGGAGGGTACAGATATTTTCCTTCTCATACCCGAATCTTTTACCCACTAA
This sequence comes from Waterburya sp., assembly GCA_036703055.1. Taxonomy (GTDB): domain Bacteria; phylum Cyanobacteriota; class Cyanobacteriia; order Cyanobacteriales; family Coleofasciculaceae; genus DATNPV01. The sequence continues at coordinate 45,383 of DATNPV010000012.1, forward strand.
ACAATGAAGAATAGATCAAGCAAGCCTGAAGAGGAAAGACAAGGCTAGTATATAGCAGAAAATTTAGTTAGCGTGGCCAACAATGGATAAATCCTTGATTCCTGTGATTCTTGCTGGTGGTAAAGGGGAGCGTTTTTGGCCTTTAAGCCGGAAGCATCGACCCAAGCAGTTTTTAAGTTTAGATGGCAGTGGCAAGAGCTTGTTGCAGGCAACGGCTGATCGACTGAACGATTTAGCAGGAGGCTGGGAGAAGTTGTGGGTGGTGACTTCTTCACAATTGGCGCAAGGGGTACGAGAACAGTTACCCCCGCTCTGTGAGAAGAATTTGCTAGCAGAACCAGAAGGACGCGATACAGCTCCGGCAGTGGCATGGTCTATCATTGAGATTGCACGGGCGTATGGGGAAGATGCTGTAGTCGGCTTTTTTCCCGCTGACCACTGGATTGAAGACCAGCAGGCTTTTCAACAAACTATTAATGCGGCGGCTCAACTCGCATCGGCTGAACCCGCGATTGTTACCTTGGGCATTACTCCCAACCATCCTTCTACAGGGTATGGGTATATTGAACAAGGCGAACAGACAGGCAATTATGGTGGATTGCCTGTCTACAAGGTCAGTCGATTTACGGAAAAGCCAGATCGCGAGACGGCTGAAGCATTTTTAGCAACGGGGCGCTTCAGTTGGAACAGTGGAATGTTCATTTTTCGCGCTGGGGTAGTTTTGCAGGAATTGCGTACCCATGCGCCGGAAATTATGGCGTTATTGGAAGACAAAGGTGTAGAGGCTTATTCCCAGCTCCCGAAGAAGAGTATTGACTATGCTTTGATGGAGAAGACACAGTTGGCTTATGTTTTGCCTGCGTCGTTTGGTTGGGATGATTTGGGGGATTGGAACGCGATTGAGCGCTTGCTTAAGGGGGATGCTCTGAATGTGGAGTTAGCCAAGCATGTGGGGAGGGATACGCAGGGAGCCATTCTCTATGCTAACGGAGATGATGAGGTGATTGTGACGATTGGTCTAGAGGATGTTGTGGTGGTGCGCGATCGCAATGTCACCTTAATTGTGAAGAAAGACCGGACGCAGGAGATAAAGCAGGTGGTCAAAGCGTTGCAGGACGACCCAGAGTTGAAAGAGTTGCTGTAAGGTTTTTTTTAACGCAGAGGACGCAGAGGTTGGCGCAGAGGTGCGCGAAGTGGATTGAGGCTTTTGGTGTAGCTGTGACGTTATCCTTTGCGTCTGGTGAAGGGGTGAAAAGTTGGGATAGTTTGGCAATTTCTATAAATTCTTACCGTAGGTTATTGGCACTCTATAGGGTTTAGCGTTAGAACAATCAATAAACGAGTTGACTTAGCTTCCACACTTTTGGCTCAGGTCAAATTGAAAAAGAATTTTTTCTTTTTCTTCTCACCGTGGACGTTTTTGATTTGACTTTTCACTTATTTTTTGATGCAGATGTTTGCCTTAACTCAAACCAGTTCCCGGCAGCGCGAAATTATTGAAGTCGTCTTTCGCAACGGCTGGGGCTATATGCGAGGGCTTTTGACAGGTAGCAAGACTGACGAACCGAATCTACCGCCTCCTGCTGTTCTGCGTAAAGTTTTAGTCGAGTTGGGGCCGGTCTACGTCAAACTGGGACAATTGCTGAGTACTCGTCCTGACTTGTTGCCAGGGGAATATATTGAAGCGTTAACCGATTTACAAGCGAATGTACCTGCTGTGGCATGGTCTGAAGTTGAAGTTCAGATTCGGCAACAGTTGCGACAGCCGTTAGAGGAAACATTTGCCGCCGTCAATCCCCAAGCGGTGGCGGCTGGTTCAATCGCGCAAACCCATAAAGCAACGTTAAAGAATGGTCAGGACGTGGCTATCAAGGTGCAGCGTCCGGGAATTGAGGTGATTGTTGCGCAGGATATTGCTCTGATTCGGAGTCTGGCGGAGTTGGTGTCTCGCACGGCTTTTGGGGAGGACTACGACATTGTAGGTATAGCCGAGGAGTTTATCACGGCTCTGCAAGCGGAGCTAGATTTCACTAAGGAAGCTGGTTACACTGACCAACTACGCCGCGATTTATCAACAAGTCGGTGGTTTAATCCTAAGCAGTTGGTAGTGCCAGAAATTTATTGGAATTTAACCACTACAAAACTCCTAGTCATGGAGTGGCTGGACGGTGTACCGTTGCTTTTGGCTAACTTGCCCTCCATGCTGGATGGTAAAGATGCCGATATGCAGCGCAGAGAAATTACAACCCTGTTATTTCGCGCCTTTTTTCAACAACTCTATATTGATGGATTTTTTCATGCCGACCCCCATCCGGGCAATTTATTTTATTTAAATGATGGTCGGGTTGCGCTATTAGATTGTGGCATGGTCGGTCGCTTAGATCCGCGCACACAGCAAATTTTGACGGAAATGTTGTTGGCCATTGTAGACTTAGATGCCCAGCGTTGTGCTCAGCTAACGCTGGAATTGGCAGAGGCAGGTCAGCCGGTGAGTTTGTCCCGACTGGCGAATGACTATGATCGCATGTTGAGAAAGTATTACAACCTCAGCCTGTCACAAATTAACTTTAGTCAGGTCTTTTATGAGGTGCTGCAAGTCGCCCGGAATAACAAAATCCGCTTACCTAGCAATATGGGTTTATATGCGAAAACAATTGCCAATTTGGAAGGTGTCGCTCGTAGTTTTAACCCAGCAATTAATTTGTTAGATGAAATTAAGCCCTTGATGACAGATTTGTTTCGCCGTCAGTTACTAGGCGATAATCCCCTACAAACATTCTTGAGAACTGCCCTAGATATCAAGAGCCTCTCGTTGCAATCTCCGCGTCAGTTAGAGTTACTTTTAGATCGAGTCACTTCAGAGACGTTACGGTGGAATTTAACCATACGAGACCTCGACCCTCTGCGTCGCAGTATGGATGATTCTGCAAATCGACTTTCGTTTAGTATTGTAGTTGGCTCGTTGATTATTGGCGCGGCGATTATCTCTTCAAATGCTCGAACAAGTCAGTTATCTTTTATTAGTAATATCTTATTTGCTGCTGCTAGTTTTTTGGGTTTGTGGCTCATTGTTAGTATCCTCAGATCGGGACGTTTGAAGTAAAAATATCAAGTTACTTAATTATCATTGCTTAAAATCTAAATCGGTTACGCTTTCCCCTCCTTGCGGCAGGCCATATTGTTGATAGTACTGGCAGTGTTCCACGTACAGCCTGAGGAGATGCCGTATTGAACGTCAAGAACGAAGATCTGATTAGCGCATCTTGTCTTAGCAGCTATTTCGGCATGACCGCTCCTTGAGGCAGCTATACTACTTTTCATTACCTGTGATAACTTGGTTAATCGATAAAGTTATACGTCCAGCGTTGATCAGTCTGATTGACCCTATCCACGTACAAGCACTCCTTAGTCATTCGCCTAATTTTTGAAAAGATAGGTGCTTAACCAGCCAATGTGACGTTGAATACATAATTAGCCCTCATCATCCCATCTCAGGAGGAATGTATGTCACAAGAAGCAAGGCTGATCGCCATCCAGGCATCTGATGCACCGACAAGAACTAAGCCCTCGAACTATCCCGAACCATTCGCTTCGCGCATGGTGGGCAGGGAAAAGCGCCCACTTGGCGACCTATTTGGCTTAACGAACTTTGGCGTCAACCTCACGCGCTTGGCGCCCAATGCCGTTTCCGCCCTTCGTCACGCTCATAGTAAGCAAGACGAGTTTATCTACATTTTGCAGGGACACCCAACGCTACACACGGATGAAGGTCTTACACAACTCTCTCCTGGCATGTGCGCGGGCTTCAAAGCCGGCACTGGCAACGGGCACCATCTGATCAACGAAACCTCAGAAGATGTCCTGTACCTCGAAATCGGGGACAGAACACCGGGAGACGAAGGCAGCTATCCCGATGATGACCTCAAAGCCCTGCTGGAGCATGGCTTGTGGAAATTTGTCCACAAAGACGGTACGCCGTACTAAACTCCCTCACTTCCCCAAGAGCTGACCCCACCGTTCCCAGCTCTCCTTGTTGAACGGCGATCGCCACCTCAAAATCCAACTTAGCTCTAAATCCAGCCTTGCTTTACGGTCAGCCAGGGCATTAAACCAAAACGCGATCACATCTTAAAAGCAAGCTAAGCGACTAATGATTGATTGAGTCATTAGTATCATTAAGCAGGTTGGCTCAAAGCACCAGTCAGATAATCGGCAGCTGTCTCGACCAATGCGATCGCATTTTCGTAGAGCATTCGAGTTGGCCCCAGAATTCCCACACTCCCAACGGGGATTTCACCCTGCTTATAAGTGGCACTCACTAAGGTACAGGTACGCATCGGTTCTAAGGGATTTTCGGAACCAATTCGCACTTTGACACGGCGTTCTAAGCCTTGAATTTCTGGTACTTCAAAGATGAGAGGCCACAGTAAATTTTGTTCTTCTTCCAATAGGTGGACTAAACTTTGAACTTGTTGCAATTCAGAAAATTCGGGTTGACGCAACACCTCAGATATCCCACGAATCATAATTTGCGTGGGTACCGGGGCAATGGTACGGCGGGTCAATTGTGCAAGCAACGCTTTCAAGAAATCGGAATATCGAGCAAATTCTCGGTCTAGTTCGCTCCAATCTAGGGTTGCCAGTTCACTGAGCGATCGCTCCCGCAGCTTACTATTCAAAAAGTTAGATAATATTTGTAATTCCCGCTCGACAATTGATTCGTCCTGAGTCACTTCATCCGCTAGCTGGGGCAGTTCCATCAAGACGGATTGCGTCTCATAAGAATCGGTTACGACAATCAACATCACTCGTTTCGGCTCTATCTGCACTAACTGCAAATGCCGTAAGTGTGTGGTTCGAGTCTGAGGCACTGTTATTAAGGCAATGTAACCACTAACAGCAGCGAGAATTTGTGCTGCATCTCGTAAAATCGCTTCAAAACTCGTCTCCTCCCAATGCAAATGGTCGGTCAGTAAGTTCTCGACTTTACGCCCCAACGTTTCAGAAGGGGTAATCAGTTGGTCAACATAAATTCGGTAGCCGGAGTCAGAGGGTATCCGTCCCGCAGAGGTATGAGGTTGATATAATAAGCCTGCTTTTTCCAAAACACCCATACAGGCGCGAATGGTTGCAGGGCTGACGCTGAGGCCATACTCTGTTGCCAAAACTTTGGAACCCACCGGTTCTGCCGTCGCAATGTAGTGATGGATAGTTGCCCAAAGGATTTGTTGTTGCCGATTCGTCAGGCTCACGGGTTGAGACATTTGCACAAAAGCAGATCTTAATCAGATTTTAAACAAAAGCAAATGATGGTATGGATTAGGATTTTAAGGAGAATTACATTCCTTGCCGTCTTCCATTGGGACGAAGGCTATCCTTAAGGCCAGTACAGTTGCAGCTATAAAGTGGGGGAGAAAATCTCTCCAGTTGAGAGGTCACCCACCCTGATGCCGCTCCTATGGTCTAGGTCGATGCTGCGATGACTACTAATTGGTGATGGATTTAAGATAGCAGAAGAAAGGCTTGGTAAGGGTTTACTGTGAACTTCCACTAATATCGAGGAATGCTTGGATCAACATTCAGCGAGTAGGCATCAATCCCTCCAGTAATGTTTTTAACGTTGGTGAACCCCTGGCGCATCAACCATTGACACATCTGAGCTGAGCGACCACCATGATGACAAAGCACTAGCGTTTCGGCATTGGGGTCAAAGCGAGTGTGGATTTGGTCTGACCATTCAGCAAATGTACTTAAGGGGAGATAATTGAAGCCTTCTAAATGTGCGATCGCGAGCTCTTCGTCTTCTCTCACATCGATTAACTGAAGACCTTCAGTAGACTCAGACAGCCGCTGATGCAATTGTTCAACGCTGATTTGGGGAATGGTTTGACTAAGAAATTGATGTGCCATCAGTTTTAAAGATTTATTTGATAACTTGTCTGTTCCCAGACTGCCTGTCTACGCAACTCAGCACGAGTACAGGAATAAAGATATCTTAATATTTACCAAAGACGAAGCCTTGAATGTTTACCCATGCCAACATCCCGTGCTGTTGTCTTAAGTGAGCTTGTGACTGTTGAGAGCGGTTACTCGGTGTCAACAAAAACAGTGACCGCCGCAACGGCTATTAACATTTCATCATTTTTATCATTGAGCGATGCGATCGCTCGACCTTGAACCACCATCCCACCAGACTCAACCGTCAGAGATTTGTGGCCAAAGGGCAGCACGGCTAGAACTTCCTCTTCCCGCACCTGTTCCGGGTAAGGCACAGCTACCTGAACTTCAACAATCATTTGATTAGGATCGCTCAAACCTGCGACTTCCCAGACACCAGGTAAAGCATTGTGAGCAATGGCATTGCGGACAGCCCGTGCGGCAGCAACAGTAGGTTCCTGCCCGTGCTGATCGATGCCCATGCCCATTTCAATGATTAAGCGTTTACGCGCCACAGTCACCTCTTTTTCTACGGATGCCGCTTACACAGCAAGATAGGCAGCAATTAGCGCCTGAGATAACATTACCCTAAATCAACTTCCATCTTTCATTACCGCTTTTGAGCCAGTAGTAGCTGTAATGTCTCTTTGGTTCAATTCCCACAATAAGAATTGAAATTTTAGTGCATTAGCACCCCTAGGGAAAAAGTGGAACTATTTAATTGCAATGACAAGATAGGTGACTCAACCCTCAGCACGCTTGTGTCCCAGTTCACAGATAATTTTAAAGCCGTAGTCGGCACAGTCTGGAAAGTGGCTCATGGTAATTTCTGGTCAATTTTCAGGGTTCAGAGGTCAGTAGTTAGTCATAGGCAATGATGAAATCAAATTTCGATAACTTGCCAGTTTATCAATTGGCTGAACGTCTTGCCGACGAGATTTGGAACATTGTCGGCAGTTGGGATGAGTTTGCTCAAGATACCATTGGCAAGCAAATCGTGCGTTCTGTAGATAGCATCGGTGCTAATATCGCGGAAGGTACAAGTCGAAATAACTTTCAAGACCATCAACACTTCGTTAGGATGGCAATTGGTTCTTTGAATGAAACAAGGCACTGGTTAAGACGAGCCTACACTCGACATCTCCTGACTACTGAGCAAGTTAACAAACTTAAACCCATCCTTGATGAGCTAACCCCCCGGCTAAATGCTTACCTCAAATCCATTGACCCTATTCCGGAAAAACATGAGTCTCCACCAATGGACAACTGACCATGCAAAATGGCTCTAAGTACAGGTCTTTGGCGGCACAATCAACTTTGCAATTGAGCCATCATTGTGGCTGGATTCCAGTAAGCACGAAGTATTTGAATCTTGCCAGCTTCGCTGACCTCAAAAACTGTAATCCCCTCAAATGTTACTGATTTTCCACTCTTGCTATCTCCGCGCATTGTCCACTTAACAGCTGCCTCATTTCCTGCAATAAAGACGTGTTCTGTTGTCGGTTCTATTTGGTCGAAGACGGCTTGCAATCGTCTGAAGAACTCTTGAAATTCCTCATGGACTTTGGACGGTGGATGCCCAACCGGGTCATAACTGACGGCGTCTTCTGAGAAGAGATCGACCCAGCGTTCTGCATTCATTACAGCGATGTTAGCAAAGTAGGCTGCTACAACAGCTTCAATAGAATCTTTTGACATTGAATGTATCAACTCTTCGTCAAGAAAAAGCTCCCCATAAGGATGAGGAGCTTTGAACACTCATGCTTGATTCGAGTTAGGCAAACCGACGAGAATCGCGGTAGCACCAACCCAAAAGTGTAGCACTGATCGTTAACTTAGTAACTTCTAGCAGCCAATACCCTTCCTGCATAGAAATCATTTGCGCAGGCATCTGAGTCACAGGTTCAAAGAGATTGAGCTGTACGGCTAAAGCACTCATCTGCGGCGTCATGATGTAGGTATAAATAATGGCAATTGCTAGTAACGAAACGCCTAAGAAAAGTGACCAGCGTCTTACATGATGATAAAGATTTGAAGGGCCACGAAGGGCTAAGAGACTGGCTAATACTAAAGCGGCACACAACAGCTCGATGCGATTAAAAATCCAGAAAATAGAATAAGCTGCCGTTGCAAAACCTGCTTGATTCATCATCCCAGCCGTATACATACCGGGCATGATTACCAAATCCAGAATTAGGCTACCACTGAGCCAAAAACCTAAGGCAAAAATTGCAATCGTTTGCCATGCAGGTCGTTTGATTTCAACGCCAAAAGTAGCGTTCATTGAACTCCCCCTAATCTTTGTTCTTCTTTCAGCTTAACGAATAGTTTCGGCAAAAGCTATGAAGTATTTTTTCAATTATTCCCCAGTCAATCTACCTAAGTAGATAGGTGAAAATCCAAGTATCTTACTTGAGGCTAGGTAATGGGGAATGGGTAATTTACCTATTACCTAGTACGTAATACCGTACCTTACGAGTCATGTTTAATTACACCCAACTTATTAGTATCCCTTAGAAATTTTCATGAAGTCTTCTTGATAATAATTTTTAACGAGCTTCCCTCATTCCTATCGGTTTGCTAAGTAATTTTACTTAAACTTTACATTTTCAATGGCTTGCTGAGATCAGCCAAGTCCTGCTGGATGGCTTAAAACTAAAGATAGAGGCAACATTGATTTTCTAGTTACATCTTCGTCTGGATCAGCCAATGCGTGTTTCCACCGTATTCGGAGCGACCTTAGCTGTTTTGGCAACCCTTTGGGGTGTTACCGCCCCATCGACTCCAAGCCTGGAGTTAGTGAAGGCCGCCGTTACCTTTAAAAAACCTCTAGACTTAATCAGTACAACGACCACCTATAACGAAACTGATGCCTGGGGAGCTAGGTACTATTTCACAGTGTTCCTTCCTGAAAATGCTGGTGAATCGCTTGAACGGGTAACCATTCAACAGCGCCAAGGATTTGAGGATATTCAATTTATACTTCAAGATACTCAGGCATTTGAAGGGACACCTCGCAATAAGGGTGCCAGGTTTCCTCTCAAAGCGGTGACAAAAGACCCTCAGTCCCCGACAATTTCGGTGACGTTCAATCCCCCTGTGAACCCCGGAAAAACTGTGACGATTGAGCTTCACCCTGTTCGTAACCCTTCAGTAGGCGGAGTCTATATTTTTGGCGTCACAGCTTTTCCAGCAGTTGAGAACCCCTATGGTTTATATTTGGGGGTCGGGCGTTTACAATTCTACGAGAGCCACCCCTTCGGGTTGTTTCATTGAGCTGCACTCTGAGCTGGAAAATTGGAGTTAGGGATCAAGTGTCGGACGTTTTCCGGACAGTAATTTTCATCTTTGATTCCTTGGGTCATGTTGTTCGCATTTTTTGCCAAACAGTAAAACCTAGAAATAGGATAATGCTACCAATGGTGATATGAATCACCATTGGGGTCATGCCTTGCAGCTTCATCGCCAGCGAGTTACAAACCAAGGTCAGTACCCAAAGTGTCACCGCAGCACGGCGCTGAGACAAACCCAAGGCTAGCAAGCGGTGGTGTAAATGGTCTTTACCAGGAGTACTCATGGGATTTTTCCCAGCAAGCAACCGTCGCACGAAGACTTGGGTGGTATCCAGCACTGGTAAGAGTAAAAATAGAGCTGGGGGAACCAGGGAAAGAACCGTAGTCACTTTCAGGTTACCTAAGATACTGGTAGCTGCCAGTACGTAGCCGAAAAAGTAAGCTCCCGCATCTCCCATAATGATGTGGGAGGGATGGAAGTTATGCCGTAAAAAGCCAAGTGCTGCTCCTCCCAGTGCCGCCAACAGTAAGGTTGCCGCTGCACGAGTGGGAAACTGAGCGGAAACCGCTAACAGACTCATCGCTGTGATAAAGCTAACCCCCCCTGCCAAGCCATCCATCCCATCCATTAAATTAATGGCGTTGGTAATACCCACGACCCAAAGCACAGTGAGCAATGTAGAGAACAAGGGGTCGAGTGGAGTCCCGAACGTTGCTTCAATGCCACTGTGGTTGGCGACCAGCAAAAGTGCTGCGAGAATCTGGGTCAATAAGCGAAATAGGGGAGGTAGGCCAAACTGGTCATCAATAAAGCCTACAAGTACTAAAATCGAGCCGCCAAGAAGAATCGTCAGGACTTCAGCCAAGACGCCTTCAATAACGATCGGTCTTAAGAGTGTTGCCAGTACTAGTGCCGCAAGTACTCCAGCATAGATGGCTAAACCTCCTGCATTCGGTAAGGGTTCTTGGTTTAGCCGCCGTGCGTTCGGTTGGTCAGCCCATCCAACCCGTAATGCAAAAGAACGTACTGCTGGAATAAAACGCCAAGTCACTCCCCAGGCTAGACAAAAGGTGAAAACTACCGCAAGCCAGCCGGTGCCGCTGGGGTCGGCAATGCCGAGAGACCGAAGGAAGTTGTACAAGTTCATCTCCCAATTCCCGCCAGACTGCCAATAATGAACATTACGCTCAACAGTACACGAATCAATCCGCTAAAGTGTTACTGAGTTTTGTGGTTTGCGCCTGTCTAAAATAGGAGTAAAGACGTTGAGTGTTTACTACTGCCTTATGGACAGGGGTAGTCTTGCTCCTTTCCTCTAGCTGTCCACAACACTACTCCTACGTTTGGGACTAGGGATTAGGTTTCAGAAGAAGATTCTAGTGGCTCTTCACCCTCTTGGGAGGTTGGAGTGGTAGCATTTACTGACTCGATGTACTGACCATCGATCAAAAACGCTCCTTTTGTAAAGCGAACGCCCCAATAGCCTCCAGGACGCCGATCAAGAATGATACCCTCTTCCCCAATGTGAATGACATCAGGGGGTCGCAGCATCGGCATTGGTTCAGCCGTCTTAACATAACGGGGTAGAGCGATCACCCTGACGCGATCGCCAATGGAAAATTCTTTAGACATACGCTGCAAGGCAAAACATTTCAACTAAAGTCTAAAGGGTGAAGTATGAAGTGTAAAATTTTTTTACCTTCAGCATTCAACCTTTAGTCTTCAGCCTTTCATAATCGCTTATCGCGTCCCTTAGTTCTATCTTCTCCTCAAAACCTATACTTCAGGACGGGCACGAAATACTGCCCTTAAAAATTTCAAAACTCTTTTGAGAGGGAGAATGGGAGAAACTCATCCCATCACCTCTTCCTTTGCATCAAGGCGCCTGCCAAATTCGTTGATGGTATTGCTCTAAATCCGCATACGGGTCTGGTGTTGGGTGCGAGTGGTTGTGTTCGTGATGATGTCCATGTGCATGGTGATGATGATGATCGTGGGAGTGCCCATGAGCCGTGCTATTACCAAAAGCTGCCATCCGGAACTTGCACATCTCACAATTCATCTGTACCTGCCCCAACTGAGTTTCAATTTCTCGCTCTCGTAAAACCGATAACAGTTGGGGCTGAATACCCATTTCAGGCAAACAGGTTATGGAAATGTCTGGATATTGCTCCTGCTGCTGAGCTGTAATGTCAAAAATCTTCTTAACCAGCGCACCTGTAAATAGAAAGTACGGTAGAACAATAATTCGCTTGGGTTGGTAAAGTCGAGTACGACGGAAGCCTTCTTCTAGACGAGGATGGGTAATTCCGATAAAACACGTTTCAATCGTTTGATAACCGCTTCCTTCCCAAAGCAAACGAGCCATTTTGTAGACATCGCTATTCGCATCTGGGTCGCTGGAACCTCGACCGACAAAGAGCAATACTGTCTCCTGTCTCGAGGTTGCAGGTTGTGCTTCGGCAGCATTACCTAGAGGGAGGTTAGAACTTCCAACCTGCGACTCGCTAATCTGCAACACCTCGGATGGCTGATCTAGGGCGGCAAGGCGATCGCGCCATAAATCGATAATCCCCGGAGTAATCCCAAAATGTCGCCCGTAGAAAAACTTGACTTGAGGATGTCTAGCTCTAGCTCGGTCTAACTCATTAGTTACATCAAACTTATTGTGCCGTGCGGCAAACAGCAAAATGGGTAAAACGGAGAGTTCCGTATAACCCTGCTCTACGCACTGGTCTACCCCCTCCTGAATAGTCGGGCCAGTCAATTCTAGAAAACAAGGCAAAACGGGGCGGGAGGTGTCTAGAGATTGATAAGCCTTGGCAAAATCTAAAAACGCCTGACGCCCTCCTTGGTCTTTCGTGCCATGACCAATCATGAGCAAGGGGCGTTGTAGCGGGAGTGGTGGCAACGATAGTGAGTTAGAGGTGAAATCGACGGTATTGACAGTACACATTAACGTTTAATCTCCTTCCTGTGCAAGGCAGGAAATAGAGTGGACAAGCAACAAGTAGGCGTTCTGGCTTGAGGAGGGATTATAAAGTATGCAGTATGAAGGATAAATATGAAGTTTAAAACTCTATTGTGATAACGTTTTTGGCTTAGCTTTTATCCTTGACACTTCAACCTTGTTTTATCTTGCCCTCTTACAGCTGCCGCACAGCCCCGGATTTACACCGGTGTTTCCCTATCCGGTTGCGGTTCACAAGTGCCTTGATATATTACCTGAATCTTCCCTCGACTCGAAATGCCCTACCTAGCGATAACTCCCCGGCGACGAGTCCCTACACAACATAAGCACCCACTTACAGAAAAAGTGAGTGCTGTCGTAAAAAATCAGAATTACAACCTGTTGCCTGAACTAATAAGCATCCTGCAACTCGTAAAAATCTGGCGATACGTAATCCTTCCGTAAAGGCCAACCAACCCAATCTTCTGGCATCAATAACCGCTTTAGATTTGGGTGTCCTTCATAGATAATGCCATACATATCATAGGCTTCGCGCTCTTGCCAATCGGCGGCTTTCCAAATCCAATATACGGACGGCACTGTAGGATTCTCTCGCGGTAAAAATACCTTAAGCCGGACTTCCTCAGGTTTGTCAGCCTTGTCGCTCAGTTTAATTAAGTGGTAAAAGCTGACTAAGTCTCCTCCAGGACCAGTATCATAGCCGCCTTGACACTGTAAATAGTTAAATCCATAGGCATAGAGAGCCGTAGCAACTGGGATCAAAACCTCTGAGTCAACCTTGATAATCTCAACCCCCAAGTGATCGAGATCCATTAACTCATGCTCAAAGTCGTTCTCTTTGAGCCAACTGGAAACTTTGCCAGCCTGTACAATTTGAGAAGCTTCAGCGTTTCCTGAAGCCTCGTGAGCTGCTGGTTTGGATTCTTCAGCCACGCTCTACCTCCTGCTTTTGATACGACTTGAGTGCTGGTGGTACTGGCATCCCGATAGCATCGGTTAATTCCTGGGGCGGAGTGTAACGAGTCTCTGACTGCAAGTACTTCCCAGTCAAGATATCGGGTACTACATTCATTTTGTGAGTTGTGCTGTAGTACCGATGCGTTTGCTCCAACTGAGATCGCTCCTGAATAGAGTCGTTGGCAACCTTTTTACGCAGCTTGATAATGGCATCCATGATAGCCTCTGGACGGGGAGGACAACCAGGCATATAAACATCTACAGGAATCAACTTATCGATGCCTCGCACTGCCGTAGGCGAATCCACGCTGAACATGCCACCTGTAATGGTACAAGCACCCATCGCGATGACGTATTTTGGCTCTGGCATTTGCTCATAAAGACGAACCAGCGCAGGTGCCATCTTCATAGTGATTGTGCCCGCTGTAATAATTAAATCTGCTTGCCGAGGGCTGGAACGAGGAACCAAACCAAATCGGTCGAAGTCAAACCGCGAACCAATCAAAGCCGCAAATTCAATAAAGCAGCAGGCGGTTCCATACAACATAGGCCATAGGCTAGAAAGCCGTGCCCAGTTGTAGAGGTCATCTACAGTTGTCAAAATGACATTTTCTGAGAGGTCTTGAGTGACGGAAGGCCGTTCAGCTGGGTTGAGAATTTGAGCTTTTTGCTGCTGTTCAATCGCAGCGCTGTTTATTGAACTATTGGATTTCATGACCATTCAAGGGCTCCTTTGCGCCATGCGTAAACAAGAGCAACCACAAGAATTGCTATAAAAATCAGGGCTTCAATGAAGGCGAGAAGTCCGAGACGATTGAACGCGACTGCCCAAGGGTATAAGAATACTGTTTCAACATCGAAAATCACGAAGACTAGCGCAAACATGTAGTACCGGATGTTGAACTGAATCCAAGCTCCTCCAATCGGTTCCATGCCGGATTCGTATGTAGTACGTCGCTCTGGACTGCGAGTGCTGGGTCGCAGAAGCTTAGATGCAGTCAGTGCTAATAAGGGAACTAAACTGCAAGCCAGTAAGAAGCCTAAGAGATACTCGTAGCCGCTAAGAACAAACACAATGGGTAACTTCCATTAATAACTTGTGTTATTACTTCTTTATCCTTCTTAATTATAGAGGTTCGGTTGTTTCGTCCCAATTTGAGAAACTT
>DATNPV010000017.1:0-50158 GCA_036703055.1 Waterburya sp.
TTGAAGAACGAACACTTGAAAGCAGCATTCTCTAGCATTTATGTATTAAAGGCTACAGGCTGCCCAATGTTAACAGTCCTGTGATAAGTTACCACGACTGCTGCCAGAGATCAGCATGACCTGGAAAGACGGGTTGGCTAGCTGGCAAGAAGCATTAAGGAAAGCCACTGTAGATGGCAACTAACCTCCCGCAAATCACGTCTGCGTTGTCTAAGCTTATTAAATACAGCCGTATTAGTCGTATCCGCCATGTTCAAGCTTCTCTCCTCACGTTCTCATCGTTACCAACGACGCTGGTTCTATTCGCTAATGTCTTTTGTCTTGGCACTGAGTTTGATTGTGGGAATCCCTCAAGTGTCGCAAGCGGGTTGGTTTGATGTGATTTCCAATGGTATTCAGGCAATTCAGCTATCCAATATTTCTGATCGCCAGGAAGTTCAAATTGGCAAGCAGATTAATAACGAATTGGTTAGCAGCGAGATTCGGCTCTATCGCAATCCCGAAATTAATCGCTACGTTAATGAGATTGGTCAGCGCTTAGCCCAACAGAGCAAACGGCCTAATATTCCCTATACCTTCCAGGTGGTTAATGATAAGGGCATCAATGCCTTTGCGACAATGGGAGGCTTTGTTTACGTCAATGCCGGTTTGATCGCCACCGCTGACAATGAAGCCCAGTTAGCCAGTGTGATGGCTCACGAGATTGGTCATATTGCTGCGCGTCATTCAATCCAACAAATGCGGCAGGCGGCGATTACGCAAGGTGTAGCGGCGGCGGCTGGACTAGACCGCAACACAATGGTCAGAATTGGTGTAGATTTGGCTCTGCGGCGTCCCAATAGTCGGAAAGACGAAATTGAGGCCGATAAGCTAGGGTTAGAGACCATAGAAAGAGCCGGCTATGCTCCCTCAGCTATGGTTGCCTTTATGGAAAAGCTACTCAAAGCCGGAGGCTCTGTGCCTACGTTCTTGAGTACTCATCCGGCAACCTCAGATCGAATTGAGGCTCTAGAACGACAAATTAAGCCCGGAACAGCGGATGTAGGCGAGGGTTTAAATACAAATGCCTACAAGACCAAAATTCGTACTCTTTTAAGAGCGTAGAGCAGAGCGGCGGGGGAGTATGGTTGAAGGCTCTACCCGCGTCACGGCTTCCGAGAGTGGTAGTCTACGAGTACGGCGGCGAAAGACGTTAGCTTGATAAACCAAGGAATTGGTCAGGTCTAACGCCGTCATCCAGCCACTTTTAGGATGATAAGCCCCTGTGTCGATGTCTAGCCAACCCCGACCTTGGGCAATCTTGCCAGGGAGTACTCCTGGCAGGGTGAAGGTAATGGTATGACCTGTGATGATCAGCTTATCAGGGAAGAAGGGCTGAGTCATACTGTGGAATTCATCCCGAATCCAGCAAAATTGTTCTGATGTTTGCTTTTCCAGAGGAATTCGTGGGTGGACTCCCGCATGGACTAACCAGGTATCTCCCAAGTCGAGGTGAGTGGGTAGGGTTCGCATCCACTCAATATGATCTTGCCTCACACCCGCTTCGCCATAGCTGTTAACGGTACTGTGACCACCACTATACAGCCAGGCTTGTAGCGCTGGGCCATAAACTTCTCCATCCCCTAAAATGTCGAGTAACATCTGTTCATGGTTACCCAACAGACACAGGTAAGAGCTTTGTTTGACAAACTCCACCACTTTAGCGCTCTGAGGCCCTCGGTCAATTAAGTCACCGAGAAAATAAATTGTGTCGTCGCCAGTGGGGGCGATCGCATCCAATAAAGTCATCAGGGTGTCATAGTGACCATGGACGTCACCAATAACAATACGACGATGGGTCATTTTTGCTTATCCAACATCCGTTGCACCAAATACCAGGTAGCACCCTCTAAAATACGCTTGCACCAGTGTGTCGTCAGGAACACTGAGGCACACTTCCTGTTTTCAGTATGCCCAGATTTCGCTGCACGATTCTCAGCCCAAGTAATGATTGATCAGTTAAAACAGCGACCAAAACTCAAATTCCTGAATCCTGAGGCAATTGCTGAGTTTTACGTCTGGCTTGGTAACAAACCCTGTATCCTGTAGAGATGCTTAATTCAGACAAGGAAAGTGTTCCTCTCAATGAAGGACTTTTGAAATTTTAAGATAGTTCCTCCAGTTCAATTGTCTTACAGTAAAAGCATTCCTAACAACAGCAAGCCTTTTTTCTGTTTTAGTAGACTTGATTTCCTGAAAAACCGTGTCTTCTTTTACACTGCCGAGCATTAACACCCTGAAGCGTCCTACTAGCTGGGAGTGGGTAGAGCAAGCGATCGCCCACCTAGATATCATTCTACTCGACCACTCCCATTGTGAACGTAAGGCAGCAGGAGTAGCCCTAAACTTGATGTTTCGCTACCCCTCGAATACTAAACTCGTGCGTCAGTTAACCGCGATCGCTCGTGAGGAGCTTGAACACTTTGAGCAAGTTAATCAGTGGTTGGAACGACGCGGCATTGCTTTGAGTCCTCTGTCCGCACCTCCCTATGCTGCCCGATTGAAGGCTCTGATTCGTCGCGATGAACCGGAACGGTTGTTAGATTCTTTACTCGTTTCAGGTTTGATTGAAGCTCGCTCTCATGAGCGGTTAGGATTACTGGCGACTCACTGCCCAGATCGGGAGTTGGCTGAGTTTTATCGAAGCTTGATGGCATCTGAGGCGAGGCACTACGGAGTTTACTGGGTACTTGCGGATACTTATTTTGAGCGGGATATTGTCAAAGAGCGTCTCGAAGAGTTAGCGATACAAGAAAGTGAGTCCTTAACAAATCTGTACCCGGAACCTAGGATTCACAGTTAAGCCGCAAGAGGGGGGGGAGACGCGGAGACGGGGAGACTTTTTCAACTTTTTCCTGAGGATTGTCAACAAACCTTAACCCCCTCAACCGCCCACTTCCGGATGATTACTGTACTAGCGCTCTAGCTAGCCATGGACTCTGGCGCTGCCATCCGTTGTGCGTTCTACCAAAATGGGTCTTAAGCCTGCTGCCTTTGCACCTTGATAGTCTTGTTTCCAATTATCTCCAATGTGCCATGCATCCTTAGCATCACAGTGATGTTTTTGCAAGGCAAGGGTAAAAATTTGTGGATCAGGCTTGGCAAAACCGACCTGTGTAGAAATCGTGATGGAGGAAAAAAACTCTTTAAGTTGCAGCGATTCTAAGACTAAGTCCAGACGTGAATCAAAGTTAGAGACAATTCCTAGCTGAATGCCAATGCGCCGCCATGCCTCTAATGCACACAGAACATCCGGATAGATAAACCAAGGTTCAGCCGTAGCAAAGTAGGTGTAGAGTGCGTCAAAAAAATCATCAAAATCGGGAAACTGGTTAAGCACCCCAGCTTTTTGGAATGTGCGCTGAGCAATGACCCGCCACCACTCAAATTCACACTGAGGAATCTCGTCTGGGTTGACGCCTGGAAAAACCGGGGGCTCGGCTGCGGCGAAGGCGTGGAAAAAGGCTTTGTTTAATCGGTCAGGTGGTACATTAACCCCAAACTCCTGAGCGATCGCACCATACACCTCGCCCACACTACCTCGGACACCAAATAGGGTACCGACGGCATCAAGAAAAATAACTTTGGGTTGTTTTAGGGTCATGAGTTAATGAAGGGTTGCAAGTTGTAGGTTAGCAGGTTGCAGGTTGCAGGTTAGCAGTTTGGCTAGTTAGTCAGTTACAAGTTATTTTCTTCAACGTTCCAACCTTCAACCTTCCAACCTTCAACCTTCCAACTTTCAACCTTCCAACCTTCGACCTTAAACGTTAGGACAACTAACACATATCAGTTCCCCGACAGCAAATCCAGTAAAGGTTGTGCCATCCAGTTCAAGCCCACTTTTAGCTTGTGGTCTAAGGTGGGTAAACGATAGAGATAGGCCAAACGCCGAGTCAGGTAAGCAAACGATCCATCTAGCTTAAATCCCAGACCTGTGAAAGTAGCATTGTCGGTTCCCAAGGTCATCATTTCCCCTAGGTACTGATAGCGGAAAGGTAGCAGAGGGCGTCCAGTGAAGGAAGCCCAGATATTCCAAGCCGCATAATCAGCTTGCTGGAAGGCCGATTGAGCGGTATTGGGGACTTGTTGGC
This sequence comes from Waterburya sp., assembly GCA_036703055.1. Lineage (GTDB taxonomy): Bacteria > Cyanobacteriota > Cyanobacteriia > Cyanobacteriales > Coleofasciculaceae > DATNPV01. Next base: position 4,131 of record DATNPV010000017.1, read on the forward strand.
CTTCGGCATCGTGGCAATCGGCAAGGTCACCCAAGGCGAAAATTTCTGGATGGTCAACCACTTGGAGTGTGGGTGTCGTCAGTAGCTGACCCCGCTTATTATGCTTGAGGGGAAGCGATCGCACAACGGGAGCAACTTTCGTCCCGACTGTCCACAACACGATATCAACCGGAATCGTATCGGATTGTCCCTTATAAAACAGGGAAATTGTATCCGGCCCAATCGACTCTACCGAGGTTTCCAAATCAATCCAGACGTTGTGCGCGTCTAAAGCCTTCTGAGCCGCTTCTCGATTAAACTCAGGTGATGTTCTGAGAATCATATCACTCAGTTCAATCAACCGTAGCCGTCCGCGATCGCCAAGCCGTTCGGCCAGTTTGCACGCTAACTCCACCCCAGAGTAACCCGCCCCAACAACTGCTACTCGAATTTTATCCGCTTGGGACTCTTCCAAAATCCTCAATCGTTCTTCTAGGCGATAGGCATCTGCGATGGTGCGGAACGGGATGGCATACTCCGCAACTCCGGGTGTCATATCAAGGGGAGTCTCTCCACCCAGCGCCAACACTAAGCGGTCATACGCAAATTCTGGGCCATCTTGTAGATGTACCCGCCGTTCATCCACATTAATGCCTGCCACTGTCGCCTGAGTGAAGCGCACTCCTGTGTTGACCAACAGTTCTTCAAACGGTGGGGCAATTTCCCAGGTTTGAAGTTCGCCTGTAAGCAGTTCATACAACAGTGGCGAAAATAAGAAGCGGTCATTTTGATCGACTAGGATTATTTCCGGCTGTTGAAACTTTTCCCAAGGCAACTGGCTCAAGCGCAGGGCCGTATAGAGACCTCCAAAGCCGCCACCAAGGATACAGATGCGGGAGGGTTGTTTAGTCATTGTTCAAAGCACGGGCGTCCGAGCAGGGCAACTTCCTTCAGTGTAGCGAGTCACTACAATTCAAATTCAAACAAAGATCAAAATAAAGACCCCATCGATCAATCTGAGGTGGACAATTCCGGTCTGGGCTGCGTCTTGCTGACTACTGGTTGCCTCTGAATAGCTGTAGGCTGGCTGTGGACTTCTCAAATTTGCAAACCCTCCCCTCACCGTATAAATGAGCGGCAGGCCGAACGGCTAGGTGAACAGCAAATATAGTGATATTTTTAAAACATTTCAGCCAAGTTATAGTTATTCTTTAAAACTTTATTATGGGAACCCCTCTCTACGATGGCTTAACAGGCTTTACCAGCGCTAATCCTGGAGCTAGTGGACTGGGGACACCAGGTGTCCGACAGCTGGCTTATGAACAACTCCCCCTCTTCCCCCAATCCAATAGTGCTGGAACGCCTACCCTAAATACCAACTTGGGAGCTGGAAATACTGGGTATGCTGGCTATACCAACTACGACCCACTCTCCGTCCTATCAACCTTTACCCTACTCAACCCAGCATTCCCCAGACTTGAGCGCTCTACTGGTTTTAGCTTGTCTTTTAATGTCGCAGTTACTGCTGAAACCAGTAATCCCAATCGGGCTGGTTTCAATATCACTGCTATCAGCAGCGACGGCGCGGGAATTGAACTTGGGTTCAAGGAACAAGGAGCTAATGATCGCATCTTTGCTCAGAGCGCTGATTTCATCGAAACTGAATTTATCACCACTAACATCAACGCAGCGACCACCTATGTATTGACGATACTGGGTAACAGCTACACGCTTTCTAACGGCACGCAAACCTTAACTGGCTCGCTACGCAATTACAACTTCAATCCGGCAGCGAGTAACCCCCCTTTACCCTTTAATCCCTACATATCGCCAAACTTTCTATTCTTCGGTGACAACACTGACCAGGGAAACGCCACTTTTACGCTTGGGGCAATTTCTGCCAATGCCTTGCCTGTTGCCAACTCTGACAACTACACTACCGACGAAGATGTTTCCCTCAACATCACGACTACGGGTGTCCTAGTCAACGATACCGATGCCGACAAAGACCCCTTAACTGCCGTTCTGGAAACGGGGCCAGCTCATGGTACCCTGACCTTTAATGCGGACGGTACATTCACTTACACACCTGCGGCTAACTTTAGCGGTATCGACAGTTTCACTTACCGGACTAAGGACAATACAGCTAACTCCAATAACTTGGCAACTGTTGCGATCGCTGTCAATGCTGTAGCCGATGCGCCAACCCTTACGGTGAACCCAGCGTCAGGCAGTCCCAACACCGCCATTCCCCTGAGCATCAACACAGCACTCGGTGATACCGATGGCTCAGAGAGCCTTTCGGTGCAGATTGCAGGCGTACCCAATAGCGCGTCCCTAAGTGCAGGCACAAATCTTGGCAACGGCATCTGGCAGATGAGTTCAGCGCAACTGGCTGGACTGACTATTACATCCTCAACGGACAACAACTTCAATTTGACCGTTACCACCACATCCACTGAAAGCTCTAACAGCAGCACTGCATCAACAGTAGCTAATCTGAGTGTAACGGTCAATTCAGGCCAAATTAATCCAAATCCAGTCAATCCAGGCCAACCAGCCACTCCGATTCAAAATTCAAACGATATTCTGAGCATCGCGGGCAATGCTGGACAAACCCAACTCTTGTTTAGCCTCAGTGAAAATGACTCCGCCTTGGTGAATGAAGTTGGGGCCTTTGTCGTGGATGATGACCAAGGCACGGTTGACAGCATTACTCCAGGCTCAGCCGGGTATTTACAAGCTGCCCTCAGTCGAGGAAGGGTGATTTTCTCAGAACTCCCAACTCCCCCAGATGGATTTGGAGTCACTAACCAAACTCGTGTATTAAGCTTTAATCCCAATGAACGCCTATCGTTTTACTTCGTACAAAACAGCACCACAGATACGGTACTGGCTAACTTAGCGGCGGGACAGGCTACTCCAAATGTATTCTTTTCCCTCGCTTCAGGCAATACGGATGGGTTTGACCATCTGCGAGTGTCAAACCAAGGCAATGGGGTCATTGTCCAGAACTGGGAAGAAGAATTGGGTGGGGGTGACCAAGATTTCAACGACCTCGTGATGACTATCCAACCAACCACTCAATCCCCAAGCTTGGGCGCCTCACTGCAAGGCGAATCACAACGGGAATTGCTCGATTTACGCAATCAGGCAGGAGGATTGCAAGCTCAATTTATCGTCAATCGCGATGCTGCATTTGACAATTTCTGTGGTTTTTATCGAGTTGCGGATGGGAATGGTGGAATTGATACGGATGGGAATGGTACGGTCGATCTTCGCCCTGGTGAGGGGGGATATGTCGAAGCGGCTATCCAACAACGTGTGGCAAGTTTAGACCTAACTGTTGCCAACCAATCCATAGCAACGTTTACGGCACAGCTACAAGGGGGGTTTCTCTATGCGCCGTTTTTGATTGCCAATGGAAGACCTGAAGAACTTTTAGATGGAAATCCTAGTAATAACCCAGCCGTTTACTTTCCCTTTTTAGGGGCGAATACTGATGGTGTTGACCACCTCCGCTTACTAGGAGACAACACCTTTGGTTTTGAGGATTTGCCGGGTGGTGGTGACGGGGACTACAACGATGCAATTATCCGGGTGACTTTAACGGCCTAAAAGCTCAGTGAGATACTAAAGCTATTCTTTATCTGCACCTCCAAGAAACAGGAGGGAGAGAAGGATTCAGGAGTGACGCAGCTACACCATCAGGACTTACGCAAACACCATCATTTTGCCCCCCCGTTCCCCCCTGCCCCTAATCCCCAAAGGGGACCCCATGCCCCCCCAAGCTTGGGGGGGCATGGGGGGCGAATGCGTAAGTCCTGACCATCTAAAGCGGTAATGGTGCGTTATGTTACTCCCGCACACCCTACTAATAGAGGCTGTGCGTCAGTCCTAGGATTTTCGTTCTCGAACAAATCTGTAGTTCAATTATCGGAAGGGATGGACTCTAATTCTGTTAGACTAGCGGGTTGTGCCAGATTAACCAAGATATTGCTGCTGCACGTCTGGGCATGAGGTAAAGTTTTCACTCCTACCATTGCAGTTCCATAGAGACGACTAAATTCTCGTTCATAGTGTGCGGCAACAGTGGGATTGTCGATCGCAATTAATGTTTCATCATTTAAATAGTTCGCAGAATTTGACCAGTTGTGGCTACCAGCGATGCTCAGTCTCTCATCTAAGATTGCCATTTTACTGTGTACTCCGCGATCGCCTGCTGGAGCGATCGGGTATCCGACTGTAGTTATCGGCTGCTGCCAAGGCTTTACAAGAATTTTGCTCTTCCTCTTACCCGGCCTAGGACATAGGCCCATTGCATCATAAGCTTTGGAATAAGACTTGCCGTAAAAATCCTGATCGATTAACACTTTGATGTCTTGTATTCCTTGTTCATGGCGCTTACCCAGAGTGTCGCTAATCTGCTGGTCTGAATAGACAAACACAGCAATATGCACACTTGATGACGCTTGCTCAACCAAGTTAGCAATCATGCCGTTACTAGTTATTTTAGCGTCTTGCTTTTTACTGTCAGGTGAGAATTTGATGGTAATCGTGCCCTGCCCAACTAGAATTTTGACGGGAGGTCTGTGGGGTTTATGAGATTTGAACAATCCCTGCCACATAGCATTAAATTCATCTGTAAAAACTTGACTTAATTCAAGATTGAAAGGAACTACCACTATATTATTAGGATTACCCCGACTTTCAATGCTGTTAAAATCTCCATGCATATCCGATGTCGTGAAATTTCCACTGGATATGATGGTTGTTTTCCCATCCACGACGATAAACTTGTGGTGCATTAATCCACTGCCTTTTGTGGCTCCTCCTGATGTATCGTCTTTTACAAGGATGCCACTTTTACGCAGCAGGGCTAAAGCATCACTAGGGTATCGCTTCAACTCTGCAAAGGCCAATTTATCATGCCGATTCATTCGAGCAATTTCTTCTGGCTTATATTCAGCTAAGGTTTTGTTGTACTTGTTATCAATTAGCAATCTGACTTTAACGCCAGCTTTATGTTTAGAAATTAGTGCTTGAGCCACTTGGGGAAGCCTGAATTCCATTACTGCTACATCTACAGTGGATTGTGCCTGATTGATGGCATCGATAATCTGCTTCTCCAAATTGTCTCCTTTACGCATAAAGTGTCGGTAAGGGTCTTCGTATTTGGAGGCTTGGTTGTGGTTGAAATAAACTTGTACAGCAGGGTCTTGCGGTAGAGGTTTGATTAATTCTGATTTTAGTGGTATATGGAGGCTGTAGGCCAGTAGGCATCCAAAAAGTAGAAACAGGAGAAAGAGAGCTGCTCTTCGGCTTCGCGGGTACTTGCCATCTAAGAAAGCTATAGAATCTGTGACAAATTTCATACGGATGCGGGAGTGAAGCATAAAAGCTTCACAATTGAAATACTAGGGTGTTTTGTCTCTCAGTATTCCTCTGGAGAGATGTGAGAACAATGTGGATATTGCGGAATTGACGGATGGAAGAGCGATTCCTTTCAGTAATTACACGGCAAAGAGACTCAGGTAATGGGTACAGCTGCAGGAGTTACTCAGTGAGAGTAACAGTATAAAAATCATTAACGAATTTAAGTTTTTCAATAGGAATCTAAAATCTAAATTCAAACTTGGTAATTACTGTCCAGAGTAGGGATTGAGACAATAAGATGACGATTAAAGTAGTCTGTCGTCTCAAAGGAGTCAATTCACTTTATGTGGAAAAAGTTGAGACAACTTTTGTGGCAATGGCGTGGTATAGTGATTGTCGCTCCCAGCGTAACAGGATTACTAATTGGACTGCGTTGTGCTGGATGGTTGCAAGGCATCGAATTGACAGCGCTGGATGAATTTTTTCGCCTGCGTCCAAAAGAACCCGTTGACTCCCGTATTGTGATTGTTGGGATTAATGAGGCAGATGTGCAAAAGGCAGGGCAGTGGCCTATGTCGGATGCAACGCTGGCAAAATTACTGGAAACACTCAAGCAACAACAGCCGAGAGCCATTGGTCTTGACCTTTATCGCGATTTGCCTGTAGAACCCGGTTATCAGGAGTTGGTTAAGGTTTTTGAATCAACCCCGAATCTCATTGGCATTCAGAAGGTCGTGGGAAATTCGTCTGGTTTAGCCGTTAATCCACCTCCAACATTGAGCAAATTAGGTCAAGTTGGGGCTAATGATTTTGTGGTGGATACCGATGGCAAGATTCGTCGTAGTCTACTGACTCTCAAGGATAGGTCGGGAAACACGATATCAAGTTTTGCCACCGCGTTAGCCTTGACTTATCTGAATGCTAAAGGCATTAAACTCGAAGTGGTTGACGCGACCAAACAGAAGTATAAGCTTGGCAAAGCGATATTTACTCCGTTCAATGCCAATGATGGGGGCTATTCCTTGGCAGATGCAGGCGGATACCAGATAATATCCAACTTTCGCAATCTGCGACAGGGTTTGGGTACCATCTCAATGACCGATGTCTTGGAAGGGCGGATGCCAACCGATTTGGTGCGCGGACGTATTGTCTTGATTGGGCCAACAGCCGAGAGTGTAGGTGACTACTTTTACACACCTTACACTAGTGGACGGGTGGGTCAAGCGGCTACTAGATCGGCTGGGGTTGCAGTTCATGGTGATTTAGCCAGCCAGATTTTGAGTGCAGCCTTAGATGGTCGCCCTCTGATTAAAGTTTGGTCTGAACCGTTAGAGTGGCTGTGGATTTTTACCTGGGCAGTCGTTGGTGCGACGTTGAGCTGGATACAGCGATATCGGGGTGGTGTTAACCAGCGATCGCGGTTTAAGATTTTCAGTATTTTCTTAGCAGGAGGCAGCTTGGTTTATGGCTGTTACCTGGCGTTTCTTCAGGGGTGGTGGATTCCTGTTGTACCACCAGTTCTGGCTTTGTTCGGGTCTGCGATCGCAATTTCCAGTTATGTCGCCTATTTGGCAACGGGGATGCGCCAGACGTTTGGTCGCTATCTTACAGATGAAGTGGTTGCCAATTTGCTGGAGACACCTCAAGGATTAGAACTCGGTGGTGAAAAACGCAAAGTCACAATTCTAATGTCCGATTTAAGGGGGTTTTCCGCCTTATCCGAGCGAGTATTGCCAGAAATAGCTATGGAGCTTATCAACTTCTACTTAGAAGTGATGACGGAAGTGATTAGCCGGTATCACGGCACGATTAATGAGATTATGGGCGACGGCATTCTGGTAATGTTTGGTGCACCGATAGCCAGAGAAGACGACTCGGCGCGTGCGATCGCTTGTGCCATAGCGATGCAATTGGCAATGGATAGAGTTAATCAACACAACCAACAATTGAACCAGCCACCATTGGCAATGGGCATTGGCATTAATACAGGTGAAGTGTTGGTGGGGAACATTGGGTCGCAAAAGCGTGCTAAGTATACGGTGATGGGAAGTCCTGTTAACTTGGCTGCTCGAATTGAATCCTTTACCGTGGGGGGTCAGATTTTGGTTTCTAAAGATACCCTTACAGATACAGGTTCCATTGTCAGAGTGGATGATAAGTTACAAATACAACCCAAAGGATTCCAAGAACCTATAACTGTTTACCAGATTGGTGGCATTGGGGGCCAGTTCAATCTGTTTGTGCCCGAAGAAGAAAAGACGCTGGTTGCCCTGAGCCACGAAATTCCTGTGCAATATGCCGTTTTGGAAGGAAAGCATCTTGGCGAGAATGTATTCCAAGGAACGTTGGTTAAGTTATCACCCAACAGCGCCGAGTTGTGTTCAGAATATCCCTTGGAATTGTTGAGCAATCTGAAGCTCAATCTATTAACGGGAACAGAAAAGGCTAGGGGACTGGGGGATATATACGCCAAAGTGGTAGAAAAATCAACTCATAATCAGGATCATTTTTGCATTTGTTTTACAGCTGTTCCGCCTGAGGTGGCGGCGTTGCTTTATTATCTGCGTCAAGGACAAGGGAAGGGGGAAAAGTAAAGGGGAAGGGGGAAAGGTAAAAGAGAATTAGAGCCACCTTTGCTGGAAGCATTCCATTGCAAGCAAATATATTTTTCTTTGTCATTACTATCCCCCTTAACCCCCTTGTCTTCAAGAGTCTCTTCTCAAAACTGATTTGTGCAATGCAAGGGATGTTCCCCCTTTACCCTTTAACCTTTTGCCTATTTCTAAGATTTGCAATTCGGATGTGATTTAGCTTATTACTGCGAATCAGAAAACACTGTAGTAACGACTGGAGCTAACACCTGGATGCGGGAATTGTTCCTCTCAACTACATAGATATTCCCAGACGGGGCTACTGCTACGCCACGCGGGCTCCGAAGTCTCCCGTCGTCTCTGCCAGAGCTGCCAAAACTAGACAGAAACTTACCACTGCTATCGAATACCTGAAGACCTTCGTCGCCAAAATCAGTCACATAGACATTCCCAGATGGGGCTACTGCTATGCCTTTGGGAGCGGGGGCTATGCCAACCCCACTCCCCTGATCACTGGCAAATTTAGACAGAAACCTACCGCTGCTATCAAATATTTGAATTCGCGATTCGCCTCCATCAGGAACAACTACCTCAACGACATAGACATTCCCAGATGGGGCTATTGCTATACCACGCGGATCGATGAATTGCCCGTCACCAGAACCTCTTTCGCCAAAACTTTTCAGAAACCTACCACTGCTATCGAAAATCTGGATGCGGGAGTTACCTTCATCAACGACATAGACATTCCCAGACGGGGCTACTGCTACCCCTACTGGATAATAGAACTGCCCGTCAAAGCTAGACAGAAACTTGCCTGTGTGATCGAAAATCTGAACGCAGTTGTTGCCAAAATCGGCTACGTAGATCTTCCCAGATCGGGCTACTGCTACGCTAGTCGGCCGATTGAACTGCCCGTCGTTACTGCCCTGGCTGCCAAAACTAGACACAAACTTGCCTGTGCGATCGAAAATCTGAATGCGGTTGTTGCCAGAATCGGCTACATAGATCTTCCCAGATCGGCCTACTGTTACGCCATAGGGAGTGGCGAACTGCCCATTTCCGGTGCCCTTGCTACCAAAGGCATATAAGAACTTTAAGGAAAATGATGTTGTTTGTGCAGATGCTGGCAGAACATTTAATCCGACATCGGTAATAGGGACTGACAAACTAACAGCGCCAAACAGTGGTAAGGCAACGAGCAAGGGAACTAATCGTCTCATATTTTCACCCTGATTGAATCTTATAGAAACAGAAAGACAAAAAGCCTATCCGAAAATACTGGAATAGCAATTGCTCCCTGAGCTTCCTCAATAACCTGTGGTAGTGACTGGAGCTAATACACTGAAAGACCATTTACTAGTAATAGACCTTCTGCCTTCTGCCTTTGGCTATAGCCAGAGCTGTATCAATCAACTGCATGAGCTTTATCAATAAGCAGCTTGAACTATACAACATATGCGCTTTTATTTATATCCAAATAATTCTTTTGGGCTACAGCAGCCAGTAAATTGTTATGTAAAAAAAGCCCGATATCAGATGTTGAAACTACGAGCGCTATAGTTGAACCTAAAATGCTGAGCAGTTTAGATGGTGTCACAAACTAACCTCTGATTTAAGATAGTATCGGGACAGCCCAAGATTGGTATCGTTGTACAGCTCCTTAATTCTACAAATTCATTAAACTCGACTGCTGACTGAGTTAATGACTGAGAATTACTGGCTTGTTCTTACTTTTGTTCGGGAGCATCCCAATGAGAGCAAAAATAAAAATACCAGGTGATTGGAAATCGCATGTCTACAAACAAAACTCGCTGTGAGCAAAACTACCAGCTTTTCCTAGCAGGTTTGGCTAACTATTCAGAAGAGTGCAAGTCCTCAGTTCTTCCTGTACGACAAGAGGGGGGAATTAGCGCCCCAGAGTAGGGAGTGGCAGTAGGTGCAGAAGCAACCAGACTAACTACGCCGTTGTCATCCACCACCCAGCCTTGGGCTTCTACCAGTTGTTGTGGCGAACGGGTAGGCGAAGGCTTAATGGATTCACGGGTAGGGGGGTTACTCGTCACCGGAGTACCAAAGTCGTCCTGTACCATGTCCGGGGAGATTACCTCCGTTGGGCTTTGCGGCAACCCACCCCGTCCGGTAACGGTGAATTTGTTCTCCCGATTTACGGCTGAACACTCTTGAGAAATTTGACGGGAAGCATCCACCGGAGTCGTGGGCAATGCTACTAGCCCCTGACTGGGGTTAACCGCTAGTGTGTTGATGTCTACGATGCCATTCAACGCAGTATCTTTCCCAGAAGCAGTAATGTCACTTAATGGCGTGCGCAATACGCGGAACTGGATGCCAAAGATACCCTGAGCATTGATGGTGATGTTCCCGCCACGAAAGTCCTCAGAATTGGCAGTAATATCGCTATCTTCTTTTGGGATGGCGGCTAGGTTGTCGGTGTTGATTGTGATGTTTCCACCAGGAATATCACGTCCTTTGGCGTTGGTGCTTATGTTACTGTGATTACGCAGTATCAAGTCGTGCGATCGCAGTTCGATATTCCCCCCACCACCCGTGGTGTCAGCGCTGATTCGTCCTTGGTTGTCGAGACGGATAGTGCCAGCTTCCACGAATATTTTCCCTGCATGCCCCGCTCCTTCACTGCTGACCGTAACTTGTGCATTATCCTTTACTGTCAAGGTATCGGCATTGACAGTAACATTACCTCCATTGGAGTTAGTCCAGGTTCGGGCATCGAGAACAGCTCCATCCGTTACGCTCAAGTTGCCTGTTGTAACGCTGATGTCGCCACCCTGGCCAATATTGTTGTTTGTTGTACCTAACGGAGTATTGTCACCACTACCTGAACGCAAGCCACTGGCAATATTAGTACTAGTGTTGACGCCATTGAGTGTGACTGCATCAGTCGCCGTTACCCGAATGTCTCCAGCCTTGCCCTGTCCCAGACTCTGGGTTTGTACAATTCCTCCTGCCGTTACCGAAAGGGAACGAGTTTGAAGCTCAATATCGCCACTATTGCCACTCGCTCCTCCTGCCACACCGCTCAAGATTGAGCCGTTGGCAAGCGAGATAGAGTCCCTAGCTTGAACTGTGATGTCGCCTGCTCTGCCATTCTTACCAAATGTGGTGGTGGCAATGGCTGCTCTGTCATTAATACTCAGTTGCCCTGTTTCAATCCTGATATTGCCCGCGCTGCCAGTGGAGTCTATGCTTGTCTGAGTAAACAAGCCGCTAGGAAATAGGGCTCCTGGAGGTACTTTAAACCCACCCTTTGGATCGAGGGGAAGATATTTAGGATTCCCATTGCGAATAAAACCGCTTAGGTTAGTATCAGGTAGGATTAGGGCCACAACATTCTGGAACTGGGAAGGAAAAAGCCCCTCGGGAGGGTTGGTTGTTGCTCCACTTATTTCTACACGCTCAGACGCTTTCAGAGTTATATCTCCACCTCGTCCGCCACTGTTCTCTTGGATGGAGGCGGATATTTGTGCGCCTCCTGTAATGAAAATGGAGGGAGCAGTAATCTGAATATTTCCTGCGTTACCAGGGCCATAGGTATCGCTATTGATGATACTTTTGTCTAACGTGAAAGGCGCATGACTTTCGATAGTAATATTGCCTGAACCCAACATCCCTATCGAGTTAATTGAATCAGTCTTGATGGTGTTGGTGGCACTAAGGCTAATCGCGCCCCCCTTACCAGCATCAGGATTATCAGAAATAGAGAACGAAAAAGAACTCAAATTGCCTGTGGTAAGGCTACCTCCAGGAGCCAAGAGGCTAATCTCGCCCCCATCAGCAGCACTACCAGAAATAGACCAGGAGTAAGAACTCAAATTGCCAGTGGAAATGTTGCCCTGCGTCGCATGAAGGTGAATTTTGCCTCCATTTGCCGTGCTGCCATTGCCAGAGAAGGAATGAGAGTCCAGCTTGCCTGTGATATTGATGTTCCCTGTGGCACTCAGGTGAATCGCGCCCCCATTTTTCGCGTTGCCATTACCAGAGAACGAGCGAGAGTCCAAATCGTCTGTAATATTGATGTCGCCCGTGGCACGAAGGCGAATCGTGCCCCCATTTCCGGCTGCGCCACCATTATTATCCGCTTCCGAGTGAGAGTCCAACTTGCCAGTGGAAATGCTGCCTCCCGTCGCGCTCAAACTAATCGCGCCTCCATTTCCGGCTGTATTCTCAACAGATTTCGAGTGAGAGTACAAATCGCCAGTGGCAATGCCGCCCCCCCCTGCGCTCAAAGTAATCGCACCTCCATTTCCCGTACTGCCAAAAGAATTGGAGAAAGAGATAGAGTTCAACTCACCCGTAGAAATGCTGCCCCCCCCTGCGCTCAAAGTAATAGCGCCCCCATTTCCCGTTGTAGTCTGCATAGATTGCGATCGAGAGTCCAATTTACGTGTGGAAATAGAGCCAAAGCCAGCTTGAAGCTGAATCGCGCCCCCCTCACCCGCAACACCAGAAGCAGAAAACGAGGCAGCTCTTACATCGCCCGTAGAAATGCTGCCAGATGCAGCTTGAAGCTGAATCGTGCCTCCCGCACTCGCATTGCCATACTCAGACTGCGACCAAGAGTGCAAATCGCCAGTGGCAATGTTGCCAGACGCCGCTTGCAGCTGAATTGCGCCCCCCTGACCCACATTGCCTAACTCAGAGAACGAGAAAGAAATCAAATTCCCTGTAGTAATACCACCTCCTGCGGCAATAAGGCTAATATCTCCTCCCCGCTCCACATTGTTAGATTTGGAGTACGAGAAAGAGTAAAGATTGCCTGTGGAAATGCTGCCCCCTGCGGCGAAAATGCTGATTGCACCGCCTTTGATATCACTGTAATTAGGAAAGCTCGAAGGAGGGAGAGGTTCTTGTCGTCCATTCGTGCTAATTAATCGGGTACTCACATTTCCCGATGCTGCTGATAGCTTAACTATCCCCCCAGTCCCATTAAACGGCTGTACGATAACATTTCCACCCAGCGTAATTCCAGCAGGTACATTTCCACTGCCAGAGGCAGGTACATTTCCTGAATTGGCTCCCCCATAAGCCAGAGTACTCTGTCCCGATCGCATAATTAACGCCGAAGTTGTACTAAGTGTTGCCGTATCCGGCCCTAGTGGCAACCCGCTCGTATCCGGCCCAGTAATATTGATATCACCCTGAAAGCGAATATTACCCGTTGCTTCCACGTAAAGTGATGTCCCTGTATAGTTAGCCGCTACATCTACATCACCCAACGCACTGATAATCGGGTCATAATAACTGACAAAATTTGCCAGTCCCCCCGATACACTTTGAATCGAAAAGCCGCCCCCACTACTAAAACGAGCATCTCCAGATATAACCCCATCACTGATTAAACTTAGATTACCGCCGCTTTGAAAGGCAAACCCCCCTGGAGAAAGGGGAGAAAGTGCCAGGATATCAATACCGTTTTTTCCCTCAATTGTGAGATTCCCACCCGAAACAGCAACAAACGGAGTCGTCACCTCTTCACGCACCTGCACCGTATCCTGTGCCAAGAGGGTCAAATCTCCCCCAGCCTGTAGCTGTCCCTGCAAATTCAGCTTGTCAGCTACTAAGGTTAGGTCTTGCTTTGGTGCTAAATTTCCTCTATTGGTAATAGTTGCCCCTGGCGCAGAGGTTCCCCATTGCATCCCTGGAGTTATATTAATTGCCAGTAATGGTGGTGTAGTAGGATTGATTGCACTGAACTCGCTGCCATCGGGGAACTTGAAACTATTTGCCGTACTTGCAGCAAACGAACCCCCAATATCTAACCGCGCATTCGGACCAAAAATAATCCCATTCGGATTGAGCAAAAATAGATTTGCGGTGCCATTAGTACGAAGCAGTCCATCAATATTAGAAACTGAGTTAGTTGTAACGCGAGTAAAAATATTCTCAATCCGCGAACCATTATTGAAAAACGCCTCGCCACCAGTAGGCACTCCAAACTCGCTGAAGCTGTGGAATAAGTTGACACCCCGCACCGTTCCCCCGTCAATCGTACAAACCGTGCATCCTGGCGTGACTGTGGAATTCATCGGCAGGGTATTATCTGGAACAATTTGCGCTGTTGAAGGGCTTATAGTTGCGAGACAGCCGAGGACAATGCTGCTGACAATCCAGAGGCGGGTGGTAACTGCTTTCATGAGTGTTTCCCTTGCCTTTGGCTGTAATGGTAGCTTAGCGCTGCTATGAATTTCTGGAAAAGAATACGAAGTCAGGGTTTTATCCCGTTGGCACAGACTTGAACTAGTTGCTCAGAAATCCTTCGTGCTATATTGACAAATTGACTATTTTATGAAAGAGGAAGCGGACGCGATCGCATCTCCTGCCATTTTCAGCGATTCAAAGAGCGCGTTAAGCGAAGCGAGCGCGTTAGCGATATCGCACTGGCACTAATTGTTCAGAACTCCCGACACCCTCATCTACTTTTCCTGTTGTTCCTCTTATCTGGCAAGAGGGGGGAACTAGCACCGGAGAGTGGGGGGTGACCGTAGGTGCCGCAGCAACTAGAGTTACGACACCGTTGTCATCCACTACCCATCCTTGCGCTTCTACCAGTTGTGGTGATGGACTGGTAGGCGATGGCTTAATGGATTCACCCGTAGGAGGGTTACTCACCACGGGAGTGCCAAAGTCGTCCAGTATCATGTCAGGGGAGATTAACTCCGTTGGACTTTGTGGTAGGCCACCCCGTCCGGTGATTGTAAATTTATTCTTGTCTTCTCCCCTGGCTGCACATTGCTGGGATATTTGCCGGGTGGGGTCAACGGGTTCTTCTGGTAATTGGCTCAGTCCTCGGCTGGGGTCAAACGAGGTGTTGAGTGCTACCGTGCCTGGTGTTCCAAATTCAGAACTGGCATCGATATCATTGGTTCTGTTGCCGGGAATGGCTTTTCGCTCCCTAATTCCCAAGATACCGTCGGCGTTGATGGTAATTTTGCCGCCGTTGCCTCGTCCGGCGCTGGCAATGATATCACTACCGTTTGACCCAACGGCAGGCAGCGCTACAAGGAGTTTCGTGTCAATGCTGATATTGCCGCCATTGGCTTGGTTGAAAGCTTGGGCAG
The DNA here is from genome assembly GCA_036703055.1 of Waterburya sp. Classification (GTDB taxonomy): domain Bacteria; phylum Cyanobacteriota; class Cyanobacteriia; order Cyanobacteriales; family Coleofasciculaceae; genus DATNPV01. Next base: position 19,174 of record DATNPV010000017.1, read on the forward strand.
AAATCAGGCTTTCGTTTTGCATCAACACTAACTCTAAGCCGGATAGGTTGATATTTGCCCCTTCTGCGCCGCTTGCTCCTGTTTCAGCCGTCAGTTTTCCTCGATTGAGGGAGAGGGAATTTGCGGTGATGTTTAGGTTGCCTGCCTGCCCTTGAGGACTGCTCACGGTTACTTGTGCACCATCTTGAACAGACATTTGCCTGGTTTCAACCGTCACGTTCCCAGCAGTGCTGCCAGAGGTGGATCTAGCAAATAAACCACCTGCGCCGCTTAATTGTACCGAATCAGAAGCTTTGACAGTCAAATTCCCCCCCTTGCCTGAGCCTAAAGTACTAACACCCACCCCGGCCCCATCTCGCACCAACAAAGTGCCCGTATTGATGGTCAAGTCTCCTGCCTTCCCACTGGAGCCTTCGTCAGCTGTAGCTAGCAAGCTGCCAGCAAATTGACCATCGGTTGTGGTGCCAATGAGTTGCACCTCTTGAGAGGCATTGACCGTCAACTTTCCCCCGTTGCCCGTACCATAGGTGCCAGTAGTTATCTGTGCCCCACCCCGCACCAGCAAGTTGCTCGTGTTAATCGTCAAGTCTCCTCCGTTGCCAGTGGAGCCTGCTTGAGTTGAAGCAAACAAGCCGGTGCCAATAATAAACAAGCCATTGACAGGGGAGGACGAGCCAATGAGTTGCACGTCTTGAGAGGCATTGACCGTCAACTTCCCCCCATTACCTGAGCCAAAAGTGCCAGTACCCACCTGTGCCGCATCTCGCAGCAGCAAAGTACCTGTGTTAATCGTCAAGTTTCCCGCATTGCCGCTGGAGCCTTCTTCAGCTGAAACTCTCAAGCGACTGGGTAGCCCAATGGCAGAGGTGCCAAGCAGTTGCACGTCTTGAGAGGCATTGATCGTCACATTCCCCCCATTCCCTGAGCGAAAAGTGCCAGCAACAATCTGTGCCCCATCCCGCACCAGCAAGGTGCCTGTGTTAATCGTCAACTCTCCGGCGTTTCCCTTGCCACTTGATAGAGTAAACAAAGAGCTTGAAAATCCCTTGGGAGAAGTGCCAATCAGTTGCACAGATTGGGAGGCATTAACGGTCAAATTCCCTCCGTTGCCTGTGCCAGACGTGCTAACATTCACCCGAGACCCATCTGAAACGCGCAACTGAGCAGTTGTGATGTTGATGTTGCCCCCGTTGCCCTGTCCGCTGGTACTGGCATTTAGTTGACCACCATTGGTCACAGAAAGCGCTCCGGTGGTGATTTTAATATCGCCTCCACTGCCCACACCTGTTGATTCTAAGCTGCTATATACACCACTGGAGCCAAAGCCCCCCACCCCATCAAAAGAAACTGTATCGCGGGCATTTAAAGTCACATTACCTGCATTTCCCTGCCCACGAGTGCGGGATTCTATTAAAGCGCCATTGGTTACGAAGAGTGACCCAGTGGTGATAGTGATGTTGCCTGCGTTGCCGATGGCATTTATTTCCACGTTGCCCAGTACCGAACTGGGCAATCCATTGACTCCATCCAAGGAAACCGTATCGCGGGCTGTGATATTCACTGTTCCCCCATTTCCTTGGTTACTAGTGCCAACATTGAGTCGAGCGCCATTGGTCAAGGACAGTGAACCAGTGGTGATGTTGATATTGCCCCCATTGCCCACGCCTGTTGCTGCCACTGTGCTGTCTGCATAACTCCTATCAAAGGAAACTGTATCGCGGGCATTCAAAGTCACATTACCTGCATTTCCCTGTCCAAAGGTACGGGCACTCAATTGAGCACCATTGGTTACTCTAAGCGATTCAGTGGTGATATTGATGTTGCCCCCGTTGCCTAGGGCCCCATCTTCTACATCATTGGAGATAAGGCTCTGATCAGTCAGGTTGATCACCCCTGTAGCATTAATATCAATATTTCCCGCTTTGACGTCCACAGCACCACTATTTGACCCTATCCCTGCCAGCAATTGACTTCCTTGAGTCATCGTCAGGTTAAAGGCATTGACGCCAATACTCCCGCCATCGCCTGCTATTACATTCACTTCAGCGCCATCGCTGAGGGTTACATTACCTCGTGGCACTCCATCAGGAAAACTCAAACCCAGGTACTTGCCATTGGCAACTAGTCCAACGGTATCCTCTCCTGCCAATCCTCCCAACTCCACACGCCCCCCTGGTGGTTCGAATGGAGTATAAAGTGCTCCACCATTGACTTGCACATTGCCGCCCACTAGCGCTAAAGTCTTACCCGACTTCACCTCTAGAGTTGCCCCCTGTACCCGAATGTTCCCAGGATTGCTCCCGTATTGCAACCCTAGCGGCACGCTGATACTTAGCAAAGGTGGGGTAGAGGTATCTGGTCTGGTACTAAAAACCGTGCCATCGGCAAACACTAAACCACTGGCTGTAGACGCGAAAAACGAGCCACCGAGATTTAGAGTGGCATCGGCACCAAAACTAATCCCATTAGGATTAATCAGGAACAGGTTGGCAGTCCCATTAGCGCTAATCAACCCATTAATATTAGAAACTGAGTTACCCGTAACGCGAGTGAGAATATTCTCAATCTGCACAGCATTATTAAAAAACGCCTCGTCCCCCGTCGGTATGGAAAACTCGCGGAAACTGTGGAACAGGTTAGTACCCCGCACCGTACCCCCGTCAATCGTAAAAACCGTGCCTCCCTGCGTAACCGTAGAATTAACCGGGAGTGTATTATCTGGATCAATTGGAGCAATTTGCGCTGTTGAAGGGGTGATAGTTGCGAGACAGCCGAGGACAATGCTGCTGGCTACCCAGAAGCGGGTGGTAACTGCTTTCATGAGTGTTTCCCTTGCCTTTGGCTGTCATGGTAGCTTAGTGCTGCTCTGAATTTCTGGAAAAGAATACGAAGTCAGGGTTTTATCCCGTTGGAACAGACTTGAACTAGTTGCTCAGAAATCCTTCGTGCTATATTGACAGATTGACTATTTTATGAAGTAAGAGGAAGCGGACGCGATCGCATCTCCTGCCATTTTCAGCGATTCAAAGAGCGTGCTCGCTCAATTTTCCTACTCAGTTTGCTTCGTCCTGACTAGGTGCTTTTCCAGGCTGAAAACACTTCAAGTATTTTCCTCAATTTTTCTCTGGCTAGTAAAAATTTTTATACTGAACAGTATCTCAACCCATGTTGAGACGCTTTGGGGTGCATCCCGTTTATTCAAATTTCTCCCTGGTAGGGGGCGCAAAGTCTTGCGTCCCTGAAGGGCTGAGCCTGCAAAATTGGGATGCTGCCGATGCTTTTTCTGTCGGTTTCGGGGATGTGTCTACAATGAAAAATTTATTTGATGCTTTCATCTCCTACGGACGAGCAGACAGCAAAGATTTTGCTACTAAACTTCATGCTCGATTACTAGAACTTGGTTTAAAAGTCTGGTTTGACCAACATGACATTCCCCTTGGCGTAGACTTTCAAAATCAGATAAACGATGGCATCGAGAAAGCCCATAACTTCATCTTTATTATTGCGCCGCACTCGGTCAAATCCGCCTATTGCCTCAAAGAAATTCAACTCGCCGTAAAACTCAACAAACGTATTATTCCGTTACTGCATGTAGAACCCAGTGATTGTTGGGACAAAATGCACCCAGCGATCGGCAAAATTAACTGGGTCTATTTCCGAGAAGAGCAGGATAATTTTGAAGCCTCTTTTACTGGCTTGATTAATTTAATCCGCTCTCATGCCGATTATGTCGAACAGCATACGCAATTTTTAGTTAAAGCCTTAGAGTGGGAACGACATCAAAAACAAAATAGCTGCCTGTTAATTGGAGAAGAACGTCAACAGGCAGAATCTTGGTTAAAAATAAGGTTTAAGGATGAGCAACCCCCTTGCGAACCCACTGACATCCATTGTGAGTTTATTAGCGAAAGTACCAAAAATGCTAATAACTTACTAACCAAGGTGTTTCTCTCCCACTCCGAGAAAGACAAAGCAATCGTAGAGAAAGTCGGGAAAAGCCTGATGCGGGAAGGCTTCACAATTTGGACGAATAAGACGGACATTAGAACGGGCACCCAATTCCAGAATGAAATTAATCAAGGGATTGAACAAGCGGATAACATTGTCTATTTCATTTCCGCTGATTCAATTCAATCTCAGTACTGCCGATATGAACTATCTCACGCCTTGGCTTACAACAAACGGATTATCTCTCTACTGGTTGAATCTGTTGATTTGGAAAAACTCTCAACTCATCTCCGTAGCTTACAATTTCTTGACTTTACTGGGCATACTGATGAAGAACAATACCGCGTCAGTACAGATAAGTTATTAAATGTATTGAATCAAGATGCTTACTATTACGAACAGCATAAAATTCTGTTAGTTAAGGCACTCAAATGGCTGACGCAAAATCGGAACCCAAGTATTTTATTGCGGGGTTATAATCTCCAGCACGCAGAAGCTTGGTTAAAAGCAGCTAAACCACGAACAGAACACCCACCTTTGCCCTTACATGAAGAGTTTATTACCGAGAGCCTTCGTCAACCAACGGAATCCTCTCTAGATGTCTTTATCTCCTATTCCCGTGCTGATTCCGATTTTGCCCGGAAGCTAAATGAAGCCCTGCAAATCCAGGGAAAAACGACTTGGTTTGACCAAGAAAGTATCGCATCGGGGAGCGAGTTTCAGCAGGAAATTTACCGAGGCATTGAAAGCTCGGATAACTTCCTATTTATTATTTCATCCAGAGCCATCAAATCACCCTATTGTGCCGATGAGGTGGAATATGCTCGGAAATTGAATAAACGGTTTGTGACAATCTTACACAAACAAGTGTCACCGAAAGACCTACATCCCGCCTTAGGTAGCGTTCAGTGGATTGACTTCAACAGGCATAATGGGGATTTTTATGCCAACTTTAGCGAGTTGGTTAGAACCCTTGATACCGATCGAGAACACGTACACAATCACACTAAATGGTCGCAGCGTGCGCTGGAATGGGTGTACAACGATAAAAGTGACGATTTACTGCTGCGGGGGAATGAATTTGCGATCGCAGAAAACTGGTTGCAGGAAGCTCAGCAACAAAACAAACAACCTGCCGCAACTCCTTTGCACAACGAGTATATTACAGCGAGTCGGGAGGCGATCGCAGCTCAGCTCAAACGAGAAAAGCAACGGCTTGTTATCCTAAGATCACTGCTTGGTTTAGTCAGTACTGTAGCCGTAATTGCTATTGGCATAGGCGTGGTGGCTTGGTATCAGTGGAAACAAGCAAAAATAGCTCAAACTATAGCTCTAGGTCAAAATTCATTATTACTCTCTGATTCAAATCGACAGCTTGATGCCCTACTTGTAGCAATTCGGGCACAACGGCAACTTCAAAAACAACATGTAACCGAGAATGTAGTTTCGACTGCGTTGCAGACAGGTGTTTATAAAGTGAGAGAACGCAATCGATTGATAGGGCATGATGATGTAGTCTATGGTGTAGCGTTCAGCCCTGACGGCAGTTTGATTGCTTCTGCTAGTAAGGACAAAACCGTCAAACTCTGGAGTAAGGAGGGGAAACTCCTGCATACTCTCCAACATGACGATGTGGTTTACACGGTAGCGTTCAGGCCTGACGGCAATACAATTGCCTCTGCTAGTGGTGACAAAACCGTCAAACTCTGGAACCGACAAGGGAAACTCCTACATACTCTCAGGCATGATGCTGATGTCTTTAGAGTAGCGTTCAGTCCTAACGGCAGTACAATTGCCTCTGCCAGTGCTGATAATACGGTCAAACTCTGGAGTGTTGAGGGGCAACTGCTGCATACTCTCCAGCATGGCGATGTAGTCTATAGCATAGCGTTCAGTCCTAACGGCAGTACAGTTGCCTCTGCTAGTAAAGACAAAACCGTCAAACTCTGGAATTACCAGGGGCAACTCCTACATCGTTTCAAGCATGACGATGTAGTTTCCAAAGTCGTATTTAGCCCCGACGGCAATACAATTGCCTCTGCCAGTGAGGACAAAACCGTCAAACTCTGGAGTAAGCAGGGGCAACTGCTGCACACCCTCAAGCATGATAATTCGGTCTTGGACATAACATTCAGCCCCGACAGCAGTACAATCGCCTCTGCCAGTGCTGATAATACTGTCAAACTCTGGAGCAACGAGGGAAAACTTTTACAGACTCTCAGGCATGACAATCTAGTCTTTAGGGTAGCCTTCAGTCCCGATGGCAGCACCATTGCTTCTGCCAGTTATGACAACACCGTCAAACTTTGGAACCGGCAGGGGAAACTCCTGAATACTTTCAAGCATGACAATTGGGTGGTTGACGTAGCGTTCAGTCTCGATGGCAGCAACATCGCTACTGCCAGTTATGACAATACCGTTAGATTGTGGAGTAAAGAGGGGCTACTCCTGCATCCTCTCAGGCATAACGCTGAGGTCTTTAGGGTAGCATTCAGTCCGGACAGCAGTACAATCGCTTCTGTCAGTGCTGATAATACCGTTAAACTCTGGAGTAAACAGAAAAAACTCCTGCATACTCTCCAGCATGATAATTGGGTGGTTGACATGGCATTCAGCGCTGACGGCAGCCAAGTCGCTTCTGCTAGTTATGACGCTACCGTTAAACTCTGGAGTGTTCAAGGGAAACTATTGCAGACTCTCAAGCATGATGCGGAGGTGTTGAAAGTCGTTTTTAGCCCTGACAGTAGCACGATTACTTCGGCTAGCGCTGACCATACGGTTAAACTTTGGAGTAAGGACGGGAAACTGCTGCATACTCTCCAGCATGATGATGTAGTTTTCAGCGTAGCGTTCAGTCCTGATGGTAATACCATCGCGTCTGCCAGTTATGACAATACCGTTAGAGTCTGGAGTAAGCAAGGGAAACTTCTGCATACTCTCAGGCATGACAATTGGGTTGTGGATGTAGCGTTCAGTCCGGATGGTAATACAATCGCGTCTGCCAGTAGAGACAAAACCGTTAAACTCTGGAGCAAAGAGGGGAAACTGCTACAAGTTCTCAGGCATGATGCTGGGGTTAACAGGGTAGTGTTCAGCCCTGATGGTAGTACCATTGCTTCTGCCAGTGCTGACAAAACCGTCAAACTCTGGAGTAAGGAGGGGAAACTGCTGCACATCCTCAACCATGATGCTGGAGTTAACAGTGTTGTGTTTAGCCCTGACGGTAACACCATTGCCTCTGCCAGTCGAGACAAAATCGTCAAACTCTGGAACCGTGAGGGCAAAGAACTCCAAACCCTGATCGGGCATAATGAAAACGTCAATAGCGTGAGTTTCAGCTACGACGGCAAGATGCTAGCTAGCGCTAGTGAGGACAGCACTGCGATCGTGTGGAATTTAGATGATTTACGTTTAGATAAGTTAATGCGGGATGCTTGTGATTGGGTGAGGGATTATCTCAGGAATAATCCGAATGTAGAACAGCGGGAGAAAGCGTTGTGTGATGGTGTGGAGCAAAAGTAAAGGATTAGGCGGCATGTCTTAGCATTCAACCTAATTCGTAATTAGGAATTCGTAATTGGTAATTAAAAGGCTCCCTTAGAATCCCCGACTTATACGAGTCGATCTGGGAGCATCCCAATTTTGCAAAAATACATGGCGATTGGAAATCGCGCGTCCACAAACAAAGCCTGCCTCCGCAGGCTGAATTGAGTCCGCGCAGGCGGACTTGGTTTGTATAGCCCCAGACTTCCAGTCTGTGGGTGATTCGCAAATTTGGGATGCTCCCAGTCGCTCTACTGTAGGCGGGGTTAACCTAATTCATAATTAGGAATTCGTAATTGGTAATTAAAAGGTTCCCTTAGAATCCCCGACTTATACGAGTCGCTCTACTGTAGGCGGGGTTAAATCCCAGCTCTTACGTCAATTACGAATTACGCTTGTGCGTATTACGAATTTTTAATTCTTCAGAGGTGCCGCTTCATTCCCTTGTCCCCTTTATCTGACAAGAGGCGGGAGTCAGTGCTGGAGAGTGGGGGGTGACAGTAGATGCCGCAGCGACTAGTGTCACGACGCCTTTGTCATCCACTACCCATCCCTGTGCTTCTACCAGTTGCTTAGGGGAACTGGTAGGCGAAGGCTTAACCGATTCACCCGTAGCAGCATTACTCGCCACCGCTGTGCCCAAGTCGTCCTGTACCATGTCCGGGGAAATTACCTCTGTTGGGCTTTGCGGTAAGCCACCCCGTCCGGTAACGGTGAAATTGTTCTCCCGGTTTCCCCCACCTGCTGAACAACTTTGGTCGATCTGATTGGTGCGATCAACTAAAGTGGTGGGTAACACCTCTAGTCCCTGAGAGGGGTCAATAGCTACTTTGTCCAGTTGAAACGTCCCTGGAATGCCTGATTGTGAAGAAACGGTAATATCGTTTTGGGGTGTGAGCTGGGGTCGAAACTGGATGCCAAACAGTCCTTGAGTCGTAATATTGACTCTCCCGCCATTGCCTTGGGCAGCGTTGCCAGTGATGTCGCTCCCGTCTGGCCCAGTTGGGGGCGTGGCAACGATCAAGGTAGAGTTAATTGTGATATTGCCGCCATTAGCTTGGTTTTGTGCATTGGCAGAAATCCGGCTTTCGTTATCTAGGCGTAGGAGGTCTAAACCCAGGAGGTTTATATTAGCCCCATCTTTACCGTTCTTAACGGTTTGGGCAGATAGGATGCCTTGGTTGAGGAGCAGGGAATTCGCTTGGATGGTCATGTTGCCTGCCACCCCTGCGTCACTGCGTACCGAGACATAAGCTCCATCCTGCACTTGCAATGTGGGAGTGGTAATCGTTAAGTTTCCAGCATCCCCTGTGCCTTGAGATTGAGTATACAAACCAGTGGGAAACAGATCATCAGCCGACCTACCAATCAATTGCACCTTATCGGTGGCATTGACCGTCAAATTCCCGCCGTTGCCTGCGCCAAAAGTGCCAGCAGCTACCTGTGCCCCAGCAGCAACCAGCAACTGCCCCGTGGTAATCGTTATGTTTCCTGCATTCCCTGTGCCTTCAGATGTAGTAAGCAAACCACTGGTATACCGAACATCAGCCGAGCTACCAATCAATTGCACCTTATCGGTGGCAAAGACAGTCAAATTCCCCCCATTGCCTGCGCTAAAACTGCCAGCACTTACCTGTGCTCCATTAGAAACCAGCAACTGCCCCGTGGTAATCGTTAAGTTTCCCGCATTCCCTGTGCCTAGAGATGAAGTAAACAAACCACTGCCAATCCGACCATCAGCAGATATACCAATCACTTGCACCTTATCGCTGGCAAAGACAGTCAAATTCCCGGCATTGCCTGCGCCAAAAGTGCCAGCACCTATTTGCGATCCACCAGAAACCAGCAACTGAGAAGTTGTGATGTTGGTGTCACCTCCCTGACCTCTAGCTCCCTCTTGCAGCGTATTGTCGAGCAAGCTCAGATTACTCAGGTTGATTACCCCTGTGGTATTAATCTCAATATTTCCAGCAATTGAGCCACTAGAACCCAACCCTGAATCTATCCCCGCTAGCAGTTGACTTACTCCTGCCATAGTCAAGTTCTGAGCGTTGATGGCTATACTACCCCCACCCCCAGCGCGGACATTCACCTCAGCAGCATTGGTCAGAGATACATTCGCTCGCACTACTCCCATAGGAAAACTCAAACTCACGTTGTTGCCATCGACAACCAGCCCGACACTGCCCGCTTCGGCTAATCCTCCCAATTCGATTCGTCCACCGTAAGCTTTTAACCCGCCGCCATTTATGTCATTTACCTGATCGCCAATTCCCAAGCCATCTACATTGATATCACCACCTACCAGCAGCAAACTCCGACCATCAGGAACTCTCAGACCATAAGTCGCCCCTCTTGGATCTGATCCAGAAGGTGCAATGGACTGGGATGTGATAGCAGCAGGGGTAAGTTGATTGAACAGTAAAGCAGACGGATTAACGGTTAACAAGGAAGACGGGACATTGGGTGCAGATGCACTAAAAAAGCCTAAATTACCAAACCCGATGGCATTAGCCGTTGTCGCTAAAAAGGAACCCCCTACATTCAGACTGGCTCCTGCACCAAAGATAATCCCATTCGGATTGAGCAAAAACAGATTTGCTGTCCCGTTAGCCCGAAGCACTCCATCAATATTAGAAACCGAGTTCCCCGTCACGCGAGTGAGAATGTTCTGAATCTGCAACCCATTATTGAAATATGCCTCGCCTCCGGTCGGTACTCCAAAGGAGCTGAAGCTGTGAAACAGGTTAGCCCCCCGCACTGTTCCCCCGTTAATCGTACAAACCGTGCATCCTGGCGTCACTGTCGAATTCACCGGGAGGGTATTATCTGGAACAATTTGCGCCTGCACAGAGCTAACTGTTACCAGACAACCGATGGCAATGCTAGTGGCAAACCCAAAACAGGAGACAACTTGTTTCATAGAGTTGGCTATAAAGGGCGCTTAACTCACTTTACTTTCTGGCTGGGAAAAACCAGAAAACTCAAACATTAGCCGGAGCGATCGCATCTTCTCCCCTGTTCAGCGATGCAAAGAGTGCCTTAAGCGAAGATATCGCGCTCTTTGCATCGCTCTGGCGCTAATTATTCAGAACTCCTGACGCCCTCAGCTCCTTTTCCTGTTGTCCCCTTTATCTGACAAGAAGCAGGAGTCAGTGCAGGAGAGTGGGGGGTGACGGTGGGTGCAGCAGCGACTAGGGTAACTACGCCTTTGTCATCCACTACCCATCCCTGTGCTTCTACCAGTTGTTGTGGGGAACTGGTAGGTGATGGCTTAACGGATTCACTCGTAGGAGGGTTACTCGCGATCGGAGTGCCCAAGTCGTCTAATACCATATCAGGGGAGATGACTTCAGTTGGGCTTTGCGGCAACCCTCCGCGTCCGGTAACGGTGAATTTGCCTACCTTATCCTCTTGCCTTGCAGCACAAGCTGAAGTAATTCTCTGGTCTTGAGTCAACCTTGGCAAGGTCACTTGTACTTGTGGCTTAGTCTGCGTGTTGACCTCCACAGTACCATCGATTCCTAATTCTGAACTGGCGGTGAAGTCACTTTCTGGAGTGCGACGACCAATAGATTCTCTAAATCCCAAAATGCTAGCGGCTTTGCCTGTGATATTACCACCTCGTCCTTGGTAAGCGTTGGCAACAATGTCGCTGTTTTCTGAAAGGATAGCCAAGATCACACCACCAGCATCAATCCTAATATTTCCACCGTTGCCAGTACCGCGAGCCTCGGCTGATATCTCACTGTTGTAGCGCAGGATTATATTATCCCGCACTTGCAAATTAATATTTCCGCCTTCTCCTCCAGCGGTTTCGGCGATGAGTTTGCCTTGATTGTTGAGCAAAATGTTCCTAGCTTTGGCTTCTAGGTTACCTGCCCTGTCTGCGCCTTCACTGCTGCTGACGGTGACTTTTGCCCCATCCTGAATGGTTAACTCTCCAGTCTCTAGTTTGAGGTCGCCGCCTGCCCCACTCCCACTGCCTGTAGTTTCGGCCGATAGGGCACCCTTGCCACTCAAGGTAATAGACTCAGGGGCAGTTACCGTTAACGTTCCTCCCCTACCACTGCTAGAGGTGGAAGCTAATATCTGTGCTCCATCCTGGAAAAACACAGATAACGTCTGTCCACCAACATAAGGTTGGAGGGTTATATTTCCAGCAGGTCCGCTACTGGTGGTTTTGGCAGATAAACTACTGGAAGAATCGAGCTGTACTTCTGGTGCCTCAAGGGTGATACTTCCTGCCGACCCTGTACTGCTGGTGCTACCGATAATCTGACTATTAATGAAACTGACTAAATTGGGGCTAGAGATTGTAACATCCCCTGCTGGATCACTGCCTTTTGTGTCACTTTGAATAGAACTGTTGTTGAATGTGAGATTGCCTAAACTGGTAACAGTCACATCACCGGATTGTCCTTTACCTCCAACATCCAAGTATATCGGGTCCAAAAATCGTGATTGTACTACAAACTGCTTGCTAGTGAGGATGCGGGTATGAGTCACGGATAAATCTCCAGACCCAGTGATCACAGCATCTCCAGCTTGATCTGAAGACGATAGAGTTAAGATCTCTAAGTTCGTTATATTGTTTGTTATCTTATTTCGAGCATCTAGAGTCACTGTTCCACCCCTTCCTGCTGTTCCTTCCTCAGAGAGGGAAAAGGAAGCCAGGAGGGGGTGAGAAGAATTTCCCATAATATCTCCACCTGTAGCTCTGAGGGAAATATCTCCCCCCTGACCTGCATTGCCCTCCTCAGAGTACGAGAAAGAGTACAAATCGCCAGTGATACTGATATCGTTGGTGGCAAATAAGCTAATCTCGCCCCCCTGACTTGCATTGCCCTGATCAGAGGACGAGAAAGAGTACAAATCGCCAGTGATACTGATGTCGTTGGCGGCAGTTAAGCGAATTGCTCCCCCCTGACCTGCATTGCCCTCCTCAGAGTACGATTCAGAGTCCAATACGCCAGTGCCAGTGATATTGATGTTGCCGTTGGCGGCAGTTAAGCGAATTTCGCCCCCCTGACCTGCATTGCCATTGTTAGATTCAGAGAGAGAGTACGAATTACCACTGATATTGATGTTGTTGGCGGCAGTTAAGCGAATTGCTCCCCCCTGACCTGCATTGCCAGAAGTAGAGGACGAGGAAGAGTCCAATTCGCGAGTAGAAATGCTGCCGTTTGCAGCCCAGAGTATGATGTTCCCTCCCTTTCCACCATTGATATCAGAAGTATCGATATCGCCAACACTAATTCCCGGTGGCAACCCTAAAGTAGCTGTAAAATTTGTACCTCCAGCATTCTGAGGAAGGTTAGGAGTGTTGACGGAGGCTAACCCTGCCCGTAAAATCACCGATGGACTACCTGTGAGTGTGGCGAAATCGGGATCGGTTATGGGAATACCGCCAACACATCCAGGAGAACCCGCTGCACAATCGGCTCCTGTAATCCTGATATCCCCACCCTGAATACTGCCCGTTGCTTCCACCTTCAGAGCAACGCCTGTATAGTCCCCAAACAGAACATCTCCATTCGCTTGAATAATTGGGTCATACCAACTGACAAAGTTACCCGGAGTGCCTGATAAGGTCAGCATCGACAGGCTACCACCACTCTTAAAATGAGCATCCCCAGAAATATTCCCATCACTGACTAGGCTGAGATTCCCCCCACTCTGAATTTTTGACTGGGGATGGTTTAGCGCCAAGATATCAACATTCTGGTTGCCTTGAAGGGTCAGATTTCTGCCAGAAGTAGCGATAAAAGGGCTAGCGATTGTATCCCGCACTTTCACAGTATCCTGCGCTTGTAGCGTCAAATCTCTCCCCGCCTGCAATTGCCCTTGTAAGTCAAGATTGCCTGCTGCTAGGGTTAAATCCTGCCCCACCACTAAATTTCCCGTACTAGTGATTGTTCCCTCAGGACGATTCGCCCCCCACTGCAACCCTGGAGTTACATTAACCGTTAGTAGCGGTGGTGCAGTCGGATTGGTCGCACTGAACTCGTTCCCATTGGGAAACTGGAAACTGCTTGCCGTACTCGCAAAAAATGAGCCACCAATATCTAACTGAGCTCCTGCACCAAAACTAATCCCGTTGGGATTGAGCAAAAATAGATTCGCCCCCCCGTTAGCGCGAAGCACACCATCAATGTTAGAAACCGACTTACCTGTCACCCGACTGAAAATATTCTGAATCCCCAACCCATTATTGAAAAACGCCTCACCTCCGGTAGGCACTGAAAATGATTGGAAGCTGTGGAACAGGTTAACCCCCCGCACCGTGCCCCCGTCAATCGTACAAACCGTGCATCCTGGCGTAACTCTAGAATTAACCGGGAGGGTATTATCTGGAACGATTTGCGCCTGCACAGAGCTAACCGTTACCAGACAGCCTATGGCAATGCTACTGGCAAACCCAAAGCGGGAGACAACTTGTTTCATTAGAGTTGGCTATAAAGGGCGCTTAACGTGACTTTACATCTCTGGCTTGGAAAAACGAGAAAAAAGGATTAGCAGGAGCGATCGCATCTCTTAGCATTCCCAGCCATTCTCTGGGTGCGATCGCCAATATTTCCAACGCATAGCTGGGTTCTGGTACAGATTCAGTCGGTAAAAGCAAGGTTTACTTATGCAGAGAGCATGTCACTTTTGTAAGCCCACTCTGCGAGAAGGCTACGCCTACATCCTCTAACCCCTTCTCCCAACTTTGGGAGAAGGGGAACCGGAGTTTTGCTCCCCTCTCTCAACCCGTTAATTTAAGGTTGACAGACTACTAGTTCCTAATGGGAGTATTTGCGATCGCACCTAACCCAGCCCCCTGCAACAATTCTTTCCATGCCGATGCTACTTGTGAGTCATTCGGTTGAGCTTTTCGCAGTGCAGCCAGGGTTGCCACCGCATCGAACCAGACTCCAGACTTGGCATACAGAGCAACTTTGTCTAGAGGCTTTGCCTTATCGATTTGACTCAGGGTAGAATCAGGCTGGATTCGTCTGACCGAACCCTCCACAAACGCATCTTCAGGTGCTCCAGACCCACACACCATTGAAACTAACCATTTGTAATCTTTCCCAATTTCCAACGCAGGTGCATTGGCAGGTAGATTAATGCTGACAATGCCTGGAGTACCTGACAAGTTCACCCTCGTCTGGTATTGCTCACCATCTCGTTCCAATAACAGTTCCATAGCTTTGGCAGAAGTTTGAGGAACGTAAACCAAAAACGTTGGACGAGCTGATACCGTTAATTGTGGGTCAGAAAGGGGCGATCGCAACAAAGGAGTCACCAATTGGTTTAAAGACTTGGCTTCAGTAGTAGATTGCGCTGAAGCAGGTCGATCTTGAGAGCATTTGCCGTCGTTCCGCCTGCCCCCACCTACCGTCACTGTAGGGGCAGGTTGGTCTTTACGCGGTTCAAACGTCACCCTTTTGAGCCTGCGATCTCCAGACGCTTGGATTGGGGTTTTAGTCTGTGCTTGTGCTGATGTTAAAAAGCCAGGAATCGCGGCAAATTCTAGCAACAGAGGTGCTGAGAGTACCAAAAGATACTGGGGGAGTTTTTTGCTAACCATGCTCTAACTATCTCCTGATTACACTTGATTAACTAAAGTGAAAAAATCTTTCAGGCACATTAGTAAAGACTGGAATTTATTTAATTGTCATTTCAGAAAATAAACTACATAATTCTCTAAAAAAATGATGGTAATTAGGACAGTTTCCCTAAAATTTAGTACAGATTTGTTGATTATGTAGTTAATCCAAACAAAGGTTTAATTTTCTGTAAAATCCTGTGAAACTAATGTCTCCGCTTTCCCCCACTATTTGTGTGATAGTCACGCGGTTTCGTTGTGACGTTAACGAGATTTAGGTGTGATTTCTGCCTAATACACCTATGAATTTTGGGCTTCATTGTACAATACACCTCCCTTTCATCCCTCTAAGGGTAGAATTAATACTGGTTGAGTGAGCCCTTGGCAGAAGAATTTCCAGGCCGATTGTTAAAGCCAATTTCCCACCAGTACAAACGGTGACCAGTAGAAAGGGTGTCTGAATTGAGGCTGTTTTAGTAGCATAAGTTGAGCCTGGTGCAGAGCTTCGGCTTTAGTTACCTGCTGCTGAGCTAGCGCTTGGTAAAATCCAACCATAAACAAGGAAGTAGACTGGTCATCTACAGGCCACAAGGTTGCCAGAGTGCTGCGTGCCCCTGATCGCACCGCTACACCCGCCAGTCCCAAAGCTGCCCGCCTGTCGCCAGTAGCCGTCTCGCAAGCACTGAGTACTAGCAATTCAATGGGTTTGCGATCGCTCTGTTCTCTCGCCTGAAGTAATCCGCCCAAATCTTTAACCTTGATCGGTTCATCCCAGGCCAGAATAAACGTATTTTCTGCATTAGAGCTAAACTGACCATGAGTCGCTAGATGCACCACTGGGTAGGGAGTAACATCCATCTGGTTTTGGAGAGCCGTGCTGGTAAACTGCTGATTGAGCAGTACCTTAGCGGAAATCTCGGACTCGATCTGCTTGACTTCAATCTCTACACCCGGTAATGCAGGAAAGTTTTGCCTTGCCTCGCTCAGTCCACCAACCAGTACTTTGATTGGTTCGCGAGCCAAGGGGCGGGGTTGGAGTAGCTGTAGACTTGGGGTCAGAGCAATGCTGTACTTCTCTACCAGGTACTGCTGACCATCATGAAGTACTGTCATTGGTACGTTTTTCAAGGAACCATCCAAGGCAAACACCAGGGTTTTGATACCACTGTTTGTTAGCTCAGATTCAGCAGGTCGGACTAACCAATCATAAACTTGTTGGAAAAGCGGTAGGCGTTCTTCGTCAAGGGCAGTGCGTCTGAGAGAACGTCGCGCTTTGTCTAGAATGTCTTCTAACTTACTTTGGGGTATGGCAGTAGCATAGTGCCGCAGCGGTTGATTTTGGTTGGGCAGGGAGAGAATCACCTCTAATCGATCAGGCAAAATAATCGGATAAATCACCGCCGCGTTCGGGTCAACCCGGTCAACGGCTTCAGGTCTAGCCGTCAAACATGCCTCTCGAAAGAAGTTGTCCAATTCTGCCAGCTGAAGCGACTCAATGACCTCACGGGCTTGCTGAAGATTTTCCTGGTTAGTTTCTTGGCTGCTAGGTTGCAGCAGTAGTCCGACTAGCTGACGATAGACGGGTTCTACACTCTCCCGAAACGAAAATTGCAAATCGAGATTCGTTGCCACCAAGTCATTGCGTAAGGATTTAAGAGTATTAATGGCTTCTTGGTAGGCCGCGATCGCGCTAGTATAAGCAGAACTGTTCGCCTTGCCCTTGTCTGCCTGGATTTTGAGCAAGCGTCCCAGCTGCCACTGCCACTGGTAAGCAATATCCGGTGCATTGCTAGACTGAGCTAGGAGTAGGGCTTTCTCAGTGAGCGGTCGTGCCTGTTTCCATTGCTGAGTTTGCTCGTAAATCTGACCGAGATAGCCGAGAGCGTAAGATTGGGCACGTTGGTCTTGCAATTCCTTGGCTTGCTCAATCGTTGCCGCTAGGATTTGGGCAGCCGTTTGGGGTGTAGGAACATCTCGACTCTCAACGCCCGATTCACGACTCCACAGCTTGATTAAACTTTGAATAAAGTTAATCCGGGCATAGATAGATGTCCGCGTTGCAGGTAAGTTGGCTAGTTGAGGCTGGATTTTCGATGATAATTTCTCAGCGTCTGCCCATTTTTCAGTATCGAGCAATAGGCGCAGCTGGTTTAATTGGGCTTGGAGCGTTGTAGTGGGGGAGGTAGAAGTTGCGATCGCCTGCTGATAGTACTTAAGGGCTGCTTCAGATTGCTGCAAAGCGTAAGCGGTATTGCCTAAACTAAGCAAGGCAGCAGTTATGGCTAGGGAAGATTGCAACTGTTGGGCGGTAGCCAAACTTTGCTGCAACACGTCCTGAGATTGTTTCAAGTCGCCCACCAAGCGAAGGGCATCGCCAAAGCTTAACAACCCAGCCGCTCTAATGTCAGAGTCAGGCTGGTTTTGCAGGATTTGATTGGCTTGTTCTAAGGTATCCTTAACTCGCTGATAGAAGCCAAGCACTCTCAAAGCTTGAGCTTGGTTGATTAAACTACGAGCCACCCCAGTTTTATCCCCAACTTGCTGATAGGTTTCAGTGGCTTTTTGCCATGTGGCGAGTGCCTGCTGTGCCTGCCCCTGAGTAAGTTGCAGCTTGCCTTGAGTATTGAGTGCCTGAGCGAGGATTTTGAGGCGATCTCTGGTAGCGTTCTCGGTTTGGAGGAGTTGCAGACTGGTAGAGATAACCCTATTGGCTTCAGTCCACTGTCCTAACTGGTGATACGCCAGAGCAAGATTGCTCAATACCATTGCTTGATGGATGCGATCGCCTTGGGCAGCAAATGCTTCTACTGCCTGTTTCCAGACTGTCACTGCCGCCGTAAATTGACTAGACTGATAACGTTGTAGACCCTCTTGCACTAACTGCGAGGCATTGCTGTTCGATAACTGAACGGTTGGTGAATTGGGGACAGCCGCATCAACCCTTGCCATTCCCCCTAGCGCGACGAACCCTCCCGCTCCCAACACTATCGTCAAAAGGGTAGTCAAGCTGCCCAAGCCAAAATACTTGAGGAATTTCTTGAACCGTATTTTCAGATTGTTAAGCGCCATCGATTTACCTCCCACCTCTTTATTTTCGTTAAATCAAGCTAGCTAGAGCCAAGTAAAAAGTTTGAAAAGGTCAATCGGCAGATTTTTCGGATCTAGGAATACAACAGCTGTATGAATTTAGTGTTCTCTCTTCTTTAAGGACAATTGTCAACGGTAAGTCCCCGTTGAACTAACATAAATTTCAGGTGCACTTACGTTCACCTCTGATTCAATCTACTTAATTTGGGGAATGGCTCACACAGCAGCATTATTGTGAGGTTGTGAACAACCCCTAGGTCGTTGTATGTCGAGAAGAAGAAAGACCTTTGCGTGTGGTCATAAGGGGTATGGTCAAACCTGCCATCGATGCCTACAAGAAGATAAGGCACGGGAAGAAAAAAGACAGCAAAAACAAGAGTGGGAGTCCACCTTTGCCGATGATCCAATCGATCTCAAAGATCTTCCGGCGCATGTGGTGGTCAAAGCTCGTGCAATTATTGCTGGCTTACAAAGTCACAATAATTACAGAGAATTTGGTGGCAAGCGGCTGCGGCACAACCGTTGGATCATCAGTATTCCCGTCACTCGCAACTACCGCATGATCTGCCATGACTGCGGCAGTCTATTGATTCCCCATGCTGTCTTGTCTCACGAAGATTACAACGTTGATAAACCAGGTGGTTAGCATTTGCTGTCAATTTACATAAGCACACCAAGCTTCACACAACAACACTAATCTTAAGAAGGGGCGCAGAAAAGATATTCTGAGAGAGTAGATAGCCCATTGCCTAAAAGACCATGCAAATTTATCTGGACCACAGCGCTACAACACCGTCGCGCCCAGAAGTCATTGCTGCTATGCAAGATGTTCTCACTCAACAATGGGGTAATCCTTCCAGCTTACACGAGTGGGGGCAGCGTGCTGCAACGGTGGTGGAACGGGCGAGAATGCAGGTAGCTGGGCTAATTAATGCACCCGCTGAGTCGATTATCTTTACCTCTGGAGGCACGGAGGCAGATAACCTGGCAATTATGGGCATTGCTAGAGCGTATAGAAAGCCACAGCATATTGTTATTTCCAGTATTGAGCATTCGGCAGTGGCAGAACCGGTGCGATTGCTGGAACAATGGGGCTGGGAAGTGACGCAGTTGCCTGTCGATACTCAAGGACGAGTTGACCCTAGAGATTTGGAAAAGGCATTGCAGCCGAATACGGTTTTAGTTTCAGTTATCTATGGTCAAAGTGAAGTTGGCACCTTGCAACCCATTCACGCCCTCGGTCATATTGCTCGCGATCAGGGTGTGCTGTTTCACACCGACGCAGTTCAGGTTGCTGGGCGTTTGCCCATCAATGTTAGAGAACTACCGGTGGACTTGCTCTCAATTTCGAGTCATAAAATTTATGGCCCCCAGGGGGCAGGAGCACTGTATCTCCGTCCTGGCATTGAGTTAGTGCCAATTTTGTTGGGTGGAGGGCAAGAATTACAAGTGCGATCGGGTACGCAAGCTGTACCCAATATTGTGGGTTTCGGTGCGGCAGCAGAACTGGCAGCCGCAGAACTGACAACGGAGACGCCCCGGTTAATTCGGTTGCGCGAGCGCCTTTTTGAACAGTTGAGCGATACCCCAAACTTAGTACCCACAGGTTCCCGCATTCACCGCTTACCTCATCATGCTAGTTTCTCGGTAGTCAGTGATGGGAAGAGTGTCACGGGCAAAACCCTTGTGCGTCAGATGAACCTCGCTGGGATTGGCATTAGCGCCGGTTCTGCCTGTCATAGTGGGAAACTTAGCCCTAGCCCCATTCTCAAGGCAATGGGTTATAGTGACGCCCTTGCTCTCGGCGGCATTCGTCTAACCTTGGGACGAGATACGATGGAAGCCGATGTGGACTGGACGGCGATGGTACTCAAACAGGTATTAGGACGATTGATCCCGAAGTTCGCTTTAAGCCGGTAAGGAGTAATCAGCCGTCAAACGTTAAATGTAAAAACCCCTTTTCTTTAATCGCTAACCTTTTAGTGTCCTTGGTAACTGAACCCCAAGTGTCACCACTCGTGCTGCCATAAACAAGGACATCGCCAGCCACAATAAATGAGTACTGTGACATAACCAGGCGGCAAGTGCGATCGGGGCAAAACCTACCGCAGTAGCGGTTAAGGCAGCACTACGAATGGTAGGCCCTTCTGCCAAACCGATAAAATACCCATCTAAAATAAACGCCAGGGAACCAAATCCTAGGACGGGTAATAACCAAGAAACATAGCTATTAATGCTGTTGATGACTTCCGCGTGGTTAGTTAACAGTCCGAATAAAGGCGCTGGAAAAAGAACAAAAACGAGGGCGAGGGTCAGACCTACAATCAGACCAGTTCCTCCAGAAATCCCGACTAAAGAAGCAAGTTGGTCATTATCATTTTTGCCTCGAAAGATGCCCGCCAGACTCTCAGTCGCGAATGCCAGTCCATCAATAAAATAAACGGCTAACGTTACCACCTGTAAAAGCAAGGCATTTTCCGTTAGCATCATCGTTCCCATCACCGAACTCAGATTAGTAAATATGGAAAAGGTAGACAGGAAAGCAAACGTCCGGATAAAGATGTCTCGATTGAGTGCAAGGCAAGCTTTTAAAGCTGATAGGTCAAAGATTTGTCTCCCCACGGCTCGTACCTCTTTCCATTGGACATCTTGGCAAAGTAAAATCATGCCTGTCAGGAACATTAGATACTGGCTGATTGCTGTAGCTAAACCAGCCCCCGCACTTTCCCACCCCCACCGGGTGATAAATAGGTAGTCCAATAGAATATTGGCTCCATTGCCCACAATAGACAACACCAAAACCTTGCCGCTTTGTTCACGTCCCAGAAACCAACCAATGAGTACGAAATTGAGTAAAGTTGCAGGTGCTCCCCAAATTCGAGTACTGTAATACGCTTGTCCTGAGGCTTTGACATCAGGTGCTGCACTCAGCAAAGCAAAGCCAATCTCTTGCAGAGGGTATTGCAAAATCAAAATAGCAACACCTAACCCTAGCGCAATGACCCCATTACGCAATCCCGTGAGCAATACCGCCTCTTGATCTTCACGTCCTACCGCTTGGGCTGTCATTCCAGTTGTGCCCATGCGTAAAAAACCCAACGTTCGGTAGATATAGTTAAACAGAATAGTAGATAAAGTAACTCCAGCTAAATGTCGAATTTCTACTAAATGACCCAAAAATGCCACACTGATTAAACCAGCTAAAGGCACCATGAGATTAGACAGAATATTAACGACCGCAAGTCGGAAAAAGCGAGGAAGAAAATCATATCGTTCAAGAGCTGTCAGCAGCATATTCTGGTCAATCTCAGGGATAAGGAGAGGGGTGAATACTCAAAGGTTAACAAACTTTACGCAAAACTTAATAAATTTTAAAAATCAACGGCCAAAAGTTACAAATCAAACGATTTTTTAGATTTTTAATATTTAATTTCCACTTTCAGAAGGACGAGGGCGTGTTTTCAAACTGCCCCGTTAGATTTAGCTCCCCCTAAATTCCCCTTTTTAAGAGGGACTAAGACTGGATGCTCCCCCCTTGAAAAGGGGGGACTCGGGGCCCTCTCTGGGGAACTCGGGGTCCCCTTTGGGGATTAGGGGCAAGGGGGGAATGGGGGGGCTCGAAGGGTTTGAAAACACACCCTAGCCCCCTTTTCAGTGGTTCTCTATTCAGCCGTTGTGACCGATACTACTGGTAGTAGCGAATTTAACAACAGCAGTAAAAAACAGACTATGGCAGAGCTGCCTAAAACCCTTGAAGAAGCCATTACCCAAGCCAAAGAGGCTACTCAAGCTGCTCTCAATGACGGTCGCACTCGGTTGCAGGTAGAACTGGTTTTTCCAGAAATTGCCCTCCAAGCGCAGTCGATTACACAGCAATTTATTCCTCTTTTTGAGCAGTATGGCTCAAAACTCAATGTTCTCTTTCCCGATACGGGTGCAGCTGCCCTCGCCCGCCGGGACTGGGGAGAAGTACCGTTTAGAATTAGCGATCTTGGCACCAGTCGTTCACCGATAGAACGAAAGATTCAGTCAGAGGACGAAGCGTTCTTGGTGGTTTCCCCCACGTCAGTGGAAGTTCCCCAAGTGGAAAAACTCTTTAATCTGGCAGGCGATCGCCCCTGCGTTTTGCTCAATCCCCGGCTCGAAGACCTTAAAGTCGTTGGTATTGGCTACGCAGCGCGTCAAGTGCGTGAGCGATTACTGAGTAACATCGAGTCCTGTTACTACCTCGAACCCATCGAACAAGTGGCGATCATGCGCTCTTACCCCGGATTGTGGCAAGTTTGGCTAGAAGTTGATGAAGAGTATCAGCTCATTACCGAACAGCCTGAAAAACCAACAGGAGACGCTCTAGAGGAAATCTTTGCCACGGTAACTGGCAGCAGCGACACGGAAGAAACAACACCATCACCGATTAAAAAACCTGGATTTCTCACCAACCTCCAGCGCTTTTTAAATGCTTTGAGTCGGTAATGAGTTGAATGGGTTGAAGGTTAGCGGGTTAGCAAGTTGAAAATTTAAAGTCTCAACCTTCAACTTTCAACCCTTTTAACGTAGACGCGATCGCACCGTTGGGTTTCCACACCCGTTGCAGGTTGATAATCACTACTTTCGTATAGCATGACGGCTTCTTTGAGGACACTGGCGGTTTCAATCCAAATTTCCTGAAAGCCTCGCTGTGCGATCGCCTCCTCCAACCGACGCAACAAATATTTTCCTAATCCTTTTCCTCGCACTGTGGGGGACAAATACATTTTGCGAATCTCTACAGCGTTATTTCCCCGCTCTATGGGGTAATAAGCCGCTGTTCCCACCAATTGACCTTGCTGTTCCACTACCCAGAACTCTCCCCCTAGAGCAGTGTAAAACGTTTCCACCTCCAACACATCGCGGTCTGCCCCCGAAGGCTCCCAAGGCAGGCCATATTCCATCAGAACATCTCGGATAATTGCGGCTGCTTCCTCGCGATCGCAGGGCATCCAGTCACGAATCAGAAAGTTGTTGTAGTAAGTTTCTTGTTGCATTCCACTGCTGCGGAAGTTCAAGGAAAATTAAGTGGGTAATCTATAGCAATCCTAAATCAATTGCGAGATTGACTGTTTTTGAACGAACCACTCCAGGCGCCGAGAACTCAGAGAAGAGAAAGAGAGGTTTTCATGAATCATTTAGGATTGCTATAGACTATTAGGAGTCAGAAATCAGGAGTTAGAGAAGAGGAATTTTTCATTGTCCATTGTTCGCACCGCGCGTGGAGTCTGTCTTGATAGAAGGTCGATTCAACTCTTGGCATTTTGCCTTGGCTTGTTCATAAGCCGCTTGATAATCACGACCCCCTAACATCACGTCGCCATAATACTCATAAGGGGCTGCCCCATAAATGGGAAGTGGTGGGTCTTCAGGATAATCCTCTATTGCTTCTTCTACAGCCGCTTTGAGTTGCTTAACCTTAAGGCGTTGTGCAGGGAAGTAGTAAAGTTCTTCAGCCTCTTGGCTCAGGTGGGGAAGCGTTGGATCGACTAAATAGTCATCAAATTCTAGCCAGCTATGTTCAATCGGTTTATAGGGTTTTCTTGTCCCCACTAAAAAGCCTTGAACGTACATGGCGTTATTGTGTAACAAGGCGGCTTTATAAGTATTATCGAAACTATTTTTTGCTTTGCTTTTGATTTGCTGGGCAATTTCTTGGGAGAGGTTTGCCTCTAGAGGTTTGCTCATCGTAAATCGTGATTTGTAGGGGTATTAGTAGATTAATCCAGATGCCAGTTCACGGGTAATCAAAATTTGAAACTTACCCGCCGGAATGCTGCTGCTCAGGCGTCGGACGAACAGGTGATAAGTCCCGGAGTCTGAGTGAATGTCTTGTTCTAGGGCAACTATTGGGGCATTACTTTTTGAGCTTTCTTCCAGAAGGTAGCAAGCTTCCAGCACAGCTTCAATCACAACAGACACTGAAGTTCCCCCTGTCGCCTTCTCCACAAGAGCCTCAGCCTGAGAAAACAAGCGACTCTTAAAATCAGCTTTTGATGCTTGTGACTTTTCCATAATGAATCTAATAGCTTTCTCCCGTCCCCTTTTCCTGTATCTTCAAAACCCATATCCCATTCAACGGCATATAGCCATCCCAAATGAGTTGTAAAAATCTCTCTCTTCTCCTACTCAGTGCCCTCTGTGCCCTCTGTGGTTCGTTTTTTCTAACAACATTGCTTATACTCCCTACAAAGGATTACCAATCATCGTAAAGCCTGCCCAGTAATAAAGTTATTCCCCTGCACTTGAAACACTATGAAAAAACTAATTAACAACCCCAACGACGTAGTACGAGAAAGCCTGGAAGGCATGGCAGCCGCCCATCCTAACTTGCTCCAAGTTCACTTCGACCCCTACTTCATCTATCGCGCCGATGCACCTATTCCCGGTAAAGTCACCCTCATCTCGGGAGGTGGTAGCGGACACGAACCGATGCACGGCGGGTTTGTTGGCATGGGAATGCTGGATGCAGCTTGCCCTGGTGAAGTGTTTACATCTCCCACACCTGACCAGATGATAGAAGCTGCCAAGGTGGTTAATGGGGGTGCAGGTGTCCTCAATATTGTTAAGAACTACAGTGGCGATGTAATGAACTTCGAGATGGCAGCAGAACTGGCTCACTCAGAAGGCATCCAGATCATGAATATTGTGATTGATGATGATGTCGCCGTGAAAGATTCGCTCTACACTCAAGGGCGCCGCGGTGTGGGAACAACGGTACTTGCAGAGAAAATCTGTGGTGCGGCAGCGCAACAAGGATATGATTTGCAGCAGCTTGCTGAACTTTGCCGCAAAGTTAACCTTAACGGACGCAGCATGGGAATGGCACTGACTTCCTGCACCGTCCCCGCTAAGGGGAGTCCTACCTTTGAACTGGGTGAGGATGAAATGGAAGTTGGGATTGGCATTCACGGGGAACCGGGACGCCAACGCCTGTCACTGAAGTCGGCAGATGAAATTACTGAGATGCTAGCGATTTCTATTATTGAAGACTCTGCTTACACCCGTACCGTGCGCGAGTGGGATGCCCAAAACGGGGAATGGCAAGAGGTAGAACTAATTAACCCCCCGTTCCAAAGTGGTGATTCAGTCCTCGCGTTTGTCAACAGTATGGGCGGCACTCCTCTTGCGGAGTTGTATATTATTTATCGCAAATTGGCTCAAATTTGCCAACAGCAGGGGCTAACGATTGTACGTAACTTGATTGGGCCTTACATCACTTCTCTGGAAATGCAAGGTTGTTCAATTACCCTGCTGAAGCTGGATGATGAAATGATTAAATTTTGGGATGCACCTGTCAACACACCAAGCTTACGCTGGGGCCTATAAAAGATGGTGACCAAAGAGCAAATTATCCGATGGTTGCAAGCAGTGGCAGTCGTTCTAGAGCAGAATAAGAACTACCTGACAGAACTCGATTCTGCCATTGGAGATGCTGACCACGGCATTAATATGAATCGGGGTTTTCAAAAGGTAATCAGCCAGCTACCTAGTGTTGCGGATAAGGATATCGGTATTATCCTGAAAAACGTCAGCATGACCCTGATTTCTAGCGTTGGGGGTGCTAGCGGGCCGCTTTATGGCACGATGTTTCTGCGAGCCAGTACAGTCGTGAGTGGCAAGTCAGTATTAACGGATCAGGATATGGTAGCCCTCCTGCAAGCAATGGTGGATGGCCTTGTGCAACGGGGGAAGGCACAGTTGGGAGATAAAACAATGCTAGATGCCTTGTACCCAACGGTGGAGGCGTTCAAGCAGGCGATCGCAAATGGTGGGAGTACCCAAGACTCGTTACAACAAGCGGTCGCCGCCGCTGAACAGGGAATGAAAAATACTACACCGTTAGTAGCGAGGAAAGGGAGAGCGAGTTATTTAGGCGATCGCAGTGCCAATCATCAAGACCCTGGTGCTACTTCCACTTATCTTATACTCAAAACCCTACTGGAGACAGTTAACGGTTAGCATTGTCCCAGTCAAAAATAGCTCAACTCTGATTCGGCATGACCCCAAATCGCCGTAACTTGCTCAAAGCCTTTGGACTCGCTGCATTGGCCACCCAGTTCCCCAGTATGGCTCAAGGCTATCCTGCCCCAAAACCCCTCCTCAAACCACCCCGCTTAAACGTGGGCGATACCGTCGGATTAATCAGCCCCGCTAGTTACATTAACCGGGAAGACATTAAGGATACTCAAAAATCCCTAGCAGAACTGGGATTAAAAGTCAAGCTGGGAACCCATGTCCTTGACCGTTACGGCTATCTGGCAGGAACGGATGCTAACCGCGCGGCGGATCTAAACGCCATGTTTGCTGATTCATCCGTTCAAGCTATCCTACCCATGCGCGGCGGTTGGGGTTGTAATCGAATTCTGCCATTACTGGATTACTCGCTGATTCGCTCTCATCCGAAAATTCTGATCGGTTTGAGCGATATTACATCGCTGCTGATTGCCATTTATGCCAAAAGTGGTGTGGTTACCTTTCACGGGCCAACCGGACAGTCTACTTGGAATCCCTTTACTGTAGATTACGTCAAACGAATTCTGTTTAATCGGGAAGTTCTCACCCTGCAAAATCAACTGAACCGCGACAACAATCTGACGACAACGCTACTCCGTAGGGAAACCATCAATTCTGGAAAAGCTAGAGGAAAATTAATCGGTGGGAATTTGTCCGTGCTTACAGCAATGATAGGGTCAGATTACCTACCTTCTTGGCGAGGAACCATCTTGTTTGTGGAAGAAGTTCGGGAAGAGATTTATCGAGTAGACCGGATGTTGACTCAGTTAAAAATAGCAGGAGTTTTACCACAAATTGCTGGGTTTATTTTTGGACAATGTACCGATTGCGATCGCCTCACGCAGGAAAGTACTCAGAAAGATGGGCAAGAATCGCTGAGTTTGGCGCAAGTTTTGAGAGACCACATCGAACCGTTAGGAATTCCGGCTTGGTATGGGGCGATGATTGGTCATATCAAAAATAAATTTACCCTTCCCATTGGTATGGAAGTGGAAATTGACGCGAGTAAAGGGACTATCCGCATGTTAGAGTCGGCTGTTGTTTAAAGGCAGTTTTGTCGGGAGCTAGGGCTTGTTTTCAAACCATTCGATCCCCCCCAACCCCCCTTTTTAAGGGGGGAGAATCAAGTCTTAGTCCCCCAGACAACAAGAAGCGTAGCATCTTCTGGCTTCCCCCTTTTTAAGGGGGACGGGAGGGGGATCGAAGAGGGGGATTTAGGGGGATCTCACCAACAGAAACGACCCCCTACTAGTAGTAAACATAAAAGCCCTGTGCCCTCTGCCCTGGCTCCTTCTGCCTTTTGCTATATGTAGCATTGAGCGAGTTTGTGTATTTTGCCCGATATCACTTCTTACCAATGCTGTCGCAGAGGGTGCGATCGCTCTCAGGAGCGCTATCCTTCAAATAATTCCCTACCTTTTGACAGGCTTGCTCTACAAGCTCCTCTAGTCCTTTCTGTGACTGACTCATCCATTGATTCAGATTCAAGTGCCACACAGTTACCTTGTTGTCGGCAGTGGCAATAGCGAGAATCTTACCGTCGGGGCTAAAACTCAGATTGCTGATATAGCTGTTTAGTTTCAGGGTAGCGAGTTCTTTGCCGTCTTGACTCCAGAGTTTGACGCTATTGTTGCCAACGGCGGCAGCAATTATCTTGTTGTCAGGGCTGAATTCCACAGAACTTTGAACGTTACTCAGCGTTTGCAGGTATCGAGGTTTGTTATCTTCAAGTTTCCAGAATTTAACTGTTTTGTTGTTCCAATTCCCACTGAAGGTGGCAATCAACTTACCGTCGGGGCTAAATTGCAGTTCATCAATCTTCTCGTTAGGAGGGAAGAGTTGAATCGGCTTCCCATCAACGCTCCAGAATTTACCCGTTTTGCCGTGTCCCAAACTCCTGGTGGCAATTAACCTGCCATCAGGACTCAAGTCTAGGTAATCGAACTGCTCTTTGACGGTAAAGTGCTTGAGTTGCTTCCCGTCAGCGCTCCAGAGCTTAACTGTGCTATTGTTCCCATCCTTACTATAGGTGGCAACTAGCTTACTGTTAGGGTTGCTGAAGCTCACGCCATTGAATGTCTCATTGGGGAGAAAGCGCTTGAGCTGCTTTCCCTCAAGGCTCCAGAGCTTATACGTTCTGTTGTTCCCACTCCAACTAAAGGTGGCAATCAGCTTGCCATTAGAGCTGAAATCGGGGTAATCGAACTTCTCGTTAGGGAGCAAGCGTTTGAGTTGCTTCCCCTCAACGCTCCAGAGTTTACCCATTTTGGTACCTATTGTCCGGCTACAGGTGGCAATTAGTTTCCCATCAGGTGCCAATTCCAAGCGATCAAACGTCTCGCTAGGAAGTAAGCGTTTGATTGGTTTCCCCTTGATGTTGCGGAGATTGATTATCCTTTTGTTCCCGCTCCCACTATAAGTGGCAATTAGTTTGTCATCGGGGCTAAAGCTGACACCATCAACTGGAGTATCGGCGTCACTCAGAACGCTGCTTTCTCTGCCATCGAAACGCCACAGTTTCACTGTCTTATCCGAACTCACTGTAGCGATAGCGTTACCTTCCGCGCTAAAGTAAACGCTATTAACCGCAGTACCTGGATGAAGGGTTTGAAGTTCTTCTCCATCTTGATTCCAGAGTTGGACAGTATTATCTCTATTTACAGTAGCAATCATCTTGCTGTCAGGACTGAACCAGACTTTCCCGTTCTCAGCGTGATGAGATAAAATTTTGGGTTCTTTGCTATTCAGGTTCCAGAGTTTGACCGTCTTGTCATCCTTATCCCCACTGAAGGTTGCTATCAGCTTACTGTCGGGGCTGAATTTTAAGTAATTGAACGTCTCATTAGGGAACAAGGGTTTAAGCTGTTTCCCCTCAACGCTCCAAAGTTTGCCCACCCAGTTGGGAAAATTTCCTCTATAGATAGCAATCAGCTTGGTGTCACGGCTGAATTCCACGAAATCAAACTTCTCGTTAGGGAGCAAGCGTTTGAGTGGCTTCCCCTCCATACTCCAGAGTTTGCGGCTGCCGTCTCCGCTCGCACTATAAGTGGAAATAAACTTGCCGTTGCGGCTGAATATCAGGTAATCAAACTTCTCACTGGAGGGGAAGGGATTGAGGCGATTGAGTTTCTCACCATCAAGTTTCCAAAATTTGACCGTCGTATTTCCCTCATTGCCACTATTAAATGTGACAATCAACTTGCCGTCGTCGCTGAATCTAAGATAATTGAACTTCTCACCGGAGGGGAAGGGATTGAAGCGATTGAGTTTCTCGCCATCAAGTTTCCAAAGTTTGACTGTGGTGTTGTTGAAGTCTCCGCTATCGGTAGCAATTAGCTTACCGTCGGGACTAAACTCCACTGACGAAACTGCCTGTTCTGGCACACGTCCAAGTTCTTTGCCGTCCTTGTTCCAGAGTTTAACTGTCTTATCCTCGCTGAGAGTAGCAATTGTCTTACCATTCTCGGGACTGAAAACAATGTCTGTAACCTCCCCTTTGTGAGGAAGGGTTTTGAATGTCTTACCTTGGAAATTCCAAAGTTTAACTTCCCCATTTTTACTGGCAGTAGCAATTGTTTCATTGTCTGGGCTGACACTGACGGTACTATTCTGCTCTCCCAGACGGTTAAATTCTTTGCCCTCGTTCAGCGCTACCCGTAACGCTTTCTCTACCCGCTTCCAAAAATCCCATTCTCTTTTATTTGGCTGCTCTAATAGTTGCTTTCCTGCTCTAATCCCTTCAATCAGAGCATCAAACTCTTGATTTGAATCCATCAGAGCTTCTGAGTATCGAGTCAAGGCATTAACTTGACCTTTCAAAAGCTGTTTTGCTTCCTTCTCTCGCTGGTACGCCAGCCAACCTAAGCCTGCAACGGCGACGAGTGCCACAGTCATTACACCCAGCAGTGACCTTAAGATAAGAACTTGACGCTTTTGTTTTTTGAGTGCGGTTGCGATCGCATTTCCACTTTCGAGAATGTATTCCTTCTGCAAAGGAGTCGCGGCGGGTTGTTTCTTTTGTTGCTCAGATTGCTGCAACCAATTTTTGGCGATCGCAAATTCACTGCCCCTTAATAGCAAATCAGCACTTCTATCCTTGGAGTCCCATTCGATCGCCCTCTGCAACCATTTAGTATGACTGTGGACGTGTTCCCGATCCGTATCGAGGGTTCTCACCAATTGGTTGAAATTCGCATTAAAATTCCGCTCATACTGATTGAAATCAACCCACTGCACCTTCGCTAACTCTGGATGCAAATTGGCTGAGTTCACCTCCTGATGCAGCACCGTCACAAACCGTTTATTTAACGAAGCTGCATACTCCACCTCCCCCTTACAGTAGGGCGAATTTACAGAACGGGACGACAGAATAAATAAAAAGTTGTCACACGCCTTAATTCCCCGATAAATTTCCTGCTGAAAATCCGTCCCCGATGCAATACTTTCTTGGTCAAACCAAGTCGTCTTCCCCTGCATTTGTAGCGTATCATTGAGCTTTCTGGCAAAGTCCGAGTCGGCACGGGAATAAGAGACAAACACATCCAGTGACTCAGCAGGCGGTTGCCGCAGACTTTCATCAATGAATTCTTCAATTAACGGTGTAGGCAAATGCTGCATTCTATTGTGTGCCACCTTCAGCCAAGTTTGGGCACTCCGCAAGTTATACCCTCGCAGCAGAATACTTGGATTCTCGTGTTGCCGCTTCCACTTCAGCGCTTTAGTTAGCAAAACCTTATGCTCGTTATAGTAAGCCTCATCCTGCCGCAAAAT
>DATNPV010000020.1:0-40851 GCA_036703055.1 Waterburya sp.
TTTGAATAACTGCATAACCTCCTGAGGCTGAGAAATAACAAGGAATAAGGCACTCAGTTTTCTAGAGAGTCAATGGCTAGGTAGAGATTCTTAGCTCATTCCCTGTTGCTCAGCCAGTTTACAGCAGAGGTTAGGTATGTCCTCCATCAAGCGGCGCAAGTTTTTGCAATTTATGAGTGCGTCTGCTCTCACAACCTTGAGTTTAGGCCAATTCAATAGGGAGCAAACGGAAGCGCGAAATGCTCAGGTTTTTGCTCAAAGTCCACCGCGCAAGCTTGCCTTACTGGTTGGTATTAATACTTACCCTGATCGGAATCGATTTACAGCCTTAAAAGGATGCCTTACCGATGTCGAATTGCAACGGCAACTACTCATCCACCGCTTTGGCTTTAATCCCATAGATATTCTCACCCTCACCGAAGCTCAAGCCACACGCCAAGGTATTCTAGCCGCGTTTGAAGAACATTTAATTAAACCAGCACAACCAGGCGATGTAGTCGTGTTTCACTTCTCCGGGTACAGTTCTCAAGTCGCTGACCCAGAGTGCGATGTTCCAGATTGCTTAAATAGTACTCTGGTTCCTGTGGATAGCACACTGCAACCTGATGGCTCAGTGCTGGATATTACGAGACATACGCTGTGGCTACTGCTAGCAGCCTTAAAGACGGAAAATGTCACCGTTGTGATTGATGCAAGGCGTGGTGCTAATGTCATTAACCATTCTAGAAGTTGCTCTACATCAAGGCTGACTACCGATCAATTACGCTGTGGCAATCCACCTCAAATGAGCATCCAAGAGAAAGTTTATCAGCAGCAATGGCTCAGCCGACTAGCTCTTTCGCCTTCAGCCTTTAGAGTACAACGGCAAACGGGAATTGCTAAGGGGATGTGGCTGTCTGCCAGTCAACAGGGGCAACTCGCGGCTGAAGCAGTCTTCAGCGATGTTTGCGCGGGAACGTTTACCTATTTAATGACTCAGTACCTCTGGCAGCAAACTGGAAATGAACCCGCTAGGAGTGCGATCGCAAATATTACTCGTGGAGTTACGTCCCTGTTTGCTAGCGCTCAACTCCCCCAATTACTAGTTAAACCCAACAGTCGTGATGAAGAACACCCCATCTATTTCTTAACAAGGCAGACACCGCCAGCCGAAGCCGTCATTACTCAAATCGAGGGCGAAAATGTCAAAGTGTGGCTGGGTGGGGTTGAACCGCAGAGTCTACAAGCTTTTACTCGTGGTGGAATTTTGACCATTGTTGATGGCGCGGGCAAGGAACAAGGGCTGGTGCAGCTCAAATCCCGCATCGGATTAGTGGGGATGGGCAAACTCTTGCAGGCATCTCAGGCTGTGCAAGCTGGCACCTTGTTGCAGGAACGCATTCGCGGGATACCTAACAATTTAACCCTACGCCTTGGTCTTGATTTCTCACTGGGTAATTACTTGAGTGAGGTGCAAAGTGCCTTACACCGAGTCAAATTTATCGAAGTCCTCCCTTTAGACCAACAGATTGACTATATTCTAGGACGCATAACGGCTGGCGATCGCGAAGCAGTGCAGCCATTTAAGGGTGCGAGACTTCCCTGTGTCGGCAGTATCGGCTTATTCCTACCCGCAGGAGTACCCGTTCCCAACACGTTTGGGGAGAGTGACGAAACGTTGACAGCCGCCGTGAGTCGCCTCCAGCCCAAATTCAAGTCTCTACTAGCCACCCGTTTGGTGAAACTAGCACTTAATCCTAATTCCTCGCGGTTAAATCTGAAAGCCTGGATGACGCCGGAGGAGAATCCGCAAGGAGTGCTTGCAGAAGCCTTTTCTGTGCGGGGTTCTAGCCAGCCATCAGTGCCAGAGCACTCCCTTAATTCCCGTGTCGGAACTTCAGGTACTGCGCCCGTTTTACCGATACGAACACATGTTCAGTTGCATATTGTGAACAACGAACCTCGTACTCTTTATTGCAGCATTTTAGTGCTTGATGCTAATAGGGAGATATCCGTTATTTTTCCTAATCAGTGGGCGGCAGCAGAGGATGTTACACAGCTAGAGGCAGGGCAAACGTTACTCGTTCCTAACCCGAGTAAAGATGCATTCATTTTGGTCACTGAAGAACCGAAAGGAGTCGCAGAAGTTCTGATTATTGCTAGTAGCAAGCCTCTGCAGAAAACCCTGTTATCTTTGCGTGCGATCGCACAACGGGGAGGACAGCGCGGGGGACCACTTGCATTAAGTGTTCCAGAGGATTCAACAGTTGTGGTAACTAATTTACTGGATGACTTGGATAGAGGCGTCAGTACTACGAACCAGGAAATTTACAGTCTTGATACGACCCAATTGGCAGTAATGTCCATTCCCTTTGAGGTAGTTTAAAACAGGCTCAAGCTGATAGCGATTGAACTTGACTAAAGCTACTGCTAAATGTTATTGCATAATATCCTCAAGATTGACAGATAAGACTTATAAAAGACATTAATCACTGGTACTCTTGAGAAAGATTATCTTTATGTATCCTCGTTTAGAATTTTTCACTCTAATAATTACGACACTGCTGCTTTCTCTGGCTTCTTCTCCATCACCCGCAGGAACTCCCCTAGGAATCTCTAGCACTCAAGTGCTGGCACAGACTACTCAAAACCGCAAAGCCGAAGCCGATAGTCTTGTGGAGCAAGGGACTAAACAAATTGATAACAACCAATCTGAAACGGCATTGCAGTCTTTCCAAAAAGCACTGGCTATTTATCGGGAAATTAAAGACCGCCAGGGAGAAGGAAAGGCGTTGAAAGGTTTGGGGAATGCTTACCTTGGCCTGAAAGATAATGATAAATCGATTGCGTACTATCAGCAGAGCTTGGTTATTGCTCGCGAAATTAAAGATCGCGAGCTAGAAGGTAGTTCTTTAAACAAGCTGGGAGACGCTTACAATGCTCTAAATGAATACGAAAAAGCGGTTGATTACCAGCAGCAGTCTCTAGCAATTTCGCGAGAAATTAAAAATCGTGAGCTTGAATCGGATGTTTTGCGCGATTTAGGCACTGCTTACTATTCTTTAAAAGACTATCAAAAAGCCATTGATTCTCACCAGCAAGCCATAACCATCGCACGGGAAATTAAAAACCGAAAAATAGAAGCCAAAGCTCTAAGGAAGCTGGGATGGGATTATTCGGGTTTAAAAGGCTACCAAAAAGCAATTGATTATTACCAGCAAAGTTTGACAATTGCCCTAGAAATTAAAGACCGCGACCTTGAAGGATGGTGTTTAAATAGTCTGGGGGACGCTTACGACAGCCTGAAAGATTATACCAAAGCGATTGATTATCAGCAGCAAGCATTGAATGTAGCACGAGAAATCAAAGATCGCGAACTTGAATGGATCGCTTTGCATGATACAGGGTCGGCATACTTTTATCAGAAAGACTATCCGAAAGCGATTGATTACTATCAGCAAGCGTTGGAAATTACGCGGAAAATGAAAGACCATGACGGAGAAGAAAAAGCTCTAGCAAATCTCGGAAATATTTACAACACTTTGCAGGAGTATCCAAAAGCACTTATTTTTTTTCAGCAGGCCTTAGCAATCTCACGGCAAACTAAAGAGCGTAGTCTTGAAGCGTATGTTCTTGATGCTTTAGGAAATATTTCCTATAACTTGAAGGACTTTCAAAAAGCCCTTGACTATTATCAACAATGTTTAGTTGCTGCCAAGGAAAGTAAAGACAAGGATGAGCAAGCTCAAACTCTGGAACACATTGGCGATACTTACCACTATCACTTAAATGACGACCAGAAAGCACTGGATTCCTATCAACAAGCGTTAACTATAGCACGGGAAAGTAAAGATCGTGATCGCGAAAAATCCGTATTGTTTTCTCTCGCTCAAATTTACAAGTCCCAGAAGAACGAGCAGCAGGCTATTGATTTCCATCGACAAGCGGTTCTCATCAATTTAGAAAGTCTCAAGCTCAATTGCGAGTCTAACAATTTCCATGCTCTCGGTGCAGCTTATGAAAATTTAATGGAAAATTATCCTAAAGCCCAGAGTTATTATCAACAAGCTTTAGAAATTGCGCGAAAAGCTAACAAGCGTGATTGCGAATTAAACGTGTTGCTGAGTTCATTGGACACTTATAATGAACAGAAAGACTATCCGAAAGCAATTGCAGGTTCTGAACAGGCGCTAGTCATTGCCCGGGAACTCAAAGACCGCGAAAGTGAATTTAAGATTTTAGCTTACGGTTTCGCTAAAGCTTACAATTCTCTAGAGGACTATCAAAAAGCCATTGATTACTATCAGCAAGCGGTAGCTGTAGCGCGAACAACTCAAAAGCGCGACATTGAATCCAAATTACTGACTGATATTGGTGATATCTACCACGATAAACTCGAGGAGTATGCAAAGGCAGTTGAATACTACCAGCAAAGTTTATCTATTGCTCGGGAAATCAACAATCGTTCCTATCAACTGTCCAATTTGACAGGTCTTAGTCTGGCTAATTATCACTTGAAGAACTACCAAAAAGCGATTGAGTACTTTCAGCAAGCTCTGGCATTTGCCCAAGATATTAAAAATTATGACAAGACCGCAGACATTCTCATCAACCTGGCTAATACGTTTCACGAGTTAAAAGATGACAAAAAAACCATTGCCTACTATAAACAATCCCTGCAAGTTGCACAGGGAAGTAAAGATAAGGAGTTGGAAAGAAGCACCCTAATACGGGTGGGCTGGAATTATGGCATTAATTTGGGAGATTGGCAGCAAAGCCTTGAGTACTTTCAACAAGCCTTAGCCATTGCACGAGAAACCAAAAACCGCCAAGGCGAGGGAGAGGCTCTTTGGAGTATTGGTAATGTGTACCTCTACACTGGAAACTTGCCGCAAGCGATAGAACTCTCTCAGCAAGCCTTAGTAATTTCGCGAGAAACTCACGATATTGAACACGAAGGTTGGTCTTTGGGGGATCTTGCTGCGGCTTACATGATGCAGGGAGACTTTGAGAAAGCGCTTGAGTTTAGTCAGCAATCCTTAGCCATTGCACGCGGCGAACACTCCACCAAAGGAGAAACCTTTAAAAGTCGTGACTTAGAAGGGCTTTCCTTAGTCATTTTAGGCGCTACTTATGAGGTGGGACGAAATGATTATCGCAAAGCATTTGAGTTAGAGCAACAGGGATTGGCAATGGCACGGGAAGCCAAAAACCGTTTCCTGGAATCCTTTGCACTCAGTTATTTGAGTATGTCTTACCAAGAACGCAGTGAATATCCAAAAGCAATTGAGACAGCCGAACAAAGTTTAGCGATTGCTCGAGAAATCAACCTTTCAATGGCGGAATTGATGGCACTGTTGACTCTAGGTGGTATTTATAGCGGCCTCGGAGACTATTCCAAAGGGATCTCGTTTTACCAGCAAGCCTTAGCGATTGCCAAACAAACCCAGAATCAGCCAGTGGAAGGGATTACCTTGCTGGCGCTAGGTGGCATTTACTACGACCAAGGCAATGCTCAAAAAACCATTGAACTCGCGCAACAAGCCACAGTGGCATTCGAGGCTAGCAAAAGTCCAGTTCTGAAAAGTTTCGCGTTAGGAGCTCTGAGTAGTGGTTATGCTGGCTTGCAGGACTATCCCAAGGCTATTGCAGCCCTTGAGGAATCTCTAACTATCGACAGAAGCCTGAAAAGCCGAGGACTTGAATCCGGTGACTTAGGAGGACTTGGCTATCTCTACCGCAAGTCGGGACAGCTACAACAAGCAATCTCTTTCTACCAAGCTGCACTGGCAACCAATCCCACCCCAGAACTTCCGGGTAGTGGTGCTGGTGCTCGCACGGGGTTAGCTCGGATTTATCGCCAGTTGAATAGGCCGACAACTGCTATAGCCTACTACAAACAAGCCGTCAGTGGTGTGGAGCAGGTGCGACAAAAAATCCAAGGACTCCCCCCACAATTACAAAACTCATTCCTGTACTCTGGTCGAAAAGGAGAAACAACTGCCGATACCTATCGCGAATTAGCTGATGTGTTGCTCTCCCAAGGCCGAATCTTAGAAGCTCAAGATGTTTTGGAACTGTTGAAAGTGCAGGAGATACGCGACTTTACCAAAACAAGAGGGAAAACGCCCGAAGTTGCCTTGTCTCCCACCGAATCCCAAATCAAACAAGCGGATGGCAGCTTAATTGCCTTGGGACAGCAAATTTATCAATGCCAGCAAACGCATTGCCCTCAACTTTCGCAACTGTTGGATCGGCGTGATGCTTTAACAAAAGAATTCAATCAAAAAATTCAAAGCATTGAAAACGAAGTGAACTCACGCCGCTCTCAAGATAAGGCATTCTTTGACCCAGAAAAACTGAGTAAAGTCAAAGATATTGTAGAGGCACAACCGGGCACGGTGCTGATTTATCCCTTTGTTCTAGACGACAAAATCTGGCTCTTGTGGGCATCCAAAGGCGGCATCATCAAAACCCTTGAAGTGAACAATGTAGGGCGGCGTCAGTTAGGTGATACGGTTTTGAAATTCCGCCAGTTACTCGCTAGACCGAGTTCCAGCAAAAATGATGTGAAAGCAACCGGAAAAAAACTCTACGATTGGCTGATTAAACCCCTCGAACCGGAACTCAAAGCGAATAAAATTCAAAACTTAGTCTTTGCGCTTGATCGCGTCACGCGCTATATTCCCATGAGTGCCCTGTTTGATGGCGAGAAGTATTTAATTGAGAATTACACCGTATCTACGGTACTGTCGGCTGATCTGACTGATACGCGCGATCGCATCCTCCCTGGTACTCAAAACACTTCTGTTTTAGCACTTGGCGTGTCTAACTCTGTGGCTGGCTTTGATGCCTTACCCAATGTACCCGCTGAATTAGATGCAATTGTTCGTAAAAAACCGAATGATCAACAGGGAATTTATCCAGGTTTAGAGTTCCTCAACCGCGATTTTAACTTTCGCTCCTTGCGCGATAATTTGCCAGGTCACCAGTTGTTACACATTGCCACTCACGGCGAATTTGTGCCGGGACGCCCGGATGCATCATACCTGCTGTTAGGCACGGGAGAGAAATTAGCGATTCCTGAGATTGCCACGCTACAGGATCTGGGTAATGTTCAGTTGGTCGTGCTCTCAGCTTGCAAAACCGCACTGGGTGGAGAGGGACAGGACGGCAACGAAATTAACGGCATTAGCTACTACTTTCTCAATGGTGGAGCGAAAGCGGTGATGGCGTCTCTGTGGTCGGTTAATGATGATAGTACAGGCCAACTGATGCAAAACTTCTATGGCAACTTAGCCCAAGCCACCCCTCAAACCCCCATCACCAAAGCTGAAGCCTTACGGCAAGCTCAGTTAAATCTGTTACACGGGAATGAGTTAACAGCTAGAACAACTGAGCAACGGTCAAGTCTGGAACCAGAAGCTAGATTAAATTCATCAACGACCTCAACAAACCGCTCTACTTCTAGTTTTTCTCACCCCTACTATTGGGCGCCTTTTATCCTGATTGGCAACGGCTTGTAAATCGAGCTTTCCTAGTATCCCCATGCCCCATGCCCAATTCCCTATCCCCCATTTTCAACTTAGAGGCTAGTCAAAATCAGAAGACAGTTTCTTCCATCCTGGCAACGTTCGTAGACAACTTGGTCAGCAAGGCGTCTGAGGAGAAACCAACCATATCCTCCTTCGCAGAGTGTTCCTGGTTCAGGTTCCTCTACTGTGTCAGGGTTGAACGGTTTACCATAGTCCCAGATCCGAATTTCTATGCGCTCCTCCCAAAGTGCCAACTCAATTTCAATGGTTGTGTCGGATGGCAATTCGTAATGAGCGTGGCGAACGGCATTAGAAAATCCTTCAGCTAAAGCAAGATTGAGCTGATGAAATCGCCGATCTGCGTTATGGATAGGGGAAATGAACTCTGAATAAAATTGCTCAAACCATTTCTGTACCTGAGTCTGGACAGCCAAATCGCTCTTGACTTTGATACGCTCCTGTTTCGTTGAACCCATGCTCGACCCCACTCTGACTCCACCTGACCCCCATCAAGTCGAGATTGAGCCTTAACTGACTCGACTGATCGGATGCCTGCCATGACGCTTAGCTATGTAAAAAATTAGAAAATCGTAGCCAGACTGTGAAAGTTAACTACTCATCAGTCGCTGTAGATTCAGGCTGAACTCTGATTCAGCCGCGATCACCCTGTA
Organism: Waterburya sp.; assembly: GCA_036703055.1. Taxonomy (GTDB): domain Bacteria; phylum Cyanobacteriota; class Cyanobacteriia; order Cyanobacteriales; family Coleofasciculaceae; genus DATNPV01. Next base: position 8,186 of record DATNPV010000020.1, read on the forward strand.
TAGACTCCCGAAGAGTTTGGTAGGTCTGCTTCCTAGTGAGGAGCACGGTTTCCCTGGTAACGTAGTGAATGGATCGCTTTTCCAATGTTAACTTAAGCAGGTCTGTTGGTCAGCTATTCCACCTTGAACGAAGCAACGAAGCTGTGGAGACTGGGTGTAGGGCTTAGAATACCGTAAGTAGAGGGCGTTAATTAATCGTAAGGTGGGCAATGCAGAGGATAACTCCTCCAACCCTGACAACAATTTGTTTCTAGGCAATGCCCACCCTACAACTGGGCATAGGGCGTAAAATATTGTATTGATGTGTCTATTAGATGTGGAACAGCTCATCAGAAGGAAATTGGCAAAAAATTGACGCTTGCTAATGTCTTTATGCAGTACATCAATACAGCTAAGACACTGACAAGCGTCAAGGTAAAGCGATTTAAGCTGTAAGTCTTAGAACAGACCCAGGGTAAGAGACTTATCAATGGGGAAGGTAGCGCCAATTCCCAGCCAAAGGGTAACAAGTGTCCCAACTAAGAAAACCGTAGTCGCGACTGGACGGCGGAAGGGATTTTGGAACTTGTTAACGTTTTCGATAAAGGGGACGAGCATGAGACCTAAGGGAATCCCTGTCATCATGGCGATTCCCAAGAGTTTGTTAGGAACGGTACGTAGGATTTGGAAAACTGGATAGAAGTACCATTCCGGAAGGATTTCTAAAGGCGTAGCAAAGGGGTCGGCTGGTTCACCCACCATGGCGGGGTCAAGAACAGCCAAGCCAATGCACAATGCGATCGTCCCCATAATCACTACAGGGAAGATATAGAGGAGGTCATTAGGCCAAGCCGGTTCGCCATAGTAGTTATGACCCATCCCCTTAGCCAGTTTTTCCCGTAGCTTTGGATCGCTCAGATCGGGCTTTTTGATAGTTGCCATTGTTCGGTTATTCTCCTTATCGATGCAGATCAGCAGGTGTGATGAGCGGTTAGCTTTTAGCTCAATTCTTATTGTCCTTGAGAACTAAGCTAGAACAAATGACTAGGCTCCAGCTAATCGCTTACTGCCAATGGCGCTGTTTACAACGGGCCAGAAATGCCCTGCTTGCGAATCATGATGAAGTGTAGCAGCATAAAGACTGCAATCAACCAGGGCAGCACAAAGGTGTGCAGGCTATAAAAGCGAGTCAGGGTAGCTTGTCCCACGCTAGTACTGCCGCGCATCAGTTCCACAATGGAAGGACCGACAACAGGAATGGCGTCGGGAACACCAGATACAATTTTCACCGCCCAGTAACCAACTTGGTCCCAAGGCAGGGAATAGCCCGTGACACCAAAGGAAACGGTAATCACTGCTAGAATTACACCCGTAATCCAGGTCAGCTCCCGAGGCTTTTTGAAGCCACCGGTGAGGTAAACACGGAAAACGTGCAGAATCATCATTAGCACCATCATACTGGCAGACCAGCGGTGGACGGAGCGAATGAGCCAGCCGAAGTTTACGTCAGTCATTAAATACTGCACTGAGGAAAATGCCTCAGCTACGGTTGGCTTATAGTAAAAGGTCATTGCAAATCCAGTGGCAAACTGGATGATGAAGCAAGTGAGGGTAATCCCACCTAGACAGTAAAAGATATTAACGTGCGGAGGTACATACTTGGAGCTAACGTCATCGGCTAGTGCCTGAATTTCTAGACGTTCCTCAAACCATTGATAGGCTTTTGAGTCAGTTATCTGCTTGGAAAACATGAAGCCAGAATTCCTAAAAGGATATTGTGGGATGCCAAATCCCTCTTATTATTAATACACAAAGTTATGTGTACTTTCTTAATCGTACCACTGACTCCCTCCTTTGGGGTCTGGCTATGGCTCTCACCCCGGAGAGCTTCTGGGTTCTGTGAGTAGATTGCCATAGCAGAACTTGCCCAAACTGAGGGTTGTGCGGTACTGGCTCACAACGGATTGTGATTAGATAAGCCTAAGACACAGGAGTGAAAAGTGTAGACTCAGCCATCCTATTCTTTAAAGGCTCTGCCACACTAAGAAATTAAAGAATCAAAGTCTGAAGTGAAAATTTGAGTTATGCATAAACGAGGTTTCTGGGTCGGATTTTTACTGTTTATCCAAATTATCCTCTTGTCGGCTTGGTGGACGCCACCAGCCTTAGCGTTTACCGAGGAGCAGAAGCTTTTCTCGCAAGCATGGCGCATCGTTAGTCAAGCCTATATTGATGACACCTTTAATCACCAAAACTGGTGGCTGCTGCGAGAGAAAGCTTTCAAAAAGCAACTAGATAGCCGTGACGCTACCTATGTCGCCATCCAGAAAATGTTAGAGAGTCTAGAAGACCCCTTCACGCGGTTTTTGACACCCAATCAATATCGGAGTTTACAGGTCAATACCTCCGGAGAGTTATCGGGTGTGGGGTTGCAAATTGCGCTCGATGCTAAAACTGGAGAGTTGGAAGTGGTCGCACCGATCGCAGGTTCACCCGCACAAGAGGCGGGAATCCAACCTCTTGACCGCATTCTGGAAATTGATGGGATGCTCACCTCGCAATTGACGCTTGATGAAGCAGCCGCCCGGATGCGTGGGCCGATTGGTACAACAGTGAGGCTGAAGATTCAAGGCAAGGAAGGGCAACCCAAATCGGTTGAACTGGTGCGCGATCGCATCGCTCTTAACCCAGTTTACGCCGTCTTGGATTCCAGCCAAAATAATCTCCCTGTTGGTTACATCCGCTTGACTCAGTTCAGTGCCAATGCCCCCTCCGAAGTAGCCGATGCGATCGCCCAACTCGAAAAACAAGGCGCACAGGGCTACATCCTTGACCTGAGGAATAATCCTGGCGGTTTATTGCAAGCGGGCATTGAAATTGCCCGCTTTTGGTTAGATCAAGGCACCATCGTCTATACCGTCAATCGACAAGGCACACTGGGTAGCTTTGAAGCGTATGGCCCTGCTTTAACCAAAGACCCATTGGTCGTTTTAGTCAATCAGGGGACAGCCAGTGCTAGTGAAATTCTCGCTGGTGCTTTGCAAGACAATGGTAGAGCCAAGTTAGTTGGACAGAAAACCTTTGGCAAAGGCTTAATCCAATCCTTATTTGACTTATCCGATGGGTCAGGATTAGCGGTAACGGTTGCTAAGTACGAGACGCCTAGCCACCGAGATATTCATAAGTTAGGCATCCAACCCGATCTAGAGATTCCCTTAGAACCAATTTCCTTAAATCAGGTAAGAACGACAGACGATGGTCAATATCAGGCTGCACTGGAATTGTTGACCTCTAAGTCTGTGCTAGCTGAGGCAACTCATAGTTAAGCCGACATTGGGCACCTTCACCTAGCTTGTGCAGGTTTTTTGGGGATTGGGAATTGAGAATTGGTAATTAATAATACATACGACTACGTAGAATATTCTTCCCATTCCCCATTGCCTATTACTGATTACCCCATGAACGGCTGCTCACCGAGCAAAGTCGTTAAATCGAGCTGAACTAAACGAGGGTATGCCTGAGCGATCGCACCTTTGCCCCTCAGCGCACCTGTACTAGCACCAGGACAAATGTAATTCAATGTTTCCGGGGTAAAGCGAGCAATCAAATTTTTTACACTCTGAATTTGCCTTCGCCAATGAAAGGTTTTCGAGGTTCTCAGAGGCACTGGGTCTCCGTTTTGGTTCGGCAGCAGGTGACGCCCAGAGAAGAGAACGCCTCCCTCACCGGAGTAGTACAGACAGCAGGAACCGGGAGTGTGACCGGGTGTCCATATTATACAGCAACTGGAGTCAAGAGTCAATTCCTGTTGAAATGTCATGACCTCCAATCCTGAGAGTAAATAGGCTTCTTGCTCTTGAACCAGGATTTTGCAGCCCATCGCCTCCTGTACTTTCTGCGCTTTGCCAATGCCGCCTCTGTGGGTCAAAACGAGGAACGATACTCCCCCTTGTTCCCGTAAGAATTGCTCATTAGCGTCATTCCAGGCAGGGCAATCGATCAGGACGTTACCAGCATTTTCTACAATAAGATAGGCTGCACCACCCAAGGTATCGCGATTGGGTGGAAATGCAAAAATGGTTTTAAAGACAGGGCGTGGTGGTTTGGGTGTCGCGAGTGACCGATTTGACGACGAGCTTTGAGGAGGAGTAAAGTTGCCCTGTGGTGAGGAATCGGGTTGCACAATGCTTGTATGCCTGTAGTTGTAAACGGACGGTGTTGATCTTCTTCAAGATCGTTCTATATACACCAATTGTGATCTATACATCATGGAACTCTGGTTGCTCCTAATTCTACTGGGTCTGGGTTGTTTTACCTACTTGACTATCAAGCGTAATGTTGCCAACCTCACCCGAACGCCAGTATGGCTGTTGTGGCTGGTACTCATGGCACCGGTTCTAACCTGGAGTGGCTGGATGCTGGTCTATGGAAAGAACACGCCACCCCCCCTTCTTCTGATGGTTGGCCCATTTTTGGTTTGCCCACTATTGTACTGGTTGCTGATTCAATGGGGACGCCAACCACCAACGTCACCCGTCAATCAGGAAACGGAGGATAAACCTCAGTCTCCAGTCAGCCAACCCGTGTTTCCCTCTACAACAGAAGCGCCAACGGTGCGACCCATTACTAAACAAGAAGAAACGGATCTGAGAAATTGCTTTCCTTGGGGCGTCTACTATCTCCAGAACCTGGAGTACCGACCTCAAGCCGTTTTGTGTCGTGGCAAACTACGCACCAACCCAGAAACAGCTTACCAGACGGTACGGGAAAATATTGAGGCAGAATTTGGCAATCGCTTCTTCGTCATCTTTCAAGAAAGCTTCAACGGTAAGCCGTTTTTTGCCTTAGTTCCTAATCCTCAAGCACAGCCAGAAGCCAAAGGAGAACCTGAGTCACTAACTCGACCCTGGTTAGCTTTGGGACTTTTGTTGATTACCTTGCTCACCACAACTCTAATTGGGTCTGAAATTGCTGGGGTTTCAGTCGCACAGTGGCAATCTAATCCAGCCCTCTTACTCAAAGGACTGCCTTATGCTGTAGCCTTAATGGCTATTTTGAGCATTCATGAACTGGGTCACTATGGGGTAGCTAAGTTCTATAAAGTGCGTACAACGTTACCTTACTTTGTCCCTGTGCCCTTTTTCTTGGGAACGTTTGGGGCGTTTATTCAAATGCGATCGCCGGTCCCCCATCGCAAAGCCTTATTCGATGTTGGGATTGCTGGCCCTTTAGCCGGCTTTATCATAACGTTACCGCTGCTAATCTGGGGGCTGGCTCACTCCCATGTAGTTCCTCTTTCTGACGCTTCAGGACTCTTAAATTTTCAATCTCTCAATCCCAGATTTTCGCTTTTGCTGAGTGTAGTCAGTAAGTGGGCTTTGGGGAGTCAATTAACTCCTAAAATGGCAATCCATCTGCATCCAGTAGCCGTGGCCGGCTACATCGGTTTGGTGGTAACAGCCTTCAATTTGATGCCTGTAGGACAACTCGATGGCGGTCATATTGTCCATGCCATATTTGGACAGAGAATGGGTGCTGCTATTGGTCAGATTACTCGACTATTAATGCTAATCCTGGCCTTGCTTGAACCCGATTTGCTTTTGTGGGCCATTATCTTGTTGTTGATGCCAGTAGCAGATGAGCCAGCGTTGAACGATGTCTCAGAACTTGACAATTGGCGAGATTTTGCGGGATTAGTCGCCTTGGTGATTTTAGCAGTTATTGTTCTACCCCCACCGGCTACTATAACGGAGTTATTAAACATTTAAGCGGTGACAAGCTCACGTTCTCTAGGGGTGCACAGGCTGTTACCAGGCCAAGAAAAACTTAAAAGACACTCGTATCGGTTGCTCAGGCCGGGTCATTCCCCAATCCAATGGCTCTCTAGCTAAACTGGATAACAACTATTGGATGGGTGATCAGCTTTTTTGGCGACTGATAAACTCTTGGCAACTAGTCAGGTAAGGAGAAATGATTGATGTGAGTACCACATTGAATACTATCCACGATCATCATGACCCAATTGGAAACCATCCATTTGTGAGAGTCAAGCCTGAGTTGCTCATCAGTTGCCATCTCATCGAAATGAGTTGTCTCACAGCACTTCAACGTTACTAAAACTGACTCAAATATTTTTTCCTGAATTCAAAACAGCCAAGGATGTCTGAAAATGCCTGAAGCTAAAACCTCTAAATCCCATCAACCCTCATTCCATGGGCCCTCCATCGGTCTTAGTAAAGAGTCCTCAGAAGCCGCAGAACCCCAGGAAGGCCATTTGTTAATTGTGCAAGACGAGGAAGGGCGTCGAGAATTTCCCTTAGGAGGGGAATTGTACTCGCTCGGCAGAGCGCCAAACTCTGATATTCGTTTGTATTCACTGTTTGTTTCTCGCCGACATGCGACTTTAGTCCGACGCCAGCGTGAAGATGGTAGTTATTATTACCGGATTGTGGATGGTGACCTTAAAGGTCATGGCAGTTCTAATGGAATCATCATTAATGGTCGAAAACTTCAAGCCAACGAAGCCCACGACCTGCAAAATGAGGATGAAGTGATGTTCGACCCTAGAGTGACTGCCAAATATTATCGGCTCAAGCGAGAAACTGGAAAGTCCGGACCTGTGGATATCTTGGATGTTACCCTGATCGACCCAGGTATGATTGACGACTCAGAATAACAATACGCTATTCCACCTGTGACTTGCCTGTGGTTGACTGGGTAGAGGGCATGAGGCATAGGGCATGGAGTGCACAGGACTGACCGTCATGTGTCAAAGTGGGGTGAAGCCTGGACTTTACTATGGTTGTATCCCTGTAAAATTGTTATTTTTTCGCAGAGTGACACAAGAGGGCGAAGGATGGAGACACAGGTAATTCATGTAATTGGTGGTGGGTTAGCGGGTACGGAAGCCGCATGGCAAATTGCCCAGGCTGGTGTGCCTGTGGTGCTACACGAAATGCGACCTGTGCGCCAAAGTCCTGCCCATCACACCGGAGAATTGGCGGAATTGGTGTGCAGTAATTCCTTTGGTGCGCAGTCGAGCGATCGCGCATCCGGTTTATTACACGAAGAACTCCGTCGCTTGGGTTCGATTATTATCCGCCAAGCTGATGAACATGCTGTTCCGGCTGGTGGGGCACTGGCAGTTGATCGCGCCGTCTTTAGCCAGGAATTGACCCAAATCCTTTCCAGCCATCCTTTAATTGAGTTGCGGCGAGAAGAAGTCCAGCACATTCCCCGTGAGGGGGTTGTAGTACTCACAACTGGCCCCTTGACTAGTCCTGCCTTAACGGAAGATTTGCAACGCTTCACAGGGATGGAATACTTCAGCTTTTTTGATGCCGCCAGTCCAATTGTGACTGGGGAATCGATTAATCAAGATATTGCCTTTATGGCGTCGCGCTATGACAAAGGGGAAGCGGCTTATCTCAACTGCCCGATGAACAAGGAGCAGTATCTTCACTTCTGGCGAGAATTGTGTGCTGCCGACAAGGCAGAATTGAAGGATTTTGAGCAAGAAACGGCAAAATTCTTTGAAGGTTGTCTGCCCATTGAGGAGATGGCACGTCGGGGCGAAGATACCATGCGCTACGGCCCTTTAAAGCCAGTGGGACTGTTTGACCCGCGAACCAAAGGCGAGGAAGCAGAAAACTTAAGCCAAAATCGAGAGCGTCCTTATGCTGTAGTACAGCTACGGCAAGAAGATAAGGCTGGGCAGTTGTGGAATATGGTAGGATTCCAGACGAATTTGCGCTGGGGTGAGCAGAAACGGGTATTTCAGCTAATTCCAGGTTTGGAGAATGCTGAGTTTGTGCGTATGGGCGTCATGCACCGCAACACGTTCCTGAATGCCCCTGAGTTATTGCACCCAACCCTGCAATTTAAGAAATGTCCAACGTGGCTAGCCGCAGGTCAACTAGTGGGGACAGAAGGCTATACAGCCGCCACCGCAGGAGGTTGGCTGGCTGGGACAAATGCCGCACGGTTGGTATTGGGACTGGAAAGTGTCATCCTGCCACCCACTACCATGATGGGGGCGCTGTTTGAATTTATCAGTTCAGCAGCACCTAAGCATTTCCAACCCATGCCACCCAATTTTGGCATTTTGCCTCCGTTGCCGATGCGGATTAAAAATAAGCAAGAGCGGTATGGCGCGTATCGCGATCGCTCCTTGGCTGACCTGGGTAACTGGCGTAGGGGATTACAGGCGTCTGCGGCTTGAACTCGTGAATTGGACTTTTTTCCTAACTGAATCCTAATCTTGAGCAGAAAACAAGCTTAAACGTAAAAGTAAAAAGGGAAGGGTTCTTAGCCTAACGCTTTTTCCCTTTCCCTTTTTTCCTTCCTCAGAAAATATCTTTGAGGAGGCAGGTAATAACTAAACTAGGCCATTTAGAGGCACAACAGTTCAGTATTGTGCCGATTCAATTCAATGGCTGCTCTGAGATCAAGGTTTAAATGGCAGGTTAAAATTTGCTGAATTTTTGACTGCAAATTTGCCTCTGTATGCTCCTGAAGCAGTTCCAGGGAATTGAGCAACCGTTGCCTGTCAGGTAAAGGTAAATCTTCCATCAATTCATCGGCTTCCCATAGCATTTGCTCTTGCGCTTCTTCCAGAAGCTCCACCCAATTAGAAAGCAACAAGTTGCGCTCTACGATAGTCAGCTTCCACTGATATTCAGGCATGTTGGTTGTCTCGTTTAACATTCCAGTGACCCGTTCTCAATCCTAGAAAATGAACATGAATAATTTGTGAAGGATATGTTTTTTTGTGTGAAGAAATCACAAAGTTATCCCACACCTTATAAAGTTGGGGCTGTTGTGCATCCCGCTGCCAACAAAGTCGTGCCAACTGGAAAGCCCCGACGCTCTCACCGCTTCTTGTGTTACCTGCACGGCAACTGATGAACTTCAAAAATTATGCACCCAGTTCAGCGTATTGTAGGCCATCTACCAGAGATGCTCTTACAGTTTCTTTGATGATGGTCGATACCGCTCTTGTGACTAAAGAAGTCGCCAGACGTAGGATGTTAGCTTGAGCGGACACACCACAACGAATAAGGATAAAAAAATCTTGGTATATGGTACATGCCTTGCCCATTTTAAGCGAAGAAAAACAAAAATTTTTCAAGATTCAAGCCTCGCCAAGAAAGTGGGCGTGGTAATTTCATCCTTTATCCTTCACACTTCACACTTCAACCTTCAAGTGACTGTTATATTACTACCCTAACTGATTGATTCCCTTAATGCCCATAAGCTAGCTGTAGGTCATCCGATGAGAGATTAAGGGTCTGATTACTCAGTTCCAGGACACTTTTGATACGAGAGCATGACTGATTGCTCAAAATCTGATTTATTTTACAGCGAAAATTGGTTTCTGCGTGGTTTTGAAGGGTTGCCAGCAATTTAAGCAACCGTTCTTTATCAGCTAGAAGTATTTCTCCCATCAATTCATCAGTTTCTTCTAACATTCGCTCTTGTGCTTCTGGCATCAGCTTTGTCCAATTAGAGAGCAATAGGTTGCGCTCTATAATGGTCAGCTTCCATTGATAGTCAGGCATACCGCTTATTTCATCTAACCTTTCATTTTTCTTTTTTCAGAGCTTTTTTAGCTGTATCCGGATAGTTTGCTGAGTTATTCCATTTCACTTTCGATATGCTAAAAAGCAGTCTTTGTATAGCAAAGGCAGAGGGTAGAGGGCTCCAAGGCAGAAGGGATGCATATTGACGGGTCTTGGTTTCAGTACTTGGCGAGAGTCCTAATTGCCCTGGCGACTGCTATACGATTGGCCTCATGCCAAAGAAAAAGCTCCCTATTCAGGAAGCTTAATAAGAACACTAATTTAAAACTGTTAAGCTGTTAACCGAATACACCAAGACCACCTACAGCTAACACTCCAGCGAACGCTGCAACAGTGACAGAAGTAATCGCTGTACCCAAGAGCCACCAGGCTGCTGTTGCCGCCGCTTTTCGGGTTTCTTCCACTTGCTGCTTCGCTTTGTGCTTGAGTTCTTTGACTCGTTTTTGAGCTTCCTCCTGGAGGCGTTCAGCACGGTGCAATAGGCTATCCCGTACTCCTTCAACTTGGTCAATAATCCGGTTGGCATCAGCCTCAGAAATGTCCTCGCGGGAACTCAACAGAGCAACTAGGGTATCCCGGTCAAACTGACTCAGCCGATCGCGCAACGCTTCAACTCCCGCTTCTGGATCGTCAAACAGTTTGCGGAAGTCTCGCTTAACCCCCTCATAATTGAGTTCCGGACGGTCAAGCGAGTTCAGGTAATTCCGGATTCTGCCAAAAACGCTGTCCATTGCCGATTGCAGGGTGTGCTGAACAGCTTGCGCTTGTTCGACGAACTGATGGCGAACAGATTCGATATTATCGACAATCCGCTTCGCCTCCTCCTCGGAAATATCTTCCCGTTGGGATAGCAGCGCCATCAGGGTATCCCGGTCAAATTGCGAGAGGCGATCGCTCACACTCTTCCACCCTTGTCGCGGATCGTTGAACAACACTTGTAGGTCTCGCTTGATGCCTTCTGGATTGAGTTCTTCTTTGTGCGTATTGCGCAGGTAATTTTCAAAATTGCCTTGAAAATCCTGTACCGTATCTTTGGCACGGCTTGCCAAGCGTCGCGGTGCTTTCACAATGCTTCCGATGGCATCTTGTACGCGATCGATAAGTTGATTAACTTGCTCTTCGCTCAAGTCTTCCCGTTGACTGAGGAGTTTGACCAAGGTTTCTCGATCCACTTCAGAAAGGCGTTCACGGAGAGCCAAAGCTCCCTCTTTCGGGTCATCCAGGAGTTTAGCTAAATCCTGCTTAATGCCTTCGGGGTCGAGCTCTTCCAAGTTGGTGTTACGCAGATACTCAGCAATCTTGTTGGTGAGGCGATCATATCGCTCCTTAGCCTTACCCGCTAATTCTTGCGGTGCATTCAGGATATTGTCTCGCACTCCTAAAAACTGGTCAATGAATTGATTGATCTGCTCCTCGCTCAAGTCCTCGCGCTGATTGAGTAATTGCACGAGCGTATCACGGTCAAATTGCGAGAGCCGTTCCCGTAGCGCGTTGATGCCTGCTTTCGGGTCATTTAAGAGAGTTTGCAACTCTTGCTTGATCGCATCGGGATTGAGTTCTTCTTTGTTGGTATTGCGCAGATAAGATTCGATCTTTTGCCCCAACTCTTCTGCTTTGGATTTTGCTTGCTCTTGCAGGTTTTGAGCTTCTGATAAGACGCGATCGCGGGTACTTTCCAACTGACCGACAATCTGATTGGCGTCCTCCTCACTCAAATCTTGGCGTCCTTCCTTGAGCATTTGTACCAAGGTGTCACGGTCGAATTGCGAAAGGCGATCGCGCAGCTTGTCAATACCAGCCTCTGGGTCTTCCAGAAGTGCTTGGAAATCCCGCTCAATACCTTCTGGATTCAGTTCTTCTGTACCTGTAGAGCGCAGATAATTTTCAATCCGACTGCGCAGGTCTTGCGATTGTTCTTCAGACTCAGTAGTCTGGACAGTTTCAAGAACTTCATTCCGGATACCTTCGAGCTGATCGGCAATCTCTGCTATTTGCTCGGACGTGAAATCATCCCGTGATTGGAGCACTTTCACGAAATTGTCTCGATTCAGTTGCTCTAATTGCTGGCGAACTGCTTTTGGAGCCGCTTCCAGGTCATAGATAACGTCTTTAAATTCCTGCTTGATGGTCTCTCGGTTCAGATGCCAAGGTTTGGAATTGAGCAGGTAGTTTTCCACATCTGCCCTAATTGTGTTCAAGGATTGGGTAGGCACCTTGTCAGTCACCTGAGTGGCAAGAGTTTTAGCCTGATCGGTTGCTTTATCTTTCAGCTGCTGCAACTGACCTGAAATTTTCTCCACATCTAAGTCAGACAGATCTGTACGCGCTAGCACAGCACCCAATAGAGTGTTAACGCCCAACTGCATGGTTCGCTCCATTGTGCCATTGCCATGACTCTGGTCGGCTTTGCCTTCTCCAACTCCAACGAGTTGCCCAAGCTGAGCGCTCAACTCATCGGACTTGAGCTGCTCTGGAGCGGCTGACTTGATGAAGTTGAGCAATTTTGTCTGTATATCGGTTTGTTGTTGCGGCCCCAATACTTGCTGCCAAGCGGCTTCGAGTTGGTCTGCAATTCGATTAACGTCTTGTTTGGAGAAGTCTGTACGACTGCTGACTAAATCGACAAAAGTTTGACGATTAACGTTACGCAGAGCATCACTATCAGCGAGCGATCGCAACTCTGAACCCGTGAGGAGATTCTCAAAATCATTGCGAATCTGTTTGAGGTCTAGCTTGGGTAGTTGCAGATCGGCTAAGTAGTCTTGCAGTGTCTCCCGAACTTGCGTTGGGTCAAGCGATGAGCTCAATTCCCGACGAACGGCGGCGACAGATGCCTCTACCGTATTGACAACTTGAGCGTTCACGGCATTGGCCCCAAGGGCTGACCCTGCAGTTGCCATAGCTCCTTGCATCCCTGAAGAGGCTAGGTTAACAACGGAACCCAGTAAGGAACCAAACGCCGTAGAACTTACCCACACAAGCAGCAAGAAGTACGCAGACCAGATGACGACGCCAACAATGGCTCCTAGCACCACACTACTGATCAGGGTAAGTTTCACTGCGAGGAAACAAGCAATGAATATAGCAATGTTGACGGTTAATAAAGTCCAGATTCCTACCTTAGATTCAATTTTGCGAATTTTCTTGCCTAAGCCCTCATCGGAATCAGCATCTACTGGATTCTCGCCCGATGAAATACTGGCAGCAACGGAGAGGTTTGTTAACACAAATTGGAAGGCAAAAGCCATCAACACCCCTGCAATCAAGGCTATAAAAAACTGCGGCCCTGAAATGACCAATGCTATTTGTTCGGGCGTATTAGCGACCGGAGACATAGTCGAAGATGCTGGCGCTTGGGCAAGCCACAGTTGCGTGCTACACGAGCCCAGCATCATTTCCACATTTTGAAACATGGTTTTTCCTCTTCAAAGTTTGAAGTTGCATGTATTAAAGGTTGCGTTACGATTACAAAAATTTATCTATTTGTGTAACGCCTGATACGATTTCCTCTAATCTCTCTAATCCCATAGTTGTTCTCACGGATTGAAGCTAACTCCCTCTAAGGGGTGAAACTGGAGTCAGCCTTTGTAAAAGAAAGTTTCAATGTCAGTGCAATCAGCCTAGCGGCCTATTGAACTAATGCTGAGCGCCAAGCCGCTTAAAGTGTTAAGTAGAGGGGTCTAATTAATCGTAAGGGTGGGCATTGCAGAGGATAATCCCTCCAAGCCTAACAACAGTTTGTTTCTAGGCAATGCCCACCCTACAACTAGGTTTGGTTTATTTATGCGTACTTTTCTCTAAATCTTGTGAGGCTTTAGGAATAACTTTTTAACATTTCAAACAGATTTTTTCTAAAACTCAAACGGTGGAAGTTGGGTACTTTTTTGGGCTTTCTCTAGTTACGCCACTTCGCTGCTATTACTCTTAGTTAAAGTGTTTGCTGGGAAAATTAACGTTAACAAAACTGCGGAATAAGTTTGATCGCCTCCCTAGTAAAAATGCAACTGGGCATAAAGCCTGGGAAGCGATCGCAAAGCAATACGGGCTTCAATTGCGGTCAGTGGAAGTACAGGCCGATTACTCAATCCATTAATGAATCAAGCCAAACACCTTAAAAATCATCTAAGAATGCACTCAAGCGGCTCAGCAAGGGGTCATCGATTTCTGGAAGAGGAGCAGGGGGAGACTCTACTTCTACTTTTGGTGCAAACTGACGAGGAGGAGGAGGCTCAGGTTTGGGCAAGTGATTGACGATAGGCTCAGGTTTAGCCAACTGATTGACGATAAGGCTTAACTGCGCCAATTGCTGAGTGAGTTGATTCAGCTGACGTTCCATTGCCTCCAACCGCTGAGATTCCTTAGCAAAAAAACGTTGCTCAAAGTCAGCCAATTGACGCTGTAGATCAGCCATTAGCTGTTCTGTCTGCACCGGTTCTGGCGTCGGTGTGGGCGTTGGTCGTACAGATGCGGGTACGCACAAAAATTGCCACAGAGCCTCTTTACAGAGGTCACTAAACGTTTTATGCGGTTGTTTCACCAACTCAGTTTCAACAACCGCTAATAAACTTTCGTCAGCAACCTCTGGATGGAATGTAACCGATTTTTTTGTCTTCTTCGACCACAGGAACATTCGTTTTAAGCTTTAGCGACGCGAGTCGTTGATGCCGCTAATTGTGCCTCTCCGTAAATATACTGCCCTAAGGCATTGGCTTGCCGGGAGGGTGCAGCTAAGTGGCCATTAATCTTAGCATCTTTGAGCAGACGTTGGATATCCTCCCCGAAGAACTCGCCCCCTCCTCCAGTGAGAATGACATCTGTCACGCGCTCTGGCAACCATGCGAGTATACGGCTACAAATTTCACGCGAAAAACTTTCCTTTAGGTTAGGCAGAATATCGTCCAGATTCGTTGGCTTGGTTGCCCCTCTCGGACGGTAGAAGCGATCGCCTTTGGGTCGGTTCACGGCTGAAATCAGAGACAGAGATTGGCTATCTGCACCTTCAATCTGAGCAGCTACTTGTTCGTAAAATTGGCTCATACCAAAGGCTTCACTCTTAGAGGCTCCTCGTGCAAATCGGAAGCTATCTACCATTAAACAATCGGTCGTCTGATGCCCAATGTCTACGATGGCGACTGAGAGCTTAGTGAAGTCTGCACTCGGTCCTTTCTTGGGTTGGGCTTCACACCACAGCAGGCTACCATACCCTTCAGGCATGATCCAAACCTTGTTAATGTTAACCGACACAGCCTCACCCCGATAGTTCATGATGTGGGGGCCGGTCAGCAAGCTGACTAACTGCGCTTTTTCCCGTTCAAACTGATCTTGGGAAAGGTAAGGCAGACCCAATATGACGGACACCTCATCTTTGAGATTAAAGTACCCAATACAGGCCAAGACTTTTGCTAGTGCATCCTCAACCTTGGATTGACCCACTCCCAGATTTGCCCCGAAGTCGGCTGCCAACTGACCAACAGCATATCCCTTGCCTTGATACTCCAACCACATATCCAGTAAGGGGTCTGTGGTACGAGCTTCAAAAATACCGCCACGCGCCTGTTCCATTGACAGTTGCTTTACGTTGGCAGGGATGAAAACTACGTTATTGGGGTCACGCGATACACAGGTCTTGGTAGACGTTCGACCCAAATCCACGCTGAGAATCGATTTTGTCTGATTGGTGGTTGGCCTGCTATTTGCCGGAGTAGTTGCCGACTTTGGGCTATTGATTGGGGTAGCAGCAGAATTCATTGGGGTAGCAGCAGAATTCATTGGGGTGGAAGCGGAATTTATCGGGGTCGAAGCGGACTGTTGAACCGTCATGAACACTCCTAATCTCGTATAGCTTCAACAAATTATCATGCTCATCCTACTAGATCCATACCTTGCGAAGATGAACACAAGTGGCTGAGAAATTTATTACAGCCTCTTACAGCTAAGTTCCGTAAAGTTTCTGACTTTGTATCGATTGGGTTGTACTGTCAAAACCGGAAATACGAAGCCTAGGGTTTTGTATGGCAGTAACCTTCAATTAGGTTAAGCGTTCTCAGCTTGTTGTAGCAGTGGTTAGGAGAATAATTCGGCCTCTTGGCAGTTTTTGAGAATAGATTTGGAAGACGTTTTTACCAAGTCCTTTGGTGCGCCCGATGGTTGAAGCAGGAAGCTGACCTGCTTCTGGAGATTGAGTCACTCACACAATGCCCCTAAAGTACTACCTTAGGGGCTTGTCTTTTTTGATGAATTATTGGCAATTTCAGAGTCACGCAACTACACCTTCTATAACCGCAAGGGTGCGTTACACTACGCTAAAATACCCTACTCATCAAAGCTTTGTATCAATCCTAAATTGACGCACGTCATACCATTTTGGTTTAGGCTCGCCACATTGGATATCTCAAACTACCATCTGGCGTGGGTTGGAAAATCTAAAATCCTTGCATCCAAAATGGTATAGGTTCACGATTCATCGCGTCCGTGAACTTGGGCAGGTGGACTAGTTGCCTCAACTGCCGTGAAAGATTCCAAGATTTTGTAGGTATGAGATGCGCCCTTGGGTACAACCCAAGAATCCCCTGGTTCCAATAGAATCATTTGACCTTCTTGGTGCAACTCGGCACGCCCACTAATGACATAACCAACCGTTTCATAATCGCGCTGGGTTGGCTCTTTAGCTTCAGTAGGTTGTTCATCTTGCCAAAGGCGCATCGAGAGTGTTTTTCCCGATGCCAAATATTTTTGACCAAGCTCACCTTTTGGTGAATAGTCGGAATTAATTTTTTTTACGGTTGTATCAGGCATATTACCTGCTCCTTTTTTGTAAACACGTTATCTCCAGGTTTAATCTGGCAATTTTCTGCTGCCCTGTAGCCAGTGGAGAAAATATTAGTGAGAAACCGAGCTTGCTCATCTGCTAATCCTTCAGGAATCTCGAACAAGCTGACATCAGCAAAGAGTAGTCGTGACTACTCAGCCCAACCCCTTGCATAGCCTTCAAGCCTATGGGAGTCCCAAAACAGGCTGGCTGGTAATAACCGTTGAATTAATCGTGATTTGACTTAAGGGAATTCACGGCATCCTCTGCAATCTCATCTAAGTTGGTATAAGGCGGCTGATTCAGATTCAATTTTTCCGCAGTTGTTTTAGCGGCACTTTGAAGATTTTTCTTAACTGTCTTCTGGGGTTTTGTGAGAGTTTCCCCAAGTTCTTTAGTCGTTTCTGAAGTGGTTTCAGGCTGCTTATTCTCTTGGAAGAGTGCGTTAACTTTTTCTTGGTCGTCTTCCCGGAACGGGCTATCTTGGCTATTGACTTGGTACTGGGTTGCTTCCGGGGTTAAGGGCGCAGCTTGCGCCTGAAATGAAGTGCCTGAATTCAGAGTTATACCGGATAACAATGCAATGGATATCAGAAAAAAACTGATGAGACGTACTACAATCTTGGGCAAGCAAGGAAATTTTTGTTTCATAAACATCCTTCATTTTTTCAGTAGATTTGTTAATTATTAATCTAGGCTCTATTTCCCCCTTGGTTGTCCTTCGTTAGTTGCAATCTCACCCGCTTCCATTAGCATCTTGAAGCGGCTCAGGTCGTCACCTAGTTGTTGTTGAGGCTGTTCGCCAAAAAGTTTCGCGATCGCATCACCAACGGCGCCGCCTGGTGGATTATATTCGAGTACAACTTTTACTTCAGTACCCCGTCCTTGTGGTGCACTTTGAAAGCGCACAAACCCAGAATTGTCTACATCCGCTCCTTCAACTGAAGCCCAGGCAATCAATCGGTTTTCTTGGTCGTTGATAATTTCTGCATCCCATTCAACGCTGCTACCCATGGGTGCTGTTGCAATCCAGTGCGATCGCGTATTGTTAATCACACTCACATGCTTGAGATGCCTCATAAAGCGCGGTAGGTTTTCAAAGTTGCGCCAGAAGAGATATAGCTCTTCCGGCGATTTGTTGCTAATCGTCACGCTCTTTTCCACCTTAATACCTTGATTCATGCCGAGTGCATCCTGAATTCCAGATTGAGCCGTTACACCACGATAAATTAGCCCTCCACCTGCCAAAGCTGTAAGAGCACCTCTGAGAGAGCCTTGTTTGAGACCTAAAAGTACGAGTGCGCCACCACCAATAAGTGTTCCCCAACGTTCAGCATCGCTGACGGTACTGGTTTCACTAGGTTTGTTCGGTTGGTTGGGAACAATATCTTGTCCTGATGTCATTTTCTGTTTACCTCGCAATCTGAAACTAGAGGTTAGGGATTAAGAGCTAGGTGTTGGAACGACAGATTTTATACGTTCTGTCTTAACTCTCATGCAATTCAACTTAGTTACCTCTATCTTGGGTAGGGTTTCATAACGTTAATATTTCGCAACATTCTCTGCCTTATTGCAGGGGTATACCGCTCATTATTCATTCACTATGGGATTCAGTTTGGGATCAACGAAAACCAGCGAATAGCTGGATTCATAAACTTGTTTAAATTCAAAGCAAGTGGAAAATTTTTTCCCATCGCTGAACTAATACTATTGGAGGATGATTTTTTAATGACATTTACCAACCTGAGAGACAATCCAGAGCAAGCCTTACAAAGCTTCAGACGTTTAAACGTAGATGATCAACTTGCTTTACTTTGGTTCATTTACACCAAGATGGGCGGTTCAATTACACCTGCGGCGCCAGGAAGAGCTGGGGAAGACATTGCGGAGACATTATTTAATCTAGTTAAGGGTATGTCTCACGATGAACAGTTGCAAGCTCAGCGTGACTTACTTGCAGGTGCAGATACCCAGATTTCTCGTGAGTACGGTTCTTTGAGCGCCAACACTAAGTTGCTGTTTTGGTATCGGTTAGCGCAAGGAATGGAAAGCTCAACCATTGTGCCAATGCCTTCTGACTACAAGCTCCAAGGTGAAGCCAAAGACTTATTGGCAGCGTTGGAAAGTATGGAGTTTCAACAACAGATTACCTTCCTCCGAGAGGCTGTAGAACCAACAGGTGCTCAGCCCAAGTCGGGTGCTGAAATTTAGTGCCTTGTTAACTTGAAAATAAGGCAGAAGGGATAATAATTTTGATTCCTTCTCCTGCCGGGCGTTGCCCGCCCCAGTAGAGTTCCTTGCTCGAAGAGAGCTGCGCCCGAGTAGAGCTAACGTCGCTATCGCTTTGCTCAAGAGAGTACCTTAGCGTAGCGGTAGCGACGTAAGGAGCGTTTGCGAAGCAGACGCGTAACGCTAACGGAGAACGCTTCGCGTAGCTCGCTCCTCCCGAAGGGAGTACGTTGTGAACGAAAGCTCATGGTGTCTAATCTGGAAATATAGGCACAATTAAACCTCAAGCTTGCAGCAGTTAAGAAGTCGGGTTTCTTGAAGAAGCCCGACTTCTATTGAGATAAATATATCCTTCCAGGCCAGGCTTGGGGAAGATTTAGAAGACCGATAAGTCTTAAGGTAAATATTTTTACTCTTCTCAGGCAATTTTTACATTAAAATTTTTTTATACTGCTAGGGAATATCATAAGTAAACCTATCAGCAAGGCACAACTTTAATATCCTGAATTACTTCTATGAGCTAGAGATAATCAACGATCTAGCTCCTATCTAATCTGTGTTGTATTAGACATTTTAGCCTGTTATTGTTTATGCCTCAACCCTAGGATAGATTTATGCTAGCAATTTACCAAGAAATATGTAACGATGGCTTAAAGAAGAGATGTTGCTGATGTAAAGAACGTCAAGCAACAGTTGCCTCATCTATGTCTTCGCGATCGCGGCCTAAATAGCAGTCATATCACAAGGACTTTATTGTTCTTGAAATTCTTGCTCACTGGTGTTTTATGAGTTAAAACGACTTCCCTCTTCCCTAGAGTCAGATGTTGATAGCCGTTAGAATGCGCCAGCTTGTAGGAAAACTGAATACCCCTTAATAAAAGGATTGGAAATAATGAAATTTCTGATTATCACTCTTGTAGTGTTTTACTTAATAATGGCTCAGAGCTTTTTCAAAATTTGGTTGAAATTTTTTCAGCAAGACAATAGCATGTCACGGGAGGAAAAGCAATTATCTTGGGTGATTTTACTGATAGGGACGGTATTGTGGCCTCTTGTAGTTCCTATTGCTTATTTGTCACTCTTAGAGAAGAAAAGCAAGAATCAGGCAGAAACACTAAGCGAGGATGAGTCTATTGAGACAGCTTACTCTTTACAGAAGAGAATGTATACAAATAAATTTGCAAGTCTGGAATCGTTTGATTCTACATTCAATACCCTCGAGTGGCACAATTAGTTTTGGGGGAATAGGTAATTGATAATCGGTATTTGGTAATCGGTAATCGGTCATTAATACCAAATAAACGACATAGAATAACATTCCCTATTACCCATTCCCTATTCCCCAAAACAATTAATGTGACACCTCAGGGTAGCGATTTCAATCTCTGCTTGTTTACCTTGAACTGGGTGTTGCGAATAACTCGTTGTATTTATTAGGCAGATGGGTGCGAACATGAGCAAACTGACTCGGTGTTACAGCTTGCGCTAGAACAGAAAAAACGGCTCTAACATGAGTGACAGCTGTTGCTCCATCGATACCCTCTTTTTGGGCGACACACTCATAAAATTCCTTGAGGCTGAAATTTTTACTGTTCTCTTCTTCATGTCCCTGAAGATACTCAGCCATTTCGTTGGGTAATTGGGAGGCCAATTCCTGCGCTTCATTACTGTAGATTCGGCTTCCTAATGTTTCCAGTGTCGCCTGGATCGCACGCTGTGCCTCTTCACGGGAATCTAGTTGTGCAAAGGCTTGAACATGCTTGACGAATTCCTCATATTTCATAGTTAAACTTTTGTTGAATAACGACAGCAATATTGCTTAGGTCTTAACCTCACGACATCCGGGCTGTGTCCAATAGGTATTTCTAGAGTATTTATCTATAAAGCGCTATGCTTCACTCACAAGAAATAGATAATTTTCCCACTAAAGGGATAAACTTTTGTTTCAGAGCAATCGTAACGTAATTTTACCCAAGCTCAAACGTTGAACCGAGGAAGTTCCTCCGTCGAGCCGAAGAACTTCTGCCAAGAACTGGCTATTGTAGCTCGCTCATAAAATCAGGTGAATAGTCTGGTGAGCTGAACAGGGTATCAAACAGAGCTACTAAGCTAGGGATTGACTGACAAACTTGTGGAGCATAACCAACATGACAATCAATCAAGACGGAGCATGGCTGCAACCGAGTCAAGGTGATGTGTACGCGGTGGTGGGAGACGTAGTTATCGTTAAGGCAGTGGGCGAAGATACAGGTGGGAAGTATGCCCTGTTCGAGGTTATGGTTCAGCCGCAGATCGGACCCCCTCCCCATATACATAGTCAGGAAGATGAAGCGTTCTATGTTCTGGAGGGAAAGGTTGAGTTCCATCTGGATAACCAGACCATCGTAGCAACCCCTGAAACCTTCATCCATTCTCCTAAAGGTCAGCGCCACAGCTTTAAGAACATTGGCTCGACACCAGCCAGAATGCTGCTTTGGGCGATGCCAGCTGGGGTTGAAAAGTTTTTTGCCGAAGTGGGCACTCTTATGGACGATCCATCGGCTTTGCCACCTCCCGTTAGCCCTACAATGATCGAGAGACTTTTGGCAACAGCTCCCAAGTATGGGATTGAAATTATTCCCCCAGCTTCTGAGTCTGCTCAGCCGGAATAGTTATAGATTTTATAGTCAAATAAGCATCTGTGCATCTAAGCAAGCATAATCTGGATGGGCAGCTTATCTCACTTGACTAGGGCAGTACAACCCGCTTGCTGACGACCGGATCGCATCTTCATGAACGTTCCAGATTCAGAGGGTTAGAAAATGTACAAATTTGCTGCGGCTTGGAAGCATGAGCCAATTGTATATGGAGCTTCCAGACCTGGATACTTGGAGAGCGAGGTACATAATTGGATTAAGTTTATGAAACGCCAAGGCATCCAGCGAGTGTGCTGCCTTCTTCCCGATAACCAACTCGCTAATTACTGTGATCTTCTCGGAACCTACCAACGGGAATTTGGAAATCAGCAAGTGTGCTGGGCACCGATTGAAGATTTTCATCTATCCGATCTGGAAACGCTGACGACAAAAATACTGCCTTTCTTAGCCAAAGCCGAGCAACAAGCCGAGAAAGTTGTTGTACACTGCTCTGGTGGGATTGGTCGAACAGGTCATGTGCTAGCAGCATGGCTGGTGGGTGGTCGAGGATTATCCAACAGAGCCGCGATCGCTGCCGTTATGAGAACAGGTAGAAATCCCTATGAAGCCGCGATCGCAGCTATAGTGAGCGGCCAAAATCCGCTTAAAGTTGTAGCAAACCTGAATATGCTGTTCAATCAGTGCCGTATAGTAGGGCGTGGTGAGTAAATAAGGTTTATGGTTTTGCCTATGAAACTATGTGTCATTAAAGTGGTAGCGGCTGACATCCTCTAGTTTGAACTGAACTAATATCAATTCGCTCAATGTCTGCTACAAATCGCTTCCCCAGCTTCCCCAGCTCCCTAAGCCCTCCGTCTGTAGCAAACTTAAAGTGAAACGGCATAACCAGTAGGTCATGGGATAACATGCGTTTGACTAAATTCTCACCGCTGACTCTCATCAGTCTTTCGCTACTAACGCTACTCATCAGCGTCTCTTTGAGCCTCAAAATTCCCGTCCTAGCCGCCGATCCATCATCGCGAGTCCTAGCCTTCAGTGTTCTACAACAGCAAGGCAACACAGCTAGGAGCAGCTTATTTACCATCAAGGCTAACGGTTCAGCTCGCCGCGATCTTACCCCTACCTTAAAAGACGGTGCTAGCAATCCAGTTTGGTCACCCAATGGTCAGCGCCTTGCCTTTGTCAGCAACGAACAGGACATTTATGTCGTTAACGCTACTAGTTCTAAACTAACTAAGGTATTTTCTGGGGATTTTTGTAAAGCCTCTTCGTTCACCCTTACCTGGTTATCAGATAGCCAGAACATGGCTTTCACAAGAGCTTGTGACGCTTCTACGCTGGATACCCCTGGCAGTATTTCTCTTTATTTGAGCAATACCACTGGTACTCAGGGGACTAAACTGATTCAGACTTGGCAGGGTTGGACAACAGGAACGCCGGAACGGCAGGCGCAAAAAGGAATTACATCTAGTTTGTCCGTTTCACCGGATGGTAAGCAAGTGGTTTTCATCGCAGATAAAGAAACTTACAAGATGAATACCGAGGGTTCTGGAGTGACCAAGCTGACTAATCCCAGCGAGAATCCAGGTAATAGTATCCCCGAATGGAGTGATTTTAATTGGTCTGCGGATGGCACCCGGATTGCCCGGATTGACTATTTTTACGGGAAAGAGCCTAAACAACAGATTTATCTGCTCAATGCCGATGGCACACTCCTGACTCAATTCACCAACAATGGAACGAATTGGTCCAGAGTCAACTTGATTTGGTCACCCGATAGCACCAAAATTGCCTACTATAGTGAGCAGCCTGGGAATTCTCGTGGTGACGCGAGAGATATTTACTTGCTCGACCTTAAGGGGGGAACCCCGAAGAATCTCACTCAGAAGCCAGGGCAGTATTCTGCTTTTTCGTGGTCGCCGGATGGCAAGCAAATTGCCTTTATTTTTAATGACAAACTCTACTCGATGAATGGCGATGGCTCCAAGGTGACCTCACTGGCTCCTAAAGTAATACTATTGCCTGTTTCAGACCTAACCTGGTCTCCTGATAGTCAGCTGATTGCTTTCACCTCTCATGAAAAAGGCGGTAAAAGCAGCTTGTACGTGGTTCGTCGGGATGGTTCGGGGTTGACGAAGTTGACTCGCGATCGCGATCTGGATGCTTTTTATCCCGTTTGGCAACCTTAGCCGCCCATTAGGCTTGCAACCAGTCTATAGCATGGACTCCAAGGCAGAAGGGATGCATATTGACGGGTCTTGGTTTGAGTATTTGGCTTTTTTCTAATTGCCCTGGCGACTGCTATAGCTTAATAAAGATAGGGTTTGAAGCCCCTCTCCACGGCGGGGAGGAGTCTTTTAGCCCCCAACCTGTCCTAAGCTCGATCAATCGCGGGGCACGGCTGGAAAAGTAAAAAAAAAGCCAATTTACAGGGCGATCGCCAGTTCCTCTGCGAAACTGGGAGACGTGCAAATGAACTCCTATCATCCTATTCTTTAGTAAGTCGTTCGGGTGTAATGAGCATGAAGCTGGCAGCACGAGTTGGTCAAGTTCCCCCCTCCCTCACTTTGGCCATTTCCGCGAAGGCGAAAGCGCTAAAAGCGGATGGGATAGATGTATGTAGTTTCAGTGCTGGGGAGCCGGATTTTGATACCCCTGCGCATATCAAAGCCGCTGCAAACAAAGCCTTGGAGGAAGGGAAAACCAAATACGGCCCTGCTGCTGGGGAGCCAAAATTACGGGACGCGATCGCACGTAAACTCAGAGATGATAACGGCCTGTGTTACAACGCAGAAAATGTAATTATCACTAACGGCGGCAAGCATTCTCTGTTTAACTTAATGCTGGCGCTGATTGAAGCAGGGGATGAAGTGATTATCCCTGCTCCCTACTGGCTTTCCTACCCCGAAATGGTGAAATTGGCTGAAGGAACTCCCGTGATTGTCCCTACAGAGGCCACGACGGGTTACAAAATCACACCTGAACAGTTACGCTCAGCCATAACCCCCAAAACCAAGCTCTTCGTTCTCAATTCTCCCTCGAATCCTACCGGTATGGTTTACACGCCAGCCGAAATTAAAGCCTTGGCAGAGGTGGTGGTTGAGAAAGATATCTTAGTAGTTTCGGATGAAATTTACGAGAAGATTCTTTACGATGGTGCAGAACACCTGAGTATTGGTGCGGTGGGGCCAGAAATTTTTGATCGCACCATTATTAGTAATGGATTTGCCAAAGCTTACTCAATGACGGGTTGGCGTCTGGGATATTTGGCAGGGCCGATACCACTGATTAAGGCAACAACAACCATTCAAAGCCACAGTACTTCAAATGTGTGTACCTTTGCTCAGTATGGAGCGATCGCAGCGTTGGAAAGTTCTCAAGACTGTGTCGAAGAAATGTGCCAAGCGTTTGCCAAGCGGCGGGAAGTGATGTTAGAGCGTCTCAATGCCATTCCTGGACTCACCTGTCCCAAGCCCGATGGAGCATTTTATATGTTTCCCGATATCAGTAAAACGGGGATGAAATCGCTGGAATTTTGCGACGCCTTACTGGAGTCTCAGCAAGTGGCGGTGATTCCGGGTATTGCTTTTGGGGCAGATGAGTGTATTCGCCTTTCCTACGCTACAGACATGGCATCGATTGAAAAGGGGATGGAGCGGTTGGAGAAGTTTGTGCGAGAGAAAACGGGTGGGTAAAGAGTCGGATTGAGACTAAATAGCGATCGCTGTTGGATCACTAAGGCGCGATCGCTACTTTAGAAGTCCGCCAAACAAAGGGATAAATCGTTTTTGTGCTGTGCTAAGTAGGTAGGCACAAATAAACGAAAGCCTATAAACAAATGTTCAAACACTAAAATCCTCTTCCCTTCTGCCTTGGCGCCCTCTGTCCTCTGCCTTGCTCTAACGACAAATATTAATGCCACCCTACTTAGCACATCGTTCAGCTCACGCGAAGTATTACGAAGAATAGGCTTTAGCCAGGAAACATCAGGATAAGATGATAAATAGAATCATCCATCAAGAATTCTTGTCTGCTCAAGCTTCTGGCGTTTTTATTGAGGAGCCAGTTGTAGTCCTAATTTTCCCTTAGGTAAGCAGGGAGGTGACGCAAAACCAAGGAATCTTCTTAATCCGATTCACAGTTAATGGATAAAGGAGGAAACTGTGAGATACAGGAAAATCTTGGCAGCGATTGACCGCTCACCTCAGTCAGACGTTGTATTTGAACAAGCCCTAGAGTTAGCGAAAAAACACGAAGCGGCTCTGATGCTATTTTATTGCCTGCCTTTTGAGATGCAAGGATTTGGGTCTTATGCGGATATCTATGGCAGAGATTTAATTAACTTTTCTGCTGAGATGCAAGCACTATTGCAGCAAGAAAGTGAACAGGCTCGTCAATGGCTTATAGAGTATTGCCAGAAGGCGACGGAACAAGGAGTCCCAACGGAATGGGATTTGAAAGTGGGAGATGCAGGGAGTCAGATTCGTAAACTTGCTGATGCTTGGGACGCTGATTTAATTGTAGTCGGGCGTCGAGGCCGCCGGGGTCTTGCAGAGATTGTTCTGGGAAGTGTCAGCAGTTATGTTGTCCATCATGTGCCTCGCTCAGTTTTAGTTGTACAAGGCATTAGTCCTCATGTTCCGCAGAATTTTGAGGTTTCCACTCAAGCAAAAAGTCGATAGTTCAGGACTTAGGGAGCAACTCTGTTTATAGGGTAGGTTAATTAACGTACCTCATTCTCTTAAAGCGCCTTTTACCTTAGCATTGTCTGTATTGGCATATCTCCAGTTGGCTTTACGTAAATCAGCACCTTCCAAATTGGCATTCCTTAAGTTGGAACCCTCTAAATTAGCATTATTTAAGTTAGCTTTCTTGAGGTCAGCATAACTTAAGTCAGCTCTTTTCAATTTGGCATTTTTGAGGTTGGCTTCAACCGCTTGCATTCCCGTAAAGTTAACAT
Organism: Waterburya sp.; assembly: GCA_036703055.1. GTDB lineage: Bacteria > Cyanobacteriota > Cyanobacteriia > Cyanobacteriales > Coleofasciculaceae > DATNPV01. The sequence goes on from DATNPV010000020.1 coordinate 34,379, forward strand.
TACTTAAATCAGCCTCTGATAAGTTGGCTCCCTTTAAATTAATATGGGGTAAATTAGAAGCTTGTAAATTGGCCTTGCTAAGATTGGCACCACTTAAATTAGGTGCTCCTCCCGGGTTGTCAGGTATGGGATTGGAGTCTTTTTCGAATCCAGTATTAGAGAGATTGGCTCCACTTAAGTTGGCCTGACTTAAATTGGTATTCGATAATTTAGCTTTAGAAAGATTAGCCTCGCTTAGGTTGGCCTGGCTTAAATTGGTATTTTCTAAGTTAGCTCCCACTAAATTAGCCTGAGAAAGGTCAGCTCCGGCTAAGTTCGCTTGACTCAAATTTAAGGTGGCTAAATTGGCTCCTTGAAAATTGCAACCTGGACATTCATTACTATTCGTTAGCTGTTGAACTGCTAAAGAACCGCTCAGCTTTAAATCTTGCCCTTGATCAGTGGCGTTAGCTTCAGGCTTGGCTGCACATCCTAAGCAAGTAAAACCTACAAGTAATTGCATTACTATAGTAGTAAGTTTCATTACTTGCACCCTCTAATTATTTTAGTTAGTTTAAAATTTTACCATGCACAGAGAATAATTCGTAGGGCAAGATAACAAAATTATAGAAATAATCAATCTGTGGAAATCTAGTTCTCGTCTCTAAAAGCGAGTTAAAACTTATACCTAAATGTAGTTACTTTCTGGCGTGAAAACTGGGTAGTTGCAATTTCTGGGTACTGATTAGCGGCGTGGATTGCATCAGTTCTACAGGCATCAGTAGAACATCACCCAACTAGGATTAAACTTTATGGTCAAGTTTAAGCGCTCGTTCTAAAGCAGCTTTTTCTCTAGCTCTATGGACATAGGGCTGTAATTGTCGGGCATCCCAGCCGCTAAGGATAGTTAAATCTTCTAACGTAACTCCCCGGAGCAACATTTCCACACACCAAGTCTGTCTTGCTTGCAAGGGTGACAGAGGTTGACCATTAGGCGTTAACAATCCGGATGTAAATTTCTGCCACACCCCGCCCAATTCTTCCGCTGACATAGGCTGAGCTGCATCATTAAGAAATAAAGCAGGTTGCTCATCTTTACGACTTTTGAGCCATTGACTTAAGGGATTACGAAGATAGGAACCATAGCGCTTTCCCATAATCCACTGATTCAGTGGCACTTGCCGAACCGCCCCTTGAGTAATTTGTAATAGGTGCTGATGTTCATCGCTGATTTGATGCGATCGCTGCAAAGCCGCAACTTCTTGTAGACTTAAACCAGCGCCAAATAATACATAAGCAAGAGCATATTCACGCAATCCCTGCTTTTTTGCTTGCTGCAGAACCGAGTACACGACAGAAGCGGGTAAATCAACCAGATTCTGACCCCCAGAACCTGAAGGGGGATCGGATTGCGCGTCCAACTCATGGGATGAGACACCACCATGCAAGAAAACTTGCACCAAACTCTCCAAAAAATCCTCACGGTCGTTCCAGAGTTCGTGAAACTCACTCGTTAGTTCGATGACCAAATACCCGAATAACATTACATTGAGTAAGCTGGATAATTTTTCGGGAGGTATTGTGGGACATAAGTGATCGCGCTCAATCACCGTTGCCAGGTATCGAGCCACATCGCGATTTGCAAGCGTGACACCTCGTCCTAGCACTCGGCGATTTTCAATGGTGTAACGACCGGCCTCACCCACTACCGAACGCAGTAGTTCTGGAATTTGCTCTAGTGCTTGCAAGCGATCGCTGGCATACTGTTTTAGGGCTTGATCCAAATGGCTCGTCTGATCCACTTGCGCTCTCAAGGATTCGCCCAAGTGAGTAAAAACAGCGGAGTCTTCAAGTACAGCCAGAAGTAACCCTTGCTTGTTTCCGAAGTGGCGGAACAGCGTCACTTCATTGACCTGTGCCAGTTCCGCGATTTGCCGAGTGGTCGTTTCAGTGACGCCTTGAGAGGTAAACAACTCTAGCGCGGCATCAATCAAGCGCTGTCGAGTTGAAGAAGGTGTTCGAGGCATAAATCTTAAAAAAATGTAAGTGCCGCTTGCAGCTTAGCAAGAGCGTTGTTAAGCTGAGGGAATGCAAGTAATACTTGCATGAAAGTTTCTACTATAGCTACCTCCTCCCCTCAATGGAGAAGATTTATGACCAACAACACACTCTCAGCTGCCTCAGAAAACCGATCAGATGTAACGCTTAGCTGGGCTACTATAGCGTTTTTCGTAACAATTCACGCTTTGGTAATACTTGCTCCTTGGTTTTTCTCGTGGTCAGCATTGGGAGTGGCTCTATTTCTCCACTGGTTATTTGGCAGCATTGGTATCTGTTTAGGCTATCATCGGCTACTAACCCATCGTAGTTTTCAAGTACCCAAGTGGTTGGAATATATCATTACAACTATTGGTGCCACTGCCCTTCAAGGAGGCCCAATTTTCTGGGTAGCCACTCACCGCCAGCATCATGCTCACCCCGATGATGAGGTAAAAGACCCCTACTCAGCACGGCGAGGGTTTTGGTGGAGCCACATCCTTTGGCTGTTCTATCAAAGACGGGAGTTTTTTGACAGCGAAATCTATAAAAAATTCGCCCCCGACATGGCAAGAGACCCCTATTATTGCTGGCTTGATCGCTACTTCTTGTTACTACAAATTCCTATGGCTTTGTTGCTTTATGCTCTAGGAGGATGGCCGTTCATTATCTGGGGGATGGTAGTGAGATTCGTGTTGCTTTGGCACAGCACTTGGTTGATTAATTCAGCTACTCACCTGCGCGGTTATCAAACCTATGAAGTGGCGGATGGTTCTCGAAACCTTTGGTGGGCGGCAATCTTAACGTATGGAGAAGGTTGGCATAATAATCACCACGCTCACCCTCATGTTGCGCCTGCCGGACGGCAATGGTGGGAAATTGATGTTACTTGGTGGGCGATTCAAGTTTTAAGAGCGCTGGGCTTAGCGAAGAAGGTAGTCATGCCGCAGCCGCAGCCGCAGCAACTCCAACACTAACCTAAAGCTTGCCGTTCTGGGGTGTAGAGAACGGCGTTTTTGTCAGGGGAAAGGAGAACGGGAGGTGGTATTCTCTTCTCCTTTTCCCTTTTTTTCAACTACCCAGTTTCGCCTTCACCATCGCTTGAATTTTCTGCCCGTCAGCTCGACCTTTGAGTTTTTGCATAACAGGCCCCATCACCTTACCCATATCCTTAGCAGAAGTCGCCCCAACGGAGGCAATGATTTCATCGACAACAGCAGCAACCTCTTCATCTGAGAGTTGCTTGGGCAGATACTCTTCGATAATTGCTAATTCCTGAGATTCTTGTTCAGCGAGGTCATCCCGTCCAGCTTTGCGGTACTGCTCGATGGAATCTCGACGTTGTTTTGCCAACTGCGATAAGACTTCAATTTCCTGAGTTTCTGTGAGTGTCTCTTGTCCTTGAGCCCGTAGGCTGGACTCTTTTTCTAGGATGACTTTTTTAATGCTGCGGACTGTTTCGAGACGGACTTTGTCTTTAGCCTTCATGGCGGTTTTGATCTCTTCCGAGACGCGGTCTTTTAAGCTCATCAACTTCTACCTACTCGAGGGATATAGTCACAGTGTATTCGGCTGGTGGGAGTGATGGATGGGCTTTTGCCGTTTTGGGATTGACATAAAAAAATAAGATAGTCATCTGACGTTTTATATATGTCAATGCCTAAATAGCGATACTAAAATGAAAATATATACTCCTCACACCAAAACTCCCCAGCAGTCATGCTGGGTTTTTTTTTATAAAGTGAAATTAGGTAGGCTGAATGAAAAGACAGCCGCCCATGCCCTTCCCATACAACAAAGGAATGAAAATTCCTCTCTCCGTCCCCCCGTCTCCATGTCTATTTTTAAGCTAGCGATCGCATTGGTAACACTTAGGTCAGCCAAACGGCTCTAGACTTGGGACTAGAGATAGACATTCTGTTGCAGGATCTCCACTCACTCGCTAGTCACGAAATTGAGGGAGCGGCTATTTTGGTGATTGAGCAACCATAAGCGTAAAAATAAAACGTAAGGTGGGCAATACCCACCCTACAATTTCTACTAACCTTGTCAGACTTATGCCTTAACAGCAACTGGACAAGGTGCCTTAGCTAGTTTTTCATAAGCCTGTAAAACGATCCTTTCAGTTTCCTTCCAACCCATACATTTGTCCGTTACGGAAACGCCATATTTTAATTGTTCCCGGTTACTGGAAAGAGGCTGATTTCCTTCATACAAATTGGATTCCAGCATCATACCAACGAGTGAAGTATTTCCATCCACAATTTGCTGAATTACATTCTCAAATGCAGAGGCTTGTAAGCGATGGTCTTTACAAGAGTTGCCATGGCTACAATCGATGACAATACTGGGAGGTAATTTTGCTTCTTTTAACTTTTCTTGAGCTAATTTGACGCTAGAAGCATCATAGTTGGGCTTTTTTTCACCCCCTCGTAAAATAACATGACCGTAAGCATTTCCGGTCGTTCTAAAAATGCTGACTTGCCCTTCTTCATTAATGCCTAGAAAATGATGAGGTTCTCTAGCAGCTTGTAGAGCATTTAAAGCCACTTGAATGCTACCATCTGTGCTATTTTTAAACCCAACTGGCATGGAAAGTCCGCTTGCCATTTCACGGTGGGTTTGGGATTCTGTGGTACGAGCTCCAATCGCCGTCCAAGAAATCAGCTCACCAATATACTGAGGGATGATGGGATCTAAAGCTTCTGTAGCAGCCGGTAAGCCCATTTCTGCAATTTCGAGCAGGAGACGGCGTGCCATGAGCAACCCTTTTTCGATGCGGAACGAATCATCCAAATCCGGGTCGTTGATTAATCCTTTCCATCCTACCGTGGTTCTTGGTTTCTCAAAATACACCCTCATAATGAGGAGGAGCTTATCTTTAACTTGCTCTGATAGTTTTTTGAGTTTCCGAGCATATTCTTGAGCCGCTTTAACGTCATGAATAGAGCAGGGACCAACAACTATAAATTTTCTTGTATCTTTACCGTCTAAAATTGACTCAATTTCTTGTCTCGATTTTAAAACAGTTATTTCTGCCAAATCGGTTAAAGGCAGTTGAGTCTTGATTTCAATCGGTGTGATTAAAACTTGGGATTTTTCAATATGAGTGTTTGAGATTTGGGTATGCATGAGACAGATTGTTTGATACGTGTAGATGGCAAATGTCGGGTTGGGCTAGGTAACTGTAGTAATATATCACCGTTTTTTTGCCCATTGATGCAACGAATGTATAACGGAGGGCTACTGCCTTGCAACATACTACGGCTATGCTAGGCAAGCCCTAACCCTCCTGAGAAACAGCAGGGGGAGAGTGGGGGAGGGAAGGACTTTAGAGTCGTGTTTCTTTGCAGCGTAACAGACGCAATTGGTTTCGTGAAAAGCTCTCAACAACGTTCACTAGAGTAAGTATTTATACTTAAACTTCAGATGGGCTTGGCAGCAGCGATCGCCTTTTTACGGATACTAAGATGCGATCGCGTTGATGCAATGGTTACAGCCCTTAGCTTCCTAATGAACTACACCCTCTATCAAAGCGCACAGCCGTATGTCCCTAAAACCGTACTTCACCGAGTAGAAAACTCTTGTAAATCGCTTGTTTAGGTCACCGATCGCCTTTAGATGGGTGCTGAAAACCCAGAGGTTGGCAGACTGAGCAGACTCAATTAATCAGTTTTATAGAAAATCCGGAATGCAACGACTACTGCTTGTAGATTAATATGCTTCTCCCAAAGAAAACTCATCTTTTTGGAACAAAATCGAGGCCTGGTATTCGCTAGTACAACTCTAGTTCAACGAACAAAACTTGCACACCTTTTGTCTAGTTCAACAGGGAGGGTTGAATGAGTTCACTAGTTTATCATCCGGGAAGATTGAGGCAAGCCTAGCAAAAATACTCGATAAGGGTACTGTTAAAGACAATGTGTTTTTCCCATAATAGCTGACAAGACCGCTGAATTTGTCGGTCACCTAGTTAGATTATCAAGCTTTTAAAAGCCCGTGCCGACTGACATGAAACAAACTGTAGTTCATTTTTCAACCATGGTGTTCTTATGAAACCTACTATTGCTCTTCCCTTCTTCGTTGAATCCAGTTTATGCTTCTTAGCCTTTCTGTTGATTGTCTTGCTACTGTTTTAATTGATGTATCAATTAGAGTATGCAGTTGAGAAAAAAAAACGCCCCCATTAGGGGGCGTTTTTATCAAGCTAAATTCTTAGAAATTAGCCGTTGATTACAGGAGCAGTGAGCGCAACCGGGGTAGCTTCACCAGCCGCCAAGTCGAGGGGAAAGTTGTGAGCATTACGCTCGTGCATGACTTCAAATCCCAAGTTGGCGCGGTTGAGTACATCAGCCCAGGTGCCAATCACCCGACCTTGTGAGTCGATGATCGACTGGTTGAAGTTGAATCCGTTGAGGTTGAACGCCATGGTGCTGATGCCCAGTGCGGTGAACCAG
>DATNPV010000022.1:0-21888 GCA_036703055.1 Waterburya sp.
CAGTTGTCGGTATAGATTTCCATAGCAGAAGCGATAGGGCCAAGTTAATGTCGCTTGAGCGATCGGGTATTTGGCGTAATAGTGAGGAAGATCGACGACATCTAGACAATGAATCGTCATGCAATCAGGGCATCGCCAAACCTTGAAGCTTTCATCTTTAAAGCCTCTTACGTTACAAGAAAACGTCACAAATGCAGATTCATCATTTGGATCGACCTGATGGTTACACGCCAAACAATTAAGGCGTTGTTTCTTTTTTTCTTGATTATTAAATTGAGATGCAGCAGAATTATCGAGCAGACTAGGAGTTGTAGAAGGTACAATCATAGTTTTTGATTTGCTAATGTAGGATAGCAACTAGGAAATAGAATTGAATTTTCTACCTCTTGCTTAGACTTATCAAGGTTTTATTAAATTGCCTTACTTTCAACAAATCTTGATAGAAGTTATCAAGATTTTGACATCCTCGTTCCAAGGAAAATTGCTGCGAATCTCGTAATGCACGATGCATAATCTTTGTGTTATCGCTTGATAACACTTTATGAATGCAATTTGCTAACTCTTCAGCATTATTCGGTGGAACGAGATACCCATTTACTCCATCGAGCATGTACTCAGACACAGCACCACTATCAACCGTGATAACTGGAATTCCTGAAGCCATTGCTTCCACTATGGTTCGCCCAAATGTTTCGTAAGGTGAAGGACTACAAAATACATCACAAGAAGCTAATAAATTAGCCTTGATTTCTCCAAGAATAAAACCAGTGAAGTGAATATGGGGAACCTGTTTAGCAATATTTTTCAATCGAGTGACCACCTCGGTAGGGCCATCTCCATTAATTAAAAGAGAATAATTGGGGTGTCTGCGTTTTAATTTGATAAATGCTTCAATCAGCAAGTCTACTCGTTTCTCAAAAGCAAGACGACCCAAGAACGTGACAATTTTGTTATCCCGCTCTTCAATACTCAACCAGGGTTCTAACCATTTACGATCCCGACGACTGGGACTATACTTAGAAATATCAGTACCGCAAAATGGTACTGTACGGACATTAGTAACTCCCATTTTTTGACAACTTTGACTGGCAGCAGCGCTAGTACATATCGTCATATCAAAATTACGATATAAGTAGCTTGTTAAATTGGAACTATGCGCACTATTTCGCAACCACTGCCAGCCCGGATAAGCTGCTGAAAAATTATAAAGATCAGTCTGGTATTCGGCTATGTATGGAACATGATTTGTTTTGGCGTAATCCTTACCTGGCAACTGCCAACTGCTTAACAAGAAAAAGCGCTCTACATCCGTCATGATGATTAGATCAGGTGCATAGTAGGCAAGCCTTTGGTTAATTTGGCGTGCAGCGATAAACTTGGGAACATGAGTCAGTTTATACGGGAGCCAAGGCTTTGAGGGATAGCGCTCGATGATTAATTTTCCCTCTAAATCGGCGGGTACTGATGGAGAACCTGGAGCATTTTGCCAATCGGGCGCAAATACAATGACACGATATATCCCTTGCTTTGCCAGCCATTGGGCACGCTCCCAATTAAAATGAGAAACGCCGCTCACATCTGGAGGAAAGCCTGTTACAAGAAAAGCCAAGGTGTAGATTTGAGGGGATTCCATAATGTCTCATCCTTATACTTGACTGAAACGGTTTGAACAGTTACAGAAGGTCAGAAGTTCAGAATTTAAAGAATTTCAGAATGACTATTTCTGCCATTCTTCCCTTAAGATTTTGCCTCTATCCCAAAAAAAATATCATCCGGGAATGCTTGCTTATAATTGCTGAACTTCTGCCTTCTAAACTCCTGGTTGGCGACTAATTCTAAATAACAGAAACCGTTGCTGCTCATTCAACTAGCCATCATGTCTGCCGTTGCAGGGGCATCCATAAAACCACTACGAATGAAGTAGGAGAAATAGGTTTTTAGCAATTTAGATTCCACACGAGGACAGGTAATGGAAGCACCTGCAAGTCTTACCACTGTTTCTTCACAATTGAGCTTTACTCTTCTTTGGCTTAGCCCTGCGAAGGTCAGTTGTTCTTCAGACCACCTCCGGAGAAAGAATGGTAATAGACCGCTTAGCGCATTGTCTTTAGAGCCAACTATTTCGATGAGTTCAGCTTCCCATTCTTGATAAGGAATCTGTCGCACCGGATAGCCAAAGTTATCAATCCAATTAGCGACTTCGCTCCAGCTAGAGTAATTAGGATTATTTAAGTGAAACGCCTTTCCTAACGACTCTTTCTGCCTCGATAGATAGACGATGGATCGACTTACATAGTCTACCGGCACAAGAGTAATGCCACAGCCCATATTGGGAATACTTCCCATTTGAATGCAGCCTTTAATAAAGCGGCAGGTAAAATCATCCGTATTCCAGATACCGGTTTGACTTTCTCCAGCAATTAAGGGAGGTCTGTAGATAGCAACAGGTAGTCCACGATCGCGGGCTATGGTGACTAACTTTTCCGCTACCCATTTACTCTGTGTATAACCCAGATCGAGCCCTTCGGTATGAATGATCGGCTCTGATTCTGTTACCTCTTTACCGTAATAACTCGATGAATCAAAAACGGCATCGGTAGAAACGTAATGAAGGGGTTTGACTTTGAATTGACAAGCCAATCTCAAGATTTCCTGCGTACCCAGAACATTAGTCGGCTTTAAGGCCGAATACGGATACACAAAGTTTAAAACGGCTGCATTGTGATAAATAACATCGATATGGCTGGCAAGCTTATCAAACTGTTCTGCTGAAAGACCCAATCGAGGCTGGGATAAATTGCCGAGGACGGGAATAATTCGAGAGTTGTACTTTTCTTGCCATAGAGAGTAAGATTTGAGGTTATTTTGGATTTTCCGCATCCCTGACTCGGCAGTGGAAGCACGGACTAGGCAATAGATGTTTGCTTCGGTCTGTGTGAGCAGTTCATGAAGTAAGAAGGCTCCCAAGAAACCCGTTGCACCGGTCAAAAGAATCAAAGCGGTTCCCGTAGCAAAACCATTGACCGTATTCGGATAAATCGAATTGTCTAAGACAGCCTCGTCGTTGAGATTCAAGACATTCGCTTTCAACTCTAATGTGGCATCATCAGGTGTGAGTTGCTTCAGCAACAGCGTGGCAAGCGTGGAAATATTGGAGGCTTGCATAAACTCCATTAGGGGTAGTTCCACCTGTAAATGAGAGCGCAGCAAGTTGACCAGCTCCACTGCCATGAGGGAGTCCATACCGAGGTCAAAAAGACCTTGCTCTGGATCGGGTAATTGCGGTAGCTTGAGAACCTTTGCAACTTTCCCTTGAAGGTAAGTCGTTAAGATGAGGCGGCGTTCGTGAACGGTCTGGGCAGGAGAATTGCTTGCGGCAACAGCCTCTAATCGTTGTAAGATTTTCGACCGTTGCTCCGACTGCCGTTCAACCGCTTTCTGTGGCTGTCCCTCAATCTGTTCTAAGAGTGACCGTTTCCCTCGCGCTTCGTACAGGTCTTTGAACCGCGTCCACTCGACATTCGCCACCGTGGCTTGAACACAGCCTGAACCAAGCAGGTATCCCAAGGCTGCGATCGCATGTTCCGGCGGCAATACTTCCACACCCATTCGGGTCAAAAATATCTGGAATTCTGCGACTGCCATGCCGCCGCCAGCCCAGGGGCCCCAGTTGATACTTAACGCTGGCAGTCCTAGCCGTTGGCGATAATGAGCAAACCCGTCGAGAAAATGGTTGGCTGCCGCATAGTGCGCTTGTCCCTTAGATCCCCACACTGATGCGATCGAGGAGAAGTTTACGAAGAAGTCCAGTTCTATGCCCTGCGTTAGTTGATGTAAAATCCACGTTCCCACTACTTTCGGGCGAAGCACAGACTCCAGGGTATCCAGCGCCATCCCCTTAATGGATTCATAGCCAGGAACACCAGCCGCATGAACAATCCCTCGCAAAGGTGGCATCAATGCCTCGATCGCTTCCAGGACCTTGCCCATATCGCCTTGGTTCGTCACATCGGCTTGAATGGTGAGAACTCTTGCTCCTGAACGTTCCAGTTGGCTCAACGTTTCCTGTACTTTAGCGGTAAGCCCGCTGCGTGTTGTGAGTACCAACTGTCTGGCGCCTTGTTCTACCATCCACTGAGCAACATTGAGTCCCAACGCTCCCAACCCTCCAGTAATGAGGTAGGTGCCATCCGACCGAAGCGTCAATTGTGGCGATTTAGGCAGTTGCTTGTGTACTAGACGGGCGACATAACGTTGTCCATCCCGTAGGGCCAGATGGTCTTCTCCTTGGGAATCCTCAATTTCTGCTAACAGCTTGATCGCTTCATCTTCAGGAGTTTCAGGGGCTAAATCGAGCATTCCACCCCATAATTCGGGATGTTCCAGAGCCACCACTTTGCCCAGTCCCCACACAGGAGCTTGAGCTACTCCTGGCAGCGAGGAACCAACGGGTACTGCCCCTCGCGTCACTAACCACAAGCGGGGAGTGGGGGAGTGGGGAAATTTTTCTTGTCCCTTGTTGAGGGCTTGTAGTAAATGCAGGACGCTACCAACGCCTAGAGTCTGCGCCTGTTCGAGAGAAGGAATGGTTAACTCCGACGCCAATTGAGCCTCTAAACTCCACAAATGAACGACTCCCTGTAAAGGGCGATGGTTGTTAAGCATCAGTGGAGTCGCACAGGAGCTACTACCATTAACCAAGTGAGGTGTAGTCCAGGCATCACACGTTACTAAGGCGTCTTGGAATAGGCGATCAAAGTCGGCTGGACTAGATGGATTGATGCTCCAAGTTCCGGGTTCTTGGGCTTGATAGGTGTCCCCTGGATAGACAATAAAGCAATGGTGACCGCGATCGCGTAAACGTTTGGCGAGGGTTTCTCCCAAACCGCCCCTATCAGCAAAAATCAGCCAACTACCAGGTTGATGGAATCCGTTTTTCTCTGGGCTGATCGTCAACTGACGTGGCTTGGGTTGCCACTCGACCTCATAGAACCAATTTTTGAGGGATGCTGTCGTTAGCCACTGTTGGTTTTGCTTCATCAATAAGTCCAACAGCTTAGGTAGTAATTGCAACTCATCGTCTGAGAGTTTGCCGGCTGTTTCTAACTGCTGAATTAGTTGTAGTGTATCCCCCTGATTCAGAAGGTTGATCATTGGGGTTTGCGCTTTTTCTGGAGTCAAATCCCCTGCTTTTGGTTGTCCATTTTCACCAAACTCCACCCAATAGCGCTGTCGTTGAAATGGGTAGGTCGGCAGTTGTAAACGGTGATGAGGATAATGTCGGTCAAAGGCAGACCAGTCCACTGACACTCCACGCAAGTATAAGGCTCCCAAACTTTGCAGGAGTTGTAGCCAATCCTCTTGCCCTTGATACAGGCTGGGGAGCCACATTCCGACTCCCGCGGGTAGGCAATGGCGACCCATCCCCAACAAGGTTGGCTTTGGCCCAATCTCCACAAACACTTCATAACCCTGCTGATGAAGGGCTTTCATGCCTGCTGCAAATCTCACGGGTTGCCGCACATGACTACACCAATATTCGGGGTTGGCGACTTCGGCTGTGGCAAATTCCCCGGTGACATTGGAAATTAACTTGATTTTGGGAATTGAATATGGTATAGAAGATGCAACCTGCTCAAAAGCCTCCAGCATGGGTTCCATCAGGGGAGAGTGGAAAGCATGGGAGACGTTCAATTTTTTTGTCTTGATGCCTTTATCACTCAGGGAAGCCACTACGGCTTGGACGGCTTGGCGCTGACCCGAAATAATGATAGTTTGCGGGCCGTTAATGGCAGCGATCGCAACGACCGTGTTTCGCCTCGTTAATGTAACTTGGTCGATGTAGGGTTCAATGGCTGCGATGACTTGAGTTTCATCGGCAAACACGGCGACCATCTCACCGTCTGGAGGTAGAGCCTGCATCAGACGCGCCCGTTCAGCAATTAATTTCAAACCATCTTCTAGGCGGAATACCCCAGCCACACAGGCAGCGACATATTCCCCTACACTATGACCCATGACGACGGCGGGTTCTATGCCCCAGGATTTCCATAACTGGAAGAGTGCATACTCCAGAGCGAATAAGGCGGGTTGAGTGTAAGCCGTCTCATCCAGAGGTGAGTTCACCCCAGGTTCGGGATAAAGAACAGAGAGTAAGGGCTGTTCTAAGTAAGGACGCAGGATTTTATCACAGCGATTGAGGGCTTGCCGGAATACAGGTTGGGTTTCGTAAAGTTGGCGTCCCATGTCTACATACTGAGAACCCTGACCTGTAAATAAAAAGGCGATCTTTGGGCGCTGCTTGCTAGTGACTTGACCGCTCACCAGTCCGATAGTCCGCTTCCCGGTGACAAAGGAACTGAGAGTTTCTTGCAACTGTTTCGTTGATTCAGCAACGACGGCAAGGCGGTGGTCAAAATGAGATCGCCCCGTATTGGCTGTAAAGCAAACATCTGCCAGGGACACCTCAGGGTGAGACGCTAAGAAATCGACATAACGTTGTGTTAATTCCCCCAAAGCCTTCTCACTTTTTGCTGAGAGAGTAAGCAGGTGCATGGGGCGTTCTAGGGGTTTTGGATTTTGCCGTCCTTGGACTGGAGTTTGTCCCGCTGTACTAGTGTAGTGCGGGTGAGTTCTGCAGTTTGGACTGTACTGGGCGTCGCCCAATCTAATATCTAAAATTGGCAATTTAAAATCGGAGGGGGCTTCTTCCAAAATCGCGTGGCAATTGGTGCCACCGAAACCAAACCCGCTGATTCCAGCGAAGCGGCGACCTGTATCAGCAGACCAAGGCTGGCATTCAGTCGGAATGGAAAAGGTCGTCTCAGCCAAGGAAATATAGGGATTTAGCTGCTTCAGGTGCAAGTGAGGTGGAATTTCCCGATGTTTTAGCGAAAGTACCACCTTGATCAAACTAGCCATCCCGGAAGCGGCTTCCAAATGGCCAATATTGGTCTTAACCGAGCCAATCCAACACGTCTGATCGGCTTGGCGACCCTCCATTAGGACGGCTTTTAGGGATTTGACTTCAATGGGGTCTCCCAATGAAGTGCCGGTACCGTGAGCTTCAACATAGCTAATCTGTGCGGGTGCGACTCCAGCATTTTCTAAAGCTTGACGGATGACAGCCTGCTGGGAAGGGCCATTAGGTGCTGTCAGCCCATTGCTCAGACCATCTTGGTTAACTGCTGTGCCTTTGATAACAGCCAAAATGTTGTCCTCATCTGTGAGGGCATCTGAGAGGCGCTTGAGGACGACGACACCGCATCCTTCCCCTCGGACGTAACCATCGGCACTGGCATCAAAGGTCTTACAACGACCGTCAGCCGCCATCATCCGAGCATGAGAGTAAGTGATGGTCGGCTCTGGAGACAGCATCAAACTGACCCCACCAACCAGGCACAGATTAGATTCTCGCTGGAGCAAACTTCGGCAGGCAAAATGCAAAGCTACCAGAGACGAGGAGCAGGCCGTTTCGATCACCACACTGGGCCCACGCAGATTGAGGATGTACGATAGACGATTGGCAGCAATGCAGAGCGTGTTGCCAGTGCCATCGTAGGCATTGACGAGGGATAAATCCTTGGTTAGCAACCGACAATAATCGTAGTTGCCGATCGCGACGAAAACTCCTGTCTGGCTCCCAGCCAGCTGATCCGGTGCTAGTCCGGCGTCTTCTAGGGCTTCCCAGGCTACCTCCAAGATCAGCCTTTGCTGAGGGTCCATTCGCTCAACCTCGCGGGGAGAAATCCCGAAGAAACTAGGCTCGAATTGATCCACCTGCTCCAGAAAGCCACCCCAGCGCGTGTTCATTTGTCCAGGTGTACCTGGCTGTGGGTTATAGAATTTGTCAATATCCCAACGGTCTTTTGGTACTTCAGTGATGGCATCCACACCGTTACGCAGTAACTGCCAAAAAGATTCGGGATCATTTGCTTTTGGAAAACGGCAACCAAGGCCGATAATTGCTATGGGTTCCACTACAAAGCCTCTAATTTTAAGTAGTTGTGCTGTAATGTTGGTCAACAGCTCCCACTAATTCGCCGGAATGAGTCGTTCTGATGTGAAAGCCGATGCTCGAAACGCTGTTTTGAGAGCAGTTAGCCACCGCTTTTAGACGACAGACTTGGAAAACTCTTCAAAAGCCTTGATGTTATTTTGGATAGCTTTACTGATGGAGCCTCCTGAAGCCATTAGGCGCATTTCACGGTTAACCGACCACAGGTAATCAATAGGCTCGAAAAGCCGACGGAGGTCTGAGAGCAGACGTTGATGGTATTTGAGAGTGACGTGGAAACCCTCATGTTCCTGACATAAGCACTTCTGAAGCCACTCCAGTGCTTCTTGGTCAGACATATCAAATACAGGAGATTTTAACAGCCTGTAAAACGAGAGTATGAACGTATCATCGCTTCGGAATATGGCAGGTATCCCACCCGAAAGGCCACTCAAACCAACACTTTGCGCCTTGTAGATTGTCACATTCGCTAAGAATGTTTCGTAGGCTGTTGGTTTTGGGAAGTCCTTATACAAGTCTTGTGCAATTAGTTGGGATGTTGTTGTGTGGAAGGCTTCATCCAACATATGGTAATGAGAAACAGCAAGTGGGGCTGGGATAAACTCACCTTTCTTCTCTAATTCCCTGTAATACTGGGAATAGCGGTATTCGTAATTCTTGATTAGCATATTTGCCATAAAGCGCGTGACGTAGAACAAACATGCTAAGAAAGGTGAAGTTCCACAATTCAAGGTGAAAAATTGGAGTAAAGGCCGAGGTGCTAATTGCCCCAATAACCCAGTTTTTTGAGCTGGAATCGGCTCGCCTTTCTCATCTAATTCTCTCAAATACTGGGAATAGTAGTGAGCTTGGTTCTTGAGTAATACCTTATTGGTGACGAAGCGCAAAGCAGAGTCTTGAAACGCCGACAAAGGCGAACTTTGCCAGTTAAAGGTGAAGAGCGGCGTTCTCAACTTAGCCTCTAATCCTCGATGTCCATCGTTTTTCTTGTACGAATTACCCTGTATAGAAGCAGTAAATCCTGTTTGGCCTAGCAGGGCTCTTTTCGTTTTGTAACCCATCATGTGGAACGCGTGAATGTGGTGACGTTCCTGAGCTGTTTCTAGCTCTAGCTCTTGGCAGAGCGTATCATAACCACCAATCAGGGAAAAAACGCCAGCCGTCACCTGATTGTAAAGAACGGCATTAGCTTCGGTCGCAGCAGTTTGGTTGTACTGTGTGGCCCAATAAAGGTGATTGAGAGCTTTCTTTTGTGAAAGGGATGCTTCTTCATAAAGTGGGGTACCGTAAAGCAGTGAAAGTTCGGGTTCGCTCCAGTAGTCATGGCTGTTGCTACTGTAGTTAAAGTTCTTATCTAGTGCCTCAATCTTCTCTGTATAGTCGGACTCTGTATTACGCCGATAGTTGATTTCCGTCAGTTTGAGATGCTTTTTTACCTTGGCCTCAGATAAAATAGACAATTGGTTTTCTTGTTCCGGTATTTGGCTAGTATCTCCCATGACGTTCTCCTGAAAGTACAAGAGTACAAATGTTGCGTTTTTCCCCGAAGCGGAGTTACGCCTTTACTTGGATTCATTAGCTAAATGCTGAGCCAAAGCCTCAATGGTGGGGTAATCATACACCAGGGTTGGATCGATTTTTTTTCCGATCCAATCCTCTAGATCACCCGTCATTCCGACGGCGGCTGACGAATCTAGACCGTATTGATCGAAGGGAATTGTGGTATTAATTTCATCTGGATTCATTTCTAGCAGTTGAGCCAGATAAGAGACGATCCACGCTTGAATTTCCGCCCAGGATGGTGGCTCTTTGAAGGCATCACCTTGAAAATCTGCTTTAATAGTCTCGGAAGTTGTAGGCATCTTGCTGATTTGAGGCTGTTGAATTTCCATTTTCTCGAATTTTATAATTGGAGTTATCACTTTCCTTGGGCACTCATTTGTTCTGAATGGTAAAATCCTTTATTACCAATAAGAGTCATTTATCCAAGGCTCATATCTTCCTAATCACGGGTTGAAGAATAGCCTTGGCAACGCCCTTAAACTCCTTAAATCTTCTTTTTCTTGAAAGGTCATTTTAGGCGTTAGCCTCACAAAGGTAGACTGTGGCATTCCAATGTCTTCCACACTTATCGCAGAGATTTATGAGTCTGATTTCACTCTTCAATTAACGCTCATTTTTATAGAGGTTAGCTTGCTTTTACCTGCCCAATTTGGCTTGCTCTGAAATTCCTGTTAAGCTGGCAGTTTCTTAAGCATTACCATCTAGCTTTTATCTGGGTTGTTACTAGCGGCGCTCCTCTTAAAAGAAGCTTATAGGAGGCTGGAGACGGCGGCAATGAACAATTTGTTGATAAGGATAACAATTTTTTCGTTCTTGTTTTTACTGAATTAACTGCGATGCGAACTTCTCCAAGCTTGAGGAGTTGTCCCGTGAAATTGGCGAAACTGGCGAAAGAAATGAACCACGCTTTGATAGCCTACGGTGACAGCAATTTGCTCCACTATCTGGTCGGTTTCGAGGAGCAAGGAACGTGCTGCTGCCATCCGTCGCTGGATAATCCAGCGTTGTACGGTTTGCCCTGTCTGGCGTCGCGTCAGGTTAGTTAAGTAAGCTGGGGAGTAACCAACGGCCTGAGCCACGTCATCAAGGGTAATTGCTCGGTGATAATTAGCCTCAATGAAGTGGAAAACATTACTTAACCTGGCGTCGGACGGAAAGATTGACTGAGAAGTAGCCACTAACGTGGCAGTCTCAGAGGATAGTGTTTTTGGGACGAGTTGGGTCTGAGCCGCATAGCAGCGCCGGAGGACGGTCTGTTTTTCCAGTTGGACTGTAATTGCCCTGATTAACTCCTCTAAGGTACAAGGTCTTGTCAGGTAGCCATTCGCTCCCAACTCCATGGCTTTGCGGAGGTCAGTCCGAGTCGCCTTTGCCGTGACAAAAATGAAAGGGATAATCGCTGTGGCAGGCTCTTGGCGTAGTGCCGTTAAAACGCCGTAACCATCGAGATCCGGCATCATAGTGCCGCAAATTATCAAATCAGGTAATTGTTTCCGTGCCTGTTGGAGGCCAATTCGACCGTTTTCAGCACCAATGGCGTAGAAATCTTTAGTTTTAAGTGCTTTGAGAAAAAAGTTCCGGGTATATGTTTCATGCTCAATCACCAGAATTTTGATCACCGTCTCTCCTCCGATTTACACCCTGATCCATCAAAAAATGAGGAAAGGCTCTACTGTTTATGGCATCAGCCGATTTAGTCGCCGCATATAAAGTTACGACTGTTGTGACGTTGATAGTTTCTGTAACATGGATTCCACATCAGCCTGTAAATGCAGAAACTTCGCTCTGCCCTGAGGATTCTCACTCCAATCCTCCACAACATTCAACGTTCCAGTAAGAAACCCAGACCGACAAGCATGGCGCTGAATCTTACCGCTCGACGTCTTAGGAATACTCCCAGTCTTAACCAGTACGGTGGCATAAATCTGTAAAGCGTGTTCCGCTGCTACAGCCTTTTGGATACTCCCGACTACTTCATTCGCATTCAGCTTCCGCAAGTAGCTTCGTTCTACTTCCTGAACAACGACCAATCGCTCTTGACCTTTAACCTCTACTGCAAATGCTGCCCCACAACCAACCCGCAGCGCTGGATGGCTCTTCTCTACCGTCAGTTCAATGTCTTGGGGATAATGGTTTTGCCCACGGATGATAATCAAATCTTTCATACGTCCCGTGATGAACAACTCACCATCCTGCAAAAATCCTAAGTCGCCTGTACGCAGAAATGGCCCCAAACTGCGTTGTGTCGCGCTAGACGCTTTTGTTAGCTCCTCCTGAGTTGTTGCACTCTCTTGTGAACAGCGCTGTATGCTATCACCTATATCTGCAAGATAAGCATAGAAAGCCTGTTGTGTTTCCTCAGGTCGATGCCAATAGCCCTGAGCTACACTCGGACCTGATACCCAAATCTCTCCTACTTTGTCAGCTGGGCAAGGGGTTAAGGAGTTGGGGTCAACGATCAGGATGTTCTGGTCTAACCAAGTTCTACCAACACCGACAATTTTTTGGATGCCTTGCCGCTGTTTGGTCGCTGCCACCACTCGGCTTTGTTCGAGTGCTGCACTATCAACCGCACGAACGATGGGGGGAGCGGTTTTCAATCCTCCGGAAACCATCAGGGTCGTTTCAGCCATCCCGTAGCAGGGGTGAAATGCCTCCTTGCAGAAGCCACAAGGTGCAAACGTTGCTGCAAACTGCTCCAGCGTTTCGGCACGGACGGGTTCAGCGCCGGTAAAAGCCACTTCCCAGCTACTCAGGTCAAGACTCGCCCGCTGCTCAGGGGTAATCTTATGTATGCAAAGCTCATAAGCAAAATTCGGCCCACCGCTAGTCGTTGCTTTGAAATGGGAAATCGCTTGCAGCCAGCGCAACGGCTTTTGCATAAAGGCGACGGCTGACATCAAAACCATTGGAGCACCGACATAGAGGGGTTGCAGTACTCCCCCAATCAATCCCATGTCGTGGTAAGGTGGCAGCCAGGTTACACCCTGACTATTAGGTGTATCTGCAAACGACTTATGAATTAAAGCCGAATTGTACAAAAGGTTGCCGTGACTCACCATGACACCCTTGGGTGTGCCTGTAGATCCGGATGTGTATTGGAGAAAAGCTAGAGTATCACTGCTCAGTCTCGGTTTTTGCCATACTACAGCTAAGTCGCTAGCAATATCATCCGTAGTGAGCCAGTGCAACTTGGATAATTCTGAGCTTTCGGCAAAGCGACTCTCTATACTGCTCAATAAAGATGTTGTGGTGAGGGCTACCGTCGCCTCGGCATTTGCCAGGATTGCCTGCAACCTCGAGATATTCTGATTGCGTCGAGGAGGATAAGCGGGGACAGCTACAACTCCAGCGTACAAACACCCCAAGAAGGCACTAATAAATTCCAAACCGGGTGGATAGAGTAGCAAGGCACGAGAACCAGCGGCATCGAGGCTCTGGAGCTGACTTGCGATCGCTCGTGCTTGCCTATCCAATTCTTGATACGTTAGCCTATCTACTTCTGTTTCTCCGTCCTCCAAAAAGGTATAAGCTGTTTTATTAGACTGATGTTGTGCTCTGTAGACCAGCAGGTCTACAAATGTCGAAACTTCATGTTCGGTGTCGCTCGAATCATCGAAATGAATAGCCATGCCATTCTCCCTGAGCAATATCTTGAAATCCCTGCTTCCCTCTTGGTTTAAGTTCAATTTAATCGAGACTTTAACCGAACTTAACGGGAAGCAAGTTAGCAAAAACAGACAATTTGTTTACTTTTCGGGAAGAAATTCCTGAAATGAAATCTTGTTGATTTACCGAAAAATTATTTTCTTTTAATGTGCCCTCATTCCTGTACAATGAGCTTTTCGTTATTAAGTATTTCAATTCTGTCGGGTTTTCGCCAGCGAAGATCGGGGAGTTAAGCGCTAAGTTAAGCTAGTTAATCAGCCAAGAAACGCTCGCAAGCACTAAAAGACTTTTAATCCTTAAGTTCCTCCTTAACTCCTCGATCTTGACTTGATAAAATTTTTTGATTAGCTAAATTAGCGATCATGCAATAATCTCTGCCTAAAGGATGATATAGGAAATAGAACCTTCAAGCTAGAAGTAGATTTAATTCAATTTATTGAAGCTCGGTTTACTTGGCTTAATATCGGGCAAATAATAGAATTAAAAAAGCTTTTAATTTGAAGATAAAAGCTTTTTATACTTTTTGAAAAAATATATTTGTTTGTGATTAAGATAGATGAGGAAGAATATGTGGTTATCAAGGGAGCTGTACCGAAATCTCTAAAGCTTCAATTCAAGGTTATTTGCGTACAGAAAGAGTTGGAGATGAGCACAGTTCTGGAGGACTTGCTTAAGAGATGGATACAAGAGGGTGCACCTGTTCAAGAATTCTCCGCCAATTTATACGATGAAGAATCTGAGGATGTTAAAGCATACATTCCAAAATCTCTAAAACTTGAAGTCAAGACTCTCTGCACTCTGAAACGAGTCAAGATTCGTTCTATTCTGTATCAACTTATCCATGAATGGGTTCAGGTGTCATGACCCGAAATAGAGTTAAAGTCGATAAGGCCAGTTTTTACCAAGAAAACATTGACATAATATTGATGCCCTAAGTAGGTAGAATTTAATAACTTCAATCTACTTGCAGGTAGGTATTGCCTGACGCTGTTTCGCTACGCTAGTTCCACCATTGGGGTCAGCAATGCTGACCTTAGGTTTAAACTTTTCCACCGAATGAATCGGTCTTGTTGAAAAAGCAAGACCATTTTTCTGGCAGTTGGTATCCGTATTTAATTCGGGGCATGGCTTCTGAGACAGTTATCAGATTGTTAGTATTTTAACTTAGCCCTTAACTCCCCGATCTTCACTGGTTAAAATCTAATCGACTTGAAATACTTGACAACGAAAAGCTCGCTGTTGAGTCAAGAGTTGCTGGTAAATTTTGTGCGTTGGCTGAATACGGGTGGTTCATTACCACCAAGCTGTTATCGACTCTCCGTGTTTCTAAGAAAATTTATTTTTACCTGCTCTCACTGACCTTCTGATAGGTTCTCACAACAACTCAATTTCGTTAGGGGAAATCATTAAAATGGCTGATCAGTTGTTTGAACTTCAAACCTACACACCTAATAGCGACATTGCCGCAGGCTTTCAACCCAGTCAAATCATTTGGAGCCGTGGTGGAAATGATACCCTTCTGGGTTTACAACCTAATACAGCAACTCCTGGTCAATTACAAATTGATACTTTCATTGGTGATTTTGTAATAGACGATCCTACTTTTCGCCAGTGGAGTGACACCTATATTTTGGGTGATTCGACACAGTCCTACTATGACAACGGTAATCCATTCCTCCTTGGTTTGAACGACTTTGGTTTAATTGTTGACTTCAACCCAGCACAGGATTTTATTCAGCTACACGGCAGCGCCAATGACTACCAACTGGTAGATTTTGGATTTGGAGAAGCGCTAATTCAGCAAACTAGCACTGGACTAGACACCATTGGATTGGTTCTTGGAAATTCTGGTTTGAGTCTAGAGGGGAACTATTTCCAATTCACAGGCAACGCTCCGCCACAGCCAGTGTTGCCACAGATTCAGCAATTGGGGAGTTCGGGTTTTGACCTCACTTCAACTACAGCAACCGATCCTAGTGGCAATGTCTATATAGCGGGAGGGACTACTGGCTCTTTCGAGGAAGCCAATAACGGAGACTCTCGTGATGCCTTGGTGGCTAAGTATGACAGCCTGGGCAATTTGTTGTGGACTAAACAATTTGGCACTTCGAGTGCAGACACCATTTATAGCATCGATACTGACAATCAGGGTAACTTCTATGTAGCGGGATTTACCGAAGGCGATTTGGCGACACCCAGGCAAGCAGAAGTTTCTGATGCCTGGTTAGCTAAGTATGACAGCAATGGCAACCAGCAGTGGATTCAGCAGTTTGGGGAAGCTTCTATTTCTCAAGGCTTTAGCATTGATGTTGACAACAATGGCAATGCTTACTTATCGGGCATCACTGTTAAGCCAGCGCCTGAAATCGCTACAGATGATTTATGGGTGACCAAATATGACACCAATGGAAACCGACAGTGGTTCACCGAGTTGGGGAGTTCTGCTTTTGACGAATCTTACGCTGTTGCCGTCAGCAACGATGGCAGCGTGTACGCTGGAGGATGGACTATAGGCGATTTCGCGGGAGAGAATGTAGGGGTTTATGATGCTGCTCTGGCCAAGTTAGACAACAATGGTCAGGTGGAGTGGACTAGACAGTTTGGGACTCCGGATTATGAATGGACCTGGGGTGTTGATACCGATAGTCAAGGCAATGTTTACGCGACAGGATGGACTCTAGGTAATTTGGGGGGAGAGAGTGCCGGGTCTTATGATGCCTTCTTAGTTAAGTATGACTCTCAAGGTAACCAGCAGTGGATTAAACAGTTTGGCAGTGCCGGTGATGATGAAGCCTTCCGCATCAATATCGACTCAAATGACAATATCTTCCTGACTGGATATACCAATGGCAGTTTGGGCGGGGCTAATGCTGGGTCTTACGATGCTTGGGTAGCGAAGTACGACACCGATGGCAATCAGTCGTGGATTAAACAGTTTGGCACACCCCAACTCGATCATGCTTTAGGGATTACCACTGACAAGGCTGGCGGTGACGTCTATGTTACAGGAGTGACTGGAGGCTCTCTTGGGGCTACCAATTCCGGGTCTTTTGATAGTTGGTTGGCCAAACTCAACACCGTGTCGGGAACGTTAGAAAACTTTAGCGGTACTCCACAGCCTATTACTGCTTCTCCCGTAGTAAACGCCTCTGTCAGCAACACGAGTAGTTCTGCGCTCACCAGTTCAACGGTCAGCAACACGAGTAGTTCTGCGCTCACCAGTTCAACGGTCAGCGACACGAGTAGTTCTGCGCTCACCGGTTCAACGGTCAGCAACACGAGTGATTCTCAACTCACCAATCAGCCGATCGCAGACTTGATTAGTAACTTTTTTCAGGAGTTCATTCAAGACAACAACCTCCAACTCTTCGCAGAAGTTGGTAATGACCCCCTAAACAATGGAATAGGTCACGACCTGCTCTCAGCCGTCTATGGTAATGACTCAATGGACAGCAGCGATAACACTAGCTATGATCACTGTGGCAACGATACTCTTGATAGCCAAACGGGTGACGATTGGCGTTATGGGGGTGAAGTAATAAGCTTCGAGAGTAATAATGATTTACTCGGCTTAAGCGGGGGGCAGACCTTTGAGTCGTTATCAATTCCCCAAGGGACCAACTGCGGCGAATCCTTTCCCCCTATTGATATTGACAACAACGACCTGCTACCCACTCTGAACTGCGGGCAAGCCGACACCATTACAAGTTCCTCATGTGCCTTCATCTAGAACAATAGATTGGTTTGATCAGCCGAAATGCCAGGTATGGCTATCCGTGAATCATCTTAACTTCGTCCTTAACTCCATTATTTCCGCTGGCTAAACTTTCACTAAATTGGAATACTTTCTAGAAGATAAATCTCTAGACTGAGATGATTCTTGAGGAGGAAAAAACATTGGCTATTATCACCATTCCTGAGCTACGTCCTATTGGCTACGAATTGTTTCAAGATTCCGAAACTTTTCTTGATGAGCTGAGTGATGATTGGGAATTAGAGATGGTAAATGATGTAATGGTCAGTATGGCTATTAGTAATGCCATCAATTGGCAAAATCCCTTTAATGGCTTCCTGACCGACTCAAAGATGATTCTGACTCCAATGCCTTTTGACAATGAGGGAATCCCCTCACTGCACTGAATGAAAGACTCATTTCTGGATAGTTCGTATCGGGTTAATAGCATCTAAATGTTATCGATTCAATTGCGATTATCGAGCTTACATCCAGATTCGGCTGATTAGCTAATAACAGTTTCCCCATTCACTAAAGACATAATCCTTCGAGGTATGTCCTAAAAATCAGGGTCTATGCTATGGCATTTTTATTAAGCCGTCAAAATGTTTTCGATTACCTAATCGAGCAAGGTCTTTGTAATCAAGAAGAACACGCTCAGAGCAAAGTTGAACTTAAAGCAGCAAAACACTTTAACGTATTAGTAACTTTGCCAGAAGGCCGTGAACTCTTTGTCAAGCAAGAGCGTCGCTATCAAAAAGGGGAAACTGCTGCTGAATTTTTGCAGGAATGGCGAATTCAGGAATTTGTACAACGATTTCCACAAGTGAGCCAGATTCGCTCATGGATTTCAGAGGCAATCCATTATGACGTAGAGCATTCAATTATTGTTTTCAATTATCTGAATGACTACCGCGATTTGATGGATTTCTACACCAAGGAGAATATTTTTCCCACAGCGTTAGTGCAGCGGGACGCGAACTGCACTGACGCTCCTTGCGTCGCTAACGCTTCGCTATCGCTTTGCGTCACGCTATCGCAGCAGCGCTCCGGTATCGCATCCATCGCCAGTGCCATTGGCATTGCTCTAGCCACGATTCATCGCCTAACTCTAGACTGTCGAGACTATCGGGAATTCTTGTTAGAAACTCGTCAAGGTGTACTCATTCACCCGACTCTCCAATTGGTTCGTCAGTTAAGACGGATTAGCCCTGAGATTTTTAGTGTAGTTCCTGCCGATGCTCTCAGGTTCTTTGCTCTCTATCAGCGGTACGACAGTCTAGGGCAAGCGATCGCAGAATTAACAACAGCTTTTGAACCCTGTTGTCTGACGCACAATGACTTAAAGCTGAACAATGTCTTATTATCCAACGATTGGAAGCTAGCTTCCCCAGCAGAGGCATCCGATCACAGTATCGTGCGATTCATTGATTGGGAACACTCATCTTGGGGAGACCCTGCCTTCGATTTAGGCACCCTGATCGCCAGTTACTTGCAAATCTGGCTGAGTAGCTTGATTACCAGTAAAGCGATCACGATTGATGAGTCTTTACGCATGGCGACGATTCCCCTCGAACACCTGCAACCCTCCCTTGCAGCTGTGGCGATCGCTTACTTCACTCACTTTCCAGAAGTACTGGAGCGTCGTCCAAATTTTTTGCGACGAGTTGTGCAGTTTGCCGGTCTAGCTTTGATTCTGCAAATCCTGTCAATGATTCAGTACCGAAAAACCTTTGGTAATAGGGGTATCTGTATGCTTCAGGTGGCTAAGACGTTGTTAGGTCGTCCGGAACAATCGATCACGACGATCTTTGGTTTAGAAGCCTCGGAACTCATCGCACCTGTTCTCCCGCTTAAGTCCTTCTAGTTGCAGGGAGACCCTTATGCAAGTGTCAGATTCGCTTCAACATCAACGGCTAGCTGTTGCTTCCAAGCAATTGCACAGCAAACTACAAGACATCGTTAACAAGGTTCAGATTCAGTCCAACTTGTGTGTTAGTCATCCCGATTACAAACCCGTGGAACTACCCGAGTCGGCACTCCTTTACTTTGAGCACTTGCCCTTAGAACTTCAGATGAAATATCTGAGCCTACAACTGCGTAGTTTTCTCTACGGCATTTATTACAATGGCTCCCTCAAAGCAGCGTTTGCACCCAATGCGGATGCAGCGGGTTTGGCACTGCACCAAAATTTGGAGAATAACACCTTTTTGGGAGTAGACTCGGCCTTTTATGAGCAATTGCACGCCAGTAACTCAGGTGTTGGCTACTTTAGCCCCGATTGGCGGGTGGTGTGGCAAGAAACAGATGGCAGCTTGGTTGTAGCCAAAGGCGGTTTGGCACTGCATATTGATCGCAATCATCATCTCCAACCCAGAGAGCGAACTGCCACTGTCTGCGACTCGGTTGCGATCCGAATGCCTAGCAATCGGGTGCAAAACGGATTTTATGTCGCAGTTGGTAATGCAGGGCCCCAAGGCGATCGAGATATCGTGCGCGTCTACTTCAACTTCAGCACTGAAGGTGCAGTTGCGCTCATGGGCTGCCTTACACAGCAGCTAAACGCCATTCTCATGCCTTTTTCCTTTAAAGCACTATACAACCCCTCAGATTACGGGCGCTACAACTGTGCAGTACTTTACTTCCACAAAAGCGAGTATGAATCCGTTCGGTCAGTGCTAAAGACGGTTTATCCTGACAACCGAGGCCATTTTCAAAGGCAAGTTCCTCTGTTTACCAAGTTGATCGCACCGGGATTAGCGATCGCAGAAGAACCAGACTGTCAATTGGTAGGTTTAGAAAGTTTTGGCATGAATCGTTGCCAAATTGTTGCGAATGCTTTGCTGGAAGCTTGGCAACAAGGAGATGAATCGCCAGAAGCACGGATGACCTTAATTTTCCAGCATTTTTCTCGCGTCGGAATTGAATTGCAGCGTCCCTACCTCAATGCCAACTCTGAAGACATCTATACGCCCTTAGATGACAGATAACTGAGGCTAAATTATGAAACGTGTATTAGTTGTTTACTACAGTCAATCGGGCGATGTAGAGCGAGCAGCCCAGTCTTTTACCAAATTTCTTAATAGGCCAGATATCGAGCTTACCTGGGAGTGTATACAACCTCAAGCTGACTATCCTTATCCTTGGAGTTTCCGCAAGTTTTTTGATGTTTTTCCTGAATGTATCAATGAAGACCCTCCTGCGATCGCTCCACCAAACTTTAACCCAAATCAAAAGTTTGATCTGATTATCATTGCCTATCAAGTTTGGTTTTTAGCGCCATCATTACCAATTCAAGCCTTTTTAAAATCTGAATATGCCCAAATTCTCAAACAGACAAAAGTAATCACTTTAATTGTCTGCCGAAATATGTGGCACTCAGCGTCAGAAACCATGAAAACAATGATTTCTCAAGTGGGAGGTATTCATATTGATAATGTTGTTGTAACACACCAAGGCTCACCGTTAGCTACCTTTATTACCACGCCCAGGCTACTGTTAACTGGAAAGAAAGACAGATTTTTGGGAGCATTACCTCCTGGAGGAGTTCATGATGAGGAGATTGATGCCTTATCAAGATTTGGTCAGCAGATAGCGAATAATCTCGATGCTTTGAGTGACTTATCTAATCAGTCATTGCTCCGCGATCTTGGTGCTGTTGAGGTTAATCCACGCTATGTCATCCCGGAAATAATCGGACGAGTTGTCTATGGTGTCTGGGCTAAAGTAGCTCGTTTTTTGGGAAAACCTGGAAGTTGGACTAGACAGCCCATTATCTACTTATTTGCCTTTCTGCTTATCTTAGCTATCCCACTTGTCCTGATCGGTTCCCTGTTTTTTCGAGTTTTATTTTACCCTCTAATTAGCCCAAAACTTGAGTCTTATATGAATACTCTCAAGTCACCATCGGGAGCCACTGAGTTAAAACCGATTACCTTGTGTGACTAGATTTAGATAGAGGGGTAAGTTTGTTAGATTTTTGCAGCTCTTAGGAATTTTATTAATCCAGAGAAGGCCAATAAATTAGGAAACACAAGTTAGCAATTCACTGATTTTTGACTGGCTGCAATTAAATACTTTGTTGTTTTTCAGGGGGAATTATGGCTACAGCATATTTGACACATATAGGGACTTTTTTGCCAAATAGACCTGTAAAAAATGAAGACATCGAAAATATCCTTGGATTGATTAATGGTAAGCCTTCCCGAGCTAAAACCCGAATCCTAAAAAACAACGGTATAAAATCTCGGCACTATGCAATAGACCCAGAAACGGGTAAGCAGACTCACAATAATGCACAATTAACAGCCGAAGCTATTCGCGTTCTTTTAAAAGAGTCTAATTTGCCTTTAGAAGAAATCGAGTGTTTAGTTTGTGGCACTTCAATTCCAGATCAGCTTATTCCTAATCATGCTGTTATGGTGCATGGAGAACTTGGGTGTCCCCCCTGCGAGGTTATTAGTACGAGTGGTGTCTGCTGTTCTGGGGTAAGTGCACTCAAGTATGGATATATGAGTGTATCTTCCGGTTTGAGCAAAAATGCTGTCACAACAGGCTCAGAACTCGTATCACGAGTACTCAGGGCAAAGCACTTTGAACCGGAAATAGAATCAAAAATTCAGGCATTGGAAGCCAAACCTATCATCACGTTTGAAAAGGATTTTTTAAGGTGGATGCTTTCCGATGCAGCCGCAGCCGTGTTGATAACGGATAAGCCTCGTCAAGATGGCATGTCACTTAAATTGGACTGGGTTGAACTTGTCTCGTTTGCGAATGAGCTAGAGACTTGTATGTATTTGGGAGCTGAAAAAAGAGCAGATGGTTCTTTACAAGGCTGGCCGGATGTCGAAAATTCAGAAGAAGTATGGAAAGAGAGCTATTTTGCCCTAAAGCAAGATACCAGACT
>DATNPV010000035.1:0-4782 GCA_036703055.1 Waterburya sp.
GCGACGGACTATTGACCGACTCTTGGGATTTCTCACATTATTAGTGGAAGAATTTGGTGAACCCTGTAAAAACGGTTACTGTTTGCCGTTTCCCTTGACTCATGCTCAAATTGGCAGCGCCATTGGCTCTACCCGCGTCACGGTGACTCGTTTGATGGGCAAACTACGCCAACGTCAACTGATCTGTATTCAAGGGGATAATTTGATTTGTTTACCGGCTAACTCGATAGAGGTGAATAACTAATAGCAATCCCTAAATACCAACTAAAAATGGAGACGGGCATAGGGCATGAGGCTAAGCTGGAAAATTGAAATATGCCTCAAACTCTCATTTGTTAGCCGCCGCGATCGCCTGCTTTGCTTGGGACGAGGTGGCATATCCTAAGAAGGCTTGAACCTGGGGGCTAGCAGGTTTTTTGTAAGCATAGTACAACGTTCGTTGGTACGGATAGCTGGATGCTTGTGGAGTCAAACCATCTACGGGCACGGTTCGCACCGTTTGCTGGTTTGCCACCTGAGCAAATGTGGCGTAGCCAATGCCATTAGTTCCTAACGCTCGTAGCAGAGGTGTAGTAGCATCCTCAGGTAGTGTAGTAATATTGGGCGTGGTGCCAAACTGACCTCCCTTGAGTACCAGTTCTTGAAACGCCTGATGAGTGCCGCTACCAGAAGGGCGGTTGATAACTTTGATGATGCCAGGTGTTCCTCCCACGACTGACCAATCGGTAATTTTACCTGCAAAAATTCCTACAACTTGTTCACTGGTTAATCCTTTACGGAATGGATTTTTATCCCCCACAACGATCGCGATCGCATCTTGAGTGACGGGGACTGCTGCCAATCCTTGTGATTGTTCCTGTTGTTTGAGGGGGCGAGAGATAGCTGCAATGTCTACACTCCCAGTTTGCAGTGTTTGTATCCCCTTGTCTGTCCCTCCCGCTTGAGTATTAATCGTTGTTCCCGGAAACTGCTGCTCAAAGCTTTTTTTCAAAGCTTGATTAATTTGCACCATGCTAGTCGAACCATCAACTCTCACCGTTGTACCACTCGGTACGGTTGTTGGGGGAGCAAAGGTAGCGTTGGAGGAATCGGAAGAATTAGATGAATTGGACGTTTGGCTCACGGGTGACTGATTTGGGTTGTTGGTATTGCCTCCCCCACTAATCGCCCCAGCGTTAAAGCCAGACTTCCGAGTCAACCACCAAAAGCCACCCCCCAATAGTGCGGCGGTAATTAGAAGGGCGAGTACCAGAACAGTCGTTTCATTTTTTTGAGCCATCAGCTATTCTCCATTTGGCAAATAAAAATTAAGTAAGTAACCATCAATCAACTCAACATACTTATAGGCAGGACTTACGCAATCGCCCCCCGACGCCCCTAATACTGGGGGAACAAAATCTTACTCCCCCCTTGCCTTGGGGGGTTGGGGGGGCTTTCTTAACGGATTGTGCGTAAGTCCTGATAGGGTGGGCATTGCATAGCACTGTTTCGGTACGCGAGTTATATCATGTCCGGCTGAACACTAATCATTAGGACTGACGCTCCCGGCGTGGAGACGCGGGGACGCACAGAGATTTTTTGATAAGTAATTAAGCGGACTTGACATTACACGATTTTTAGTAAGCATTGCCTACCTTACGTTAATTTTTTCACCGACTTAGCTCAAAAAATTAGTTGACTTTAGGCGTGCTTTCCCCATTGTTCCTGCTGACTCAACGAATAGGAATAAACCCAGCTTTGGTCAACAATTCTTTGCCCTGAGTTGTTAATAATAATTTGGCATAAGCGTCCCCTGCCTGTTCCTCAATTTGACTGTTCTGTTTAACAATTACTAATAATCGCCGAGTCAGAGGATATTGACCACTTAGAATAGCTTGTGTATTAACTTCATTACGCTTTTGTGGACACTGCTCAAGAGGAACAAAAGGCGCTTTGTAGGGTGGAACCAGTTGATTCAGACTCCGACCTACGAGTAGGGTTTTCACTTTACACTGCGCGACCAGTAAAGGAGCAGAGCTATAATAAATTCCTCCTGGCTCGGTAGCCACCTTTTGTAGAGCTTCAGTGGTTGTTGGAACCAGTTCAACAGCAGGATTTTTGTCCCGGTCTGATTTACCATAAGGCTGAATTTTTAAGTTTGGCCCACCCACTTGATTCCAGTTCGTAATCTTACCGACGTAAATATCGTTAAATTGGTCTACGGTCAAACCTGGGATGTTCAAACTGGGGTTAACGACAACGGCGATCGCATCCAAAGCCACCGGAATCTCTTTGAGCCTAAAACCCCGTTGTTGCGCCTTTTGATAATCTTCATCGGTCAGCGGAACTGAGGACTGAGCGAAATCCAGTTGATTGTTTAACAACATTCGGATACCTATCTCAGAATTGGGTGCTCCACTATTGGGGGGAGTATAGCGTAACTGAAACTGGGGCCAGACGGTTAGAATGGCTGGGTCTACTTCTTTACGAACAGTTGCCCAAACTGTGCTACCACCATAGTTAAATACTCCTGTTGGCACACCCCGCACCTGAGCAAACGTAGCTACGGTGTTGGAGGATTGAGAAGGATTGGATTGATTTGGCGCAAGATGTCCCAAATTTAGACCCGATCCGCGAAGTAACCACCCGATAAGGGCACCCACTAATCCCAAAGTCATTAGTAGTGATAAAACCAGGACGGTCGTTTCATTTTTTTGTGACATGAGCCACCTACCAATTCACTAGGTGATGAACATTCAGCATTTTCACCCTAACACCTGTAGTATCCGTGTAAAAAATAGAGATATAGCCAGTCTAAATGATTCGTGAAAATTGCACTCTTGGATAATAGGTAAGAGGTAATTGGTAATTGGAACGTATTCCCTATAATCTATTACCCATTACCGATTACCCCAATCAAGAGGGTTCACAATTTATTTAGACTCGCTATATCGATGGAACCTGACTTAGCGGACTGGCACGAACCTATAGCCGAGATCAAGGCGAGAATCGGGTTGAATGATAACTAGCTGCACGGCTTGGTTGCGATCGCCAGAGGGTAAAAATCGAATCGTACCAGCCGCACCATTTGCCGAAAAATCAGGTGCTGCCAGCGCTTGTTGCACGCCAGTCCGTGTTGGGTTGCGCCCAATCCCGGCAATCAGTGCCTGGGTTGCATCATAAGCCATTGCCGTGCGCCAGTTCACCTCTTTTCCCCACAGTTGGTTAGCGGCTTTGGGAAACTCAGCTTGCGGGTTCGCGAGGATATGCCACGGCACGGCTAACACCATCCCGACTGCCGATTCACCGCCTATTTGCAACGTCTCAGGGGTGTAGGCATCATCTCCAGCCAAAAGTTTCAGCCGTTTGCGGTTAACGGCTATCACCTGTAACGCTTTATCGAGGGTAGCAGAATTGGGAGCTAGCAGCAAAACTTCAGCGCCCTGCTTTATTGCCAGTTGCACATCATCACCCGCACTAAAAGTAGGGCTGGCGAGGTCATATTCAGCCACCACTTGTCCCCCATCTCCATAAAGAGCTGTAGTAAATTCCCCCTTAAGCGATTTGCTGTAATTACTGCCGGAGTTGAAGAACACAGCGGCTTTCTTCTGCTTGAGCTGGGTGAGCATGTAACGGGAGAGGGCGTTTCCTGCAAAGCGATCGCTCGGTACCGTACGAAAGATATAGTTACCAAACCCTGAAAGCTGCACTGACGTACTCACGGGTGAGATAGCTACCAGTCGCTCCGATTGATACACTTTCCCAGCCGCAAGGGTGACATCACTGGCAAAATGACCCACAACACCTAAAATGTCCGAATTTTTGACTAAGGCTGTGGCAACGTTTTGCGCCACCTGTGGGTTATTGTCATCGTTGGCAATTACTACCTTCAGCGGAACACTCTGAATTCCACCGCTTTGATTGACTTCATTTTGAGCCTGAGCTACACCCCGCAGGATTTCTTTGGCAGCATTGACATCCGAGCCAATCGGCGCGGCGGCGGCAATCGAGTAGGACGTCTGGTTGCCAATGTGAGCATTATTGAGGTAAATCAAGGCTTCTGGGTTGTTGCGATCGCGCTTTAAAGACGCTTCTAACTGAAAGACAGCTTCTGAGTAATTCCCCGATGCGATCGCCCGAACAGCGGCTTGGGTTTCAGCTGTTGCCTGTGCGGGAATTAACAGTTTTTCTCCTGCACTGAGGCGTTCTTGAATCGGTTGATTGGATGCCGTCGATGTGGCTTCCCCCGGACTACTCTGGTTGCTCGGCAAGCTTCCGAATTTTCCAACACGGCTAGTGAACCACCATAAACCCGCCGCCACTAACGCCAAGGTGACGACTAAAGAAAGCAAAAGAACGGTAGTTTCATTTTTTGGGGACATGAACCGTTCCAAATCCTCAATCCTGAGTATCCCACAATCCTTCTTTGGAGAAGGAATAAATAAAGACTTACTACTAATTCTAGGTTGAGGCTTGATACTTCATCGTTTATGGATTTTCTACTGAGCTAATTATCCAATCAACCGGGACAGCAGCAGATAAATGAGGCGAAATAGAGCGGTTGCGGCGATCAGCGAGGCTCCTGCAAAAATGGCGATCGCAAGGATCGACTGAACAGGCAAGCTGGATTGCAAGCCTTTGAAGAAGATAACCGCGGCTAGCGTCATCCCACCAATAATTAAGAAATCGAACTTCTCAATAATGCGGCGAAACTCGGCAAAGATTACTCCCCCCATAATCATTCCCCACAGCCCGAACTTAATTCCTAGTGACGCAATTCCGAATGAGGACAGTAGGCTACTC
>DATNPV010000036.1:0-81170 GCA_036703055.1 Waterburya sp.
CCCCCAGCGCTAGATACGCGCAGGGGAACAGCAATATTCCAGACCAGCCAACGAAGACGAAGCGATCGCGCTTGAGCCAGTCGTCGAGGACGTCAAACCATCCTCTGCTACTTGGGGCGCGTCCGACTGCTATTGTCATAGCAAGGATCTCCAAAGTTTATTTTTATAAGGACAAAAGAAAAGTTTCTTACTCTTCCAACTCAGATGTTTAGCTGAATAAGCAGATTCTAGGTTGGACTATGAGAAAAGTTTACTTTTCTTTACTGTATTCACCTATGTTAGGTGAAACTTTCCAATTTTTCCACTCTTGGCAGCAACTGATTTGAAAAACTGGTTCGTGCCTGATTCTTCGGAAGCTAGGGGTTAGGGAAAGAAATTTCCAGGTTCTTTCTGGGTGCGGTGTTCTTGGGGCGCGGCTTTACGGCTATTGATACTGAGTGCTTACTTCGCCTTCTCACGACCGAGCAGTTGCGTGTCTAAGATATAGAGAGAGTATATGTACGGAACGCTTATCGCTTGACAGCAGCATGTTCACAATCGACTTAACTTTGAAAAACACGCCTCTCCCGCTATCTGTACAACGCAAGTCAGCAGAAGCCGCAGAAGCCACTTACCAGGAAATTACTAAAGCCATGCGCTCTGGGACATCTCAGTTCTTAGAACTGACCTGCGAACAGCAGCCTGAGAAAAAAATTGGCATTTTCAGTGATCAGATTAGTGCCATTGTGGTTTCTCAGAAATCCGGTGCCGCTGGAGCTGGACGTGTACCTGGTTTCTTTGCCCTAACTGAATGAAGACATCAGCAACCGACCTCAGCGCTAAATGTGCAATTCGAGTTCGGGATCTTTGCTTCAACTGGCCTCACGGCGCACCCGTTTTACAATCTTGCTCTCTAGAAGTGCCTAGGGGCGAGTTTTGGATGCTCTTGGGGACTAATGGCAGTGGGAAATCCACTTTACTGAGATTACTGGCAGGGCTATTGCAGCCTCAATCAGGAGAGATTCAGATTGCGCAACCCATTGGCTTTGTCTTCCAAAATCCTGATCATCAGCTCGTTATGCCCACAGTGGGGGCAGATGTTGCCTTTGGTTTGGTAGAGGAAAAGCTTTCTCCCACTCAAGTCAAAGTTAGGGTGAGTGAGGCGCTAGCCGCCGTGAATCTACTCGATTTAGAACGACGCCCTATCTATGCTCTCAGTGGTGGTCAAAAGCAGCGAATTGCAATTGCTGGTGCGATCGCACGTCGGTGTGAAGTTCTGCTTTTAGATGAACCTACGGCTCTGCTCGATCCAGATACTCAGTTGGATTTAGTGGTGCAAGTGCGAAATCTAGTCAAAAGCCGCGAACTGACTGCCCTGTGGGTTACGCACCGCTTAGATGAGTTAAATTACTGTGACGGAGCTTTTTTATTGGAACAAGGCCAGGTTGTTGATCAAGGCGAACCAGAACGCCTTAAGCAACGACTGATGCAAGTCCCCAATATAGGCATATAGCCATTTAACTTTCCTCTGAGCTATCATCAGCCTTCCTCTGAGCTATCAGAGGAAGGTTTATCGTTATGAAGCCTAAAATTAGGGGCTTGAGACCAGTCGCGACTCCTCGTTCATCCTTCAAACTTCATCATTTTTTTGTCACTGCTCTAGCGCGAACCCCAGAAAAAAGAGGCTTTTTTGTTGCATTGATGTTAACTATTGTTAATATAGTAGGCTAATAGGTTTTAACAATCTTCAATAAATAATATTGGCCTTGAATAATGCCCCGTCCCTCACCACAGGCTATTTTACTGGTTGATGGCTACAACGTCATTGGATCGTGGTCTAACTTGCAACAGATCCGCGATCGCGATGGTCTAGAGGCGGCTCGACAAGAGTTAGTAGAGGCGTTAATCAATTACAGTGCCTTTCAGGGCTACGAAACTCAGGTCGTGTTTGATGCTCACGCTCAAAACACTCCTACCTATAGTGAAGCCTTAACGACTTATTTATTGGTTTGCTACACAGAGTTTGGGCAGACAGCCGATACGTACATCGAAAAATTTTGCGCCTCATTTCGATATAACATCAGTCGCTCCAGCCAGCGACTGATTGTTGCCACCTCAGACCGGGCACAGCAGCTCACAGTAGTTGGGTATGGAGCAGAATGGATGTCATCCCAACAGTTGGCTAGCGATGTTGAATTTACGGCTCGTCGCGCACGTCGTAAGCATCATCCGCAAAAACAATCTCGCAGTCGCTTTCTGTTCAACAGCCTGGATGCCGAGGCTCAGCAGCGCTTGGCACAATGGCGTAAAGGAATGCGCTGAGTGATAGACCCAGGACAGCCGTTGACTGAAAAAAATTAATGGCATCAGACAGTTGACAGACTCAAGAATCCTGGTTAAAGTTATAAAGGTGTGAAACGCAAGCCCCCATCGTCTAGAGGCCTAGGACACCTCCCTTTCACGGAGGCGACAGGGATTCGAATTCCCTTGGGGGTACTTAAATCAAACGAACAGAGCATGATTCAGGAAAGAGCTTTTGGTGTTTCCTAAATCATGCTCTTTCACTTGAAGAACCTTAGGAAAAAGAACTCAAGCTTTAGGGATGTTATAAGCTGCGTAGAGAGCAGTATTCCACGCCCCATATCCAGTCTCAACAGGACAGTTAAACCTGAAGTAGCTTATTTCTCAGCGAGCTGGTCGAGTCTTTCCCGAACCGCTAATCTGATTAAAGAGCGCAGCAACATGAAGAACCAGAAGGCTGAAAAGGCAAAAGCGGCAATTGCCCAGTTCAGGTAAGAGCCGACTAGGAGTACCGTACCCGATAGTAAGGTGAATCCTGCCAAGCAAGCGTAAATCAGTGTCTTGAGGGCTAAATTAATCCGCTTGAGAGCGCGATCGCTTTCGAGGGTACGAACACGCACTTGTAGCTCACCTTGTTCCAGACGTTCTTCTAATCGTCTAATCACAAGCTCGGTAGCGTTAGGTTGTTGCAATTTATGTTTAACAAAATTCTTCGCCTGCCTCGCTAGTTCTCCTGCGATATTTTTCCGCCCTTCTTTAGATACTGTGAGTTCTTTGATAAAGGGCTTACTAGCTGTTAATAGGTTATATTCTGGGTCTAAAGTACGAGCAATACCATCTAGCGTTGTGATGGACTTTAAAATGAACGTCATCTGAGCGGGCAAGCGAAAAGGTTGTTGCTCAAACATGGCGTAAACTTCACTACGCATTTGATCAAATGCCTGTAGCTCGACAGGCTTTTCCCTGAATTTGTCTAAAGTAAAGGCCACTAACCGTCGTACGGGTGTCATATCAGGTACAGGTTCAATTAAACCCATATACGTCAGGGTATTAATGACCTCCTCCGTATCTTTTCTCAAAACGGCAAAAAAAGTCTTAATCATATGATCTTTGGCAATCGGCTTTACTTCGGTCATCGTGCCAAAGTCATAGAAAATCAGCTCTCCAGCTTGACTGACTGCCATATTTCCGGGATGGGGGTCAGACTGAAAAAAGCCGTCTTGTAATAACTGCTTGAGATAACAACAAATACCTAGCTGAATCACTTCTTTAGTATTGATGCCGCACGCTTCCATTGTTTGACGGTCATCAATTTTAATGCCGGGAATATATTCGAGGGTTAGAACTTTTGAGGTCGTGTATCGCCAATAAATTTTGGGGATTAGAATCTGAGGATGGTCACTAAAGTGTTCACGAAACTGATCTGCATTCTTGCCCTCATGGATGTAGTCAATTTCTTGATAGAGAAGGTCAAAAAACTCGTGATAAATAGCTTCTAAATCATATTTTCTCGATGAAGGTACGTACTGTTGAAAAGCGCCTACCAGTCGATGTAAAATTTCAAGATCTAAATCAAAAAGTCTTTTTAATCCGGGACGCTGCACTTTGACGACTACATCTTCCCCCGTGTGCAGTCGTGCCTTATGAACCTGCCCTAAGCTAGCAGCAGCAAGCGGATAATGATCGAAGTCTCGGTACAAGGCATGAATTGAGTTGCCGAGCTCAGATTCAATCAAGGCGATCGCTTCGGCAGAACTAAAGGGGGGTACTTTATCCTGTAGTTGCCCTAGCGCCTTGACATATTCTCTAGGCAACAGATCTGCACGAGTGGATAACGCTTGTCCAATTTTGATAAAGGTCGGGCCTAAATCGAGCAAGGTTCCAACCAACCACTGTGCACGACGATTTCGGTGATGAGGAGACTTATTGGCTACGGTCTTATCCCACCACAAATAAAACATCAACTTCGCCGCTGAAGCAAAAATGTCCATTTGACGTGCCAGTGGCGAATATCTGGGTCGTTGCCAGCGAAGTGGCTTAGGTGCCGCAGGAGTAAGCATACTGGGGGAGATAAGGAAAAAGTGCACCGCCAACAGGCCAACGAGTGTTCTGGAACTGCTCGTTTGTCATAGCTAAGGGAATCAAGATTTCAGGACGGGTTAGCAGTGATTGGCTCCTCTTTTAACGTTATCAACTACTCGGTGAACTTTAGTAAACTTTAGAGCGGTTGCTGCCATTGCGGCAAGGTAAGAGTAAAAGTAATCACAGAACTTGGAGAGTTTTCCAAGGGACAGCTAGAAACGGCGATCGCACCATTCAGATACTGGACTAAGCACTTGACCAACGCCAAACCCAACCCAGTGCCCTGAACCGCTTTTTGGGTAACACCTTGACCCCGGCGAAATTTATCAAAAATATGGTGTAGGTCTGTGGATGAGATACCAGACCCTATGTTGCTCAGGGTTAGAATCACTTGATTGACTGAATGATTAATTTGGTGAGTCACCTGAAGATGAACCGTAGTGTCTGGATCAGAATACTTGCCAGCATTCGTTAAGAGTTCTAGCAGGATACGGTTTAAGCTATCTGGATCGGTGTTAAGCATAAGCGATTGGGCGTTGCTTGTGCTACTTTTTGGATTCTGGGAAGACGTAGGCGGTCGCACAGGAGCATCGACTACCAAGGTTAACCGTTTATCTGCCCATTTCTGCTGAAAAGACTGAGCGAGTTCGTTGATGAGCCGCATGAGGTCGATTTTTTGCGGCTGCATGGAGGCTTGATCGGCTTCCAACTGCTGTAGACTCAATAAGTCGTTGATTAATTCAATTTCTTTATTACACTCCTGCTCCAAAACTTGTAAATATTTGTTACGTCGCTCGACTGGGAGTGTAGGTTGGCGCAACATCCGAATGGCCAAACTCATTGTTGTTAAGGGTGTCCGCAGCTCATGACTCATGGTACTCAGAAACTCTTCTTTGAGCTGATTAAGTTGCTGGAGCTGGTCGATTTGCTGTAGTGTTTTTTCGTATAACTTGGCCTGAACGTTTAAACTGCGCTCCAATTGAGCAGTTCGCTCTTCAACCAGAGATTGCACCTGCCTCAGTGTTTGATTCTGGATCAGAGTGGCACTGACTTGAATACTCACCCCCTGCACAAACTCTAATTCATCCGTGTGCCAAGGTCGAGGTTGGTGATGCTGTAACAATAGGAACCCTAGCACCTCTCCCGCTACAGACCCATCACTTGGTACTCCCAGCAGGGGCACCATGAGTAAAGCTGGCATCATTTCCCGCTCTAAAATTGAGAGATTTTCTGTGGGTAGGTCAACGGCTGAGGAATCCCGCCCGTCAGCCATTAGGATGGGAGCTGGAGCATCGCTGAGAGCTTGTCGGCACAAAAAAGACTCGGACAGCCAGAAGGATTGGTTTAACAGGCGAGGAGAGTTGCTGGTTGTCGATGCTGATTGAACGGCTGTTTTCTCGAACCACTCACCCGCTACCGTTACCTTGGTTGTCGGCAGGTGCGTTGCAGCTCGGCTTTTCGAGGGCGGTTCTGTATAAGTTAGGAGTAGGATGAGACCACAACTCAGCCCAAGTGCTTGAGCGGTTGAGGCGATCGCAATTTGAAGACTTTCATCTAGATTGGGGGTACTACGTATCCTCAGACTCAATTGGTTGAGCAACGTCTGAAAGCGAGTTAAGCCCAAAACTTGCTGAGTGAGTTGGACTTGAGAAATTGCCACAGCAACCGATTCGGCAGCAATTTTTAACCAATCTTGCTCTGGCGTAGTCCATTCGTGAGGTTGCGATCGCCCCAAGACAATCACCCCGTTTATCGAGAACTGAAACCGGGTGTGGATGGCAAGAACAGCCTTAACGATAGGTGAGGGCGCTGATTGTGGTGCTAGAACTTCAGCGTAATCGTCAACCGGAGAAATATTTGCTGAGAGGGGAAGTTCCCGAATAGCTAAAGGCTCTGAACCTTCCCAGTCGGCTTTGGCTATTGAGTATTCCAGCAGTTGGGCTTGAGTGGCAAGAGATAGCGCTGGAACATTTTCTGCACACCATGAGCTGATTTGAGCTGTCCCCACTGAATTAACAATCAACGGTTCGCCCTGCTTGGTTAACGCCACAATTAAGCAGACATCCACCTGAAACATTTCGCCTAAAGCCTGGGCTATCTTTGCCAGAAGGGTTTGCGGATCTGGACTGGTGAGGATAATTTGAGTAATTTGTTGCCCGATTTGAGCGGGCTGAGCCGTGTACTGCATCAGTGAGCCTTTGTGTCCCTGAGTGAATCCTGGTGCAACGGGAGCAGACAGAGAGAGAGAGGAAATCGTAACTTTGCCATCGGGGTGGCATGAGTCAGACTTTCATGAAATCGGAGTTTGAGAGAGGACGACGCACTGTCTGTATCCATAGAGCTGGTTAAACAACGGATATTTAAGGAGCTTTAGCGTGTCGCTGGCTCTGGAAATGATTTTTAGCAGGGAAAAGGGAAAATATTGAAGGGGAAAAGGAAATCCTTGTCCCTTTTCCCCTTCTTCCCTCTTCCGAAAAGGATGCTCATGGCGTTAATCAGCCGTGTCCGCTTTAGTGTGATGCGACTCGACCGCTTGATACCTCACCTTAACCTGACCACCCGCAGCAAAAGTGATCTTGCTAAACATAAACTTATTGTTCCCAGCTTGATCGGCGTTTTGCCAAAAGAGTAGACTTTTTCGATCTTCTGGGTATACCAATCCCTAATAACGCCTCTGAACAGCTTGCTTTTGAGCTGCTTCACTATTTTGGCGATAAAGCTTAGCCCGATCTCGAGCCGTTTTATAACGGCTGTCATTTGGCTTCACAGCCTTCATTAAATCAGACGCTCGTTCCCACTTCGCCGCTACATCCAACCACTGAGCGGATGTTTTAACCGTTTTACCAGCCGCTGACGCTTGTTCCGCTAGCCGCACAGCTTGGACAAATGAATCAGATTTAGGAGATGAGTTCGGAGCCGAGGAAGTGGTTGGAGTCAGTGAGGCTTTAGGCTTATGGGCTTCGGTCATTGTCCCTGAGTTCAGTCTCGTAGCTAACCAATTATGGAGCAACCAGCCAACTACCATTAGAAGTAGGCTCAAACCTACCCCATTAATAATGCCACGCCGATAAAAATTTTTTTCCCGAAGGTAACGTTGGGAGGTTTGTGGCAGAGGAGGCTTTTTCTTCAAACTAGGGTACTGCTGCTTGCGACCTTCTCCTAGTTGCTTGAAGAAATTCGGCTTAGCCAGAACAATTTCTTCTGACCAAAGTAATTGATTTTCTGGGTCCCGCATAATTTCCTCCAGCCAGAGCAATTGTTGCTCTCGAACTAGCCGGCTGTTGATGTTGACGCGGCGAATGTTGCGCGGTGCGATGCCTTCCAGAATTTGCCGAATTTTGGGCACTAATACAGACGGCTCCAGTTGCTCAGGTGCTGCCGCCTCACACAAAAGCTGCAAGACACCGTCAGCAAATACAGCGCGGGTTCTAACGCCCTTATCTGCTAACTGTTCATTTAGCGTTTGAATGATCGCTGCAACACTACCCTGACGAGCTTGTGCAGCGATGTCATCCATTGGATCACGCATTTTTCTTAGAACCATGGATGGGTTGCTTTGCCTGACTATTTATTTAGAGT
The DNA here is from genome assembly GCA_036703055.1 of Waterburya sp. Classification (GTDB taxonomy): domain Bacteria; phylum Cyanobacteriota; class Cyanobacteriia; order Cyanobacteriales; family Coleofasciculaceae; genus DATNPV01. The sequence continues at coordinate 7,942 of DATNPV010000036.1, forward strand.
ATCAGCCTCAATCGGCGTATTGTACCCTATATAGCCCTCCTGACTTATACCAGTCTAGGGAGAAGGCTAAAGTAGATGCAAAATTATAGCCTTTGCCAAGTCTACTTCTGTGTTTATCTAAGCTGGGTATGAAAGGCAAGGCTGTGTGCTTCAGACTACACTGAGCCAGGCGCATAGCGTCAGCCAAACTAGGCAGGAAGAATCCATGGACTTGCCCTTAAATTCGCTGATTCATCCTACTCCTAAAAGTATATGTCCTCAAGCCGATTAAAGCAGTGAAGTGTAAGGTCGAGCTGGGGGAATTTCGGCAGATTCAAAAACTCTGGGGATACTGGGTCACCCTTAACTACGCTCTATTTTGACGTAAACAACATCAAGGGTTTATATAAGTTTATAATTGGCTTACAAAAGTTCAGAGCAAGTCGAGGAATATTATGCTGCTAAAATGCACGACCCGTCACATTCGCATTTATACAGCTGAGGTAGAAAACAATGAACTCGTTGAGAGTCAAAACGTTTTAACCTTGGATGTTGATCCTGACAACGAATTCAATTGGAATGAAGACGCCCTGCAAAAGATATATCGCAAGTTTGATGAACTTGTAGAGTCCTACAGTGGAGCCGATTTAACAGAATATAACCTACGGCGCATTGGTTCTGATTTAGAGCATTATATGCGCTCGCTTTTGCAGGGCGGTGAAATTAGCTACAACCTTGAAAGTCGCGTACTCAACTACAGTATGGGATTGCCGCAAGTAGTTCCTCAATCCGCCCAGTAGATGACTACCACCAAGTCCGATTCCCTTCTTCATCGGTACGCGCTTGGCGAATTACATCTGAGATTTCTTCAGCATCCTTGACGTGGTGCAGCGCTTTTTGCTCCCCATCCGGTTCGTCAACCACAACGTAGGTGGGAACCTTAATATGGTCACCGGTGATGTCAGGGACATCCACAGCGACTTGCTGTGCTTTTTCTTCTATGGTTTGAGCGGATGGGTCTATTTTATCGCCAGGATTGACGGTGGCATTAGGGTGAGGTCTTTCTGGCTTATCCTTAGAAAGCCCTATATCTTGAGTCACTTGACCCTCCTGCTCACTTGAATTGGTAGAAGGCTTGTTATTGGTTTTTCCTTGCTTACTCATAATAAACTCCTAGGTTTTTATTGATTGATAATTCCAAATTGATGCTAAGAAAACCAAGGTTGTACTCGCCTCTTTCTGGGGTGGTAATTGAGGGTTGCTCTCATGAATAGAAATCGGTTATTAATGCGTCGATTACAACCAAAAAAGGGATTGACAGCGTGAGGAGATAATGCTGTAGATCCATGCATCGTGTTGTTTTGATGTTTAATACTAAGGGTTGCGTCGCTTAGTTATTCCCGCTGGACTGAAGACGGTGATTCGGAAACGGCCACTTGGGAGTTATCCGTTCGCTTGTACTTGAGAAACTGCTTGAGTGCCGTGCGACGATTTTCCAAAAAGCGACTCCAAAAACCTGGGAGAAAATCATCCATGGTTGAGGCAAGTGCCCAAGTTTCCAAGTTGATCAATTTGTACCGCAGCTCGTGGGACTCTTGCAGCTTGGTGATTAGTGTCTTAATCTCTACTGTGGCAGGCGTATTGAAATCGGCAAAGCTGGGCTCATTAGACGGGTCAGCATCAGGTTGGTGCATGGTGATTTGTGTAGGAGAGTGGTAACGATGTGAGCTGGGATAGATCGAAAGAGTGAGCAGGCAATGCACCCCAAAAACCTCTGAACTGTTGGGATGCACTGTCCCATCTCAACCCTCAGCCTCAGTCCCAGAATTTGTTAGCCTTTACCTTCCACCGTCATCATTGTTAGAATGGGCGGCGATAACTAGTCAAGCTGCAATAGTTGGTCTGATCTTGTCTACACCGAAGCCTACAAGCCCTTGGCGTTATAAACCCTGGTGGTGTCAGCCTTGGTCTATTTTGCTGACCGGAGCATTGATCATCGCGACCAGTTGGGTGTTCATAAAAATAGTTTGGGTAACGATTCTTGTTTCTCTGCCGATTCTGCTTTGGTGGACTTATTTCTTAGTGCTCTGGCCTGAGTTGATCAGGCGTAGTGGTAGCTTGGACAATTACTAGAAATCTATCCAAGATTTTAGTCCCTAGGGAAGAGATTATTACAAGCGACCAGCCCCCCTTGAGTCAAACGCTACAATCGGTAATCAAGATGCTTGCGCAAGGCACGGCAAAAGGCAGATTCCCTTTCCTGCGGCTAAAATTGCAACTTGTAGCCAATTTATCATCGGCTGAACGTAGCGAATAATTTTCATGGAAATTCCGGCGGCAACGATATACTGCTCTAACACTCGCTGTCAGGCTCCTAACCCTCAAAGCAATAAGTTCTGCCAGCAATGTCGCACGCCGCTCACTAAACGCTACTTGTGGGCGATCGGTCAGGGAATAGAAGCGTTTAAATCGGGAGAGGCGATCGCAAATCGCTATGTTTTGGTCTATCCACGAATTCTTTTAGATACTCAGCCAGGAACACCACCTGAAACCCCCCCAGACATTCCTCCCAGCCTCGCCCCTTATCTGAGGCTAGCCCCCTATGCGTTACACATTCCTCAAGTGTACGGGCGGCTCATGCCGTCGGAGGGGCGCAATCGTGCTGAAATTTGGCTGCTCGAAGATGCACCACTCTACAGCAGTTCTGTTGGATGGGGAGGGGGGAAGGATGCACCTCAACTCGAAGGACAAGTCTTACCCGAACTCACCAACGTTTGGAAAGATGCCCCAGCCGTGCGCCAGTTAAATTGGTTATGGCAGTTAGCAACACTCTGGCAACCTTTAAAAAGTGAAGGGGTGGCTTCGAGTTTGCTCTCTCCTCAACTGTTGCGAGTAGAAGGGTCAATCATTCGGCTGCTGGAATTGCATCTTGATACCAAACCCACACCAACCCTGTCCCATCTAGGGCAATTGTGGTCTCAGTGGATTCCTAGCGCCTCACCTGACATTGCAGGATTTTTGCAACAAATCTCTAATCAACTTACCCAAGGGCAGATCCGAACTTCAGAGCAACTGGTATCTTTTCTGGATCAGGCTCTTAAAGATAATGGGCGATCGCAAGTTCGCTCTTATCAAATTTTCACTCGCAGCGATTCTGGCCCGACTCGTCCTCACAACGAAGATGCCTGCTATCCGCCCAGTGGGCAGATGGTTAGTTCGCCCCCTACGGCTAGTGCTTTGGCGATTGTCTGCGACGGCATTGGGGGACATGAAGGCGGTGAGGTCGCTTCTCATTTGGCGATTAACACACTTCGGGAACAGGTAGAAAAACTCCCCAATAACCCCGATAACTGGAACCCAACAACGTTAACCCTGGATTTAGAACGTGCCACCTGTATAGCCAATGACTTAATCAGTCAACAAAACGACAGCGAACATCGCTCTGATCGGCAACGGATGGGTACAACCGTGGTGATGGCTCGAACTGTTGCCCATGAAGTTTACATCACCCATGTGGGAGATAGCCGAGTTTATTGGATCACTCGCCATAACTGCCACCAAATCACTCTAGATGACGATTTAGCCTCCAGAGAGGTGCGACTTGGCTATGCTCTCTACCGCAATGCCGTACAACAGCCCACCTCTGGCTCTCTAGTTCAAGCCTTAGGCATGGCTCCATCCACCACACTACATCCAACCGTACAGCGCTTTGTTTTGGATGAAGACTGTGTATTCCTGTTATGTTCGGATGGACTGAGTGACAATGACCGAGTGGATCAACACTGGCAAACTGAAATTCTCCCCATCCTAGAAGGGCGAATTGATCTACCCACCGCAGGAGCCCGACTGATTGAAATTGCTAATACCCAAAATGGCTATGACAATGCCACCATCGCTCTACTGTACTGCAAAGTGACCCCCTCAAACGGGACGAGCCAACCCCAATCTTCAGCCTCACAGACGAGCGTTCCTACCTCCACGGCTGAGGCTGCACCCACTCTATTAGCAGGCGCTGCTCCTTCCCAGATGAAAACCCAGCAGCTGACCTCTAAGGCTTCCAGCCGACGTCCTTGGGGGCTATTGTTGGGTATCTTGGTTCTGCTGGGGCTAGGTGGAGTACTCGCTTACTTTTTGGTTCCAGGTGTGAGTGACTTAGCCGATCCACTCCTGAAGCAGGTAGCGTCGAATTCCAGTCCCCCAACTGAGCCGTCAGATACGGGCTCCTCATCATCTACTCCTGCCATAGCTCCCAACCCCTCTGCCTCAGTAGTATCTGCCTTGGAGCAAGGAGCAATCCTTCAAGTCAGTTCTTCGACTCCAGCCAATGCTCAGAGGAAAAATATCCCGTTGGTGCTAAGAAAAGGCTTGCCCCCCCAAAACCAAGCAGAGGTTGGTGTCGTTCCGGCAGGTAGCATTGTAGAAGTCATCAAAAAACAACCTGACGCGCAGCAAAATAATTGGCTAGAAGTGAGGGTTTGCTCTTTAGCGCCCGGCCCCTCTGGGACTAAATCCTCACCAGGAGTAACAGCTTCTGTTCAACGTCCACCAACCCAAGTTGGAAAACCCCCAGTTGTCGATAACCCTAAGCCCACGCCTGTTAATCATCGTCAACTCAAGCCTGGAGAGACGGGTTGGCTTAAAGAAGCCGATGTCCTGCCGCACATTAACCCAAATTTCACCCCAACCCCAGCTCAACAGAGTGAATGTGCGCCTCCCTCACCCTCCTCTGTCTCGACTCCAACCGCGAAACCCACTTAGTTGTCCTCAAGGCTGGCAGGTTTTAATCGTTGAAGGTTGAGGAAACCCGGTAACCTTCAACTTTCCAACCTGCTAACCTTGAGGATGAAGATCAATGCGTAAAGAAAGCTCAAGACTCGGTAGACTGGTAGAAAAACATTACAGCCGCTCTTTGTGTGGCCTTTGAATGTCTGGTAACGAAAATCCTTGCCTCAGTTTAGCGATCGCTCGTCTATCAAACGCTGGGGAAGAAAATTTCGCCATTTGGGTACTTAAAGCCCCCTATCCTGGGGGGTATGCTTTGCATCACACCACTTGGACTGCTAATCTGACTCAGACTTGGCTGGCGTGGCAAGAGATGTTTTCTCTCCGGGGTTTGCCCCATGTTCCCCTCATCCACCATGCCAGTCAGTCGGCTCGAACGCTGCCCCCAGATAGTGAGGCGGGAGCGGGTCAAGGCACGAGCTACAGTAGCCGTTTAATGCAGCATTTAGGCATTGACCTATGGACGTGGCTGTTTGATGGCCCCATTCGCAATACACTGGCGCAAAGTCAAGGCATTGCCATTGGACAAAATAAACCGCTGCGCCTCCGACTGGAAATTCGCGATCCAGATTTCATCCCTCTGCCATGGGAAATTATGCAACAAATGGCAGGCAAACAAGCCATTTCTCTGTCTCAGCAACTGCTGTTTAGTCGTACGACTAGCGATGTTGACGTATTCCATCCCTTTACTCGCTCTCACCAAGCCCTCAACATCTTGCTAGTTTTGGGTCAGGATGTCCAAAGACACGCTCGTTCAGCGACAGGGTTACAACTGGAACAAGAAGCCGCAGCCCTCGCTACTGTTCTCAAAGCCTGTGGACAACCTAATCCTACGAGTGAAAAATTTGTGGCTCCTGTTGCCTGCAATGTCGAAACTCTGCTACAGCCAACCCCCACAGAACTCATTGATGCCTTGGAAAAGGGTGCCTTCAATATTCTCTTCTATGCCGGTCATGGCGAACCTGCACCCGATGGGGGTTTACTGTTTTTGCGCTCCGATGCTGTCATCAACGGAACTGAACTGGCTCAAGTTTTGGTTCGCACTCAAGTCACCTTGGCGGTATTTAACGCCTGTTGGGGTGCCCAACCAGAACAAGTGGGCTCTCAAACCATCCCCCGCAGTAGCTTAGCCGAAGTCCTCATCCATCACGGTGTTCCTGCGGTTTTAGGGATGCGTGATTCGATCGCCGATCAAGAAGCTCTCACATTTATTCAAACACTTGCCCAAGCCCTCGCTTCCCGGATGCCCATTGACCAAGCTGTCGCTGTAGCCAGACAGCAGTTATTGACCATTTACAAATTTAACCAACCCGCCTGGACGTTGCCCGTGCTTTATATGCATCCTCAGTTTGAAGGCGAGTTAATTAAACCCATTGAAGAAGGAATTACTGAGCTTCCGAGTATGACACCGAGCTGGGTTGGTACCCCCACCCCAGTGGCTTATTTGCGTTCTATCAGTGCAACCACTCAAGTCTGGCGCATTCGAGGCGGACTAATGCGAGTGGGACGCCGCCAAGAGAACGATTTAGTGATTCAGGAGCAGTGGGTGAGCCAACACCATGCAGAGATTATTTGCCGCGATGATTTCACCGCTCAACAAGCTCGTCCCACCTACTTCTTACGTGATTTCTCTCGCTACGGTACGCTGATTTTACCTCCTGATCAAGCGAGCGGAGTGATGAATCAGGAATTAGGGGGGCGCGAGGGCGTTCGAGGTTGGCAAAAAATCCACCATCAGGAAGTGCCCTTGCAATCCGGTATCAAGCTAAAGTTTGGCAGTAGTCAGGGTCAAACACTGGAATTTATCATTGAAGCTTCACAGCCCTAGAGTTAAAACTCTGCCGCACTCAGAATCCGAGGCTCTTTCCCTAAGCTGCCGTCTTATTTGGGCCGATTGCCGAGAGCAGCGTTTTCTGACGGCTAAGAGAGCTAACGGGATGTCATCAATTTTGATTTTTGTTGCAATAACCGACGTAAACGCTATCTTTTATTTTATGAGCGGTTACGGAACTCTCCAGAGTGCTGCTGTAGCTATCCCATGCCAGGTTTCATCTACTTACCCACACGGGAGGGTCTTTATGCCACGTCAAGCTATGTCATATACCAATTGTGAGGATGCTGTGAGCAGCGTACAAGGAGAACTACTAGAGGCACTCTTGCAGTCTGAAGATGATTTTTATCCTTGGAATCCAGCTGAACCTGAGGCAGAAGCCTACTTCGTTGAGCGGGAACGAGGATTTATCCTGGATCAGTGGCTGGAGCCAGAGGAAATTACTCAAGCGTCGCAAGCGCTATTTGAGCAATTGCATCAATGCTGGAACTCGCCAGAATCAACCACACAGGAAAACTTGCATCGGTCTTTGTCCGAGCGCTTTGCGGCTTTTGTGCCTGAGGCATGGTTAGGAGCAATTGTTCACAAAGCTCAAGAACTCGTCTCCACTAACTTGTCTTTAGCGGAACAGCTAGTATTGTGTGTCAAGCCCTTGTTGTCCAACTGGGCAGAAGATGATCTATTAGTCTTAGCTCGTCCTTTGGCTTACGCGATGCGGGGCAACTCAGAGTCAGCGACTGAAACTTACCCTGGCTTTGTGCGTCAGGCAGATTGGCAAGAGCTATCTGCTATGGAACAGGCTCGTCTTAGCTTGGCCATTGCCCATTCAGCTCTTGTACAACTGCAAAACTCTACTGAAAATTCGGAACAGCCATCACCTTGAGAGCAGTTTACTCGTTGCTCATTTTCAGAGTCCTTAGGCTTTAACCCCTGTGTTTCTATCTTAGGGGTTTTAATCTATAAATAGGCTCTTTACCAACGGAGAATTGAGAAGAATTCTCCTGGGGTTGAGACATAATTCAACCTCCAGCTACAACCCCAAATCCACGGCTACCCGATGAGCACAAGCAAAGCCAGAAAACGCTACCGCATTTAGCCCCTGACCCGGAAAGGTACTATCCCCGACACAATACAATCCCCCAATCGAAGTTCGATTAAACGGCATTCCTAACAACCCCATCAACTTGCGTGTTGGGATTGGGCCATAGGTACCATCCTCACGCCCCAAAAACCGCCGATGACTGCGAGCCGTTCCTACCTCCATGTAGTCTAGTCCTGCATCTAAGCCGGGGAAAATATTCTCCAATCGGTCAATGATTCGTCCTGCCGCTTCTTCCTTTTTCTCTTCATATTCTTTAGCTGAAAGTCCCTGCCAATCCTCAATCCAACTGGGCGTAAAGGTATGGATGATATGATATCCTTGGGGTGCCAAATCTGGGTCAAGTAATGTAGGAATTGAGACAAAAATTGTGCCTTCGGCTTCTTCCATTTTGTCCCAATCTTCTAGAACAATATGATGGCATTCTGTACCGAGTGGTAAAACATTCGCCTCAACACCCAAATGCAAACTCAAGAAACTGGGTGACTTCTGGTAGCGCTGACGCCATTTCTTCTCCGCCACTGGCATCTCTTCCGGTGGCAGTAACTTCTCAAAAGTATCCCAGCGTGTTGCATTAGAAACAATCCGTTTCGCCCGGTAAACTTTCCCATCCGCCAGTTGCACGCCTACTGCTTTGCCTTGTTCTGTCAGAATTTTCTTCACCCTAGCTTTGTACTGAATTTGACCTCCCGCTTTCTCCAGTCCCTCCACCAGTTTTTGGGCAATCTGTCCTACCCCACCTTTCGGGTAATTAATCCCTCCATAGTGTCGGTCAGAAAACACCATCCCAGCATTAATCATCGGGGTTCGGTCGGCAGGGACTACTGACCAGCAGTAGCATTCCATATCTATAAATTTCAGCAACTGGGGGTCTTTGATGTACCGACGCGCAATATCCCCGGCATTTTGAGGCAAGTACTTCACCAAACCGAGACAGGCAAGAGGATGCTGGAAAAAGACTCGTGTTAAATAGCGGAGTTCTTCCAACGACAGTAACTCCATGGCATTGAGGCAGTTAAAGACCTTCCAGCATTCATCGTAAAACTGGCGAATCCCTTGCCGTTCATGCGGGAATTTAGCGATTAGCTCTTGCAAAAATTTCTCATAATCGCGATGAACTTTTAGGTCTAATTCTCCGGGTAAGTGATAGTGAATCTGTACCGGATCGGGAATAGTGTCTAGACTGACATGGACGGCGTCAAGCGCTCTGGTAAGAAGATTTGTGGTTCCTTTCTCACCAAAGCCAAAAATCATAGAAGCCCCGACATCAAAGCGATAGCCGTTTCGTTCAAAGTAACCTGAACTGCCACCGGGGATGAGATAACGCTCTAGTACCAGTACCTTGGCACCTTTGGCTGCTAGCTGAGTTGCTGTCACTAGTCCCCCAATGCCAGAACCAATAACGATTACATCAAATACCAATGTCTCTGGAACGGAATGACCTTGATGGTGCGGTATGGGATTGTGAGAAGCAGCAGGCATGTATCAACGGTGTCAGAAAAATTACTTAACGAATTTGAGTTTAACGCTTCTGGCTCGCACAATGGTTGACTTGTGCGGCCTAAAAAAAAGTGGAGACCAGCTTATCTATTGCCTACTGGTCCCACCTGCCGATCCTTAAATGAGAGGAGAACACTGAAAGTAATATAGTCTTATTGCAAACTTATGTCAATACTATCAAAAGAAGTTCGCAATAAGCTCTTGTAAAGAGTAGGAGCTAGGCATTGGGGGCTAAAGCATCTTGTACTCGGCCTTAATGATTAAAGCTAAATCTTGCGTTTCCCAGATTCCGAGCCGAACTCAGGTATGATGGATGGTTCAGGACTCTAAGCTACAATCTCTGCCATCTCAAGTCTTTTATGACTCTCCAACTGCGTGTCTATGTCCCACCCCATCCTCTAATTAAGCACTGGTTAGGTGTTGCCCGTGATGCCTCAACGCCTTCACCTCTGTTTAAGAGCGCCATGACAGAGTTAGGTCGCTGGTTAACCTACGAAGCCATCCGAGATTGGTTACCCACTGAGGATATTATGGTGCAGACGCCTTTGGCTCCCTGCCCTGCCACGATGGTGAATCCAGACTTTCCTGTGGTCGTTGTCCCCATTCTTCGCGCTGGACTGGCTTTGTTAGACGGGGCTCAAACCTTGTTGCCTCTGGCGTCAATTTATCATCTTGGCTTGGTACGGAATGAGGAAACGCTGGAAGCGAACTGCTACTTAAATAAACTGCCTGAGCAGTTTCAACCGAACACCCGCGTCCTCATTACCGATCCGATGCTAGCTACTGGGGGGTCGATGGCGTTAGCCATGTCAGAATTAATCAAGCGCGGTGTCGATCCGGCATTAACGCGTATTATTAGTGTGGTTGCGGCTCCACCAGCCTTGCAAAAACTTAGTGCGGATTATCCAACTTTAACGATCTATACAGCGATTATTGACGAAACGGTTAACTCTCAAGGGTATATTGTGCCGGGACTAGGAGATGCAGGCGATCGCGCGTTTGGCACATGACCGATTTCGTAGGTGAGTGATGAGCTAACCGTTCGTCTGGAAGAGGGCTTGAAGGAAAAAGGCAACAATAATAGGGCTTACGCATCTGCCCCCCCAGCCCCTCAAATCTGGGGGAGTAAAGAATCTTGTTCCCCCTAAGATTGGGGGGTTAGGGGGGCTAATCGATAGATATTGCGTAAGTCCTGAATAAACAGGAAAAAGGGACAATTGTTTCTTTTCCCCTTTTGCTTTTACCTGGGAATCGGCAGCGAGGTTGTCCCTAAGGTTCTTGAACAGGAATTGCAACAAATGCCGCGACTGGTAGGCAAGGGAGTCAGGCAACCGTTAATCTTGAGAAAAGTTGCTTATTTACAATAAGGTCAAGAGAGCGAAATGAGTCAGCGGGATGGTTTTACAAGCGGATTTTTGCTTGGGACAATAGTCGGCGGATTAATCGGTGGTGTCATTGGCGCTGTGGTTGCCGTTCAACGCGATGCGGACAATGAAGCGGAAAAATCTTTACTCAATTCCAGTCGTTCAGAAACCAAGGTGATCAAGGGGAAAAAGCGTCAGCTGAATTCAGAAGAAAGTATTGAAGCCGCGCGGCGCAGTTTAGAGGATAAAATTGCCCAGTTGAACACGGCGATTGATGATGTGCGCCAACAGCTGGGTACGGTGAATGGCAATACAGAACGAGTAGATTTGGAGCGATCGCGTGAGCTTTGAGATAAAAATGTCACAATACTTCCTCGCCTTGGACTGTTAGCGGGTTAACCTTGTTGGGGTAAGCGGGAACGGAGTGATATCCGTTAAACTTACTTCAAGGCTCAACTAATCATCACAATTTAGCAAGGACGTTTTTCTCTCCATGACACCACTACTGATCAACACTCTCGTTAGCTTCATCAATATCTATCTATTTCTAATCCTGGTTCGGATTCTATTGACTTGGTTTCCTACAGTTAGCTGGATGAACCAGATCGAGGCTTTCTTAAGTCCGATCACTGACCCCTACCTCAACATTTTCCGTTCATTCATTCCACCACTGGGGGGTCTGGATATTTCCCCCATCCTAGCCATTTTAGTTCTGAACATTGTGGCTGGCCTGCTCGGTAGCCTCGCCTATGGCTCAATCCCCCAATTCTAAAATGATGAAACGTTGAGCCAGAGCAAGTCATCTGGCTAATTCCCTGAAAAAGCTCACCCCTTGGCGGGGTAAAAATTCCCATAGCCAGGGAGTGTTAAACTCTCAAGAGTTGGGAAAACTGCCCCACTTTTGTCAGCGTCGCACTTTGCCTGTAAACCCCGAAGCTTTAAACTGCTTCAGTTGCAAGGGCGTTGGTTGATTCGCCGGAACCGAAATTCTCAGTTCAAAATCACTAACGCCCGGTGGCACTTCATCAATCGAACCGAGGCGAGTCCGATTTTGTAAAATCGAATTGCCATTGGCGTCGTAAATGCGACCAAAAATGTCGGCATTGACGACCAGTTTGTTAGATTTGTTCTCAGCTTTACCGGTAACGATATAGCAATTTGCCGCGCTAGTTGTTCCTGGTGTGACTGTGCCTTCTGCCAACTCTGGAGGGCATTCATGGTAGGAGATGTCTGTTAGTTGAATTGGGGTTAAGGCTAAAGCCGATGGGGTCACGATCCAACTGACAACCCACAACAAACCAGAAATAATAACGGTAGCGAACCAACCTGGAAATCCCATAAACCGCACGAATAACTCACCTTGACCGATCACTTCAATCCTCAGCTTACCGCAAAGCCAACCAGCAAGTTTCTTGGGCTTGTGCGGTTGAACCTTGGCAATAAATAATAAGGGAAAAGAATTCGTTCGTCATTGCGAATACTTCTAGAGCCAGCCAACCTGTCCGCAGCCCTAATATGTCATGACTCCAGCTGAGATTGAAGCGGTTTTACAAGCCGCCTTTATTCAGTGTGAAGCGGTGTTATGTCCCCTCACCGAGCAGCAGAAACAAATTTTGCTACAAGTGGTGAGTGAATCCGTGACTCGCCAAGCGCTGCTTGCATCGACCAATGGTGACTCCGATAACGATACAGCCAATCCTTTGGATGAACTAACACTGGAGCAACGCCAAGCTTTATTAAAGTTTGTCCAGGAACAAGAAAAACGCGACCGCCCCTGGAAAATTAAGCTACTCAACGATTGGCTACATAATCGCCACTCAGGTTCTGTACAGTTTATCCGAGATTATTATGGCCCTCAATGGCTCAACCGCGTCAAACCAAAGCATTTAGCGCAGTATTTTGACTCAGAAACATCATCCGATGGGTTAAAGCTCAAAGTAGGCGATCGGATTGAAGTCTCTAATAGCCTTTGGGAGTGGGTACAAGAGGATGGGCCGTGTACTCGCGAGTGGTTTGCTTGCACTGTAATCCGAGTATCTCAGCAGTTAGACAGCGATGGTTCTTACTACAACTGCATCATTCGCTTTGACAATGGCAGTGAGTACGAGATTCAGGGAATTTATCAGTGGAATCGCTACAACTGGCGTTGGCCTGCTTGACCGAAAAAGGCAGGAGGCAGACGGCACACGGCAGACGGTGCTGATGCCGAGAACCTGCGTCCCGGCAAGGAAGCACCCCGGAGGGGCAGAAGCATTACTTTTGAGCCTGCTAGCGAATGTTACGGGGTGTCGTCCAAAGACGGGACTGAATTTGATCGAACACTCCACCATCCTTAAAAAACTTTTCATGAATCGCATCCCATCCACTGAATGCCTCTACAGTGAACAGATTGCTGACGGGAGGGAACTTGTGGGAGAACTCTTGAGCCATCGTCGGCTCTAAAGGTCGAAATCCCACCTTAGCAAACGCACGCTGTGCTTCAGGGGTATATAGAAATTTCACAAACGCCTCTGCTACTTCGCGAGTTCCTCTGCGGTCAACATATTTATCGACTACCGCGATCGGATTGTCGATGGAAATATTCACTTCGGGAATGATTACAACGGCATCTTTCGCCAGTCCCTCTTGAGTGGCTAAAATTAGCTCGTTTTCATAGTTGATGAGTACATCTCCCTGATTTTGGCGCAAAAACATGTCTGTCGCTTCACGGGCATCTTTGGCTAACACCTGCACATTCTGGAAAACCTTAGTGACAAAATTCAAGGCTTGTACCTCAGTTCCTCCCGTTTGAGTGACTGACCCCCAGAAGGCGAGGAAGTTCCACCGGGCAATTCCTGACGTTTTCGGATCGGCTGTAATTACGGAAACTCCTGGCTTGGCTAAATCAGACCAGGAATGAATGTGTTTGGGATTCCCAGGACGAGCCACAATTGCCCCCACGGTACGAGTCACAATGCCATTATTGGGTACTCTTTTCTCCCATCCCGGTTTGATCAACCCAGCTTGTTGAAGACGGTTTGTATCTGGAGCCAGCGCCAAATGGACTACATCGGTTGGCAGTCCATTAATCACGGCGCGGGTTTGGGTACTAGAACCAGCAAAGCTATGTCGAAATCTCACCTCTTGGTTATGCTCCTGTCTCCATTTCTCTTTAAACAGAGGAATAATTTCTGTGTAAGCCGCTCGTGTCACGGCAAAGGAAACCAGGCTTAGTTCGACCGGTTTACGCATTTGGCTCGTCAGTTGGATCTGGGGTAGGGGAGAGGGAGGGGGTAAAACCGTATGTTTTACGCAGCCTGGGATGAATAGACCTAGACTAAACATCACAACCAGCAGGAACACATACGTTGGATTGCCCGCTCGCCTCCAGGGTTGAAATCGTGGCAATTGGAGATTGAGGATACCGATGCTCCGGGGCTTGAGCCTTTTTATCCATGAGTTCCTCTGCTGTGCCCGATGATACGACATAGCCAAAGACACTCCTCAGGAGTTGCTAAAATTCAAAACAAATCTTCGGTAAATCGATAGGAATAGTGTATATTAAGTGCGACTAAATATACTGACCAAGCTTGCCATGTAGCAACATTTGAGGTGCGTTAACTTGGAGGTCAGGCTTTGGCTTTCTCTCAGGTCTTCGAGTCAGTTTCAAGTGATGCATCTATCGGCTGCGCTTACCGATTCTAGCGCTAGCCTTGCTCTGTGTCGCCAATTTTTTAGCCACTAATAAGCTATTCCACCTTGAACGCAGCCCATAAAACAGTCCTCTATGCCCCATGCCCTGTCCCCTATGCCCAGTTTCCACAGCGTCGTTAAATGTGGAATAGCTTACCTGAATGTATCGTTCATCCCTTTATCGAGATCCAACCGTTGCGCAACAGGAAACCTCAGCGAGTCCGCACACCTAGGAGGATGCCACGCTCCAGTAATACGTCAACCGTTGGCGTTTCAATCTTCTCGGCTGGAGAAAGGAGAATGAATTGCATGTCACTGTTTAAAGCCAAACTCATTCCCAAACCCAAAGGCTCGATCACCCGTGAAACGTTGCTCAAGATGGCTGTGAGAATTGCCTTGGTCATTGTTGGGTCTACAACCCTCAGCTACCTGCATTTGATGTCGATTCTGGAAAACCAAACCCTTAGACAGCTAGAAAAATATATTGTTGAACGGGGGCAACGCGAAAGTAGCATCTTTACCCTAGCAGAAGACAATCATGCACTACTCGATCAAGAACTTAAGCGCAGACTGGATGAATTTGGCGACAAAGACCCCCAAGCTGAATTTAATCGGCTATTTGTGCGTTCCAAAGATGGGGTGATTCGTAATCGTGCGGAAGGCTTTGATCGCAGTCGCCAGCCAGGAGTATACATTGGCAAAAACCTACAGCTCAACGCTGAAATTCGCCGCCGCCTCCTTACCTTTTATAACTTGGTCATGTCTTATGGCCCTGCCTGGCGTAGCCGCTTTCAGAACAGCTACATCAACGCCCCGGAAAACATGGTAGTCATGTACTGGCCGGAAGTGCCTTGGGCTGAGAATGCCACTGCCGACTTGTACATCCCAGATGAGGAATATTTCTGGATTGCCGACCAGGAGCATAATCCCAGCCGTCAGACCATTTGTACCGGACTTTACTACGACAAGGTAGCTAGAAACTGGATTGTTTCTTGTGAAACTCCCGTTGATCGAGCTGGTAAACAGATTGCCACCTTAGGGCACGACATTGTCCTGAATGAACTGTTAGATCGAACCTTGCAAGACCGCCTTCCAGGTACTTATAACATCATTTTTCGGGCAGACGGTCGCTTGATTGCCCATCCAGACCAGATGGATAAAATCAAGGACAAGAACGGCAGATTTGAAATCCTCCAGTCTGGAGACCCCCATCTGACCCGGATTTTTCAGTTAGTCAAGAACTTAAGTGCCGGGCAGGTTGTGGTTGAAAATACCGCAGATAAAGAGTATTTAGCCGTTGCCAAACTCAACGTTCCTGACTGGTACTTTGTCACGGTTTTTCCGAAATCCATTCTGTCGGGAGTCGCCTTCGACAATGCCCGGTTTGTTCTGATTTTAGGTGGCATCTCTTTGCTGGTTGAGGTTCTGGTGCTGTTTTTTGTCCTACGCCAGCAGGTTGCCGCTCCCCTCCAGAAATTAATGGTGGCTACCGAGCAAATTGCTGTTGGAGATTTCACCATTCACCTGGATACCACGCGACAAGACGAACTGGGACGACTGGCACATTCGTTCAACGTCATGGCAGACGAAGTCTATGCCCGTGAGGCGAGACTCAAAAAAGCGAAGGAAGCCCTGCAACGAACGGACAAACTGAAGGATGAATTTTTAGCCAATACCTCCCATGAACTCCGCACGCCTTTGAATGGGATTATTGGCATTGCTGAGTCTCTGATCGAAGGTGCAACGGGTAAGTTGTCTCCAGATACAGTTTCCAATCTGGCGATGATTGTCACTAGTGGTCGGCGGTTGGCTAACTTGGTTAACGACATTCTAGATTTCTCCAAACTCAGGCATCAGACGATCGCACTACAACTCAAGCCAGTCGCGCTGCGAGAGATTGTGGATGTTGTCTTAACCCTGAATAAGCCCTTAGTTCGTCAAAAGAATTTGCAGCTGATTAACGCGATCGCTCCAGATTTGCCCCCAGTGCTGGCCGATGAAAACCGCTTACAGCAAATCTTGCAAAATCTCATCGGCAACGCGATTAAGTTTACCGATAGTGGCAGCGTGGCAGTATCCGCCCAGTTCGTCAGTGGTGTAGGAGAGGAGGAAATCGAGACAGGGAGAGAGCAAGGGAGTATCTCAGCCTCTAGGGTAGCAGCCCAAATTGCGATACACCATCTAAAATCTAAAATCCAAATTACGGTGTCTGACACAGGTATTGGTATTCCACTGGATAAACTAGAGCGCATCTTTGAATCCTTTGAGCAGGCAGATGGCTCCACTGCTCGGATTTACGGTGGCACGGGGTTGGGGCTGGCGATTACAAAGAAACTGGTAGAACTGCACAGTGGGGAGATTTGGGTTGAATCCTCACTAGATGAAGGTTCGCGATTTACGTTCACCTTACCCGTCAGTCATGGGTCATCAATGAGTGGTTTTGATACCCCAGTATCCAATCTCAAGTATCACTCTCCCTCCTCCTCAGTCTTCAGTTCTGTGTTTTCTCTGGATGCTCCAGAACCAGGAGAAGGCGAGAGACAGCTCACCAATAGTGAAGAGTTGGTTCTAGGAGACTTGCCAGAACCATTGGTGAACCAGCAAGGGCAGTCTTACAAAATCCTGGTTGTGGATGATGAGCCAGTGAATCGTCTAGTTTTGATGAATCATCTGTCTTTGCATCACTATGAAGTTACACAGGCATCCTCTGGAGCTGAAGCCCTAAGCATCTTAGAGGGGGGGCTAAAACCTGACTTAGTTTTGCTCGATGTCATGATGCCTCGCATGACTGGCTATGAAGTCACGCGCAAAATTCGCGAAACGTGGCAGGCGAATGAGTTGCCCATTGTATTGCTGACAGCGAGAAACCAAGTCGCCGATCTGGTTGTTGGCTTAGAAGCCGGTGCCAATGATTATTTAAGCAAGCCCATTGCCAAGGATGAACTCTTAGCACGAATCAAAACTCACTGTACCCAGGCTGACATCTTTTTGGAAAATGCCCGTCTCTATCTGGAATTACAAGCATCGGAAACAAGAGAGCGAGAGCGTGCGCTGCAACTGAATCAGTCCCTAAAGCAGCTGCAACAGATGCAACTGCAACTGGTGCAGAGTGAAAAAATGGTGAGTATTGGTCAACTCGTCGCTGGAGTCGCTCACGAAATTAACAATCCTGTGAGCTTTATTGCAGGCAATCTCGATTACGCCGAGGTTTCTATTCAGGATTTGATCCATCTGCTGAAACTTTATCAGCAACATTATCCTCAACCAGCACCGGAAATTGCCGAGGAGATTGAGGAAATCGATTTACCCTTTTTACTGGATGACTTGCCCAAGTTAATTTCATCTTTGAAAGTAGGGACAGACCGTATTCGCCAGCTGGGCACCTCGCTGCGAACCTTCTCACGAGCCAATACTTCAACCAAAGTTGAGTTTAACCTGCATGAAGGGCTTGACAGTACCTTGACGATCTTAAAGCACCGCCTCAAAGCCAAAGACCAGCGCCCTGAAATTGTCGTGATCAAAGAGTATGGTGATTTACCGTTGGTGAACTGCTATCCCGGACAGCTCAACCAAGTGTTTCTGAATCTTCTTGCCAATGCCATTGATGCACTGGATGAGTCTACTCAGGGTCGGTCTTACCAGGAGAATGAGACTAACCCCAAACAAATTACTATTCGCACAGAGCTTTCCCAAGATGAGCAATGGGTCACCGTCCGTATCAAGGATAACGGAACAGGGATGACCGAAGAGGTCAAAGAACAAGTATTTGACTATTTATTTACGACAAAACCGATGGGGAAAGGTACGGGGCTGGGTTTATCAATTAGTCGCCAGATCGTGATGGAAAAACATGGTGGCAAACTGGACTGCATTTCGTCGCCAGGAGAAGGCTCAGAGTTCATCATTGAGTTACCAGTTTGACATTTTGCTTACTTTGTGATATAAGAGTTTGTTTACGGGTTTCTAATGCTGACTTTTTCTGCTCAGTTTAGCGAGGCTTGTGATTTCATCCACTAACTTGGCTGGCTCTACAGGTTTGGACAGATGGCTTTGAAATCCTGCGGTGATCGCCTGCTGATGGTTAATTTCTCCCGCATAGGCAGTCAGCGCGATCGCGGGAATCTGCCCTCCCTGCTCTGGCGGAAGGGTTCTCACCTGTTGCATCAACATATATCCATCCACATCCGGCATCCCAATATCACTTAAGAGCACATCGGGTAAAGCTTGAGTTAAAGCCGTAAGCGCCTCACTCGCCGAGCCAACCGCTCTGACTCGTGCTCCATACTGTTCCAGCAAAAAGGCGACAAACTCCCTGGTATCGGCATCATCATCAACCACCAAAATCTCTACGTCATGCAAATCCAAGTATGGCTTAGGCTGTTCACTGTCCGGAGTTGTCTGAGATTGAGGCAGCAGACATGGGAGCCTAACGGTAAAGGTGGCGCCTTGCCCTTCTCCAGGACTCTCTGCCTGGACGGTTCCGCCATGCAATTCGACTAAGTGACGGACGATTGCCAACCCTAAACCCAATCCGCCAAATTTGCGGGTGGTAGTGGCATCCGCTTGGCGGAAGTGTTCAAAGACATAAGGTAAGAAGTCAGCCGGGATTCCCTTGCCCGTATCGCTGACGGTGATTTGGGCTTGAGAACCCTTGCGCTCTAGCCGAATCTCGACCCACCCTCCTTGAGGTGTGAACTTGATTGCGTTGGAGAGCAGGTTCCAAAGAACTTGCTGTAAGCGACTGGCATCCCCCCAAACTTGTCCTACGTCAGGTTCAATCTGGACATGCATTTGAATCGATTTGGCTTCAGCCGCCAAACGTACCGTTTCCACCGCTGCCTCAAGGGTGGATGTCAGCTCCACTCTCGCCACATTGAGGCTGAGTTTACCTTGCAAAATCCGAGAGACATCGAGTAAATCTTCAATCAGTTCAGCCTGGAGTTTGGCATTACGTTCAATTCTGATTAAGGCTTCAGTGGTTCTGGCTGCATCAAACTGGCGAGTTTGAAGTAATCTGGACCAGCCCAAGATCGGGTTAAGAGGTGATCGTAACTCATGGGAGAGGACTGCCAAAAACTCATCCTTGATGCGATTGGCTCTTTGGGCTTCCTTGCGTATCGCTTGTTCCCGTGCCAGCAATTGTTCTCGCTCTTGCTCAGCTTGTTTGCGATCGGTGACATCCTGAAAGACGACGACGGCTGCCACAATTTGTCCCTCACTATCCAAAACCGGAGCGGAGTTCACATTCACAAAAATGCGGCGTCCATCACTCCGGTGTAGCTCAATTTCTTCATTGCAGATCGTTTCCCCTCTTTGCAGCGATCGCATTAGGGGATAGTCTTCGGCTCCGTAAGGTTGACCATCTGAGCGAAAGCCCTCAAACAGCGCAATCTCGTCATACTCCGTGAGGTGTCGCGATTGTTTGTAGTCATAGCCAACAATTTGCTTGGCTTGTTCGTTGGTGAGTACTAATTTGCCCGAATCCGCATCGGCAATCATCACACCCGCAGGCATTTGCCGTAATACAGACTCAAACCGAGCACGCTCGATCGCCAGTTCTTGAAGCAACTGTTCGCGATCAGCTTCAGCTCGTTTGCGCTCAGTGATTTCTGTAACCAGGATAGATACACCCCTTGCAGAAGGATAAACGCGGTTTTCAAACCAGCGCTGCCAGGACGGAAAGTAGTACTCAAATTGAACCACTGTTTGCTCCGCCACAGCACGATGCACCTCAATGTAGAATTTACTCTTCACTAGATCAGGAAACAGATCCCAGATACACTTACCCAGTAAGTCCTCTTTACTGATTCCGACTGCTTCCACCACCCGGTCATTGACGTAGGTATAACACCATGAAGAGTCGAGTAGCAAAAACTGGTCATTGATACTGGTTAGCACACGTTCCAAGTTGGCTTCCGCTGACTGTGCCTCAATCCGCAGTTTTTGCTCCTGGCGCATCGCCTCCTGACGCAACCGAGCCAACTTCAGCGTTGCCTCGACGCGAGCCAACAACTCGCGAGCAGAAAAGGGTTTAATCAGATAATCATCCGCGCCCGCTTCCAAACCTTCTATACGGGACTCTTGCCCAGCACGGGCAGACAGGAGGATGATGGGGATTTCGCGGGTATTTGGGTCATTACGCAACGCTCGCAACACCCCTAAGCCATCAACACCTGGCATCATCACATCTGTCAAAACTAAATCGGGGCGCTGGTGCCGCACACTGGCTAAGGCGGCAACTCCATCCACTACGGTTTCCACTTCATACCCATCAGTGACCAACAGCCGCTTGACATAGTCGCGCATATCTGCATTATCATCAGCCAGCAGAATATGGGCAGAGGGCAAGAGGGGAAGGCGCGCAGAGGGGGAGACGCGGGGACGCACAGAGTCACTCTGCCAATTCCCCGTGTCCTCCTCGGGTAGCCAACGTAACGCTTCTTCCACATAGGTTGCAGCCCCCATAGCCATTGAGGTCAGGGAGTCGGTTGCACTCAGGTGTTCCTTGGGAATGTGGGCGTAGCCTGTGGGAATTCGGACAGTAAAGCAACTTCCCTGATCGACCACACTCCTCACTTGAATGGTGCCACCATGCAATTTGACTAATTCCTGCACTAACGACAGACCAATTCCTGACCCTTCATAGGTGCGTCCCTTCGCCCCTTCCACCCGATGAAACCGCTCGAACAAATGCGGTATCTCTGCGGCGGGAATCCCAGTGCCTGTGTCTCGGATTTCTAACTCAACATGGTTATCCGCCCAATGTAGGGCAACGGTAATCTCTCCCTCAAAGGTGAATTTAAACGCATTAGAGAGTAGGTTGAGAACAATCTTTTCCCACATTTCCCGGTCTATATACACAGGTTCAGGGAGTGGAGGACACTCTACACAAAGGCGCATTCCAGCTTGTTCGATCGCAGAGCGAAAAATCCCGGCTAAATCAGCCGTGAACATCGCCAAATCAGTCGGCTCATACCGCGCCTGAACTCGTCCTGCCTCAATGCGGGAGAAATCCAGCAGCGTATTCACCAGTTTGAGCAAGCGCAGGGAGTTGCGGTGAGCGGTTTCGAGTTGTGCGCGATCGTTAGGGTGAAGTTTTGCTGAATTGGTGAGTATATCTTCCACAGGCCCCAACATCAAGGTGAGTGGGGTACGAAACTCATGACTGATGTTGCTAAAAAAAATGGTCTTAGCGCGGTCAAGTTCAGCCAAAGCTTCTGCCCGTTTGCGCTCTTCCTCGTAGGCTTGGGCGTTGGCGATGCTGGCGGCAATCTGAGCGGCAACTAGATCGATGAATCCGCTATAGTTATCGTCAAAGAGTCGGAACGGATTTAACCCGGCAACCAAAATGCCCGCTTTTCCTGTTTTGCCGGATGCAGCGATCGGCACAATAACGGCCTGATTCGGAGGGCGTTGCCAAGCCCCCGTGGGCAGTTTCCCAAATAACCCCTCCAAATCGGCAACCCGGCACGGCTTGTGTGTTGCGCTCACTTGTGAAAAAGGCCAAGGCGAATTCGCATCAAGGGCGATTGTTTCAGGAACCGCCGCGTGGTTTCGTTCGATGCCAGATGTCCCAGCTAGATAGACGTACTCCTGACTCGGATCGACCAGATAAATCATCGCAAACGGGAGGTCAGCAGGATTCGTTTCCAGACATTTTGCACTCCGTGTGCAGGCTTCATCAAATGTCCGTACATCTGCTGTTCTAGCGGCTAGTTCCCGCAAGAGTGCCAATTGACGTTCGCCGATGATGCGCTGTGTGTCGTCCGTATTGGCGCAGATGATGCCACCTGTACCCCCCTGATCATTGGGAACTGGGCTGTAAGAAAAGGTGTAATAGGTTTCCTCTGGATAGCCGTTGCGCTCCATGAGCAGCAGCAGCGCTTCGTCGTAAGTGCCTTCATTCTTGAGCATCGCGGTTTCTGCGCGAGGTCCGACCTGATCCCAAATCTCGCGCCACACAACAGAAGCTGGCTGCCCAAGTGCTTGCGGATGTTTGCCGCCGACAATGGATTTATAGGCGTCGTTGTAAAGGTTAATCAGTTCCTCACCCCACCAGATAAACATCGGTTGGCGAGAGGTGAGCATAATCCGCACGGTAGTCTTTAGGCTCTGAGGCCACTGCTCGACAGGCCCTAGAGGGCTAGCTGACCAGTCGAGCGATCGCATCATAGCACCCATATCTCCTCCCCCGGTGAAGAGAGCGTTCCGTGCCATTACCTCTGCTTGCTGAGTCACTGTCTGTACTCCTCCTGTGGGAAATAGTTGCTCACAAGGCCGTTGGCAAGTTGGCACCAGGAGACCGAAGGATGAGTGATCACTCGGAGCATTCCTTCAATAGGTCTCTTGCAAAGATACAAAGCACCCCACCCCAACCCTCCCCTTAATAAGGGGAAGGAGTTAGTTTCCCCCCTTGATAAGGGGGGCGTCAGGGGGGTAAATGCGACTTTTGCAAGAGGTTCAATCTTTTCCCTCGCCACCGAGGAGAGTATTCCCCCATTATTTTTCCAACCGTTAACGGAGGGGAACCTTACTCGTAACTTGGCAGCGAACTTCTCCTGAGTCAGTCCCCCATGCTGTCGCAGTTCTCGAATTAAGCTACCGACTTCCGGTTGGGGTTCTACCACACCTATTGTTTTCTGTGTCACTGTAACTACCAATAGGAAAATAGAATAGGCGATTTTCGCTAAAACTCGATATTTCAAAAGAAGGATTTTTAATTAGGGTAGGACTTACGCATTAGCCCCCCCTGCCTCTTATACCAAGTTGCATTCATATGTAGCACATTCATTTTCTGGGCGTCGGGATTGTCTGTCCCAACTACTAGGTTTGAACGCAACTCAGTATCAACTCTGGGGGGAGTGAGATCTTCCCCCAAATTTTGGGGGTTAGGGGGGCTAATCAACGGATATTGCGTAAGTCCTGTAGGGGTAATCCTAAGAGGGTAAGGATAAGCCGCCTGTGCAGTTCTCTCTCAGGCGATTTCTACCTACAGCAATTTGCAACTTGATGAAACACACTACGAAGGGCGCACGTCGGTGCGCCCCTACGGGAATATGTACTTCACTGATTCGAAAACTGCTGTAAATTGGCGTTCATTCAGCTTTTCAGCTTATTCAGATTGATCTAATCCTGATAAATCAGCAATCACATGCTCCAAACCTACCACTACCCGCGCTAGATGCTCAAAGTTTACTTTGTCAGGAGTATCCTCTAACGTGTGGTAGTACGGATAGCGAAACGGTGCAGTATCTGTAACCATCAAAGCTGGATAGCCCTGCTGCCAAAATGACCATTGGTCTGACCAACCCACACCAGAAATCTCGCCTGGAAGAGTAGCGCCCTCAGAGGGAAATTGAGTAGAGCGGCGGAAGGACGCGATCGCCTCTCTCACCAAGGCTCCAGAAGCGATATTACTCACAAAGCCGATAAAGTTCCCTTGTTGCGGATAGATGGCACTCAGTAGTGTAGGATAATTTTGACTACCCATCTTGTCGGAGTAGTAACCCAACGTTTCCAGGCTGAGCATAGCGACAACGTTTTCAGAACGCTGTTTGCAGCGTTGGGCATAAACCAAACTTCCCATATTTTTTGTCCAGAAAAAGGGAGGCTCTTCGTTAACAAATTCAACAAAGCGTAAGGTTCGGGCGGGTTGTTTCCCAACAAACAAACTTGCCAACTCTAGCGTCGCCGCCGCACCTGTGCCATTGTCGTTGGCGCCAGGACTGCCAAATACTGAATCATAATGACCTCCGATCACTACAATCTCGTCAGCTTGGTCAGCACCGAGAATTTCAACTTCAAGATTGTAGTATGTCTGGTTGTCAATCGTGTATTCCTGTTGTTGGACTTTGTATCCAGACTGAGTTAAAGAGGTTTTGAGGAAATCAGCCGCCGTCTGGAGACTCTGGTAGGACAGGTAGTTGCGTTGTCCGATCTGACGAGAAAGTATTTCTACATCTCGTTGCAGAACGTCTCGCAGTGCTATTTCTTTGCGAGTCAAGGGAGGTAATAGCCCCTGGTAGCTTTTTCCAGGCATCTGTATCAGACTGAACCATCCCCAACTCATCACAATACCCAAGATGAGCACGAAAAGCACTAACAGACGCCGTGTGGAGCGAAAAAGTCGTCGCACCCATAAGAGACGATGTTTTAGTGTCTCACTCATCCGACAATCATCAGCTGATGCGATCGCATTACTACTAACCGCTAATTTTACTCACAGCAAGGAAGTTGTTCTCACTCAACCCGACACAATGAGCTAACGAGGTGCGCTCGCACTAATTTGGTTCTTAGTGATTTACACATCTACAGCCCCATAGCTCTGTTCAACGGGAATTAAGAGATTTTGAAGGGTAAAGCTCACTGATTAAATCCTTTAAGATGCACCTTTCCATCACTATAGCTTTTTAATATTTTCTGAAAAAAGAAGTTAATTTATTAAATTGAGTTGAATGGGGTCTGGTGTTGGGAATTTTTAATTTTTAACGAACCACTCTAGGCACAGAGGACTCAGAGGATGAAAAGAAAAAGAGGTTAAATAACGTTTAAATTTGAGCAGTTTAATGATTTTGATATCAAAATAAGGGTGTAATTTCCCAAAGATTATTTGATAAAGTCATTATGAATCGACCTCTCCATACCTTGGGGGTGCCGCCGAATACTTGGGCTGTGAATGAGGCGATCGCAGATATTACTCGCCCTCCTGTGCCCCCTGTACTCATTACTTTGACGACAGAAACCAAAACGCTACGGATAGACTTAGCGAAAGCCGCGATTCTGGTTATTGATATGCAGAATGATTTCTGTCACCCAGAAGGCTGGTTGGCTCACATTGGGGTTAATGTGACACCCGCCAGAGAACCCATCAAACCGTTAAAAACGTTACTCCCTCAATTACGGGCTGTAAATGTTCCCGTCGTTTGGGTGAACTGGGGAAATCGCCCTGATTTACTCAATATTAGTGCTGGAGCGCGGCATGTTTACAATCCTACTGGGGAAGGTGTAGGACTGGGCGATCCTTTGCCAACGAGGGGAGCACCCGTGTTGGAAAAAGGCAGTTGGGCAGCAGCCGTTGTGGATGAATTGGAACAGAAACCTGAAGACATTCTTGTGGACAAGTATCGGATGAGTGGTTTTTGGGATACTCCCCTCGATAGTATCTTACGCAACCTTGGCAAAACTACACTTTTCTTGGCAGGAGTGAATGTTGACCAGTGCGTAATGGCAACCTTACAAGATGCCAACTTCCTTGGCTATGACTGCATCCTCCTCAAGGATTGTGCAGCAACCACCTCGCCTGAATATTGCCTAAAAGCCACACTTTACAATGTTAAGCAGTGCTTCGGATTTGTTACAGATTCTCCATCCATTCTCGAAGCTGTTAATTCCTGTAAAGAATAGTTGTTGTGAATGAGTAATGGGTAGAAAGTGTGAAGTGTGTTAGCACAGCAAGTAAGGATGAGGGGTGAAGATTTTTGATTCTAGTCCTGGGCAACGGCTACGCTGAACATTCTTCATTACTTGAGCGATAACCAACCACCAAATTTAGGAGTAATTCCTATGAACTCCTCACGCTGCATGATTCCTGTTATTAAGTCTCCTAAAGACTATCAGGCTTACCGCATTAGTCCTCAGGATACTAATCGTTTAGCCATTGTTTTTGAGCCAGCAACGGCTGATGCGTCGTTGACGATTTGTGTGGAAATTTTTGATGAGGGGGGTAAGACCCCACCTAATCGTCATCAATTTGCGGTAGAAATGTTTTTTATCCTCAAAGGAGAAGGATTGGCGAGTTGCGACGGCAAAACAGTGCCCATTCACGCTGGAGACTGTTTACTAGTCCCGCCAACCGGAATTCATGAAATAAGAAATACAGGTTCAGGGCGGTTGTATACGCTGTGTATTATGGTGCCCAATGAAGACTTTGCGGAATTGATTCGCAGTGGCACTCCAGTTGAATTAGATGAGGAGGATATGAGGGTGCTAAACCGAACCGATGCACTGGTAACTTGTTAAAAAGCTGGTGTTGGCTCAAGCGGCTACTATGTTGAACGTAAAAAAAGAAACAGCCTCAATGCTGACACGGGATGCAGTACGGCTAGATGCCGATATTTACCGTCCCGATGCGGAGGGTAAGTTTCCAGTCCTACTCATGCGGCAACCCTATGGACGTGCGATCGCATCCACTGTCGTCTATGCTCATCCTACCTGGTACGCTGCTAACGGCTACATCGTAGTTATTCAAGACGTGCGGGGACGCGGCACCTCTCAAGGGGAATTCAAGCTATTTCTTCACGAGACTCAGGACGGTGAGGACACAGTGAACTGGGCAGCCGCGCTACCAGGTAGCACGGGACAGGTAGGCATGTATGGCTTTTCCTACCAGGGAATGACTCAGCTTTATGCCGCTGTGGCTAAGCCGCCCGCCCTCAAAACCATCTGTCCTGCCATGATTGGCTATGACTTGTATACCGACTGGGTTTATGAGGGGGGTGCATTTTGCCTCCAAGCGAATCTAGGCTGGGCGGTTCAACTTGCCGCAGAAACGGCACGGAGACAAGGGGATACCACCGCTTACGACACCCTTTATGCCGCTGCCCAAAACCTACCTTTATATAGCTCTGTTCCCTACTTCAACCAGTGCTTGCGGAAATTCGCTCCGAACGCCTTTTATCACGAATGGCTGGAACACTCCAAACCCGATGACTACTGGGAAACGATTTCTCCCAAGCACCACCTGCAAGACGTGGACTTGCCCATGTTCCACATCGGGGGATGGTTTGACATTTATATGCGCGGCACACTCCATTGCTACAAAGACTTCGCTGCCCGGAGTCGTTATCGACAACAACTACTAGTTGGCCCTTGGGCGCACCTGCCTTGGAGTCGTAAAGTGGGTGCTGTGAACTTTGGCGCGGAAGCGGCTAGTCCTGTCGATCAGTGGCAAGTTAGATGGTTCGATCAACATCTCAAGGGTATCGACACCGGACTGTTAGATGAACCTCCGATTCACCTGTTTGAAATGGGCAGCAACCACTGGCGCAACTTGCATCACTGGCCTGAAGATAACCATAAGTCCTATTTTTTGTCAAGTACAGGACTTGCCAGCATCCGGGACGATTCAGGCACTTTAAATTCAGAAGACCTAGAATCCATTCAAACCCAAAATTCATTTGATGTGCTAGTTCATGACCCTTGGCGACCCGTTCCAGCCTTAGGGGGTCATGCAGTATCGCCTGCGGGATCGTTTGAGCGATCGCATATCGATGCTCGTTCAGATGTTTTGACTTATACGAGTACACCTTTAGCAGAAGACCTGCATGTAGTGGGGGAGGGGGTGGTTGAAGTTTGGTGCAGTGCTGATCAACCCAGTCACGATTTGTGCGCCATCCTCTCAGAAGTACATGCCGATGGTCGTGTTTACAACTTCACCCAAGGGTATCTGCACTGTCTGGAGGAGAGGCATGGCGTCCCTAAACAAATTCAGCTCCAACCCACCTGCTGGAAAATTGCTCAAGGAAATGCCTTGCGGCTTAGTGTGAGTGCCGCCTGTTTCCCCGCCTATCCAATGAATCCCGGTACAGGCTCCCCAGTGGCAAGCACTCACTTGATGAAGGCTCAGATTGTAACGTTGACAGTCAGTTGGGGTGGCGAACATCCTTCGCAAGTGTTACTCCCTGTGGTTTGAGTATCTTCAGCAAATTAGGCGTTAGGAGAGAGTGATGTTCATGACTTGGCGATGGCATTTCTAATCTAAAAATGGGTAATGGGGAAGAGAGATTTTCATTGTTTGTAGCAAATGCAAGTTCATGGGCGTCTGTCATAAAGCACCGACCTAAAAAAACTCATCCCATCAATCAACCCTTGTGCAGGGGGTTTGGGGGAGGCACTCCGTCCCCCAATGGGGGGTGTGGGGGGAAATCCCCCCACTCTTGGTTCTTCCCAACAGCGACCACTATTCGCTTGAGTCAGTGACATTCGTCCTCATGCTAAGTTGCATTCAATCGTAGTAGCTGGGCAACTGAGGCAGAGAAAGCTAGCTCGAACAGATGCAACTCGGTATCAGCAACCTTAACCTTTAAAGACCTCAATCTGATTGGGATGAGTATACGCTTCATGACACCTTATAATGAGGTGTGCAATAGCCTTTAAGGAACTACCTCAATCTTTCTATTGGTCACATTACCCTAGCGCCCCACAAACCGCGGCTCAGGAGTTTTTTCCCAAGGAAGCCCAGAAAGCAGTGTAGACTGAGCTAGATAACCTAAAAGCCTAAAACTTAGTTTGTACAAGACCTAATTAACTGAGACGTAAATAAGGAGCCGTTGTATGGGGTTGAGCGGCAAAAGTTATATTGCAGAGATTTTGACCAAGTACGAAACGCAACTGTTGACGGACTGGTTAGAAGAACTCAAGATTGGGAGTAACCGCCGAGGTTTGATTAGAGAGGCAGAGTTACACGAGGAGTGTAGAGACTTCTTAGCTCTGCTTAAACAGGCGGTACAACGAGGAAACTTGATCGATATTCAATCCTCCGAATGGAGGGACGTGCGAGAACTACTGACCAGTATTTCTCGCGTGCGGAGCCACAAGGGTTTTACACCGTCGGAAACGGCCATGTTTATTTTCTCGTTTAAGCAACCTTTCTTGCTCCGCCTTAGTTCTGAACTGGCGGAGGATGCGGGAGTCTTGTTTGAGAATACCTGGTTAGCTACTACTCTTCTAGATCAGCTAGGACTGTTCACAACTGAAATTTATCAAAAAATCCGTGAAGAAGTGATTATGCGTCAGCAAGAGGAGTTGCTAGAACTTTCTACACCCGTCGTAAAACTGTGGGAAGGCATCTTAGCGCTACCGCTGATTGGCACCCTCGATAGTGCCCGGACTCAAGTGGTGATGGAGTCCTTGTTGCAGAAGATTGTCGATACAGGTTCAGAAGTCGCCATTATCGACATTACGGGTGTGCCAACCGTAGACACCCTCACCGCTCAACACTTACTCAAGACCATTACCGCTGCTCGCTTAATGGGTGCTGATTGCATTATCAGTGGAATTCGTCCCCAGATTGCTCAAACCATTGTTTATCTGGGAGTCGATCTAGCCGATGTCACGACGAAGGCAACCTTAGCAGATGCCTTCGCTCTCGCCTTAAAGCGCCTTGGCTGCAAGATCAACTGTTCCTCAGCTCACAGTTAAGAGGTCAAGAGGTGCGATGGAGCGGATTCCAATACTCCAGATGGGTGAATTCCTACTGGTAACGATTCAGGTTGATATGCACGATCGCTTAGCGATGGCCTTGCAAGAAGACCTAACGGATCGGATTACTCAGACTAGTGCTCGTGGCGTGCTGATTGATATCTCATCCTTAGAAATTGTCGATTCTTTCATTGGGAGAATCCTGGGAAACATTGCCAAAATGTCACAAGTCCTTGATGCTCAAACCGTTGTCGTCGGAATGCAGCCGGCCGTTGCGATTACGTTGGTAGAGCTGGGACTATCTCTAACGGGTGTTCGCACCGCCTTAAATGTGGAAAAGGGCATGGCGCTCTTGAGAGGCTCATCACATAAAGACCAGGGTGAGCGCGTCTCTACACCGAGGGGAAGTGCAAATGGATATGCTCAGGGATGAAATGATGAGCATCCAGTCCTCTGCTGATATTGTTCTAGTTCGGCAAGCGGTGCGTAAATGGTCTGTGGAACTGGGTTTTAGTTTAGTAGACCAGACCAAAATTGTCACAGCGGCAAGTGAGCTGGCTCGTAATACCCTAGACTATGGTGGTGGGGGGACTGTGAAACTGGAGACCCTACAGGAGGGAATGCGGCGAGGTCTGCGCCTCACGTTTGCAGACCAGGGGCCGGGGATTCCAGACATTGAACTAGCCCTCAAAGACGGCTACACCACGGGCGGGGGACTGGGGATGGGGCTGAGTGGGACAAAGCGGCTCATGAATGAATTTGAAATTGTTTCCCGCGTTGGTGAGGGAACTTGCATCACTATTACCAAGTGGAAGTAACCTGACTTTATGACAGACCCTGTTGCCTTATCTATTTTAGAGTCCAGTCAAGCGGGGGAAGCGCGACGGAAAGCGGTGGCATTTGCTAGAAATCTGGGCTTCAACGAAACGGAGCAGGGGAAAGTCAGCATCGTCGTCACGGAAGTAGCCACTAATCTAGTGCAACATGCCAGGGATGGTGTGCTGCTATTACAGGCCCGGACAAAAGATGACATCGTAGGAATAGAGATCTTAGCCTTGGACAAAGGGCCAGGGATGAGTAATATTGACCGATGCTTGCGTGACGGCTTTTCCACAGTGGGAACCCTAGGGAATGGGTTAGGTGCTATTAGCCGCCTTTCGGGGTTTTTCGATATTTATTCAGTTCCCGATGAAGGCACCGCTCTATTATCCCAACTATGGGCCAGTCCCTTACCAACTCAGCACACCAGTGAACAACTAGAAATAGGCGCGGTGTGCCTCCCCATCAACGGCGAAGAGGTTTCAGGTGATGCTTGGGCAACTTATCAGTCCGCCAATCGCAGCCTGCTAGTCGTGGCGGATGGATTAGGCCACGGCCCTCAAGCCGCTCTTGCCTCCTTGGAAGCGGTGAGAATGTTTCAAGACAATGCCCATCGCCGTCCCCAAGCCATTGTCGAAGCGGCTCATGGAGCGCTGCGAAGTACACGAGGCGCTGCTTTGGCGATCGCAGAAGTGGACTTGGCAGGCAAGACGGTGAGTTTTACGGGGATTGGCAACATTTCTGGTTCGTTGCTTTGTTCACAACGGAACTACAGCCTGGTATCCCTCAATGGTACAGTCGGGCACGAAGTGCGCAAGATTCAAGAATTTACCTATCCTTGGTCGCCAGAAACTCTATTGATTATGCACTCCGATGGGTTAAAAACCCAATGGCGCTTGGAGCGTTACCCAGGACTGATTCACAAACATCCCAGTCTGATTGCAGGAGTTTTATACCGAGATTTTAATCGGGGTCGCGACGATGTAACTGTGCTGGTTGCCCGCGAGGTGATAAGAACATGACGCTCAAAATTCTTACCCTAGAAATTCGCTATGAGCAAGATGTAGTCTTAACCCGTCAACGAACGCGACAAATTGCTGAACTGTTGGGGTTTAAAGTTACTGAACAGACCCGTATGGCGACAGCGGTATCGGAAATCGCCCGCAATGCCTTCCAATATGCAGGAGGAGGACGAGTTGAATTTGGCGTAGCAGGGATTATTCCCCAAGAGTCAGGGACTTCCGAGGTGACAATCGAAGCGAGGGAAGTGGGAAGAGTCGGCTATGTAGGCAAGGGCAGATTAACACCACCCAACGCACCCATTGCCCATTCGTTGCATCATCCATTAGCTCCCTCTTGCCCCTTACCCTCTCAACGCTTTGTCATTACAATTAGCGACAAAGGCCCAGGTATCCCACACTTAAACCACATTTTAGAGGGGCAATACACCTCCAGGACTGGCATGGGGATAGGCATTCTGGGCACGAAGCGGCTCATGGATCAGTTTCAAATTGAGTCTAAGCCAGGTCAAGGCACTACAGTGTTGATGGGAAAACACTTACCCAAGCAGACGTCTCCCCTCACTGCCCAACGCTTAACGCAAATTACAGATGAATTGATTCAGCGATCGCCCCAAAATCCTTTTGAGGAAATTCAGCAGCAGAACCAAGAACTTTTGCAGGCACTAGAAGAGTTACGCCAGCGTGAAGAGTCTTTAACTCATCTCAACCGGGAACTAGAAGACACTAATCGCGGTGTCGTGGCGCTGTATGCCGAATTAGATGAAAAAGCAGATTCCTTAAAGCGAGCCAATGAACTCAAGACTCGCTTCCTCTCTAACATGAGCCATGAGTTTCGCACCCCCCTGAACTCAATTATGTCTCTCTCCAGGCTATTGCTAGAGCGGATAGACGGTGACTTAACGCCAGAACAGGAAACGCAGGTGAAGTTCATTCGCCAGTCCGCAGAAGGTCTTTCTGAGTTAGTCAATGACTTGTTAGATCTAGCTAAAGTGGAGGCGGGAAAAATTGTGGTACATGCAAATTCATTTGAAGTAAAGGAGTTATTTGCCACATTAAGAGGGATGCTGCGCCCCTTACTCGCTCACAACTCCTCCATTTCCCTCATTTTTGAAGCCCCCCAAGATTGCCCCACCCTTTATACCGATGAAGGCAAGGTGGCTCAGATTCTCAGAAATTTTATTTCCAATTCTTTGAAATATACAGAGCGAGGTGAAGTGCGCGTAGCCGCGACGTTGGCGGGTAAGACAATCACCTTTTCCGTCAGCGACACAGGAGTGGGTATTGCACCAGCAGATACAGAGCGAATTTTTGAAGAGTTTGTCCAAGTCGAGTCAGCCATGCAACAACGCTTTAAAGGGACAGGGTTGGGACTGCCGCTTTCGCGTAAACTGGCTGAGTTGTTGGGAGGTAGTATTTGGGCTACCAGTACTTTAAAAGTTGGCTCGACATTTTATGCCTCGATTCCGATCCATGCTCCGGGTTCTACTCCCGCCTCCTCTGAGCAATTCCAAAGCGCACCCCCACAGCCCGACCCCGTGCGTATGCCTATCCTGGTGATTGAGGACAATGCCGAAACCCTGTTCACTTACGAGAAGTATTTTGAGGGAACCATTTATCAACCTTTCCTAGCACGAACGCTAGAGCAGGCGAAACAGATACTGGCTTCGTTCACTCCGCAAGCCATCATCATGGACATTTTGCTGGAGGAGCAAAATACTTGGGCTCTCCTTTGTGAGTTGAAGGAGAATCCAGCGACTCGAATGATTCCCATTGTTGTCATCACCGTGATTGATAACGAAGCCAAAGCCAAGGCATTAGGTGCTGAGGCGTTCTTGATTAAGCCTGTAGATAGATTATCGCTACTCAACAAAATCAATATGCTGGTCAAGCGAGACAAGCCGCAAACGCTTTTGCTGATTGACAACGACCTGGCAGATCGATATGTGTTAAAGCAACTCTTAAAAAACTGTACCGATGGATTAACGCCTCCACTGTGCCTGATTGAGGCCAATCAAGGACGGGATGGTGTTCGTTTGGCTCAAGATGAAAAGCCCGACTGCATCATTCTCGATCTTTCCATGCCAGAACTGAGCGGAACCGAAGTTCTATCCCTGCTCAAAAGTGACCCGGTGACTCAGCCCATTCCTGTGCTGATTCATACCTCACAGCCCCTAGAAGCTGATGAGAAACGGGAATTGACACTCCGCAGTATCGCCGTTCTCTCGAAAGAAACGTTATCCTCTGAAGTGGCGATACAAAGTTTACAAGAAGCACTCGTTAAAGCGGGAGTCGCTTTTGGGACTCAATAAGTTTAATACGTAAAAAATAAGGATGAAATGAACTTATGAATTGAGCATTTACCTAGCTTTGAAAGTGAGCCAATAAAAATAAGTTTTTTCAAGATTCCTGCCCCGTCCAAAAGTAGGTGGGGTAGTTTCATACTTCACACTTCAGCCTTCAATTAATGTTAAGGGCCTATCATGGATAAGCAGTCGCCGATTACTATTTTGCACGTAGATGATGAGGAAGCCAACCGCTACATCGTCAATCGAATGCTGCGGAATGCGGGGTTTAACATCATCGAGGCGACTACGGGCCAATCGGCGCTGCAATTGGCACTCGAGCAACAACCCGACTTAATCATTCTGGACGTAAAGCTGCCTGATCTGCCTGGATTTGAGGTTTGCCGCCAGATTAAGTCCAACCCAGCAACCTCCTTTATTCCTGTACTCCATCTATCTGCCAGTTTTGTTGAAAGCAAGGATAAGGCGCAAGGACTAAATAGTGGGGCAGATGGCTACTTGGCGCAGCCTGTAGAAGCGATTGAGTTAATTGCAACCGTTAGAGCTTTGCTACGTATCCGGCGGGCGGAGGAGTCGGCGCTGGCACTGGCTCGTGAGTGGCAGACCACGTTCGATTCTATCCATGATGGTGTGGGGTTACTGGACTCTCAAGGCAGATTCCTGCGCTGCAATCGCGCGATGACCGAACTCTTGGAAAAACCATCTAGCCAAATTATTGGTGAACTGCATCAAGACGTGATGCAACCGTTGCTCGGTTTTAGCGATGCCACACCCTTCATCAGAATTCAGAAAACGCTTCGTCGTGAGAGTTTGGAGGTACAGCCCAGTAATCACTGGTTCTCTGTAACGATCGACCCGATTTTTAATCAAGAGGGTGCATTCAGTGGTGCAGTTTACATCTTGTCTGACATCACAGACCGCAGACAAGCACAGGAAGCGCTACGAGTTAGTGAAGAACGGTTTCGCCTGCTGTTGGAGAATGTGCAGGATTATGCCATTGTGTTCCTCGACACCCAAGGGCGTTTTACTCGTTGGAGTTTAGGGGCAGAACGCATTTTGGGCTATCAGGAAGCAGAAATCCTGGGGCAACCTGGCTCAATCATCTTTACACCTGAAGACATTGAACAGGGTGCAGACCAACAAGAACTAGAAACGGCTGTGAAGGAAGGCCGTGCGGAAGATGAACGTTGGCATGTTCGTAAAGATGGCACTTGGTTCTGGGGGAGTGGCATCGTCACACCTTTACGAGATGAAATCGGACAGCTACGAGGCTTTTCTAAAATTATGCGTGACTTTACTGAACGCAAGCGGGCGGAAGATGAGCGCAACCAGCTACTTGAGAGTGAACAGCAGGCACGCGAAACCGCTGAAGCGGCTAACCGCATTAAGGATGAGTTTTTGGCGACCCTCTCTCATGAGCTGCGATCGCCCCTGAATGCGATGATCGGCTGGACAAATCTCCTGCTGACGCGCCAGTTTGATGAATCGACAACGAAGCGGGCGATCGAGACGATTGAGCGCAATGCCCGGTCACAAGCCCAGCTAGTTGAGGATTTGTTGGATGTTTCCCGGATTATTCGAGGCAAACTCCGCTTGAATATCCGTCCTATTCAACTCGCTTCCGTGATTGAGGCTGCGATCGAAACGGTGCGCCCTGCCGCCCAAGCTAAGGAAATTCGCTTCCAATGTGTACTTGACCCGGCGGCTGGTTTAGTGGCCGGTGACTCTGACCGCTTGCAGCAAGTCGTTTGGAATTTGTTATCCAATGCCATCAAATTTACGCCCAAAGGGGGCTACGTCGATGTGCGCTTACAACGCACGAACTCTCATGTTGAAATCATCGTGACCGATACCGGTCAGGGCATTAGTCCTGAGTTTGTCCCCTATGTCTTCGAGCGCTTTCGCCAAGCGGATAGTTCCACCACACGGGTTTATAGTGGTCTAGGGCTGGGTTTAGCGATTGTGCGTAACTTGGTAGAACTGCATGGTGGAACCGTTCGGGTCGCTAGTCCAGGGGTAGGGAAAGGAGCTACCTTTATCGTCAAGCTACCGCGCATTCCTACCCACGTCGAGGAACGCCAAAGTGAGCCAGTCCATCCGAGTGTTGCGTTGGAAAAATCATCTGACAAATTACCTGTGCTTCAAGGTGTACGAGTTTTGGTTGTTGATGATGAGGAGGATTCACGGGAGTTTCTGATCACGGCCTTAGAACAATGTGGGGCTGAAGTTATCGGTGCTGCATCAGCTAGCGAGGCCATGGAGGCCGTCTTCCAAATGCAGCCTGATATTTTAGTGAGTGATATTGGGATGCCTGTTGAGGACGGCTACACTTTGATTCGCAAGGTGCGGCAACTCACAGCCGAGCCAGCGAAAAAGATGCCAGCGATCGCACTCACAGCCTATGCTAGGACGGAAGATCGTATGCGTGCGATCGCGGCTGGATTCCAGATGCACGTCCCCAAACCCGTTGAACCTGCCGAACTTGCCACCGCGATCGCAAGTCTCGCGGGGCGAACCGACTGGGATGAAGTATCACCAGTTCCACCTATCAACTCGGGCGCTTGAAGCCAGAAATTCTAAATTTAATAGCCTAATTAAGGATAAAATTCATCGACGCAACGGGTATTACTAGTAATTGATAAATCCTTTAACTTACTCTACCTATGAGGTGTGTACTAGAGCAGTTATAGCCGCTTTTTTACCTAACTTCATTCACGATATTACAGACCTGAAAAGCTCTTTCTTGAGTGTTTCCTAGATTTTGAATTTTGCCTAAAAAATTGTTAATTGCATCTTCATCTTTCTTGCCATTAAATAACTCATAACTGGCAGTATCATATTCTTGTTCAGCTTGACTTACGACCTTTTCCGCCTCTCTACATTTCAGCTTGTTTTCTGTCTGATCGACCGGAGTAATACAACCACTTAATAAAAACATCACAAAAACAATTCCAATACTTAACTCAACGTCCTTCTTCGATTGGCTAATATTAGTAAGCTTCATGGGTGTAGGTATAGATTCAAGGCGTCACTACTACAAACTACTGAAGGGAGTATTGGTTTCTGGAAGATTTATCAAAGCTTTTACCTAGAGAACAGATACCCTATTTTAAGAAAGGTAATGGGCAGTCTTGCCGATTCCGTCCTAACATAGCGGTGTAACAGCATCACGACTCTGTAGAGATAAGTAGGTGCGCTTAAATAAACCCAACATAGTTGTAGGGTGGGCATTGCCTAGAAACGAGTTGTTGTCAGGCTTGGAGGAGTATCATGGGCAATGCCCACCTTACGATTAATTAGATCCCTCTACTTAATTCCTGCATCGCGTCTCATACTAAGTTGCTCTCAAACGTCCTACACTGTCTCTTCCCATCTCTCCGTTAAGGAGGCTTACTCTCTTTGAGAGCAACTCGGTATCAAGAGCGTTGGGTTCTTTATCTGTTCTTTATCTATAGCTATCGCCATAAAGGTTAGGACTTTCTTTAACGGCCAAAACCACCATTTTAGTAATAAGCATAAAAGCCTTGGAGCTTCTGCCTTCTGCCTTTTGCTGTAAATTAAAAATTTCCTTTTTCCTAAACAGTTCGCTTTTCTCATGCAAACGATTTCTTCATCAGTACCCTCAGCTTGGCAAAAGCTGAGAAATCACGAAATTAGCTGCGAAGAAGCCCTTTCCCTCTTAGTGGACGAGCAAGGGATGGTTAACCGAGAGCGGTTAGATCAAGAGGTCAACCACCGATTCTTTCGCCATTTCCCCGATCGCAATACCTTACCGCCTATCATTCCCCTGCTGCTGTGGCGTGGTTGCTACTATCTGGGAAGCCCAGTTTCTCTATCCGTACAAACAATTCAGGAACTGAGCGATCGCACCCTCACGGAAATTAAAGTCATCCCCATCAGCACGAAAAGCTATCGGGTTTGGTTCCACACACAAAACCTCGACCCCAACCGGATTAGTGCAACTCCTTTAGTCAATCCTCTCACCGGGGAATTGGAAAAAGAAGATATCTCAGAAACGACAGAACTCTACCTTGCCAAAGCCGTTGACCAAATTGGTAGAATCAAAACCCTGCTGTCTGGGGCATTACGCAACCGTGCCAGTGACATTCACCTCGAACCCATGCCCGATGGCTTGAGAGTTCGCTATCGCATCGATGGCGTTTTACGAGATATTACCAAACTTTCCCAAAGTATCAGCCGAAAGGTAATTGTTGCCCTCAAAGTCATGTCCGGCATGGACATTGCTGAAAGTCGCCGTCCTCAGGATGGACGGATTGGGGAAAAGTACGCGGCTGATGCAGAGGCTGAATTAGGCATGGACATGCGAGTCAGCACTCTCCCCTGCGTGGGTGGGGAAAAAGCAGTGATTCGCTTACTGCCTAGACAGAACCCCTTTTCTAAAATTGAAGACTTAGGCTTCTCTGAGAAGACATTCGCTATCTATACAAGCTGGTTGCAGCAACCCCAAGGGATGATTATTCTGACTGGCCCTACGGGTTCTGGCAAAACCAGTACATTGTACACCAGTCTACAACATGTTGCCACAGAGCATGTCAATGTGGTAACAGTAGAAGACCCAGTGGAATACATCTTACCGGGCATCACCCAAACTCAAGTGCATGAGCGCGCTGGAATGACCTTTGCGGCTGGATTAAGGTCAATTTTGCGCCAAGACCCAGATATTATTATGGTGGGGGAAATCCGAGATAGCGAAACGGCTGAAACGGCTGTCAGAGCTGCATTGACCGGTCATTTGGTCTTTACCACGCTACACACTAATGATGCGATTGGTGCGATTCCCCGCATTAAAGATATTGGCCCCGATCCCGCTTTAATTAGTGATGCGTTGCTAGGAATTGTGGCACAGCGTTTGGTGCGACGGGTTTGTCCCTATTGTGCGCAACCTCATACACCGACAGATAAAGAGTTGCAAGTTCTGGGTTTGCAGAATCACACCAACGTAGGGACGTGGAAGCGGGGTAAGGGGTGTGATAAATGTTTCAATTCCGGCTACTTGGGACGGGAAGCGATTGTCGAGTTGCTGGATGTGGATGACCAAGTGCGGGAAATTATTTATGAAGGAACGATGACGGAGTTACATCGCTATCTTCGTGAAATCAAGTTTGCCTCATTTGGGGTAGCGGCGCGGCATAAAGTGACAACGGGGGTGACAACGGTTGAGGAAGTATTGCGAGTACTCCCCCGAAATGCTTTTGCCCGTAGTCAAATGTTGGGAAAAGAGCGCACGCTGGTTCAATCTGGCAGTTGATGACAAGTTACTTTCAAAGTATAACTTTCTGTTTCTCTTACCTCAGTGTCCTCTGTGACTCTGTGGTTTGTTAAATTCTACGTTAGAGTGCAACTCAGTACGAATCGATGGAAATAGGTGATACCGAGGAATCGGTAATCGGTAATTGAACGGTAATTTTTTATACTTTAGGACAATTACCAATTACCGAAAGAGTAAGCTGATGTGCATCTAATTTACACACTCACAGACGAGCAAGACGCCTATTCTGCAAGTAAGAAACAAGCTAAACACCAACGAACTCGTTAAAGTAAGGACAGATGATCCACACATCAGCAATTGGATGATATGGGAGGCAAGTTCAGGACAACAGTTGCGAATTCAAACGTTCCAAGGCCGCGATCGCTTGTTGGATGTAACTTTTAGCATGGTGTTGTACTAACATTTTGTCTTGAATATCTGTTGCCTCGCCTCGAATTCGACCTTCAAGCGCATCGTTGAGCATCTCCTCAAAGAGACTACCTGGTTCAGGACTGAGGTAATCTTCAATCGCTTCCAAGACTTTAATTGCAACTGCAACATTGCTTTGGGGTTTCAAGGCGGAGGACGGGTTGGGCACAGGTCGCCCTTTACTGTGCTGATTATCCAGTAAGCGAACACTCCCTAGTAAATCTATCATCAAGCGCTGACTGTGCGTCGATATATCGGGTGGAATGATAAACACGTCTACTGCCTCACCCACTGGCAACTCAGGAGAAAGGATTTCAATTTTTTTTCCGGCTAAAACTTGAGTACTGATCAGCCAAGATGGTTCCTTTGTTGATTGTCTCTTCTCGTCTTCATTAGCATTGGATTCAACAAGCGAAGATGTGCGGATCGACATCGGCTTAACATCCTTATTTTGCATAAGTCTCCTGAAATTCTTTGGATTTTGCCTAACAGTTGGTTGCGACTGCTACTATCCCGCCTCTTGGCTCTAATCTTGATTGGTATCCCGTGGGTACGAGTTGAGTGTCGAGCAATAGGGCTGATAAGCTGATGTGCATCTAATTTGCATAAAAGCTGGACGGGCTTTCCAGCCCATCCCATAAGGAACAAGCTAAACACAAACTTGCAAATTAAATGCGCGACAGGTTACCAAATCCGCTTTTTTGACTCCCGTTTATGGGGTTCCTCTCTATCTCTTTGTCTCCCCATCTTTGCGTCTCCCCGTTCCTGCTGTTTATCCAAAAGATTTTGTAATTGGATTGGGTGGGACGCCATTGCGGAAATTTCCCAACCCTGAATTTCGGGTAAGTGACACAAACAGACGGCTTGGCGCTGCACAAACGGCTGCTCATAGAGAACGCTAAAGCTTTTTGCCTGAGAGGCAACATGCCTTACTCCACCACCGCTACCTGAACTCTGTGCGCAGCCAGCCGTAACGTCGCGGATTCCTTAAAGAGCAAGAGCGTTACTTGCCTACTCCGCAAACGCTAATACCAAAGGAGTCCCTGTGGGGAATAAAATCCTTTGGTCAAACCTCTAGGTAGAGGCAATTTCACTAATGAAAGCGAGAAGAGCTGAGTATAAGAGCTGTGCTACTGATTCAGCTAGATTATGTTCCTTCGAGAGCGTATTAACCCATTTTGTCCAGATTTGGCTCAAAAAAGGCAACGCTCATTATCGTACTGCTTTTCGTGGGATTTGCAATCTTTTTCAATATTAATCCACACTTTTCGGAATCGTTGCTGACGAGAACATGAATGTCAAGCTCTGGAACCTAGATAGTACAGAACGACAAAGTTTGCAAGAGTTCGCTCAAAGTAGAGGTAGTAAAAATCAAAGTATAGGGAACGAAAGCACTCCCCTGGAACTCAAACGTCTATTAGTACAGGCTGGCAATTGGGCGCGTGATTATCTGAAGAATAACCCCAATGTTGAAAAGAGCGATCGCAAACTCTGTGACGGCATACCCCCTCAAACGTGAAGGCGCGATCGCACCCTCTGCAACGACATTCCCTAACTCACTAGATTAGGATTTTCCTGAGCGACATTGAACAGCGCTCTAAGTTGCCGCCGCCTGAGCCTCCTGGTCAACTAGCTCTCGAAACTGAATCACATCTTGACGCGGGTCAGCATGGCTCACTTGGACATCCAACTGCTCGCCCAAAGCTACAGACCGTCTGAAGCGCATCGCCAACTCCAGACCTAAATCCTCTAAGAGAATCAGTCCCAAGTTGTCGTGTTCGCGTAGCCAACGCAGCACCAACACCCTCCATACCTGGTCGGTGTTACGCCGCAAATATTCCAATCCCCAATAGCGATTGGTCTGACGTTCTACATCACTGGCTTCCTTAGCCGTTGCGGTGACTCCCTGCATCACTTGTTGCAGATTTTCAGGGGCAAAGGGCAGTGGCTCACCCCGTAGATGAGCTTTGAGCTGAAAATGACAAAGCAAGTCAGTATAGCGGCGGATGGGAGACGTTACCTGACTATACGTTTCCAAACCCAGACCTGCGTGCCGCATTGGTGCAATGCTCATTTCACTGCGGGGCATACATCGACGCATAGCACAGAACCGAACAGGGCCGGCTGGCAGTTGCAGCAATTCTTCATCAGGAGGGAGTTCCGGCTGAGGCTGTCCCCTAAACGGTAAGGGGATTTGGTGCGCTTGAGCAT
The DNA here is from genome assembly GCA_036703055.1 of Waterburya sp. GTDB lineage: Bacteria > Cyanobacteriota > Cyanobacteriia > Cyanobacteriales > Coleofasciculaceae > DATNPV01. The sequence continues at coordinate 49,420 of DATNPV010000036.1, forward strand.
AGCGTCCTGCGACTTCCCCAGCCAAAATCATCATTTCTGCGACCAACTGCCGCGCTTGCGAATCTTCTAAAACCTCAATGATAATTTCTTCATCCTTCTTCACCTTGATCACCGACTCTGGCATATGGATGCTGATTGCCCCTTGAGCAATGCGCCACTCTTGCCGCCGTCGAGCCCAAATAGCGATCGCAGCAATTTCCGGTTCAGCTCGTATCCCCAACTCCAACATCTCATCGACATCTTCGTAGGTGAGACGATACGTAGGTTTAATGAGGCTGGCACGGATTTGATAGTCTTGGATATTGCCGACTTCATTCAAAATTACACCAAAACTCAAAGTCGGACAGACTTTCCCCTGAACCAAACTCATTGGCCCTGTTGCTAGTTCAGGTGGGAACATAGGAATCATGCCGGTGGGCAGATACAACGTAGTACTGCGCCGCCGTGCTTCCATGTCCAGCTCATCCCCTGGCATCACCAGGCGTGTTGGATCAGCAATGTGAATCCAGAGACGTTGGCTCCCATCCTCCAGGATTTCTATACTCAGACCATCATCAATTTCTTGAGTACTTTCATCGTCAATGGTATAGACCTTTAGATGAGTTAAATCCAGACGGTCTGGATCTGGGTCGGGAGGAGGAGAAACCAGGCATTTTTGAGCCACTTCCAGAACCTCCCGACGAAAATGGATAGGGATTTGACTTCGCCGCAAAAATAAATTCTCGTGAGGGCTCCACCAACCCAAGTCTATCAACAGCTCAAAAGCCGCTTGAGGAGTTTGATGGCGTTTGAGCAAGACTAATAGATCTTGAGCAAAACGAGATGGATTTTCGGGATTGAGGACAAACCGCTCTAATTCATTCAGACGAGAGCGATCGCTATCTTGCCACTCTACCTCAACACCCGCTAATCGTTGCTGTAGGCGTGTTAAAAATTCTTGTTGCTCCCGCTGCTTTGATTCTTCTGCTAACCGTTGATGTTTGATTTCAGCCACTAAGGCAGCGGGGCGGGGTTCATAGGTATCCGCCTTTTGTTTGAAGTAGATCTTGTCTTCAGAAAGTAAGCAGTGAGCTGCATAGCATAAGGGTGGACTTTGATCAGAAAACAACAACTGTGCCATCTGGGCACAATTGACCGCCTCCCCATCTTCCACCAAAAATTCCCAAGCGACTTCCAGACTGGAAGGGTCTAGGTAAGGCTTTACCTGTTCGAGAAAGCTAGGAATTTCCGATGGGTTCAGGGTGTATCCCTTCACTTCATAGGTGATTTGTCGGGGATGAAGCGTATGTGATTGACCACGTTCGTCTACGACAATCCAATGCTTTTTACCCTCTGGACGGTCTACCGTAGCGAGACGGACTTCTCCGCCGAGGCGAAATTCAATTAATGTTCCCTTTTCCACCAGCTTCGCTAACCCCGGTAGCGTTTTTTTTGTAACCTATACCTAGTCTATCGACCAGTCGGTGCAATGCCAAAGCCAAAAAAATCTAATGTAGAGGATGAACGATCAAAGTCATTCAAACTGTAGTTTTGGGTTTCCCCAGAGAGTCTTGACTGGAAGTTCAAACCGTGTATTTCCTAGCCAATTCTACTTGCATCAGCTTTAGGGACTTTACTCCATCCTTTATCATTTATCTGTGACTTTGTTGGGCTTTTTCACTGCAATTCTAATGTTTACCCTTCTTTGTTAATAAAAGGCAGCAAAGCCAAAGTGCGAGCTCTCTTAATGGCTTGGGTCAAGTCTCGCTGTTGTTGAGCTGTTAGTCCTGTAATGCGACGAGGTAAAATTTTTCCCCGTTCTGTAATGAACTTGCGCAGCAAATCGACATCTTTGTAGTCGATCGCATCATCAGGTTTGATAGGAGAGAGACGTTTGCGGAAGTAAGCCATGATTCAGTTCTCAGGGTTTATTTGTGAATTGGAATGGTTGATGTTGTAGGGTTGAAGGTTGAATGTTAAAAGGTTGAAGGTTAGTCGGTGATAACTTTCAACCTGCAACATGCCCCTGTTCAACTAACACTACTTGATTTCTTTGTGAGTCGTATGTTTGTTGCAATGACGGCAGAACTTCTTCAGTTCTAGCCGTGCCGTCGTGTTCCGACGGTTCTTCATGGTTGTATAACGTGAAACACCGGGCGATCGCTTATTCAGGTTAGTGCGACACTCCGTGCATTCCAAGGTAATAATAATGCGAACACCTTTCTTGGCTGCCATAGTGCTATTTCTAGAAAATTAGACGATTAGTCGAAATTACACACAAATTTCTATTTTTGCATGTGCCGCCTCAGTTTAGCAAATAACTTTTTGAGACGAAGGTCGAGGGAAAAACCCCGCCGGGTTTGGATGACAATGGTTTGCGCTACGCGGTCATGAAACGCCTGCTGAGCTTCCTCATCTGCCAAAGCTTTACCACAATCTGCCGCCAAGGGAGCAACAAGTAGCAACATGGAGATACCATTGGCTAGGCCAATGTTGAGGCCGATCATGGCTAACAGAGCACAAAAACCTAGAATGCCTTCTCGTTTAGCTAACGTCAACAGCCCAGGAATCTTGTGGTCTTTAGCATCCAACACTTTCATGTCCAACGCCCAGCGCCCCAGAGTCTGACCCTGATTACTGGATACCAGCACTACCCGCAGAGCCATCCACGTTAGCACAAAAACTAACACTTGAACAAAAGCATTGAATCCTAGGAGGGAACTGACTAGCCAAACCCCCACAAAATCAATCAAAAAGGCAGCAGCCCGTCGCTCAATAGGCACTTTGGGAAAGCGGGTTTGGAAAGGTTCAAGACTCATGAGCAATCACTGAGTGCGGACTGGCTATATTAATCTTATCTTGAGCCTACAGAGCCTCCATGCCTTCCAGGTATGAGGCTGGGAGAGTGGGGGAGTGGGAGAGTGGGAGAGTGGGGGAGTGGGAGAGATTAGCAACCAAGCCGAAAAAGGGGTATACAAACCGGATTTGGTATCACCCCATCACTACCCTCTCCTAAACTGATTACTGTAAAACAATTGGGGTTAATGGCAATGCTGCCAGCGAAAGAAGCGGAGTCAATTATTCTCGATTTGGTACAACCGTTAGACCCACAGCTAGATGTAGAAGTTGTGGACTTATCAGCCGCTGCGGGTCGCCTTCTCGCTGTTCCAGTCACGAGTTTATTGGATTTTCCTCACTGGGATAATTCGGCAATGGATGGGTATGCTGTGCGCTATGCCGATGTGGCATCCTGTAATGCTCTTGCACCCGCTGTTTTGGAAATCGTCGAAGAGATTCCTGCTGGTCAACAACCCAACTGCTCCATTCAATCAGGGCAAGCCTCTCGCATTTTTACAGGTGCTTGTATGCCAATGGGTGCAGATACCGTAGTGATGCAAGAGCGCACTAAACGGGAGGGCAACCGTGTCTTCATCTTAGAGGCACCCGAACCACAAGCGTTTGTACGCCGTCGAGCGTCTTTCTATCAGGCGGGAGCAACTCTCTTACAACCGGGAATCACACTAGGAGCCGCAGAAATTGCCGTATTAGCAGCAGCACAATGTACTCAACTGACGGTTTATCGGCGTCCGAGGGTAGCAATTCTCTCAACTGGGGATGAACTAGTAACGCCTGATCAGACCTTGCAACCGGGTCAGATTGTGGACTCTAATCAGTATGCTCTCGCCGCTTGGGTAGCATTGCGTGGCGGAATTCCCCAAGTTCAAGGCATCGTTCGTGATGAGCCAAAGTTACTAGAGGCAGCAATCACGCAAGCACTCCCAGCAGCAGATATTGTTCTGTCCACAGGCGGCGTTTCGGTGGGAGATTATGACTATGTTGATCAAATTCTGACTGATCTAGGTGCCGAAATTCACATCCGCTCTGTTGCCATCAAACCCGGTAAACCCCTTACTGTAGCTAAGTTTGCCCCTTCCTCTGCTCAGGGAGGGCTAAATCGTTCAGTGTTGTATTTTGGCCTACCGGGAAATCCGGTTTCAGCCTTAGTTTGTTGTTGGCGGTTTGTACAACCAGCTCTTGCCAAGCTGTCAGGTTTGGCTCAGGAGGCTTGGAGTCCCCTGATAGTGCAAGCGCGAACCCGTCATGATCTCCGCTCAGATGGACGTCGAGAAAGCTACCTGTGGGGGCGTTTGCAATTAGACTCTGCGGGTATTTACGAATTTCATCTGGCTGGTGGAAGTCATAGCTCCGGCAATTTAATTAACCTAGCGCAAACGACGGGTCTTGCTATTGTGCCAGTCGGTCAAACCTCTATCCCAGCAGGTGAACTCGTGCAAGTTTTACAAGTTGGTTCACCTACTGGAATTGTCCCTAATCAAGCTCATAGGTAATGGGTACTTAGTTGTTCTATTACCCATTACCCATTACTTATTACCAACCTCCCTGACTACTTCCAGCCTAGAGGTGGCTCAATCGGAGCCTCGCCAGCTTGGGAAACATTTGCACCCGGCTTATCAACAATCTGCACAGTACTCGCGTGCAGCAAGCCTTCCTCCCCTTGTTGAGCAACAAATCGTACACCTGTACCAACTTCTATGCGCTCGAAGTCATTGTTGATCACACTGTTCTGGTGGAAGTAGATTTCCTCATCACTGTCTAGGCTCCTGATGAAGCCGTATCCCTGCTCCGGGAATAGCTTAGTGACAACGGCGCCCATGTCTTGTTCAGGGTGAGTCTTGACCTCACTGCGCTGTTTTTCAGTGAGTTTGACCAGTTGCCGACGTGCGGCGTCAAAGGCACTGCGAATCACTGCTTCCAGTGCATCGTACTTTTCGCCTTCTCCGGGATTTTTGACAGCAGCAATTTCGTGCCCTGGCGGCACAGTTATGTCTATGCGTACTCGATAGGGAGAACCACTTCTGGGACTGTCGTGGGTTTTTTCCAACGCTATACGGCAGCTATTCATGTAGCCGCATACCTGCTCAAGTTTAGCGACCTTTTCATGGATTAACGTCTCAAGAGCGTCAGTTTTTTCTACATCTAGATAGGTAATTTCTAAGGGAATTTGCATGATTATTTTTCAATTTCAATTCAGGTTTACTAAGGCTAGCGACCTAGGTTGTACTTAACCTAGATAACGTGAGTTCGACAGAGGCTAAAAGACTCTTCCCCAAACCCCTCGTGAGCCCCAAAGAGGGGATTCAAACCCTGAGCATTTCCTGACTTCTCGTCGCGTCGGAGAGAGGGGGCAGGGGGGAGAGGTTCATCGAACTCAAATTAGATAGCACTAGTGACAATCATGCTAACGAGGCGATCGCTTGCTAGTTTTCTATCAAATTACATAAATTGGTTGATTTGTAGCCGATGATCAACGGCTTACACCAGAACGTATAAAAATTTCTGACTCCTGACCCTGGATTCATCAATTCGCCAGAGTGATTCTCGACCCAGAAATCAGCCGTTTGTGCTTTACCAAAAACCTCGCTTACCGCTAGGTAATACCGTTGCCCAATTCGTCTTGGCCTGCGCTAACTGTTCCTCGCTGATTTTGGCATTCGAGAGATTAGCGCCGCACAAATTGGCTCCTTTAAGATTTGCATGATTGAGATACGCATAGCTGAGATCGGCCCCACGCAAGTCAGCCAATTCCAAATCGGTATAACTCAAATAAGCTCGACCTAAAATGGCATCTCGTAAGTTGGCTCGACTTAAACTAGCCCGACCAAAATCAGCATTTGATAAATCTGCTCCCTGGAGATTGGTTCTTACCAGCTTTGATTGATGGAAAATTCCCCCTGATAAGTCACTTTTATGCAGATCCAGCCCACTCAAATCCAAGGAAGCAAAATCCCTCCTACCCTTCATATAGGCCGTTAAAACAGTATTAGCATCTAACTTAGCCGGCATCCTCGGCTTGCCTGCTGTCATACCGCCATCGCTGCGGAGTAGATTGGTCGAAGCGCGTTGATTGGGAATATTCCGGCTGCGCTGTATGCCGGTGGTATAGGAACCGCTTTGTTCTTGGCGGGCACGTCGCGCCCGAATTGCCATGGCTAACTTTTCAGTAGCCGTTGTAGGAGCAGAAGGAGAACTCTGTACACCTAAATCCCCGGAGTAGAAGGTTTGGCTGTTGAAGCCTTGTGGAGAATTATTCGGTTGAGTCGCTAAACCTTGTGACAATGTATCAAAATAAGGCTCCAGATCAAGCGCTCTCATGATATCTGTAGCCGATTGATAACGATGACGAACTGAAGCCTCAAGCATTTTTTTCAAGACTTCAGCCAAATGGTCGGTGACATGCACATATTTCTGCCAGACCATTTCACCCGTTGACGGATTGTAATCTAAATCTTTGGGGGATTTCCCTGTCAACAAATAAATACAAGTAACGCCCACGGCATAAATGTCACTGGCATAAACTGGGCGTAAGGCCATCTGCTCTGGGGGAGCAAAACCTGGAGTACCGATCGCGAAATTGGTCAAAGCTGTCTGCTCTGAGGCGTTGGCGGCGGCAGCATTCACTTGGTTTTTCACCGCACCGAAATCAATCAAAACGAGTCTACCATCTTGCTCGCGACGAATTAAGTTGGCGGGTTTAATGTCCCGATGAATTACCTGACAACTGTGGATGTATTGCAACAGCGGCAGGATTTCACTCAAGAACTGTTTGACCCCCGCTTCACTCAAGGCTCCCGATCGTTTGATTTCCTGTTGCAAGGTTGAGCCGCTGATGTACTCCTGAACCAGGTAAAACTGTTGATTGTCTTCAAAATAATCTAACAGTCGCGGTACTTGGGGATGGTTCCCGATCCTACCCAGGGTTCTCGCTTCTCGCTCAAACAACTCTCGCGCCATCGGGATGATGTGCGAGCCGGTCGTCGCCGGACGCAGTTGTTTGATTACGCAGCAAGGGTCTCCAGGCAGCGATTCGTCCTGGGCTAGGAAGGTGGCTCCAAATCCGCCTTGACCCAATGCTTTTAGGACGCGGTAGCGATCGCGCAACAATAGTTTGGAACCACACGTCTGACAGGTCTCGACGTGTTCTGGATTTTTAGGCTGAGGACAGGCAGGATTTAAGCAGTAGCTCATTCAGCGTCACCGATGGGGCGTTGTCCGTAGGGGACGAAACCTTTTGTATCGAAGCACCCGGCTTAACAAACTGGCTTTTTTTGGGAAACGCACCGCCGAATGCATCCTCGCTGGGGCAAGCCTGAGGATGAAATCTGATTTAAAACCAGGATATCCTACTTTTCATCTCGACTTGGGCCTGGATGACGCTAGATCGCGTTAACTTTCCCCGAATTCCTGTAAAGAGTTGCTAAAGATAAATCTATTGTATTTTAAGCTTCTATAAAGTCAGCAACAGCAGAACCGAAGATAGAGAGAGGGGGAGAGAGGCAAAAGGGGTGAGCGTCTTCCAATCTCTCAGGCTCGTCTTATTTGTACAATAATCACATCGAAGGTAGGTGAAAGCTAAGAGTTAATGCGTATCTCTTTAAATTGGCTACAAGAACTGGTGGACGTGACCCTAGCTCCAGAAGAGCTAGCCGAAACCCTGACGATGGCAGGGTTTGAGGTAGAAGACATCGAAGATCGCCGGATGTTAGCCGATGGCGTTGTGGTGGGGAAGGTTTTAGATGTACAACCTCACCCAAATGCAGACAAGTTGAGAGTTTGTCAAGTAGATATTGGGGATACTAATGGGCCATTAAACATTGTCTGTGGCGCGGCGAATGTCCGGGCAGGAGCTTTTGTCCCCGTTGCTACTACAGGCACCTACCTACCCACAGTCGATCTGAAAATTCGCGCATCCAAACTGCGGGGCGTTCGTTCGGAAGGAATGATTTGCTCCTTAGCGGAACTCGGATTGGCGAAAGAATCGGCTGGCATTCACATCTTTGAAGAGGAAAATCTTACCCTAGGGAGTGACGTGCGTCCGCTCCTTGATCTGGAAGATGTCATTTTGGATTTGACGGCAACAGCAAACCGCGCTGATGCTCTGAGTATGGTGGGAGTGGCAAGAGAAGTGGCAGCCCTGACGGGAGCGACCTTAAAGTTGCCACAACCGCCAGAACTGTCGATTCCGTCAGGAGCCGGGGGTCTAAGTTTAAAAATCTCTGAACCGGTTGCCTGTCCAGCTTACATAGGCACGGTGATTGAAGCGGTCAAGATTGCTCCTTCTCCAGATTGGTTGCAACGGCGTTTGCAAGCGGCTGGGGTACGACCGATTAACAATGTCGTAGATGTGACCAACTACGTTTTGTTGGAATGGGGTCAGCCACTTCATGCGTTTGACCGCGATCGCCTCAAAGCGGTGGCTGGAGGAGATGCCTTAACCATTGGTGTTCGCTTCGCCAATAATGGAGAATCGCTGAAGACGCTGGATGGTCAAACTCGAACCCTCCAACCCCAAACATTGTTAATTACAGCAAACGACAAACCCGTGGCTTTGGCTGGGGTGATGGGAGGCGAAGAAACAGAAGTTTATGAGGGTACTCATAATCTAGTCTTAGAAGCCGCACTATTTGAGCCGGTAGCCATTCGTCGTTCAGCTCGGAGTCAAGGGTTACGCACCGAGTCGTCTACTCGCTACGAACGCAGTGTAAATCAGGCTGAGTTAGGCATTGCAGCCAGACGCGCGATCTCCTTAATCAGCGAACTCGCAGATGGAAACCCCATTTCCCAAGAAATTGCCGACACTCGCCCCGATCCCTCCACTTGGGCACGCTCAATTGAGTTACGTCTTGACCGCCTGAATCAAGTTTTGGGGCCGGTGGAAGTGGATGACGAAATTGGCGAAATTCTCCCAGACGATGTGGAACGTATTCTCACAGCTCTTGGCTGCCAACTCAAGCGCAGCACATCTGAGGAGGAAACGCAGTGGACAGTCGCTGTCCCCCCCTACCGCTATCGGGACTTGGAGCGGGAAATTGACTTGATTGAGGAAGTTGCCCGTCTCTACGGCTACGACAACTTCTGCGAAGATTTACCCGATAAAACGGAACCCGGTTATCTTTCTCTAGAGCAGCAATTGATGCGGCAGCTGAGAGAAGCATTCCGGGCGGCTGGACTGACAGAATTAGTGCATTACTCGTTGGTGAAGCCAAAAGACGAGCAGCAAGTTCAGCTAGCGAATCCTCTGTTTGCCGAATACTCCGCTCTGCGCAGCGATTTACTGTCTGGGTTGATTGATGCCTGTCAGTACAACTTAGAGCAAGGGAACGGTATCCTCAACGGCTTCGAGATCGGTCGCATCTTCTCGCGAGAAGAAGAAGGTTTACAAGAAATGGACAATGTCGCCGGGATTTTGGGAGGCGACCCTAGTAAAGGGCGATGGGTTAGGGGAGGAAATGAGTCACCTCTAACTTGGTACGAGGCGAAGGGAGTAATAGACAGTGTCTTTGAACGCTTGGGTTTGAGTGTCGAGTATCAACCCAATCGGCAAGATGATCGCTTTCACCCAGGACGTACGGCATCCTTGTGGTTGCAGGGCGAGAGTTTGGGGAGATTTGGTCAGCTTCATCCTCAGTTGCGCTCCGAACGTGGTTTTCCCGATGCTGTTTATGCGTTTGAGTTGGACTTGGATGTGATTTTGGATGCTCTGGCTCAGGAGGAACGCCTGACTCCCCGCTTCCAACCCTATCCCACCTTCCCGGCATCTGACCGAGATATGGCGTTCTTTGCTCCTCGAAAAGTCTCTGTAGCAGAAATTGAACGATTAACCCTCAATGCGGGTAAACCGTTATTGGAGTCGGTACAATTGTTTGATGAATACCGAGGAGAATCAGTTCCGGAGGGACAGCGCAGTTTGGCGTTTAGGCTAGTCTATCGGGCTAGCGATCGCACCCTGGTTGCTGAAGAGGTCGAATCACTCCATCAAAAAGTTCGAGAAGCCTTAGTGGAAAAATTCGGCGTCACTCTCAGAATTTAAAGAGTTGGCAGGTTGAAACGTTGAAGGTTGAAAGTTGGCAGGTTGGTCAATGGGTTGAACGTTGAAAGTTGGCAGTTTGAAGGTTGTCTTTAGTAACTTTCCATACTCAGCTTTCCAACGTTCAACTCTCTAACCTTCAACCTTCAACGCTCTAACTTTCAACGTTCTAATTTTCACCGTTCTAATTTTCAGATTGTTTATGCCTAAATATGTCATGTGGGGAAGCTATTGCCAGGGCGTTCTAGAGAAGCGCGAGCCTTATCGAAAAGCACATCTTGATGGGCTTGCCCAGCAAAAAGAATCGGGTGTTTTGATTACGATTGGCCCCACAAAGGATGTAACTCAAGTCTTTGGTATTTATGAGGCAGAAGACGAAGCTACGGTGTGCCAGCTGATTGAGTCTGACCCCTACTGGCAAAATGGCATTTGGACTGAATACGAGGTACGTGAATGGATTCAAGCCTTATAACCTCAATTTAAGGGCTTGAGGCCATCTGAAACGTTTTATTTGTAACTTTTCGCTGAGCGATCGCCTCATAAGCTGTTCCACATCCAGTTTGCACTAGCGTTGTTGACATAAATCTTGTGGGATGGGCCGAAAAGCCTGTCCCAACTGGATTGAGGAACCCGTTCCTTGTTGATTAACTGGACAATATTTCCTTCTATTGTAAAACTCGCCATAATTTCCAGCAAATCAAATTAGTAAGCTAGCAGACAATAGCTGTATGCAACTGAAAATTAGTATGGCTGTCTTTCCTAACTTAGTGATGATTCTTACCTGAAGCGTACCTACTTAACCAGCCTGAATACAAAAAAGCCCGACCTTTAGGCCAGGCGCTTGGTTATTGGAAGGGGAAACTGTAAAAAATTGCCCCTATACAACGTCCCAAAGTTCCGTTTTCACTGAAACTGCTGAGTATTAATCGTTGACGGTTCAAGGCTAACAGCGGGCTGCCGAGTCGTAATCACCGCTTGTTGCAACATTGGGGTACGGGTAACTGAATCATTCGCCCAGGTGAACAGAGGATTCGACAAGATTCCAGCTAGAGACGTGGCTATCAGAGTCAGTACTAAACCCACTTGCAAGGGACGCATTCCTGGAAGATTCCAGCGGATTTCTGGGTAATTCTTGATAGCGTCAGACATCTCTTGGGGTTCTTTTACCACCATCATCTTAACGACACGAATGTAGTAGTAAATTGAAACCACGCTAGCCACTAGGCCCAGCAAGACTAAACCATACATTCCAGCTTGCCAGCCGGCCCAGAACAGATAGATTTTACCGAAGAATCCTGCCAAAGGCGGAATTCCACCTAAGGAGAGTAAACAAATACTCAAGCACAAAGTCAGAAGAGGGTCTTTCTGATAAAGTCCAGAGTATTCACTGATTTGATCAGTTCCGGTGCGCAAGGTGAAGAGAATCACACAAGCAAAGCCGCCCAAGTTCATAAATAAATAAACCAACATGTAAAAAATCATGCTGGCGTAACCGGCATCCGTCCCGGCAATTAAACCAATCATGACGAAACCAGCCTGAGCGATAGAAGAATAGGCTAGCATCCGTTTCATGCTGGTTTGGGTGAGGGCGACAACGTTCCCCAAGACCAAGCTCAAGATAGCAAGAGCTGTAAAGACAAAATGCCATTGTTCGACCACTAACGGGAAGGCAGTAGTCAATAAACGAATGGCCAGAGCAAAACCGGCTGCTTTGGAACCAACCGAAAGGAAGGCAACTACGGGAGTAGGAGAACCTTCGTAAACGTCAGGTGTCCATTGGTGAAAAGGCACCGCTGAGATTTTGAAGGCAATCCCTGCGATCGCAAAGACTAACGCAATCAAAATTCCCAACGATTGACCAGACTCTAGAGTAGCGACATTGTTGGCGATCGCATTTAAGTTCGTTTCTCCTCCAGACAACCCGTACAGCAACGAGACGCCATACAAAAAGACTGCCGAACTGGATGCCCCAATCAATAAATATTTCAGCGCCGCCTCATTGGAACGGGGGTCACGCTTCATGTAACCCGTCAATAGGTACGATGAAATACTTAACGTTTCCAAGGAGATAAAAATCGTCACCAGCTCATTTGCGCCAGATAGGAACATTGCTCCCAAGGTCGCACTAAGCAAAATGCCGATAAACTCTGCTAAAGAAGTGCCAGCCTGCTGTACATAGCGAATGGACATCAAAATGGTTACAGCAGTGGACAGGGCAACAATGCCGCGAAAGGCGATACTCAGGGCATCCCCATTAAACGCTCCTAGGAAAGATATTGAATCGGTAACACTCCACTCATAGTACAAGGCGACTATGGCAGCCAGAAGACCCCCAATGGCGATATAGGGAAGTGTTTTAGCGGCACTCCTGCCAGAAATCAGGTCAATCAATAAAACCAGCATGAGGGTAATTAGAACAATTCCCTCTGGCAAAATTACCCCGGCATTTAGCTGGGCAGCAAGATTGGCAAAATCCATAGGTTCTATAGCTATTGTCTATGGTTATGTCAGCTTCTACATTAACTTTTTTATCTTATCGGTGATCGCAACCACTTGGTCAGAAAGATTCATGTTAGTGATGTAACCCGGCTCTGCGACTGATGGGTCATTTCAAGTTTAAGTTGGCCTAGAAAAGTCGTCCAAATCAATTTCCCCAGTCAACTATTGAATTACCTCACTAGCGGGTTTTACATCAGATAACATCTGCAAAGTATGAATTATTTCCGTGCTAGAGCAGGTTATTTTTAACTAATAAATTTTTTCTCCTGACGTTTCATTAGCATTGGAATCGAATCGATATCGGGTTTTAATAGCGTGTATTCCTACCAATAATCCACTGACTACACGGGTAACCCTAGGCAACTTCGTTCGTAGCCAATTTCTGAAATTAAGTAGGTGGACATAAATAAACGTAACTGCTTGTTTTCTATGCCCCATGCCCCATGTCCAGCTCTCACAGTGATGTTTAATTTCACCGACCTACTGAGTACTTGTCGAACTTCTAAGTTTTTCTTTCTTATCCCAAATAAACGGCTATGCAGTAGGTTAGTAGTGGTGAGAAACTACGTCAGTCGGGACACAGAAATACCTGTCGAGCTTGTTGGTATTTTGTGAATGTGGGGATGAGTATACGCTCTCTCTACTGTAACCGCGCCTAGAGGTTCGCTCTTTCAGTCCTTGTATGCAACTAATTGTGTATACAACCGCACCGGAGAGCGACTCAAAGCCTACGCTGTCGTGTAATGCGGCGCTGGGCATACCATACTCCTGAGCCAACTCGGCCTCCATTCTGGCACAATCCGGAGAAGTGGGGGTCGCCCTTGTTATCAGCTATAAGTAGAGACAAGCTACATTTAGCAATAAGGTTGGCGATTCTCAAGGTGGAGTTGCTACCCTGACGCTTCCCGTTGGTCATCCTTACAACCTCATTATCCCCGAACCCTATTGACATTCCGCCCCCTGTTCATTCAATTTGACTGTTTAGCCAGCTGCTATTTTTCCGGAAGTTGCCATGTCAACCCTCGTCATTGTCGAATCTCCCACGAAAGCACGGACCATCCGCAATTACTTGCCCTCTGGCTACCGCGTTGAGGCATCGATGGGTCATGTGCGCGATCTCCCTCAGTCCGCCAGTGAAATTCCGGCATCCGTAAAAGAGGAAAAATGGGCACAGCTGGGAGTGAATGTAGAGCGTCACTTTGAACCCCTGTATGTCATTCCTAAAGATAAAAAGAAAGTTGTTCAACAACTCAAAGACGCCCTGAAAGACGCTTCTCAGCTCATTCTCGCTACAGACGAAGATCGCGAAGGGGAGAGCATAAGTTGGCATCTGCTGCAAGTGCTTAAACCCAAAATTCCCACCAAGCGGATGGTGTTTCATGAAATCACTGAAGAAGCAATTAAGAAAGCGCTGAAAAATTGTCGTGATATCGACGAGCAACTTGTCCACGCTCAAGAAACTCGACGGATTTTAGACCGCTTGGTGGGGTATACCCTCTCTCCCCTACTGTGGAAGAAAATTGCTTGGGGCTTATCGGCGGGTCGTGTTCAGTCGGTCGCCGTGCGCCTTCTGGTGAATAAAGAACGTCAGCGTCGGGCGTTCCGTCAGGGTAGCTACTGGGACTTGAAGGCTACTTTAGAGCAGGAAAAAGCCCATTTTGAGGCACGGCTCGTTACTCTAGCAGGTGTTAAGGTCGCAACCGGCAGCGACTTCGATCCCAACACGGGTCAAATTATTGCGGGTCGGCAGGTTAGATTGCTGAATGAAGTCGAAGCCAGACAACTGCGAGAACGCCTACTCGATAAAACCTGGACAGTTACAGACTTAGAAGAACGTCCCGTTACCCGTAAACCTGCTGCGCCGTTTACGACTTCGACCCTACAACAAGAGTCCAACCGCAAACTGCGCTTGTCGGCTCGTGACACCATGCGAATTGCTCAAAGTTTGTACGAGCAAGGGTATATTACCTACATGCGGACAGACTCCGTACATTTGTCAGACCAAGCGATCGCAGCAGCACGGAGTTGCGTCGAGCAAAAGTACGGCAAACAATTTCTCAGCCCTCAGGCTCGGCAGTACGCCACAAAAAGCAAAGGGGCACAAGAAGCACACGAAGCCATTCGCCCAGCCGGTAGCACATTCCGTACCCCCAAAGAAACCGGTCTGAGTGGTCGAGAGCTTGCACTCTACGACTTAATTTGGAAGCGCACCGTTGCCAGCCAAATGGCAGACTCCAGGCAAACCCAAATTGCTGTTCAGATCCAAGTGGAAGATGCGGGTTTTCGCGCCAGTGGTAAGCGTATCGACTTCCCCGGTTACCTACGCGCCTACGTGGAAGGCTCTGATGACCCAGAAGCCGCCCTGGAAGACCAGGAAGTCATTTTGCCACCCCTGAAGGTAGGCGACCATCCCAACTGCCTGGAACTCGAGGCAGATGGTCATGAAACCCAACCTCCAGCACGCTATACCGAAGCCTCTTTGGTGAAAACCCTAGAAAGTGAAGGGATTGGTCGTCCGAGTACCTACGCCAGCATCATTGACACGATCGTGGATAAGGGCTACGCCCAAATGAGCAGCAACGCTTTGGTTCCTACGTTCACCGCCTTTGCTGTCACCGGCTTGCTAGAAAAGTACTTTCCCAACCTGGTAGACACGAGCTTCACTTCCCAGATGGAGCAGACTCTTGATGAAATCTCTAGTGGTGAAGCCGAATGGTTACCCTACTTGAGGGAATTTTACTTAGGAGAGAAGGGACTAGAGGTTCAGGTTAGAGAACAAGAGAACCAGATTGACCCCAATGAAGCCCGCACCGTCGAACTAGACGACCTAAATGCCAAAGTCCGAATTGGTCGATTTGGCCCCTACATTGAAGCCGAGAATGGAGATGGGGTCGTGACGGCTTCTATCCCCAAGGACGTGACGCCGGCTGAATTAGACCCAGAGCAGGTGGAGGTACTGCTGCGTCAAAAAACAGAAGGGCCCGATAAACTAGGGCTGCATCCAGAAACTGGGGAGCCGATTTATGGCAAGATTGGCCCTTATGGGCCCTATGTACAACTGGGTGAAAAATCTGAGGAGAACAAAAAACCCAAGCAGGCTTCTTTACCCAAGGGCGTTACTCTGGAAAATGTCACCTTAGATATGGCGGTGGGTCTTTTGGCTCTCCCCCGCACCTTAGGCACTCATCCGGCGACAGGTGGCAAAATTCAAGCAAGTCTGGGACGGTTTGGCCCTTATGTGGTTCATGACCAAGGCAAGGAGGGGAAAGACTATCGCTCCCTAAAAGCTGAAGACAATGTCTTGACCATTACCTTAGAACGTGCATTAGAACTTTTGTCTGAACCGAAAAAAGGACGTAGTGGCGGCGCAAGCAAGTCCAAGACTCCATTACGAGAACTGGGGACTCATCCCGAAGATGGCGAACCGGTGAACATTTACAACGGCCCCTATGGCCCCTATGTCAAGCACGGGAAGACAAATGCGGCTCTGCCAGAAGGTCAATCTGTAGAAGATATGACCCTGGAAAAGGCGTTGGAGGCTTTACAAGCGAAGGCGTCTACCAAGAAGTCAGGCAGTAAGTCGAGTAAGTCAGCAGGCTCAAAAAAGAGTCAGTCAACAACCGAGAAGTCATCTGGCACGAGCAAGACAACGGGGAAAAAGACGACCTCCTCGACTAGCACAAAGAAGAAGTCTTCAGCAAGTGCAAGTTCAAAGTGATATGCAGCTCAGTTCATGACTGAGGTGAGTCATCAGGGGTGATTCGACGGAAGAAAGGCTGTTAAGAGTCAGGGATCAGGAGTCGTTGGGGTGAGCAGCTGTATGGCCTTCGGCATGGCTTCACTAACGCCCGTAAAAAAGTCAGGAGTCAAGGGAGGCTATTTTTTCTTTCGTTGTCCGAGTTCATCGCATAGAGAATTCTTCGGTGGAATTAGGAACAAATAGACTCCGTCTGCTTTATATACAACGAAGAATAAAATTTCTCTCCTCTGACTGTTGACTTCTATTTTCAAAGCCAATAATTATTACATCTACCACTCAAAATTTGTAAAGTGATATTGCAAACTAGTACTTTATGGCATTAATTCTTAGGAGTTTGTAGTAAGCGCTTCAGCGAGTTGAGCGCTTACTACGAACTAGACCTAACCGACCAGAACCAATGACATGAACCACTAGTTTCAAGGCAGGCATCTGATCGAACTGCCAATCAATATTTGTAAAGCGATGTTGCAAATTCTTTAAATAATATCTTTAAAAATATATTGAGAAATGACCCAATTTTGAGTGAGAGGCTTATCCTTAATTTTAAAGAAATATGTCGAGGAAGGACATGGATAAGTTGAGTAAGTATCGTCTGATCTGCACTCTGAGCTTTGGCGACATCTATGGACAAATCATCATTTGGTTAATTGTCATTTTCCTCAGCCTTGCGTCTGCGCTAGCGCTGTGGAGTGCCGAGCGCCAAATTTATGCCCTAGCTACTGTCGGACTCATTTTAGTACTGTCTCTGCCTTTCTTGCTCTTTGCCTTCGTGACTACTCTACTCAATCATATTGAGTTTGCGCCGATGAATGAAGAGCAAACGACTGAGACTGTTCGTGGCAACTCACCGAATCAGAAACCTCTTCAGGCAACTAGTTGAAGAATTATTTTCAGGAGTAACGAACACAGCCTTAAGAATTTCCCCGCCTTTTGGTGGGGAGTTTTTTAAGAGAATGTCTGAAAAGTGTTAAATATCAGTGTGAGGATAGGACATAGGGCATGGGGCATGGGGCGTAGAAAAGAAACAGTTACCTTTATTTGATTTATGTCCACCTAGGTATCTAGAAACTATTGACCTAGAAGCTGTAGAAGCTTCCCTGTAGTCAAAAACTTAACAGGAATAACTTTGACTAATTACAGAAGAAACCGATGCTAGAACACGATGTCATTATTGTCGGGGGCGGATTAGCTGGATGTCGCGCCGCTTTGGAAATTAAACGCACTGCACCCAATTTAGATGTTGCTCTCGTTGCCAAAACTCACCCCATTCGTTCTCACTCCGTCGCTGCACAAGGAGGCATCGCTGCCACCCTGAAGAATGTGGATGCCGAGGATACGTGGGAAACTCACGCCTTTGATACGGTAAAAGGTTCTGACTATTTGGCAGACCAAGATGCGGTAGAAATTTTGACTCGTGAAGCTCCAGAAGTCATTATCGATCTCGAGCACATGGGAGTGCTGTTTTCTCGCTTGTCCGATGGTCGAATTGCCCAACGAGCCTTTGGCGGACATTCCCAACGCCGCACCTGCTACGCGGCAGATAAAACAGGTCATGCCATTCTGCACGAACTGGTTAACAACCTAAAGCGTAACGGTGTCCAGCTCTACGATGAGTGGTATGTGATGCGGCTGATTTTAGAAGAGGCTCAGGTCAAAGGCGTGGTGATGTTCCGCGTTCGGGACAGCCAACTTTGCGTGGTACGGGCTAAAGCTGTGATGTTTGCTACCGGAGGTTATGGACGAGTTTTTAATACAACGTCCAATGACTTTGCCTCTACAGGTGATGGTCTAGCCATGTCCGCTGTTGCAGGTGTGCCCT
Source organism: Waterburya sp. (assembly GCA_036703055.1). Classification (GTDB taxonomy): domain Bacteria; phylum Cyanobacteriota; class Cyanobacteriia; order Cyanobacteriales; family Coleofasciculaceae; genus DATNPV01. Next base: position 67,363 of record DATNPV010000036.1, read on the forward strand.
TAGAAGATATGGAGTTTGTGCAGTTTCACCCGACAGGGATGTATCCGGTGGGTGTCCTGCTGTCTGAAGCGGTACGCGGTGAAGGAGCGTATCTGATTAATAGTAATGGCGATCGCTTCATGGCAGAGTACGCTCCCGGTAAGATGGAACTGGCTCCTCGTGATATTACCTCTAGAGCGATCGTTCGTGAAATTCGTGCCGGACGGGGTATCAATCCTGATGGCAGTGCTGGTGGCCCCTTTATCTATCTTGACTTGCGCCACATGGGTCGGGAGAAGATTATGAGTCGAATTCCCTTCTGTTGGGAAGAAGCTCACCGCCTGCTAGGCATTGACGCAGTACATCAACCCATACCCGTGCGACCAACAGTTCACTATTCGATGGGTGGGATACCAACAAACACGGATGGACAGGTGCGTAGCGGGAATGAGGGGCTAGTTGAAGGCTTCTTTTCAGCGGGTGAATGTGCCTGTGTCTCCGTACACGGGGCAAACCGACTGGGCAGTAATTCCTTGTTAGAGTGTGTGGTCTACGGCAAAAGAACAGGGGCTGCGATCGCACAATACGTCAAAAACCGGAAATTACCTGACCTCAACGAGCAATCCTACCTCAGTGCGGCCCAAAACCAAATCAATGCCCTTCTAGAACAATCCGGAACCACTCGCATCAGTCAATTGCGTCAAGCATTCCAAGACTGCATGACCGAACACTGCGGCGTCTTCCGCACAGAAGACATCATGCGCGAAGGATTAAACCAACTCAAACAACTGCAACAGCAATACCAGCAAATTTACTTGGATGACAAAGGGACTTGCTGGAACACCGAACTCATCGAAGCCTTGGAACTGAGCAACCTAATGTTAGTTGGAGAAATTATCCTCACTTCCGCCCTGAACCGCAAAGAAAGCCGTGGGGCTCACTCTCGCGAAGATTATCCTCAGCGAGATGACGCTAATTTCCTCAAACATACAATGGCGTTTTATTCACCTGCTGCCATTGATTTGAACTACCGACCCTTAACAATTACTAGGTTTGAGCCGCAAGAGCGGAAGTATTGAACAGGCGGAGGTTCTCCGTTAGGGGAACTTCCGACTATTGACTATTGATGCGTGTACATTCCCTTGTGAGGCTGGCAGGTAGGAGAGAATTAAGCCTAAAAATGAATCAAAAATGAATCAAAAATGATAAAAATCTGAAGAGATTAATAGATTAAAAAAAACTATTAAAAAAATAGAGGATTCCTCTTCATTAATAAACTTATGTGTAGTAAGATAAACACAGATTGAAGGGGAGTAGCTGCTGGTAAAACCCTTACCAGCCCACCTGAATCAACACGCTGGTGATGAACCTGGTTCAGGTGACAAGTGAATGATTAGCTGTTAATGTCTAGTCGGATATTGATAAATCCTACGCCATTAAGGACTAATAGCTAACTATTATTTGCAAGCGAGACCTTCACTAAGTTCACAACTGATGTGAGCTTGGTGGAGTGTTATTGCCCTCATCAAGCTCACTCAGGAAAGGTAAAAAATACTGAGGAGTTTGAGAAAGTGCTAACAGCTTTTACGGCAGGTTTATTACTAATTACAGTGTCTGAATTAGGCGATAAAACCTTTTTTATTGCCGTAATTCTTGCCATGCGCCATTCTCGGCGTTTAGTGTTTCTTGGTGTCTTGGCTGCTTTGGCGGCAATGACAATTCTGTCCGTTTTATTAGGACGAGCAGTATCATTGCTGCCAGCGAGTTGGATTCATTACGCAGAAATTGCTTTATTCGTGGGTTTTGGGCTGAAGCTATTGTATGAAGCCAGTGAAATGCCTGCAAAATCAGACGATGCTATAGCTGAAGAAGCCATGACAACGGTGAAAGAAGCAGAGTTAAAACAGCCCAAGCGCAAAACTCCCTGGATGATTTTATCAGAAGCTTTTGTTTTAACCTTTCTCGCTGAGTGGGGCGATCGCACCCAAATTGCTACCATTGCTCTGGCTGCATCGAATTCAGCACTAGGCGTCACTACCGGAGCCATTTTAGGACATGGAATTTGTGCCGCGATCGCAGTCATTGGGGGGCGTCTCATTGCGGGGCGAATTTCCGAACGAACCGTCACCGGCATCGGCGGCTGTCTATTTTTGCTGTTTGGCGCGATCTCTTGGTACTCGGGTTGAAAGTTTGTATATAAAGACTTTTCGAGGATTTACAGGAGACGGGTGGAGAGAATCAGGCAGAACATCAGGGTTTTGGCTAGATGAGGGATGCCATTCGGGTTGAGGAATCTCTGGAACCTCTTTAACCTTAAGAATCGGTTCATTGCCAGAAATATGGCTTTGATAGAGAACTTGAATTTCTCTCTCAAAGTTCTCCCTGCCTTCATTGAAAAAATCTTGAGATCGAGAGGGAACTAAATCCCGATACAAATGTTCAGTTTGGGCAGGAGTTAGAGCCGTGAACTCTTGCCCAGCGATCGCAGCTCTTTGTTGACTCAATAAACCAGCCGTGGAAAGCCCCAAACTTATTGCTGTAGTGATGTAGATAGATATCAGTTTCATCGCTAACGAGTGCCCCTGTGCCCCTACTACTCACTAGTATGTCTCAGCAACATTCTTGTTCCACTCACCCAATAGGATGGTTTTACTAAAGGCTGAAAAATAAAGGATGAAAGATGAAACATGGCTGTCCTAAAACATTTCATCCTCCTTTTCAGGATAAGCGAAAGTTGAGTATCTTGTTTACTGCCAAGCGAAGTCTTGCTCGCAGTTAGTGGTATGGACTTCATCCTTTAATTCGGACAACACTTCGGGTGAAAACATCTCCCAAATTGCTTCAAAATAGGGCTGAAACATTAGCCACTGTTCCATAGTTAAGTACTGGCGCATTGCCTTTCTCAACAGATGCAACATTTGCCGTATCAATTCCCATGACACCCTAAGAGTGGGGTAGAGCATTACACACAAAGGAAACAACTCTTGTTGAATTGCCGCAATACTGCCTTCCAGACTACATACCCACAAATAAACCTGGAACATTTCTACATCACGAACAGTGGAAATTTGTACCGCTGGATGACTCAAAAGCCCACTATTACACCGATGATTAGGATACAGTTCAATTACTCTCTGGCAAATCTTTCGTGCGATTCCAGTACTGACGGGTAGAAGTTGCTGAACTGCGGTAATCCGAGGGGAGTCATAATCATACTTTGCAGCTGCCTCATAAGCGCGTTGTAGCGGCATATAAAGGTGGTCATCAATAACTTTAAAATATTCCCCAATGAGAAGCTTTTCCTGAGTGACTAGTTCAGAAAGTAAAATCTGTCCCGTGTAGTGAAACTGCATACTCACAAAGCCAATAACTCGCGGGTCAATCTGTGCCCACTTATACCGAATGCGACCTAAATCTGAGGCAATTAGGACTGATAGACGCCTAGGAATCACATTGTCTGTATAAGCTGAGAGTGCCTTTTGATAAATATAGTGAGCATCTTTGGAAATTTCCCAAGGGTCTATTAGCTTAGGGTCTATTTTATGCCGCTCCACTTGAGATGTGAGTAGCGTCTCTGTTTTAAACCAAGCTTGGACACTGGCATTCCGGAGAGAAGTGAGTAACTGACTGGTTCGCTCAGCTCGGCTACTCTTAAGAGGGTCGAGTTCAACCAGATTCTGGACATATTTTTTTGCCCATAATTTGGAGAGACAACTGATAGATTTATCATTCGTGTCTGCTGAATCATCATCAGAGTTTTTCAATATCACGCTGCCCCCAGTTTTATGCGTCTTTGGACTAAAGAAGGGTGTAATGCCCAATAATCTAGTTGAGTTTCACGATATTAAGCTTTTCTATAAACATGGCAATCGGCAAATTTGCTGAATTTATCTACGTGTTTTTGCGGAATTAATATCTGATCAGCTAATCGGCCTTCTAGTGGTATCCCATAGTACAGTCAAAATACAGGAGTTAGGAGCGAGAAATATTCTGGATACTAATCTCCCAAAACTACAGTAAGGCTACATCAAAAATTAGGCCTCTAACAAAAATACAAAGCACCCCACCCCAATACTGCTCGGTTAAGAAGAGAGTTGCTTGAAAAAGCAAGGGAGCTGGGGGAGTAGGGGAAGCTGGGGGAGAAGAATTAGAGCTTATCCGAGCTGTTACCCATTCCCCATTCCCTACATTTAGGTACTGTGACACTTGACTAAGGCGGAATGTGGGATTCAATTCGTTCTCGAACTGGATGCACTCAGACCACTTTATAAGTGCTAATTTTTGAGCCGTGAAGACGAGTGATGAGGTTGCCAGATGTCTCAAGATTCAGTGCCGTTCTAGCGTCATGCAATCGGGCAAGAGCTAAATCCATCTCTCGATTTGGAATACAACGACTCAAAATGGTATAAAATACCACATTAAAGACAGATTCGACCGATTGGCTGTCTACTTGGGAAACATCTTCTTGAGTTGGGTAGTCTGACTGCTTATACCCTTCCTGTTGACCTCGCTTAACCGACAGTCCCGCCCAAGTTCTGGATTCTTCTAAACAAGCGATCGCTTCTTGGGTTTGAGGAGCCAGAGGATACAATCGCAAGATTAAATCCCACAACTGGACAAACTGAAACTCTATTTTGAGAATTTTATCCAGTTCGTCGCGGGTCGGCTCGGAGTAACGAGAAATTCGCTCACGTAGGGCTTGAGCTTCTGGAGTCAGATTTAGCATAAGTAGGGGAGAAATTCGAGCTTTTTAGCTTTGTGACTTTGGTAAAGCACCCCTACAGAAAAACAAGGAATTGATGATATATATTAAACTATAAAGGATGTTTACTGTCCGAGTTCTTTGTGTGCCTCTTGGCGCACTTTAATCGCTCTGGGATTGTTCGGTTGCAGTTCGAGCGCCTTATCTACAGCGGCGATCGCTTCAACCGCTTCTCCGAGATTCCATAACGCTTCACCTTTAGTTGTCCAAGCTTCAGCAGAATTTCGATTCAGGTCAATCGCTTTGTCGAGTGCCCGAATCGCTTCCGCGGAGCGTCCCACATACTGAAGTGCTACGCCATAGCTCACCCAGGCTTCAGCCAAATCCGGCTTACGTTTAGTGGCTTTTTCATAAAGTTCTAAGGCTTCTATTTCGAGCTTTTGCTGGAAATAAGCGTCTCCTTTAAGCCATAATGCTTCTGGGTAATTCGGCTTAAGATCGAGGGCATCATTACAAGCCACGATCGCTTGAGAGGGCTTTTGCAATTTGTTCAAGCAGTAACAGCGACCCCAATAGGCTTCAGCTAGCTTCGGCTTAAGGGCAATCACTTGATCGTAAAGTGTTAATGCTCTCTGATACTGCCCAACTTTTCTCAAATGTTCTGCTTTCTTGAGCAGTTTTTCTGGCTTGGGCTTAGCAGGAGGCTGAGGCGTTAAAGTCGGTATCTGAGTAGGTTCTGGCGTACTAGTATCCGTAAGCAAACTATAAACATTAATGATTTGACTAGCGAATTGGGAGGAAAGTAACAACGTTTTGGTCGCTACGACGGTTACACCCACCGCCGCAAAAACAGCCAACCAAGGCCAGAATTTAACGAACCGTCTCTGGATGAATCCTGGTAAGGCGTGCTTTGACTCTCTGGTTTCTGAGGGGTGTGGGGGAGGTTCTACATCAGATAAAGACGCAGTAATTTCATTACGGCTAGCCGATGTTTGCACCGTCGATGCCGTAAATACCCGGATGTTAGTGGCTTCTAGCCCCATTTCCAACTCAGTCAACGCTGTCTCATCGGGAGGAAGTGGCATTTCCTGATTGGGTGATGATTCCTGTTCTTGGCAGGCTGGTAACTCTGGCGGAGTCAGGGATGCTGGACGCCAATTAGGTAGAGCCTGAAGTGCTTCTAGCGCTTGAGCCGCTGTGGGGTAGCGATCGCGGAAGTCATAACGCACCATGTTGTCCAGAATATCGGCTAATTCTGGGCTGATATGGGGGGCGCGATCGCGCCAATGAATTTCACTCGTTTTTGGATCTTCACCTAAGCGTTTGGGGTGAACGCCGGTTAATCCTTGGATAGCCAGCATTCCCACAGCATAGACATCACTACTAAAGCGAGGAGTGCCAGCTAATTGTTCGTTGGGCATGTAGCCCTTCGTCCCAATAGAAATGGTTAAATTCGTTTCTCCGGCTTCAGGATTAACAATTTGGCTACTCACTTGCTTGACGGCGCCAAAGTCAATGAGTACGATTTTGCCATCACAATGGCGGCGAATCAAATTAGCGGGTTTAAGGTCGCGGTGAATAACGTTTTGCTCATGGACAAACGCCAGCACCTGCAAAATATCTTGCAACAAATCAATCACCTGAGACTCTGTCCACAGATGACTTCCAGCTAGTTCTTTAGCTAACGGCTCTCCTGCAACGAATTCCTGAGCCAGATAAAATTCTTGATTATCTTCAAAGTGTGCCAACAGACGAGGAATTTGGTCATGGCTTCCCAGTTGATAAAGAACTTCTGCTTCTGTGTCAAACAGCCGTCTTGCCATTACCAGAGTTTCAGGCTCACTCGTCTGAGGTTGGAGCTGTTTGATCACACATTGGGGATGTCCTGGCAGGTGCAAATCCTCCGCCAGAAAGGTTCGACCAAACCCACCTATTCCTAGCTTGCTAATAATTTTGTAGCGTCCGCCTAGGGGTTTTTCGTCGAGATTGGTCGGTTGAAAGTGTTGGCTCATCTTGACTTGGCCTATTCGCTTCTCACTCAAAATTAAGTTAGTTAGCGATACAGGTTCTTGCCTCAGCGCTGGAAGATATTCATGATTAGCTGCTTTTGCAAAAGATTTCTTTTGATAGACATGAATTTAAGATGATTTGTGCCTTTGAAAGTCACAGATGTTGCGAACTCTACACGCTAACTTTTTTAGGCAACCCTGAAACTGGGGTGCAGTAACTGCCCCCTTCAAAAACGAACGTACTAGCATTATGACAGTACTCATACCCCTCATTACCATCCCCTAACGGAGGGTTTTCCTCTGGGTCTACTTATGCTTTGGGGGATTTGTGTAATCACTCTATTTGTAGAGTAAGGGATTAAGGCACTCATGGCATAAGCCTTTAGTTTAGTAAAGAATTTGGTGAAGCGATCGCACTGGGAGCATCCCATTGCAAGCAAATATATTTTTCCTTCTCAGTCCTATCTTCCTTGTCCCCTTTGTCCCTTCTCAAAAGAACTTGTGCAGCTTTGGAATGCACCCATTGCTCTTGTGCTGTTGAGTGCATTCTCGATTCAATCATCCCCTGCATTTCGCTCCTGAATCTAGTTGAGCAGGGGTGGTATTAGGTCGGGTTGTGTCATAGATTCAATCTAGTCCTGGTAGTGATTACTCTCGAAGTACCTGAAGTTTATGCAAATTGACTGGCAAACCGCCAAAACTTACGAAGACATCCTGTACCATAAAGCCGACGGTATTGCCAAAATCACGATCAACCGCCCGCAAAAACGCAACGCCTTTCGCCCCAAAACAGTATTTGAACTGTATGACGCGTTTTGTAATGCCCGTGAAGATACGAGGATTGGCGTTGTCCTGTTTACGGGTGCGGGGCCTCATACGGACGGAAAATATGCCTTCTGTTCCGGTGGTGACCAAAGCGTACGAGGCGAAGCTGGGTATGTTGGTGATGATGGAGTTCCACGTTTAAACGTACTCGATTTACAACGCCTGATTCGCTCCATGCCTAAGGTCGTGATCGCCTTAGTGGCAGGCTATGCGATCGGGGGAGGTCATGTCCTACACCTGATTTGTGACCTAACTATTGCCGCTGACAACGCTATCTTTGGTCAAACTGGCCCTAAAGTGGGTAGCTTCGATGGTGGGTTTGGCGCTAGCTATCTAGCCAGAGTTGTGGGTCAGAAAAAAGCACGAGAAATTTGGTTCCTCTGCCGCCAATATTCAGCGCAACAGGCACTGGACATGGGTTTGGTTAACACTGTGGTACCAGTGGAACAGTTAGAAATGGAAGGGGTCAAGTGGGCGAATGAGATTCTAGCGCATAGCCCCATCGCTATCCGTTGCTTGAAAGCTGCTTTTAATGCAGATTGTGATGGTCAAGCGGGTCTTCAAGAACTCGCCGGAAATGCCACGCTGCTTTATTACATGACAGAGGAAGGGGCAGAAGGGAAACAGGCTTTTCTGGACAAGCGTACCCCTAATTATCGGCAATACCCTTGGTTACCTTAAGGCTGGGTGATGGTGAGGGGTTGTAGGAGGATGTGGTCGTCAATCGTTGGGTGAAGCTAACTGGAGGACAGAGAAACAAAGGGGACAGGGGGGACTGGCTGATTGACCTTCCTCTTTCTCAAGAGTCTCCCCATTTCTTTTTGCTCTCCATCTCCTCTTCTCTCCGTAAGCGTCAACCAGCTTTCTTAAATCCCTGACAGTTTAGCTGTAGATGCAGTTCAAAGGTTGGGCTAAATCTTTCACTGTTTAAAAGTAAAGCTTCGGCTCCCATTAAATAAAATCGGTCAATCTGTAAATCTTTCTATGTTGGCTTCTTCATGTTTTCTACAAATCATCAACCCATTCCATACTGCTTCTCTAGCGTGTCATCACAAGGAACTTATACCAGTAATACCTTAGGCTCTAATCGCTCAGATTTTGCCCGACTACTTTCGTCTAAGACCTCTGGCTTTGATGTAGTCGCTGAACACTTAACCGTAAGCTTGTCGTTGATCCCTAATGCTTCATCCTCCCAAATAACCGGGATTCCTTCCCAAGTTGGCGCAAAAGGTGCCAGAGCTAAAGAACAGGCTTTCCAGCTACCTCTTACAGGTACACTCAACTGCTGGCATACACCTCCACGCCGTCCTTCAGGTTGATAATAGCGACAATACCGGCAAGCTGAAGTTGGAAAATTTAAAGTCTTCATGGGAGTTGCGAAAAACGGAATTTCATGGCCTTGTCATCTTCGATTTTCCTACTTCCCGATTAGGATATTAAAACTATCAAACGATGAGCCTACCTAGGTTAGAGCTAACCTTATAGTAACTGAGTGTTTTAGATTTTCTTTATTATCTTGTTATATATGGAAATATTGACGTAAAGAAAATAAACAAACACAAAAATCTTTTTTAAGAAATGGCTTTAAAGCATGGGCAACCCTATGGGGATCAAGCGAAAGAACAACAACCTTCTGTATTATAGAGATACTAAATTCTCAAAAAAACCAGAGTCTACCCCATTGGTTTCAGAAATAACCCCAAAAGGAAATAGAGACTATTAACAATGACTGATTGCCACAATTAATTAATTAGTCAACTGCAAAGTGATAGATATACGATCCCTTCACTGGAACCAGTCTAGGCGATCGATCTCAGCAGACTCCTATATCTAGAGATAGAGGTATCTAGAGATAGAGGGAACTATTGAATGAGTGATGTATTAAGTATTTTTACGAGTTTTGCCAGTGTTTTGCCGCACACAACCCACAGACCGTCCAACGCTGAAGTTCACCTGGAGGTGTTGGACATTGGCAGTTGGGGCATAAGGGGAAGGACAGCGATCGCGCCTGCATGGCAGCAGACCAGCGTTGAAAAACTGATTGGGAGTCCTTGAGGTTAACGGTTGGCTCCGGAGGAGTGACCGAAGGGGTTTGTGCCACGTAACTGGGATGCTCCTGCCAAATAGGCGATGGAACCTCTGACTCCTGATTTTCCGTCACTGAGTTATTCTGCCAGCCAGCCGTAGAACAACGAATGTCAATCAGAGATGCGGGTAACTGAGTATTGAGCTTTTTTAAGATTAATCGACGCTTAAAATTCAGTTCTTGAGCCCAAACTGAACCAGAAGTGGCAACATATAGAACATCCCTAGAAATGGCATACGGTCGCGTCTGGTGTGCCATTGCGACGTCTACGACTTCAGGCCAACACTGAAGTAAGCGTTGGAGCTGTTGATGCTCTTGCCACTGCGGCTGATTTACAACCGCACCTAATATATGATTGAGAGATTTAAGCATAAGTTCTGGTTGTCCCAACTAAACGAACTCATCCTTGGGAGAACTTCGTCCAATGACAGTGCCTCTAAACTGAATCCTAATCCACGAGAAGACAACAAATGTAGACTCTGTTCTAGCTCTACCCCTTTAAAACTCAAAAGCTTGTAATAAACTGACACCGAGAGACACGCTAACAGCGCTTTTTACAGGATTTTGTACTCAAAAACTTACTCCAATCCATCCTCATGAGCCAAAATACTTCTGTTGAGTCTTCGACTCCCACCACACCCAACCCATCAATTAATCCTGTGTTGCAGGCTGCTCTGACTAGCCTTGATGTGCAGCTAGAAGAAGAATTAGCTCACTACCGACGCCAACGCGCAGGACGTCCCGTGACGCCAGCGCGTGGTCTGAGCCGTTACCAAGCACGCAAGCCGTTGGACTTGATTGCCGTTGACCAGGGTCAACAGAAAACTCAACGCCCAGCGTTAGGGATGAGTACAGCGCCCCAGATTTCCTTTCCCTTAGTCATGAACCCGATGCCAACGGCGACGCCGGATCGGGAGACAAATCAAGAACTAGCTGATCAATCAGACCAACAATATCCTCCCTCATCACTTTCGAGTGAGCCGACATCCCCGTTAGTGACATCTGCTTGGAGTAACGCTGATGCCGCACATTCAACTCAGGGGGTGCGTGAGTCACTAACTCCTCCTGACAAACGCGCTGAGCCAGGAGGCGATTTAGTGCCTTTAGCCGCTGCCCAGTCGCAGCCAGAAGATTATCTAGAGTCTTCAGAGCAACTGCTGCGCAGTCTGTCGGAAGAACAAGCAGATACAGCGCCTAAAAAGCGTTTCGCTGATCGATTTCTGTCTCCACTGGGGGTTGGTTCAATATTATTGTTGCTGCTTACCAGTACTACTCTCATCTACATCGTCAAGCATCCTTCTACCCTCAGTGCGTTACGCTTGAACGGACTTTTTGCGGCAAAGACAGCGACTACAGCTCAAACCCAAACCAAGACGACCCAAGCCAAGAGTACCCCAACGCGGAATACACCAACCTTGAAAGGTCCCGATCTAACTTCTCAGGAATTTCCAGAAGTAAATTTGGACACGTTGAGCCATTTGGACGCCAATGGGTCACCCACACCCACGCCATCAGCAGTTCCCTCCGTATCCAATTTGCCTGAAGCAGGAGGAACCACTCAAGTTCCGCCAGTCCCTAATTCAGCTCTTCCTCCAGGGCGTTCTGGAGATATATCTTCGGCGCTTTTACCGTCTCAGGGCCAGCAGGGCACTGCACCATCAAGGATAGCTCCTGTGGCGCCCTTACCCTCACTCCCGACGGCAATGCCACGGATGAACAAATCCAATTCTTCACTAGCGCCTAATCTACCCACTACAACCCAACAGTCAAAAGCCTCTTCAACGGCACCACAAGGTGCAGAAAGTGCAGCATCAGTAAGAAGTGGCTTCTACTATGTGTTGCTGAACTACGGGAGCGATCGCGATCTAGCCAAAGCCAAAACCGCTGTTCCCGATGCCTATGTAGAGCGATTTCCGCAAGGTAGTCAAATTCAAATGGGAGCATTCAAGCGTGAATCTCAGGCAAAAAGCTTAGTAGAGCGTCTTAAAGCACAGGGTATTAATGCCTCGATCTATCATCCGTAACCTTCTTCTCCACCATACCTATAGAGTTGGTGGGGGCTTCCCATTCTCAGAAATGAAATTGGATTGTTTTCCCCCGGAAAAATCTGAAATTTAAAAACGGGTCTTGACTCTGAGATACTATGATGTTAATGATTCCCCCGACCCGCGACGTGAATGGAGTGCTGACATGGGATTGTTTGATCGCGTCCTGCGAGTAATTCGTGCCAACCTCAACAACCTGATTGCGCAAGCGGAAGATCCAGAAAAAGTTCTGGAAAAAGCGGTTGATGAGATGCAGCAAGATTTGATTCAGTTGCGGCAGGCTGTGGCGCAAGCGATCGCCACCCAAAAACGCACTGAGCGACAAGCCTCTCAGGCGGAAACCACGGCGCAGGAATGGTACAACCGTGCTCAACTAGCACTGTCGAATGGGGAGGAAAATTTGGCGAGGGAAGCTCTGACACGGAGAAAATCTTATCAGGAGACGGCAAAAGCGATGCGATCTCAGCTGACGCAGCAAAGCAGCGTCGTCAGCAAGCTCAAAGAGAATATGCGATCGCTCGAGAGTAAAATCGCAGAGGCAAAGACCAAAAAAGACTTGTATATCGCTAGAGCTCGCTCCGCTCAAGCCTCCCAGAAAATTAACGAAATGCTAGGTAATGTTGGTACAGGCAGTGCCTTAAGTGCCTTTGAGCGCATGGAAGAAAAAGTCATGCAGCTAGAAGCTCAGTCCGAGGTACTCGCAGAAATGGGAAGCAATGATTTAGAAAAGCGATTTGCCTCTCTAGAAAAGGGTGATGAAGTGGATACTGAGTTAGCCGCCATGAAAGCCAACTTGATGACTGGCAAGGAGTCGGCAAAATTACCCTCTAGTCAGACATCATCCGTCAAAAATCCTGAAATTGAAGCAGATCTGAAGCAACTTCGCTCTGAAATCGATGGCTTTTGATGAAGAGTGAAGTGAAAGAGTACGATGATGACGAAGTGTAGTTTTCCCTACGGTGGTACAGCTCACTCCCCCACTGCTCTTTCTCGATGCCTTGACAACGGAATAACTGGGCTATGTGCTGGCGCTTTTTGGCTGGAAGTTTTTACACTGGATGAAAAGCGTCTTGTCTCAATGATTGGAACATGAGTGTTTTGGGTGACTTAACAGTTGCGTTTGATTTTTTGAGACGGGATAAGCATTAATTGCTTAAACCGCAACACATCCGCCAGCAGGCTGACGCCGTAGAGTCTGCGTGACAACGACTTTCTTTTATACATTCCGAGAGGATAGACAGCGTCATGGGATTATTTGACCGCCTTAGCAGAGTTGTCAGAGCCAATCTGAACGATATGGTGAGCAAGGCTGAAGATCCAGAAAAGATTCTGGAACAAGCCATTATTGATATGCAAGAAGACCTGATCCAACTGCGCCAAGCAGTGGCTAGGGCAATTGCTACTCAAAAACGTACTGAGCAACAATACAACAAAAATCAGACCGAAGCCAACAATTGGCAGCAACGCGCCCAACTAGCGCTCACCAAAGGGGATGAAAACCTAGCGCGTGAGGCGCTAGTGCGTAGGAAGTCTGTTGCGGAAGCAGCCGCTACCCTGAAAACTCAGCTTGATCAGCAGACGACTCAGGTAGACACCCTGAAGAAAAACCTAATTGCCCTAGAAAGCAAAATTTCCGAAGCTAAGACCAAAAAGGATATGCTCAAGTCCCGTGCGGCGGCAGCTAAAGCTAACGAGCAGCTGCAAAACACGATTGGACGTTTGGGCACCAGCAGCGCGATGGGTGCTTTTGAGCGCATGGAAGACAAAGTTTTGGAGATGGAAGCTCGCTCTCAAGCCGCTTATGAGTTAACTGGTAATGAAATAGAACAGCAATTTAAACTGCTGGAATCGGGTAGTGATGTGGATGATGAGCTGGCGGCAATGAAAGCATCGTTGACGGGGGGTTCTGTCTCTCAGCCAGTGTTACCTGCCTCCGAGGAGAAAAAATCCTCCTCACCGGATACAGCCGTTGATGCCGAATTGGAAGCTCTACGAAAGCAGATCGACAATTTATAGGCGTCAGCAGGCTTTTGACCAGACCTCTGCAACTCAAGACCTTGATAGGCAACTCAACTTCAATCCCGTTCACAAATTAGGGTACACATTAGAGAGAGTCTATCCGGGTCTTCATTGCGGAGCTATCAACTGAGCCTTGGTTTAAA
>DATNPV010000037.1:0-46961 GCA_036703055.1 Waterburya sp.
GTTCTTTCCAGTGCATTACGTGAGCACCCAATACCTCGAATGCCCTGGCATTACCTCTCTTCGCATTTAACCGTTTGGTTAAACTTAAAGCCAATTTGCCAAATTTATAACCCAACTCAATGTCTTGAACAACTCCACACAAAATTAATCCATAAGCGGCGTAACTAAATGCTGACCAAGTGCCATGACCGTATTGGATAGATAAATTAACCATTGACAACACAATCAATAACATCAGTTCAGGAGCCGCAATAAAAGCGGCAGCACTGATACTAGATAGAATATAAATAGCTGCCTGCGGTTCGGATTCGGTCATGTCCGGCAGGCTAATTAACTCTTCGATTTCTTGCTCAACATAGAGTAAAGCGGTTTCCTCAAATCCTTTTTGAATATCCAACTGACTGGGCTGTTCGGGCAATATCACCCCTAGCAGCTTCAGCACCACGAGCCCAATCTCAATCGCTTCTTTGAAGTTACCTTGTGCTCCAGCCGCTTGAATTTTGACGTCATAAACTTTCACGGTATCGAGTACTGTTTTGGCGTTATTTTGCACCACACGAGCGAATTGCTCCATCTGCTCAAAGTCACCATTAAGGTACGCCGACTCTGCTGCTTCTTCATATAAAGCTAAGGTTAGGTTATAGGAATTGTGCCAACTCTCTGCATTTAGGAGTTTTAATCCCTCATTGAGATAGTGAACTGCTGCACGATAGGCAGTTGCTGCTTTAGCTTTTTGACCAGCGATTAAATTTAGTTTCGCGATTTCATCTCGTTCTTGTTGTTGAGTCACCAATTCAACACCCACATTAAGGTGATCGACGATTTCAAATATCTCCTCTGATAAAGCCGTTGGTGCCGTATTCTGCAACAGCAAGCGACCAATTTGTAAATGAACAGACTTTTTTTGGGCTTCCTCAATCAAGGCATAAGCGGCTTGTTGTACCCGGTCATGTAAGAATTTATAATTTTGAATTAATAATTGAGAATCTAGCTCTGAATTAGGTAAAATTACGCCCAACTGAACTGCCGCAGCTAGGTTATGAAAAATATCCTGTTTTGATTGATTGCGGACAATGGCAAGGGTATTTAAGTCGAAAAATGAACCAACACAAGCGGCTAAACGTAACATCTCCTGAGTGGGTTCGGGCAATTTCTTTAACTTGCCAATCATCAACTCCACTACATTATCGGTAATTTCAATAGCTTCGATTTGAGCCATATCCCATTGCCAAATATGGCGCTCAAAATCAAATGACAATAGATTTTCAGCATACAGAGTTTTCAGAAATTCATTAACAAAGAAAGGATTGCCCTCCGTTTTTTGCACGACCAATTCTGCTAAAGCTTGTACAGAAGAAGTATCTCGGTGTAATGTATCAGCAATCAATTGCCTAATAGACTCTAAAGCTAAAGGTGCTAAAGTAATTAAGCTGACCGTTGCCCCTTCCTTGCGTAACCTCTCAAGTGTCATCATTAAGGGATGGGTGGAGCTGACTTCGTTATCTCGATACGCTCCAATTAAAAATAAATACTGAGTGTCGATATCGGTCATCATCAGTTCTATTAACTTGAGAGTGGCGGAGTCTGACCACTGCAAATCATCCAAGAAAATGACCAAAGGATGCTCTTTTGTACAAAAAGCTCGGATGAAGTTCTGAAAGACGAAATGAAAGCGATTTTGTGATTCAGATGGCCCCAGTTCTGGCACGATTGGTTGTTTGCCGACAATCAGTTCCACTTCAGGAATTACATCAATAATGACCTGACCGTTAGCCCCCAACGCGGCTAGGATTTTTTCTCGCCATTGGTTTAGTTTTGCTTCAGTTTCAGTTAACAGTTGTCGTACCAAGTCTTTAAACGCGCTGACGATAGCTGAGTAGGGAATATGGCGCTGCAATTGGTCAAATTTACCAGAGATGAAGTAGCCGCGCTTTTCTGTGATGGGTTTGTAAACTTCGGCAACTAGGGATGATTTGCCAATACCGGAATAACCGGCAACCAGCATCATTTCGACCCGGTTTAACTCCCTTTTTCCTTGTAAGAGAGGGGTTGGGGGAGAGGTTAATCGCTCAAATGCTGCTAGTAACGTTTCAACTTCCGCTTCACGTCCATAAAGCTTTTGAGGAATTTGAAACTTGTCAGAAATATCATAAGCAGCGAGGGGAAATTCTGATATTTTTCCATCAGTTTGTAACTGAGTTAGACATAACTCCAAATCTGCTTTGATGCCAAAAGCACTTTGGTAACGTTCCTCTGCCGTTTTCGCCATCAGTTTCATGACAATATCGGAAACGGCTTTGGGAATGGGTGCACGTCGGTGCGCCCCTACGAATTGGTGGGGTGGCACTGGTTGCTTAGCAATATGACAATGTACTAACTCCAGCGCGTCAGTTGTCTCAAACGGCAGTTGTCCCGTCAGCAGTTCATAGAAGGTGACACCGAGGGAGTAAAAATCCGTGCGGTAATCCAGTGTTCGGTTCATCCGTCCCGTTTGCTCCGGTGACATATAGGCTAAAGTGCCTTCTAAGACATTAGGATTTTTCAGCGTGGGATTTTCGCGCGTTAATTGAGTGGAAATGCCAAAGTCAATGATTTTGACTTGTTCAGTTTGTGGGTTAAAAATGATGTTGGACGGGTTAATATCTTTGTGGATGACATTGGCAGCGTGAATCTTACCTAAAATCTCAGCTGTCCTAATAGCAATGCTGAGGAATTGTGCTAGGGGCAAGGCATGTCTTGCCCCTATACGGCTATTCATCAATTGCTTTAAGGATGATGCGCCAAAATCCTCAAGGATAATGACTAAACTTCTCTGATAGGGTTCTAATCCATAAGCCTTAGCCACGCCTTCTGTGTTCAGATTGCGGGTGATTTCATATTCCTGCTTGTATCGAGTGAGTTCAGATGGTGTGGGATAGTCTTCTTTGAGCACCTTGAGGATAACGGACTGATTATCCTGTTCTCTAATAGCTCGATAGACCCAAGAGTTAGGACTTTCATAAATTTGGGTAACAATCTGGTATCCGAGAATGGTAATCATAGCAGCACTCAAGAATGGGTTAAGGAAAACAAACTCTGAACTGGAATCTCAAACTTCTATTTTCTTGCGATCGCGCTTTTATAAACCTTCGCTAAAACACGTAATTTTTCTAAGCTACTAAGCGTATCTCCAGGCCGATGTTGTTTGACAATTCGTCCATTGGATTCCCGATTTCACTTAATAATCAGTCGTCTTCCTGCTTTTTGGGACTATTTCACTTTCGCTCACTTACACTATGCCCTCAGGATAGAAAGGTGAAGAGCGTATTTATCGCATACCCAAAGTGAACTGATATTAATCGAATTGTTAAGCTGAGCAAGTTGACATGAAAAGCCATACTCGTAATGAGTATGATTTATATAAGGGAAAGCTTGCCACAACGACCCTGCTTAATTCCCGCTAGCCCACTACCTGAAGGTTTCCCATGTCTACCAACCCCAAGCACTATGTGAGAGCAGCGCAACTGGCTGACGTTCAAGCTGCTGGCAATTTGGTTGTTCATGTCGAGGGACAGACTATCACTCTATTCAGCGTGGATGACAAAATTTATGCAGTGGACAATCGCTGTCCTCACATGGGCTTCCCCTTGCAGCGTGGCACAGTCCAAAACTGCATCCTCACCTGCCATTGGCATCACGCCCGGTTCGACTTAGCTAGTGGTGGGACGTTTGATGCGTGGGCGGATGATGTGCGTGCTTTCCCAGTAGAGATTCGTGCCGGGGAAGTGTGGGTAGATTTAGCACCCCACATCGACCCTCAAACTCACCAACGCCAGCGTCTGATTGATGGATTGGAACAGAGTATTTCCTTAGTTATCGCCAAGTCCGTTATTGCCCTACTGGATGGAGGAGTGGACGCAACAGAGCCGTTTCAGATAGGGCTGAATTTTGGCACACGTTACCGACAAGACGGCTGGGGTGCAGGTTTAACGATTCATACCTGTATGATGAATCTGCTGCCGTACCTAGATGCCGTTGACCGACCTCGCGCCCTGTATCAGGGTCTATCAGCGGTGGCGCGTGAGTGTGCAGGTGCGCCGCCACGTTTCATGATTCACCCCCTACCCACCTCTACACCAGACCTGGATATCCTCAAGGGGTGGTTCCGCCAATTTATCGAGGTACGGGACGCAGAAGGTGCAGAACGGTGTTTGGTGTCGGTGATTCATGCCGGTGCTGACTCGTCTCAAATTGCCTCAATGCTGTTTAGTGCGGCAACTGACCACCGCTATATTGATGGGGGTCATGCGCTCGACTTTACCAATAAGGCATTAGAAGCGCTCGATGCGACGAATTGGCAAGAGGCTGAATTGGTTTTGACGAGCTTGGTTTCCGGTTATGCCAGCGCCTCCCGGATGGAAGAGTCGAATTCTTGGCGTTATCCTATCGACTTAGTGACGATTCTTGCCCGTGCGTTTGAGGACTTACCCGCCGCGCTACAGTCGGGAAGAGGGAAACGCGGAACGTGGTCGAGTCGCGACCAACTGGTATCTATACTTTTAGGGGAAGACCCCCAAGCGATCGCACATTCCCTCCTTGATGCCTTACGCTCTGGGTGTACGGAAGACGAATTAGCGGATACCGTGGCTTACGCTGCCGCGTTGCGGATTGCTCACTTTCATACGAATAACGACTTTGGGGACTGGGACACGGCACATCACACGTTTACGTTTGCCAATGCCGTTCACCAAGGGTTGCGGCGAATTGCTTCCCCGGAATTGTTGCGGGGTGTGTTTGATGCAGCGATCAGCGTTTACCTTGATCGCTTTTTGAACGTGCCACCCGCCAGGTTACCCGACCCCAGTCAAACCGTGGAGAACCCCCAAGACTTGCTCAATGAACTTCCAGCACTCTTAGATCGGCAGCAGCAGGTGAATGAAGCTGGAACATTAGTTGCACGCTACCTGTATAGTGGTGGGAATCCTGACCAACTGTTAGCCCTACTGGGCAAATTACTGTTGCGCGAAGACCGGGACTTTCACACTATTCAAGAAATTGAAGCGGCTTTTCGTCAGTACGCCCTACTACGCGAAACCAAGGCAGGCGTTCATGTATTGGTCGCGGCGGCGCGGTATCTGGCGGCTCATGCTCCTACAATGCGATCGCAAGGACAGACGTATGAAATGGCTCATCGACTGCACAAAGGCGATCGGGTTTTTGAGTAGTTCAGGCGCAATTTGATACCCAGTACATAAACCGTTAATGGGGTTGTCACTGAGCAACTAATTAAGTTAAGGTAGCGCACAGCCTATAACAGTGGTTTCATGCGCTAAGTCCGGGTTGCATCCCATGTCTGCCAATTGACTTCAGCCAGTCATTGCAGAATGAGTGTTCTATAAGCTTTCCTTTAAATCTTCCAAGAATTAATTACTTACACGGGTGTAGACTACCAAATCAAAAGTCAGCTGAAGAAAGCATCCATATAGGTATGAACTAAACACCTGAATCATACAGAAATTCCTCAGTAGTCTTATTTCCATCACTTTAGACCCAGACCTAAGAAGCTCAGCGATAACTTGGGTGCTGCTGAGTTTATCCAAATTTAGGGATGAGAGAATCCTGCTAACTTCATGTAATACCAAGTTGCATTCAAACGTAAACCCTCTATTTCTCTTCCCACAGGGTCCTGGAGTGCCTCTGTGGTTAGTTAAATTTATTCTACGTTAGACTGCAACTCAATATAATATGAGTTCAGCTTATAAAAGCTTAGTTTAACCACTGGATGGCGGAATTGTTGCTTGATACCTGCTAATTCCCGTCCTGAAAATGAACAAATTTCAACAAGTAGAAATACTCCCGAAAAGACTGATAAAAAACATTAAATTCTTTAGTCTTTTAGGGCTGCTTGTCGCTTTTATCTTAATGTCTCAGTTCTGGGTAAAACCTGCCTTGACACAGGAACCCATAACTGTTACCGCCTTAATTAATGCTGGAGAAGTCCCTCATTGGAAGAATTTGATTGTCAAAGACTTTGAAAAAGACAATCCAGGCATTCGCCTAAAAATTATAGAGGCTCCCAATGCTACAGACTTAACCGAGAACCTTTATACTGCCGCTTTTATTTTAGGTGAATCCCCTTATGACTTAGTTTACATGGATGTAATTTGGACATCCAAATTTGCAGCGGCTGGATGGCTATTAGACCTCTCCAATCGCATTTCTGAAGAGGAGTTGAAAGCATTTTTGGCTAAAGATGTGGAGGCAGGATTCTACAAAGGCAAGCTGTATCGAATGCCCCTCCGTTCTGATGCTGGGATGCTCTACTACCGTCAAGATTTGCTAGACAAAATTGGAGCAAAGCCACCCGAAACAGTTGAGGATTTGGTCAGCATTTCTAAAACCTTACAAGAGAAAAAAGCCACTCGTTGGGGTTATGTCTGGCAAGGAGCTCAATATGAAGGATTGCCAGCCATGTTTGTCGAAATTTTAGAAGGGTTTGGTGGCTTCTGGGTTAACCCAGAAACGAACGAAGTTGGGCTGGATAAATCCGAAGCTATTAAAGCCGTTGAATTTTTACGCCGCGTTATCGACCAAGGTATTTCTCCTCCTGGAGTTACAACGTACCGAGAAGAAGATACCCGACGTTTATTTATCAGTGGTGACGTTGCATTTTTGCGTAACTGGCCTTATGTTTGGTCTTCAGCAAATGAAGATGATTCAGTCATTAAGGGCAAGATTGGAATTAAACCAATGATTCATGTTCCTGGTGCAAAGAGTGGTGCTTGTTTAGGAGGCTGGGGTATGGGCATTACCAAAAGTTCCAAACATCCTGAAGAAGCTTGGAAAGCCATTCAATACTTTACTAGTAAAGAAACACAGCGTCGGTTTACGTTGGAGACAGGTAGTATTTCCAGCCGACGAGATTTATTTACCGACCCCTCGATTCTCGCTAAATACCCCCATTACCCACAGCTACAAAAAGTAGTAGAAAGTGCCGTCTTGCGTCCCCCTATTGCCCAGTATGCTCAAGCCTCTGATATTTTGCAGCGCTACCTTAATGCTGCCCTATCAAATAGAAGTCTTAGTGTTGAAAAAGCGATGAAATCTGCCGCCAATGAAACTCGCAATCTTCTAAAGAGTTGAAGGTCAGTAGGTTAATCCATTTCGGATTGTGGATTGTGGATTTTAGATTATGAAAGCCTTGCAAGGAAGTAGTTTGAGATATGCAATCGCAGCTAATCTCAATCCAAAAACTGACCGAGTAAATCGTCCAACCTTCAACCTTCCAACCTCCAACTCTTATGAAAGCCGATTCCATCCAATCACAGGAACAAAGAACAGGCTGGCTGATGCTCACACCAGCCGTGCTACTCCTATTACTAGTCTTTGCCTATCCTATTTTGCGCTCATTCTGGTTGAGTATGTTCACTCAAAATCTGGGGACGCAGCTTAAACCCGTCTTTTCTGGCTTAAATAATTATGTGCGGATGGTAGGAGATGGTCGCTTTTGGCAGAGTCTTTGGAACACGGCAATTTTCACCTCTGTCTCCGTTAGTTTAGAACTAATCTTTGGGATGGCGATCGCACTAATTTTGAACCCTGCCTATAAAGGACGAGCACTAGTAAGAACCGTTGCTCTCCTTCCTTGGGCTTTGCCTACTGCTCTTTTGGGTTTGGCTTGGACGTGGATTTTTAACGACCAGTTCGGTGTTTGGAACGACATTTTGATGCGATTGGGTATGATTCAAACTGGGGTTAACTGGCTGGGAGAACCACTTACAGCGATGATGGCAGTGATTGCCGCCGATGTTTGGAAAACCACACCCTTTATTAGTATTCTGCTGTTGGCGGGATTGCAATCAATTTCAGAAGACTTGTATGAAGCTCATGCTATTGATGGCGCAACTCCTTGGCAAAGTTTTACCAAAATTACGCTGCCATTGTTAATCCCACAAATTCTAATTGTCTTGCTATTTCGCTTTGCTGGAGCATTTGGAGTTTTCGACTTAATTCAAGTGATGACTGGGGGTGGGCCTGGAGGAGCAACAGAAGTAGTCTCACTCTACATTTACTCTACAGTCATGCGTTATCTAGATTTCGGTTATGGCGCTGCACTGGTAGTGGTAACCTTTCTATTTTTAGTAACCGTTGTCTTGATTGGAAGTTACTTACTCAGTAAATATCGTGCCAAAATCTCAGGAATAAATTAGCCAGCATTTTTGTAAGATTAAGCCTCATATTGAGGGCTGAAGCTGAGACAGATTACATAGCAAACAAAAAGTTACGTTCTCCTCAACAATCCTAAATCAAAATGACTGTTACTCCAAAAATCGAGACTAACCATACCCAAGTCAGCAGCGGTATAAACGTGCTACGCTATGTTATCCTTCCACTGGGAATCTTATTACTTTTAATCTTTTGCCTAGGGCCAGTCCTGTGGCAATTGCTCACCTCTATCAAGATGAATAAAGATATATCAGCTGTTCCTAATATCTATATTCCTAGTCAGTATACATTCAAGCACTACATTGACTTATTTCTACGTCGGCCATTTGCCCAGTATATTCTCAATAGTACGTTTGTTTCGATTGTCTCTACAGTTATGTGTTTAGCAATCGGAACACCTGCGGCTTATGCTCTAGCACGCTTACGCCTGCCTGGTCAAAATATTATCCTCGCTGGCATTTTGTCGATTACTTTATTTCCCTTTGTTTTGTTCTTTTTAGGATTATTAGAAGTTATTCAGTTACTGAAACTAGGCAATAACTATCTCGCGTTGATTATTCCCTACACAGCCATTAATCTACCTCTAACCATTTCGGTCATGCGAAGTTTCTTCCTTCAACTTCCCATTGAACTAGAAGATGCAGCTAAAGTAGATGGCTATAATACCTGGCAAATGTTGACCCAAATTCTGCTGCCCATGACAGTTCCAGCCTTGATAACAACAGGGGTTCTTACCTTTATCTTTGCCTGGAATGAATTTATCTTTGCTCTCACCTTTATTACTCGTGAAGAGATGAAGACAATTCCCGTCGCTACAGCACAGTTAGGGACAACATCTGTGTTTGAACTACCCTATGGAGCCATTGCCGCAGCGACGATTTTGGGAACATTACCGTTAGTCTTGCTAGTGCTATTCTTCCAGCGCCGCATCGTTCAAGGACTAACCGCAGGTGCGATTAAGGGTTGAAGGTTATTATTAACGCTTGATCGCTAAAGTCAGCCCATCAGCAATGGGTATCAAACTCAACGTCACTCGTTCATCCTCGTACAACTTCTCGTTAAAAGCGCGAATTGAGTTAGTCTGATTATCTTGTACCTGAGAATCAACGACTCGTCCTGCCCAGAGTACATTATCAATAGCAATTAAACCACCAGGGCGAACTAGCTGGAGCGATCGCTCATAATACCCCTGATAATTTCGCTTATCCGCATCAATAAACGCAAAATCAAACGTTCCTGCCTGTCCCGCTGCTAGAAGTTCATCAAGAGTGTCCAGTGCGGGTGCTAATCGTAAATCAATTTTGTCTGCAACCCCAGCGGATTCCCAATAGCGACGAGCAATAGTGGTGTACTCTTCACTCACATCACACGCTACAATTTTGCCATTCGGGGGCAACGCCAGGGCAACACACAAAGAACTGTAGCCCGTAAACACACCTACTTCTAACGTTTTCGTTGCCCCGATTAACTGAACCAGCAGCGCCATGAATTGACCTTGTTCCGGTGCAATTTGCATCTGTGACATAGGATGACGGGCAGTTTCTTCCCGTAGTTGCCGGAGAATATCTGGCTCTCGCACAGAAACAGACAAAAGGTAATCATAAAGCTGATTATCTAAGCCAAGAGTCTTTTTCGACATGGTTAGTGTATGAGGAATGGGTAATTGGTAGTGAGTAATGGGTAATGGGTGATGGATAGTAGATTCAAACCCAGTAAGTGATTACCATTGCCTATCTTATCCTTGGAACGTTATATGCATAGAGTTGCTAGATTACTCAAACCAACCTGCCAACCTGTGCGGCAGCAAAAAACCCTGCTCATCCCACCCCTCTTTTTCCTCCTATTCTCTGAGTTCTCTGTGCCTCTGTGGTTCGTTAAAACAAGACTGACACACACCCTAGTCAGCATGGCTTTAACAGCACTTTGCCTAATGACACTCACTGCTTGCGGGACGAGCACACCGCCCCTGAGTCTCGCACCAACTAAGCCGCTAGTGGAAAAAGCCATCGCCCTCCAAATCAGCCAAACCCAACACAAGCTAACTCAGCAGTTGCAAGCTGCCTCCCCAAACATCGAAATCTCTCAAGTTAAACTTAAACAACTTGAACCTCTGTTCCTTGACGATTTACCCACCTACCATATCTGGGGGACTTACAACCTCACCTTGAAGCTACCCCAGCAGAAGCTGACTCAACCCAACAGTTCCTTCGATGTCTACCTCCAACGCCAACCCGAAGGTAAAACGTGGCGTCTAGCATTACCCACAGACATCGGCAACAGTACTCAACCCCACTGGCACACCTACCAAATTCGATAATTAAGCTATTCCCCATTTAACTGGCATCAGGTTAGCCGCTAACATCCACCAACCACGCTGAAGTTTTCTGTTTTCCGTTTGACTTTCTTCCCAACGCGCTAATTCCATGTGCAGCAGCTTTGATCCGCAAGCTAATACTGAACAGCAGCAAGACGTAGAGGCAAAACTACAAGCTTGTGAGCAATTTTTGCACAGCATTTATGATGGCATCGCTAATTCCATCTTCGTCGTCGATGTGCTGGAAATCGAGAATTCAGGAGGCAGAATTCAGGAGTCAGAAGCAACAAACACCACCTCTTCCCTTCTTACTTCTGCTTATGAATTCCGCTTCGCTGGTTTAAACCCGGCTCATGAGCGATTAACCGGATTATGCGCTGAGGACATCAAAGGCAAATCCCCGGAACAGGTGTTACCTCCTACTGAGGCGGCTGCTGTATCTGCAAACTATACCCGGTGTGTCCAAACTCGGACGACGATTTCCTATGAAGAGTGTTTGCCCTTCCAAGGCGAAGATACTTGGTGGCTTACTACACTCACTCCATTATTTGATTCACAGCAGCGAATTTACCGCTTAACTGGCACGAGTATCAATATTAGCGATCGCAAACAGGCAGAACAAGAGCTGACAAGACAACAGGAGTTTCTCCGCAATGTCATCGATACCAACCCAAACTTGATTGGTGTCAAAGACTGGGAGGGGCGGTTTAGGTTAGTCAATCAAGCCCTTGCAGACATTTATGGAACAACCGTTGAAAACTTAATCGGCAAGACGGATACAGACTTCAATTCCCATCCAGCCGAAGTCGAACACTATCTTCAGGATGATCGGCAAGTAATGAGTTCGTTGCAGCCCAAGTTCATTCCTGAAGAAACCCTCACCTGTCCCAATGGAGAAATCCATTACTTACAGACAATTAAGAAGCCACTTCTATCGCCCGATGGGCAGGCTCGTCATGTTCTTATAGTCGCGACTGACATTACAGCCCGCAAACGGGCAGAACAAGAACGCGATTACCTCTTCCAACAAATTGAACAGCAAAACCAAACATTGGAAGTCCAAGTGCAACAGCGCACCGCCCTACTCAACCGTACCAATCAACAACTGTTAGAGGAAATTCGGGAACGCCAACGACTCACCGCTGAAATTGAGCAACAAGCGAGAACGATGGACACTGTCCTGTGTGCTTCTCCTGACGAAATTTACATGTTTGATCGAGCTGGGCGCTTTCTCTACGTCAACCGTAGTGGTCTACAATCTATGAGCCTATCCCTTCAAAGCCAACAGCCACTAAAGCTTTGTGACATAGTCGGTAAAACTGGGCACGAGTTAGAGTTCCCCTTGGAGTTGATGGAACCTCATGAGGCTCGTCTGGAACGTGTCTTCTTGGCAGGCGAACCCTTAACAGGTGAAATCAGCTATCCGTACCCTAATGCCATCAGGCATCGAGATTACATCATGACCCCACTCTACACGGTAGATGGCAGCGTTGAGAAGGTTGTTGTTACCAGTAGGGATATCACCGAGCGCAAACAAGCGGAGGCAGCCTTACAAGAATCGAACCAGCGAATCGTCAATATCTTAGAAAGTATTACGGATGCCTTCTTTGCCCTGAACCAAGAATGGCAATTTACCTATCTCAATCCTCAAGCCGAGCAACTTCTACAAAGAACGCGCGAAGAACTCCTTGGTAAGAATGTCTGGGATGAGTTCCCAGAAGCTGTAAACTCTACCTTTTACCCGGAGTACCACAAGGCAATATCAGATCAAGTTAGTGTAGCCTTTGAAGACTTCTATCCACCACTGAACACTTGGTTTGAAGTCCACGCCTATCCTACACAAGATGGTTTAGCTGTTTATTTTCGGGATATCAATAGGCGCAAGAAAGCGGTGGAGGCACTGAGAGAAAGTGAAGCTCGGTTTAGGCGATTATTTGAATCGAATATCATTGGTGTTATTTTTGGCGATTTTAACGGCACAATTACAGATGCCAACGATGTTTTTCTGCAAATGGTTGGCTACACACGAGAGGATTTGCTTTTAGGGAAAGTGCGGTGGGATAAAATCACCCCGCAAGAGTATCGTCACTTAGATCAATGGGCGATTGAGCAGTCCCAAACAACTAGAGTTGGTAGCCCCTGGGAAAAGGAATACATTCGCCAAGATGGCAGTCGCGTCCCGGTTATAATTGGCTATGCTCTTTTAGACGGGTATGATGATAGGGTGATCGCCTTCGTCCTGGATATTAGCGATCGCAAGCGTACAGAAGATCAAATCAAAGCCTCTCTACTCGAAAAAGAAACCCTCCTCAAAGAAATTCACCACCGCGTTAAAAATAATTTGCAGGTTATCTCTAGCTTGCTGCGGTTGCAGTCCAGGCAAATTCGAGACAAACAAGCTCTTGAACTTTTCCAAGACAGCCAAAATCGAGTGCAGGCAATCGCTCTCATTCACGAGCTACTGTACAAATCTCCCAATTTATCTGGGATTAACGTCCAAGACTATATCCAAACCCTGGTAGGAAATTTGTGCCGTGCCTACCACACTCATCAGCGTGCCATCACCTTTAACCTTAACGTGGAGCCAGTTGAGCTGACTATCGATACCGCTATTCCCTGTGGTTTGATTATTAATGAACTGGTGTCAAATACGCTCAAACATGCCTTTCCTGAAAATCGGGGGGGTGAGATTTGTGTTCACCTTCTGCACAGTGACCCAGATCACTTTATCCTAAGCATTAGTGATAACGGGATTGGTCTGGATTCAGACTTTGACCTACTCAACACCAGCTCCTTGGGCTTACAGTTAGTGTATAGATTAACCAAGCAGTTAGAAGGGGGTATAGAAGTTAATCAAGAACAGGGAACTGAGTTTAAGATTGCCTTCACTAGCCCAAATCATTAATCGATGGACTTGGTATCATTGTTTTTTGTCGTTTGCTATACTCGCAGGAAGCCAAACCTTAAAATATACTATATTTTTACCTCACTGCTCCTCAGGAGAGTTATAATCTCTCACTCCTGAATCCGAAGCTTGGGTGAGGATAAGCTTGCAACACGACCTCAATCAACTATGCCAAAGGCCAAGCTTCTAATCGTTGAAGACGAAGAAATTGTTGCCTTCGATCTGGAAAGTACTCTCAAAGACTTAGACTACCAAGTGCTGGCGGTTGTCGCCTCTGGAGAAGATGCGATTACCTCTGCTGCCCAGGTTCAGCCAGATTTAGTGTTGATGGATATCAGGCTAAAAGGCAGCATGGATGGGATTGAAGCGGCTCACGAAATTAGGAATCGTTTTAATATTCCAGTTATATATTTAACGGCTTATGCCGATCTGAATACACTTGATCGAGCTAAGATTAGCGAACCATTCGGTTACCTAGTCAAGCCGTTTAAGGAACAAGAATTACAGATGACTGTTGAAATTGCTCTCTGCCGTCATCAAGCTGAAAAAAGAATACGTCAAGCCTTAGAAAAAGAAAAAGAACTGAGTGAATTAAAATCCCGGTTTATTGCTATTACCTCCCACGAGTTCCGCACGCCCTTGGCGACCATTCACTCTTCGAGTGTTCTCTTGGAGCGTTACTGCCGGGACTCAATGAATGAGAAAAAAGGCAAACATTTTCAGCAAATTCAAACCTCCATTGATCAGATGCTCCATTTACTCGATGATGTCTTAGTCATCGGTAAAGCAGATGCGGGAAAGCTAGAGTTTAAGCCAGCTCCTCTAGATTTACTAGCATTTTCTCGTAGCCTTGTTGAAGAGCTACAGCTCAATGCCGGGAGTCAGCATACCATCACCTTCATCAGTTCTGGAGAATCCACCAACGCGTGCATGGATGAAAAATTGCTGCGGCGAATCCTCACCAATTTAATTTCTAATGCCATTAAATACTCGATTGAAGGAGGCGAAGTCGTATTTCAGCTTTCTTGCCAAGATGAGGCAGCAACATTTTGCGTTCAAGACCAAGGGATTGGTATTCCTCTAGACGATCAAAAACAATTGTTTACACCCTTTTATCGTGCTACGAATGTGAGCAAAATCAAAGGAACAGGGCTAGGTCTGTCAATTGTTAAAAAATGTGTAGACCTGCATGGAGGTCAAATTTTTGTAGACAGTGAATTTGGTCGAGGAACAAAATTTACTGTTAAACTGCCACTGGTTATACCAATTCACTAAAAGCCTGCTACAGATGCTTTTCTTGTTCCCCCTTGATAAGGCAGGGCTAATTCATGGTCATCAGAGAAAATTCCTGAGCCTTCTGTACCGAGTATAAATTACTCCCCCAGCCTCCCCAGCCCCCCCAGCTCCCCAATTTTCTCTAACGACAATAAATCCGCCCTGCTTGATAAGGGGGTTTAGGGGGGTCAATATTAGTTCTATCTCTAAAACTACGTCGGACGATAGCTATAGCAGGTTTTGCTTGGGTGCAATACAGGCTTGGAGTAGGGGCGCTTTAGTACACCCCTACCCTGTGGTGTCATTAACTACCACTCGACGACTCAGATTTAACGCAGTTCAGCATCCGCAACGTTGCAGCAGCGGCATAGTTCCGGCGAGCTTGAGCCTCCGGAGAAAAAGCAGTACCCGTTTCATTTAGTGGGGAAGCTACTCGGCAATATGAAGACATCTGGCTAATGAGTGAAGCCGCCCAATGTCCTTGAGTATCTGAGAACTGTGTGGGCGACTGTTTGGCAGTCAGCGTGGGTTGCCGTCCCTGGAGAGTTTGAGCAAATTCAGCCGCTCGTCGCTCTACTGCCATCAGTTCAGCGCGAGTCACGGGTTGAGTGGGTCGAAATGTCCCATCGGTATAGCCACTAATGATTTTATTGTCCCGTGCCCATTGAATTTTTGCTGCACTCCAACGGGAAGCTTCAACATCAGGATAAGGTCGGGATGAAGCTTGAGTAGGAACCTGGATATTAGCACCAGGAAGCTTGCCTAAGGCTTCTATCACGATAGACACCAATTGCTCCCTAGTCAAAGCCACTTGAGGTCTGAACGTATTGTCTTCTCTATACCCAGCCACGAATCCAAGCGTTACCGCCTGTTGAATTTCTGAGGCGTAGACATCGGAGGCAATGTCCCGGAAAGCCAAAGTGGTACCAGTACCAGTACCAGTACCAGTGCCAGTACCAGTACCCGTTCCAGTACCAGTACCCGTTCCAGTGCCAGTACCCGTACCCGTCCCAGTACCCGTACCCGTCCCAGTACCCGTCCCAGTACCAGTACCCGTTCCAGTCCCAGTACCCGTACCCGTTCCAGTCCCAGTACCCGTACCCGTACCTGTACCGCCAGAACTTGCAACGTCGGCTAGAGCCGTATCATTAGTGAGATAAACGTGACCGAGGGTTTTTCCTTCGTAGGTTCTTTTAGTAAACCGCCAACCTGGTTCTAGAACAATCTTGGCAAAGCCATTGGTAAGACCCTGTGTTCTACCGATAATAATGTCTGGAGCTGTACGATTTGTTCGGTTACTGCCAACCAGCTCCAGTTCACCATTGCGCTCTACCACTCGCAGAAGGTACTGTAGCCCCAAATCTTCATCAGCCATGCGGATTGAATAGCCATTGGCGTCTGTACTGCGTCCGCAAATGCCAGTAAAGTCAAAGTTTAACAGGAGTGGATCGACCGTGACCGGGTTGCTGCCACTTTCACTCCAGCACTGCCGCTTGGATGACGCTTGTTCAATGATCAGTAGTTGATGCTGATTGTTGCCATAGGGCGCAGCTACGGCAATGAATTTGTCTTGCTCAACTTCTTGTTTTCCGAAGGTCGCCGCTTTAACTAGGTTACTAGCGCCGATTGTAGCAATTAAAGCTGTGGCAAGCGCCGCCACTGTCGTACGAACTGAAATCTTCATCGTGTTTCTGTACTGAAAAATCAAGATAAGCTTTTTTGTAAGAAGGTAAATTCTTTGTGCAGATTATTTGATGATTTTCCTCCTCAAAAGTTTCCCCATCAGGATAGATGTAATTTTTTGACTTCCTTTCCTAGTTAAGAGCAAATTGGGCACATTAGAGCAAAATATACAGTACTCCATGCCCAATGCCCTATGTCCCGTTTCCACAACTTCTTCGTTAAATGTGGAATAGGTGGCTCATGGGTCACTATCTTGTGACAGTTATGGGAAATGTCCACTTCTACATGGAGGGCGAAGATAATCGTGGGCAGGATTAACCCCTAAGCTTCTTTACGTCTAATTCGCACAGAGTACAGTACTCCATACCCCATGCCCCATGCCTCATGCCCCATTCCCGACTCCTTATTTTCCTAGAAGATGTCAGGTGTGTGAAGCTCTAAGAAGCATCACAAAGTAACCCGCTGCTGTTACCACCGCCAGCCAGGATCGAAGCAACGTTTTCACTCTTGGGCAGGCTGAAATGTACTACAACTTCATCGGTTTCAGTTTCGGGCTTGGCGTCCTAGTGTTGCTGGCGTTTAGCATACTGCAATGGTTGCATGTGCCAACCGGTAGCTTTCTAGATTGGGTGATTGCTGTTGCTATTTTTGAGTGGCTGTTGGTCATTGTGACTGTACCTTGGAATATTCACTTTGAAGCCAAGGCGGTTTTAGACGAAGCGGCGGTGTCAGCGCAAAAGGAGATTAAGGTTGATGAAAAGCAAATCAAGTACGCCAAAGTTATCGCTGGGCGGTCGCTAATTGTTGCCATTACTCTACATCTGCTTTCAGCGGTGGGTCTTTACCTCCTCGCGGCTACTGGTATTAGTGCCCTCGGTTATGTCAGTTCCGGTGCTGCCCTACTATTAACAGCCCTACGTCCAGCCGTGCGAACCTATGAATATCTTGCCGCTCGGTTAGCAATGATTCGGCAAGAATTGACTTATCCCAGAGAAGATGTGTGGGAACTGCGTAACAAGTTCAATACTCTAGAGGAAACCGTCAAGCGCATTGAAGAACAACTCGATCCAGAAGAACCTTACTCCTGGGTTGCTACCAACCAGAAGTTTCAGGAAGAAACTCGTCGGGAGTTAGCTCGTCTGACGACTTCTCTAGAAGAACTCCGCGCTAGTAATGAATCTCAGCATGAGCGTTTATCTAGGGAAGCCAAACAAGCGATCGCGCAGCTAACCGCAGATGGACAGTTTCTCGACCACGTCCGGGAAATTATCCGCTTTTTCAAAACAGCATAATTTAGGTTGAAGGTTGAAAGTTAGCAAGTTGAACGTTCCCTTATTCAACCTCAAACCTTCAACCTTCCAACCTTCAACCTTCAACCTCAAACCTTTAACCCTTTAATTAACGACTTCACAACAAACCCGCCGACTCATACAGACGCCTGAGTACTGCCAAAATGCGATCGCCATACTGCAAGTCGGCTGACCAGCGTCCACTCAATTGTCCCACTAAAGGTGCAACGCCTCGTATGACTAACTGAAATCGGGGGCTTACCTGTGCTTGTACCAAGGGTTCCAAACTGGCGTAGGCTTTCAACTGTTGAATGTGAGCACGGACACCAAGTCTAGCACTGGAGAATGTTGCCGGTTCAGAACTCCCGCCAGCCGAACCCAAACCCCCAAAGTTATTTTGACTAGCCTGAAGGTCACCACCAAAGCGTAAAAAGTTCGTTTCTACACACATTTGAGAGAAGGCAATATCATAGTTGACGCCCTCAATTGTGCCTTCTTCCCGGTAGAGCTTGGGTAGATCAGGAAACTGGGTTAGGGCTTTGTCGTTATTGGCTTTGAGAAACATCATCAGCTGGACTTCTGAGGTTTTCCCATATCCCATAATTTTGTCTAACTGACCGGGGCAAATCGACAAAATGGAGCGCAAAAGTACAGTGCGAGTGGTACTATCCCACGTCACGGAAATGTTGTAGTCCCGTAGAGCGATCGCTTGGACATACACGACACCCTGGTACTGCACACGGCGAACATTCGGGACTGTTGTCAAATCGACGCCTAGCCGATCCGCTAAGTCGATGGGAATATAGGCATTGTTATTAATCAGAATGCCTTTCTCATCGTAGTTCTGATTATTGATGTTGATGTTAATGGGGGGATAAGTACCATCCGAGCCATTTCCTGTTCCGCCGCCTGAAACAGCGCGACTCCAAGCCGCAAGTCCATCTGCCAGTCCCAAAGCCACATCCCGGCGTCGGTTCTGAAGTAAAGACCGATCATCAGGGTTACTCAAAAACCCTACTTCGATCAAAACTGAAGGGAGGACGGTATCACGGCAAAAAGAAACGCTGCCGATCCCTGTCGCTGTATCTGGTTTAGCGCCTCGGTTGGGGAGTTGGGGCAGGCGTCGCACCAGAGCATACAGGAGCATTTCAGCTTGAGTTTTGCGCTCGGTGTTGTTGGCAATATAAAAGGCAGTCGCTCCGCGCACATCCGGATTGGAAAAGGCGTCGGCATGAATTTCCAGCGCCACATCACCGGAACGAGCACGGGAATTAATCCATCCGATGGTTTGGCTCGCACTCAGGTCATCGGGAACCGAGAGAACCTCAAACCCCCGCGATCGCAACTCGGGCACGACTAGGTCACGCAGCAAAATCATTTCTTGGGCTTCAGTCGTGTTGCCCACAATCGAACCTGGATCGCGACCACCCTGTTCTATACCACCATGACCAGCAGAAATAAATATCCGTCCCATTGCTCGCTCTCGTCCTTAGCGCTATGATGAGCACTCACTGTCAATCTTCCAGAATAAGGATTTCCGGGTACAAGGGCTAGTCCCCTTTTAGTCATTCAAAATTCACGCATTCAAAATTCAAGATAGAGTTTACTTCAGATTGTTTAGTTTTAGCTTGATTTTTTCGGTTCTATAGCAATTCTATTTGATTCGTAAATAATAACGAACCACAGAGGCTTAGAGAACACAGAGTAAAGAGAATAGAGAATTTTGTATGTCTAATACACAGACTATATTTAAACCATAAATAGAAAGCATTCAATAACTTTCTTATCTATGGCATTGATGTAGTGCTTCAATTGACAGCTGATAGAATAATATTTTACAGGCATTAATACAGGAAATTCATAAAAAATACGGGTTGCCGATTAAAGACAATCAACTAAAGTTTTGGGCATCTGACTGGAAAATACCTTAAATTAGAATAATCGGCATAGTGATTGATATAGACAGCTAAGAGTGGAAATTCCTCGCCTGCATCCTGACACAACGGAAGAAGTTAAGCAACGGGCTGACATTGTTGATGTTGTCTCAGAATACGTTGTCCTACGCAAGCGCGGCAAGGACTATGTAGGTTTATGTCCCTTCCATGATGAAAAAACACCCAGTTTCAGCGTTAGTCCTGGTAAGCAGATGTACTACTGCTTTGGCTGCAACGCGGGTGGGAATGCGATTAAGTTTTTGATGGAGGTGGGGAAGCGCTCGTTTAGTGATGTTGTGATCGATCTGGCGCAGCGTTATCAGGTGCCTGTAAAAACGTTGGAACCTGAACAACGGGAATCGTTGCAGCGTCAGTTGTCTCTGTTGGAGCAACTGTATGAAATTGTGGCCTTAGCGGCGGCATTCTTTCAACATGCACTTAGGCAACCCCAAGGAAAACAGGCATTAGAGTATTTACAAGTCCAACGACGACTATCTGAGGAAACAATTCAGCAGTTTGGGTTAGGGTATGCACCCAATAGCTGGGAAACGATTTATAAATACCTGGTGGAGCAAAAAGGTAAACCTGTCCATTTGGTAGAGCAAGCGGGATTGATTTTGCCTCGCAAAGAGGGCAGGGGCTATTATGATCGATTTCGCGATCGCTTAATGATTCCCATCGGAGATGTTCAGGGACGGGTGATTGGTTTTGGTGGACGTGCGCTGGGTGATGAACAGCCCAAATACCTCAACTCACCGGAAACCGAACTCTTCAATAAAGGTAAAACCTTATTCGCCTTAGACAAAGCGAAGGACGCCATTGCTAAGCAAGATCAAGCAGTGGTTGTGGAAGGATATTTTGATGCTATAGCACTTCATGCGGCTGGAATTACTAATGTGGTTGCCTCGCTGGGGACAGCCCTCAGTCAAGGACAAGTGCGGCAACTTTTGCGCTACAGCGAATCCAAGCAGATTGTCCTGAATTTCGATGCGGATAAAGCGGGTACTCAGGCATCGGAACGAGCGATCGCAGAAATTTCCTCTTTAGTCTATAGTGGGCAAGTTCAGCTGCGAATTCTGAATCTACCCGATGGCAAAGACGCCGATGAATTCCTTAAAGGGCGCACTAATGCGGCTGAACAATACCGAAAACTGCTGAGTACGGCTCCTCTATGGTTAGATTGGCAAATTAACCAACTGCTAATTGGTCAAAATCTCAACCAAGCGAACCAGCTTCAGCATGTCGCTCAAAGTATGGTGAAGTTACTCAACCAATTAGAGGACATCAACCAGCGTACCTATTACATCAACTCCTGTGCCCAACTCCTCAGTCAAGGGCAAACCAAACTAGTACC
The DNA here is from genome assembly GCA_036703055.1 of Waterburya sp. Taxonomy (GTDB): domain Bacteria; phylum Cyanobacteriota; class Cyanobacteriia; order Cyanobacteriales; family Coleofasciculaceae; genus DATNPV01. The sequence continues at coordinate 20,960 of DATNPV010000037.1, forward strand.
GCTATTCATCCAAAATTTACAAGCTCAAATCAAGAAACCCCTAGCCGTTTCGTTCAAAAAATCCCAGCCTCGGTTATCCCAACGACAGAATAAGAAGGACTCCCAGCTCAACTTACCCGTTGTTGGAGAACGTAGCCTTTTAGAACAAGCCGAAGCCTTACTTTTATGTATTTATCTACACTGCCCTGAATATCGCCAAACGATTATCGACGCGTTAGAAGCGCAAGATTTGCTCTTTAGCCTCTCCCACCACCGATTTTTATGGCAGCAAATTTTAGACTTGCAACCAGCTATCCAAGCCTCTACTCAGACACCTGACTCCCTAATTACGCAACTCGGCGATCGCAGTATCCAATTTCCCGGTGAAATGGCGCAAGTGGTTCACCTATTTCATCTTGACGAAAAAAAGCAAGAAGACCTTGTCCGTACTCCCCTGCTCATTCAAGCTGCTATAGCCTGTCTAGAAAAGGTCGCTTGTGAAAAACATCGACGTTATTGCCTAGAGCAGTGGCAAAAAATTGCCCCTTCTACTGATTTACAACTCAAGGAATACTACTGGCAGGAGTTTTATCAGGTAGACCAACGGATTAAGGAATTAGAGCAGTTGCGCCAGTTCACCATCTCCGACATTCTTAATAGTGCTGCCAGTTAATCGCAGAACAAGGTGTCGCGGGTATCGCGTCCAGTCGTGGGATTGGTACCACTAGCCGTCTTACATAGTTGTTTTTGCACATCCTGACGCAACAGAACATCGGTAAAATCTGCCCCTTCGATTTGGGCACCATCAAACTTGGTATTAAAGGCAAAGGCTCCTTCTAGGACGGCATTCTTTAGGTTAGCGTTGGTGAAACGAGCCGTGTCTAAAGTCGCGTTGCGGAGACTAGCTCCCTCTAAGTTGACGGATTCTAAATTAGCACTAAAAAAACTGACGCCCTCCAAATTGGTGTTACTAAAGTTACTGTTACGCAGATTGGCTTTAGTAAAACTCGAATCCGTCAGGTCGCGTCCTGAGAAATCCGCACCGATTAAATTTTCTTTGTTGTAATCTAAGGCTAGAACAGGTGTCGCGCTCATCCCGAAAATCCACCCACCGACCAGAAACCAGAGAGCTAGACTCAATAAAATAACTGAAACACGCAGGGATTGCCGACAATTCATATTGTTTGGAGCCACCGCAGAACTGTATTTTTAACTCAAGATTGTAAGGAATGACTACATTAATAGTATCAGCAAGGAACCCCTGTGAACTTTCGGAGTGAACCGACGCCAGCACAGCCAAACTCGACTCCTCAAGTTGGAGAATTGGGAGAACAGTTAGTGGCTAAGTGGCTACAGACCCACAACTGGGCAATCTTATATCACCGTTGGCGTTGTCGCTGGGGAGAGCTTGACTTAATTGCCTACTCTGGAGACGGGGAGACACAGAAAATTTTGGATAAAAACTCTCCGCATCCCCGCGTCTCCCCTTTTGTGAATCATCTTACTCCCCCCACCACCCCATCACCTGTTTTGGCTTTTGTCGAAGTCAAAACTCGCTCGGCTGGGAACTGGGATGCAGATGGACGATTGGCTATTACCCCGCAAAAGCAGGCTAAGCTGTGGCAGGCTGCTCAACTATTTTTAGCTGAGTACCCAGAATTAGCAGAACTTCCTTGTCAGTTCGATGTTGCTCTCGTCAACTACCAGCGTGTTTCCTCTCGTCCAGAGCGCCATAAGAACAATTTGCTTACCTCACCAACAGCAATGGACAACACGATACCAGTCCAATCTGTGCAGCTAGGTGAACCCATTTTAGTGGCAGGATATCAATTAATTTTGCAAGATTATATCCCAGCCGCCTTTGATTAAACAGCCTCTAAATCCACTCCACTGGGTCTAACTGATAAAAGCGTTTCAGTTCTTGATATAACTCAGGGTGCTTTCGCTTCATTAATTCAGATTTTTCAAAAAAAGTCTCTGTCGCAACGGCGAAAAATTCGGCAGGGTTAGTTGCTCCATATTCATCAATCACTGTTTCTAATCCTCGTTCAACGTCGCTGCACAATTGCTGAAATTCTTGGCTAAATACCCGTGCCCAAGTTTGGTAATCTGACCTTTTTTGTAGAAGTGGTACACCTTGTACACTACCATCCTCTTGGTCTAGCTGGTGGGCAAATTCATGGAGTACTACGTTGCGTCCATCTTGCCAATTCTTCATATCATACTGAATTGGCTGCCATGAAAGGACAACTAGGCCAATGTGCCACGATTCACCTGCTCGTGGTTGTTGTTCCTCCAGATAGGAATCTCCAATCGGCGTTGTATTACTCCCCATAAATGCACTGGGATAAACGAGAATGGAGTACAGTTTCGGGTAATACCTTCTTCGTTCATTTAGTAGTAGAAGGCTGGCTTGACCTGCTATTGTTAGCTTGATTTCTTCCGTTATTTGCAATCCACCGCACCCTTTGAACTTTTTTTCAGCGAGAAAAACATTGATATGACGATGGAGCCGCTTTCGTAATAGCAGAGGAAGATAGTTGTAGATGGGAATATTTTGCTGGAGAATAGCGACCCAATGTAAGGGAAAAAGTTTATTTTGAATTCGCCTACGCCGCAGCCGGGTGAGAATAGGACTCGCTAAAATTAAACCAATAATGATAATAATAGGTAATAAAAAAATGCTGGCTTTAACCACAGCTAATCAAATCAAACGTCAAAATTAGAAATATAGCTTGATCAACTCAGATATTGCACCAAAACTCTTTGCGTTCCTTTGCGTAAACCTCTGCGTCCTTTGCGTTAAAAAAAGGTAGAATTTGTGGCCCCGTAGAGAATGGTGCAAGATATAAGTAAAATTACTACCGATAAAAAAAGCAATTACCACAGATGACTAAAATTGTAGTGTTCACCTGCGGTTTAGTACTCACTGCTACACAACGATGCCAAAGGCAATCGCGATTTAACAATTCACTAACTTTGACACTCACCGCCCTAACAGTGCGGTGCTTCTTGGGCTGAATCTTGCCTCCACTAGCAATGCTAATCTTGGTCTTACGGTTTCATGTCTAGTCCGACTACACCTTTTACAGCAAGCACTCTTATGGACTACTCCCCAAGCGTAAGTTCCCATGTGCCCCACGGTACATATTTAATTGCTTTGTTGTCTTTACTGTGTGGGCTGTTTAATGCCATTGACAGCTAGGAATTTCGAGATTACGGAGTAGGACGTTAAACCTGTTACCTCATCGTTCTCGTGGTCATCAACCTGCTACTGTTTCATCAAGAAAAGCCGTCGTAGAACGACGGGGTTTTAGACTCAATATTTCGATAAATCTAAAATTATGCTAGAGTTTCTGGGCAGTACCCCAACCCCATCGTAAACTGCTGGCGGAATGCTTCAATGTCACTCTTGTCAGGACGACCATGAGAAACGACAGCGACTTGATAGCGACGCATCACGTCAATGGGTGACTGTCCTGTTTCCAAGCTCCAAAGAGCCATTTGCAGGCGAATTTCGGGGTCGTGGGGAATTCCTAGTTCGCTCATGAACGCCCGGAAATCCCCGTGTTGGTGAGGAGTTAAAGGACATTTCATTTTCACCTTAACTACCCAGCCGTCAATCTGATGAATCACCGTCATAGATTGAACGGGCAGTTGCGACACCGAGTTTAAATACTCAACCACTCGTAGGGTCAGACTGGCATTGGCCAGGAAGTAGAGGTAATCCATAGCATTTCTTGGCTTGGAAGTCCAAGTAGGTTCTTATGCCTTCATTGTGGCAAGAATAAGGGTAAGAAGGATAGGGGAAAAGCACCCGATATGGCATAGGGGACTTTACCCAATTTTGTGTCAGGTTGACGAAAGGCTTCTCAGTAAAATAACGGATGACAAGAATTGACAAATACACTAATCCAATGGATGATGCCCAGTCTCACAACTCTGATGTCTCTATTGAGGCAGCGGCTCTGCCCACAACTCACCCTGCTTCTGACCCCCAAGAGAGCCAGAGTAGCGAGATAGACCGATTTCTGGCTAGTTATGACTACGAACTGCCTCAGGAGCAGATTGCTCAAACGCCGCTTTCCCAGAGGGATTGTTCGCGCTTACTCGTTGTTGATTCACCGACTCATCATAGTCACAGGCTTTTTCGTGAGCTACCCCAACTCTTACGTCCCAATGATTTGTTAGTGCTTAATAATACCCGTGTGATACCGGCTCGCCTCTATGGCCGTAAATCTACGGGTGCCCCCGTGGAAATATTGCTCTTGGAGGAGCGACAGGATAACTGTTGGTTAGCACTGGTTAAACCCGGTAGGCGTCTCAAAGTAGGAGCAACCATTTTGTTTGAGCCCTACCTACCCGAAAATCAGAGAGTGGAAAGAAAAGAAGATGGAGATATAGGGGAAACTCCCCCCCATCCCCCAATCCCGAATGGGGGAACTCCCCCATACCCTCCTTTCAGTGCCACAGTTCTGGCAAGAGATGAAGCGACGAGTGGGCGTATATTGCAGTTCCATGTTCCCGCTGGGGAATCGTTTGCAGCACTGTTGGCAAAGTATGGTCAAGTCCCCCTACCCCCCTACATTACGAGTACCCAAGCTTTAGCCGAGCAGTATCAAACCGTTTATGCTCAAATCCCAGGTGCGATCGCAGCTCCAACCGCTGGGTTACACTTCACTCCAGAGTTACTAGAACGGTGTACCCAACAAGGAATCAGACAGGCATCGATCACACTCCATGTCGGAGTTGGGACGTTTCGACCCGTAGAAACGGAAGATATTACTGACCACAAGATGCATGGAGAGTGGCTGGAAGTCCCCCAGTCAACCGTAGAGCTAATTCGAGAGACGAAAGCAGCGGGGGGTCGGGTCATTGCTGTGGGAACCACTGTAGTACGTGCCTTAGAGGGAGCGGCGGCAAGTGGAGAATTGCAGCCGTTTTGTGGTAAGACGGAACTGTTCATTTATCCGGGCTATCAGTGGCGTGTGGTGGAGGGGTTGATTACAAATTTCCACTTACCTCGTTCTAGTTTGATGATGCTCGTCAGCGCCCTAATTGGGCGTCAGCGATTACTGGCGCTGTATCAAGATGCGATCACTCATCAGTATCGTTTTTATTCCTTTGGGGATGCGATGCTGATTTTACCAGAAGCCACAACAGGGGGTTGAGGTCAGTTTTCTACCTCTAGCCCTATGCTGCTTCACAACAGCCCAATGGTATACTAGTCGCTTCCTTAAGCGATGCGTGTTTTTTGCACAGCTATTAAAATTCTGGGTAAAAATTGATACCTAAAAGTCAATAGCCACCAGCAACGGTCTTCTACCTATGCCTAAACACTTCCTACGGATATCACTGTTTGCCGCCGCCATGATCAGTCTGGGTTTAATCGGCGCCCGTCCTGCCTGGACTCAGCAAATTGAAGGTTTATACAGTGAAAATCTTCAGGCCGCTTCTTACTTTCAACAAGGATTAACGCGGTATAACCGCAGCGACTTTGAAGGGGCAGAAAAAGATCTACGTACAGCACTACAATTCGACCCGTTTATTCCAATGGCGCATTACCTTCTAGGAAATGCTCTTTTTCAGCAAGGTAAAACAGATCAAGCCACAGAACAATATCAGCGTGCCCTGGCTCTTGACCCGAATATAGCAGAAGCCTACTACAACTTGGGCTTGGCACTATACCGACAAGGGAACGTTCCAGGGGCAATTGCTCAGTATCAAAAAGCACTGTCTATCAAGCCGAATTTGCCAGAAGCTCGTTACAACATGGCATTGGCTTATGAGTCTCAAGGGAATACCCAAGGTGCAATTTCCCAGTACCAAGAAGCGATGCGCCTCAACCCCAACAATGCAGCCGCTTCGTACAATATGGGGCTGCTTTTGGTTCAGCAAAATCAAACAGAACCAGCAATTGCGGCGTTCCGGCAAGCCGTCACCACCAATCCCGACTTGATTCAAGGTCGCTACCAATTGGGGGTTTTGCTGGCTAAGCAAGGTCAGTGGAAGGAAGCGGAAGATGAGTTGAGGAAAGTGACTAAGTTTGACCCGAAGTTTGCTCAAGCTCAGTACCAATTAGGGATGGTTTTGGCAGAGCGAGGTGATTTTGAGGGAGCTGGCGATCGCTTTGCTTGGGTAACCACCCTCGAACCGAACAACGTTGATGCTTATCGACGACTAGGGGCAGCACGGAATAAAACAAAGCAGTACGAGAAAGCGATCGCTGCCCTTCAGACAGCGGTACGACTTCAAGGCAACGACCCTCTATCACATTACAATTTGGGATTAGCACACCAAGAACTCAAGCAATATCCAGAAGCGATCGCGCAATATCAGCAAGCGATTCTCCTTAACCCTAACCTGCCAGATGCCTTCTTTAACCTGGGCGTCACCTTGGAGCAATCTCAACGGCGAAATGAAGCTATGTCTGCCCTACAGCAAGCTAGGCGACTATATGCCTCTACAGGCAATGCTCAGAAGGCAGACGAGGTTGACTTGTATATCCAGAAGATAAGCGCACAACCCGCAACAGCTCAACCCGCAACAACCCAACCCACGGCACAACCGACGTCAACCCAGGCGGCTCCAACGCTTACACCACCAACCCAACCGCCTACCTTTCAGCCGCAGCCGCAACAGCCTAACTTACCTCGCTTGACGCCTTTCACCCTTCCCCCCAATCGGGGTGGGGCAACTCGTTAAATCGGCAAGCGGTCAATGTCTTGGTTCGAGCCAATGACAACCATGGCTAAACCCTTGTAAAGGCGTCTATTGGGGTCAGGGTTAATTTCAAACTGGTCATTCTGACCAACCGCTAAGAGGTTCACACCATAACGGTTACGTAGCTCCAGTTCCGTAACCGTTTTGTCATGAAATTCTTCAGGTACTAACATTTCCACAATACTGTGATTGGGATCTAAATCAAATCGTTCTAAAATTGACGGTTTTGTCAGTAATCGTGCCAAAGCACAACCCGCCTCATACTCTGGAAACACCACATGATCGGCTCCCACTCGTTGCAACAGTTTCCCATGAACTTCTGAGGAAGCTTTAGCAACTACATAAGGAACACCCGCTTCTTTCACGTTGAGAGTGGTAATGATACTTTCTTGTAAATAATTACCAATTGCAACAATCACCGTATCAAACTCAAAGATTCCCGCTTCCTTTAGGGCAGGCGGTTCAGTCGAGTCCAACTGTACAGCATGAGCAACGATCTGATCGGTTAAGACTTGAGCGACGAGTTTCTCATCAATATCTGTCCCCAAAACTTCGTAGCCTAAACGATGTAGGGATGAGCAAACCGCTCGACCAAAGCGCCCCAACCCAATGACCGCAAATTGTTTATTGTCTCGGCGTAGATTACGAAAAAATCTCAAAGATTATATACTTACGTCATCTTCCTGATTGTACCGTAGATACAGCATCTGTTCTTATCTTCCCGTCCCCCCGTCCCTCCGTCTCCCAGTCCCTCCCTCAGTCAAGAGCAGGCAACGAGACAAGCGTGACAGCTTAGTTACCAATACTCTTTTTGGGGCAAATAATCAGAGCAATTAATGGCTTCAGCCGTTAGAGCTGTCGCAGGGTGTACCGCACACTGGAGATAGGGACTGCTTTTATAGAATTGGCAATTTTTACAGGGAACTCTATGTAAGTATTTGATGGTAAACAGGCTCTGCCTCGCCATCGTCCACAGGTCTTCCGACATAAAAACAACGATGGCCCAAATCATCAAAAAGCTAATGGGAATCAAAAACAAGACCCCATCAGTTACAGCGACTCCCTCCGGTTTGGTGGTATCGGGTTGCGCCATAACCGATTGTGCTGAAGCCAGATGAATTTGATTAAAATCGTTCTCTCCGGAGGCCGAAGACTCGAGCAGTTCATTAGCTTCCATATTATTTACCTCTATTGATAAAAATTTGTCCATTGATTTTTATCTATTGTGTTGATTCTGTTGAATTCAGTTGGATAATACGTTAAAAAAGTTAAAATTATGGGCTTTCTTTTATTGGACTGTCCTTAATAAAATTCAAAAATGAAAGTCAAGACTCTTCCTTAAGACCTAACAAAACTTTAAGCAACTTTCACCTATCTAAGGGATTAGCAGAGAAGACTCCTGATTCTGGTAGTAATGAGTACAAAGAAACTTAAGGTTAGCGTCGTCCTCATTCCTCAGATAGACGTGCTAGCTGAATAGGAATAGATACTCTTAGGTGCGGCGGACGAGGACGACGTAGGAGAAGTGAATGGTAGACGAACATACTGAAAAAGTAGCAGAAAATCATCTACCCCAAGGATTGAAACGCAGGCGATTCCTGCAAGGAATCGGCTTGATCGGAGCGGGAACAGGGGCGGCGCTAGCTGACCACATCCTACGCTCAAATGAGCCAGCCCAGGCAACAGAAACTGATTCGCTGCCTAGATTCAACACCAAGCCACTTCACGCTGAATCGAACTCGCTCATCAGCCAGACTAACTCCGGAGAAATTCCGCGCCGACCCCTTGGACGCACGGGAATTCAAGTTTCGGCAATTGGTCTAGGAGGCGCTACTCTAGGTCAGGCAAAGAGTCTAGACGAAGCGATCCGCATTACCCATGAGGCCATTGATAATGGCATCACCTTCATGGATAACGCTTGGGAGTACAACAACCACCGTAGTGAAGAGTGGATGGGTCAGGCATTACAAGGACGGCGCGATAAAGTCTTTTTGATGACCAAAGTCTGCACCCACGGACGCGACGGGAAGGTTGCCATGCAGCAACTTGAGGAGTCTTTGCGACGGCTGAAAACCGACCGTCTAGATCTGTGGCAGATTCACGAAGTCGTCTATGACAACGACCCTGAAATGATTTTCCGCCCAAACGGTGCGATTGAAGCGCTCGATCGCGCAAAAAAAGAAGGAAAAGTTCGGTTTGTCGGGTTCACAGGTCACAAAGACCCAGCAATTCATCTCAAGATGCTCTCGTACAATTACCCGTTCGATACCGTCCAAATGCCGCTTAATTGTTTCGATGCCACGTTTAAAAGTTTTGAGCAACAGGTTCTCCCCGAACTCAACCGACGCGGTATAGCGGCGATTGGTATGAAGAGTTTAAGCGGGAATGGGGAGGCGATTAAAAAAGGGATTGTTACACCGCAAGAAGCGCTGCGCTATGCAATGAGCCTACCTGTGGCGACGATAGTTAGTGGTATCGACTCGTTGGACGTGCTGCGCCAAAATTTAGCGATCGCGCGCGGCTTTATACCCATGCCAGCACAGGAAATGCAAGCTTTGCGTGATCGTTGCGCTCAGTATGCGGCGGATGGACGCTTTGAACTGTTCAAATCTTCCAAGAAGTTCGACGCAGACGAAGGCAGAAGGCAGCATGGATTTCCCACGCAGGCAGAAGCCCCAACTTGAAAAGTAAAAAGTCAAAAGCCCAGTTCTGAGAAAAGCGATCGCATCTAAACAGAAGCACCAGTATTGGAGAATGGCACGATGACAACAACAGCGGCTGATGTTCTAATTGACACCCTGCTCGATTGGGGTGTCGATGTCATCTTTGGTCTACCGGGTGATGGCATCAACGGCATTATGGAATCGCTACGTACGCGCCAAGATGAAATCCGCTTTATTCAGGTGCGCCACGAAGAAGCCGCGGCGTTTATGGCTTGCGCTTATGCAAAATATACAGGCAAACTGGGTGTCTGTCTTGCTACATCCGGGCCAGGTGGGATTCATCTACTTAATGGTTTGTATGATGCTAAGTTGGATGGTCAACCTGTCTTGGCAATTACTGGTCATCACTACCACGACCTGATTAATACCCACTCCCAACAGGATGTAGACCTAGACAAGGTGTTCATGGATGTGGCTGTCTACAATACTCGTGTGATGGGGCCAGAACATGTTGAGAGTATAGCCGATTTAGCTTGTCGTGCAGCTCTCAGTTACCGGAGTGTTGCTCACATCAATTTCCCAGTGGACTTCCAATCGCAGAACGCCGAGAAAAAGCGTTCCATGCATAATGTTGCTCATCACACGTCTCATGTCTTCGCTCGTGGTGCCCACTTGCCTAATACAGAAGATTTGCAGCGTGCAGCCGACATTCTCAACTTTGGCAAAAAAATTGCAATTTTGGCAGGTCGTGGAGCGCTTGCGGCAACGGATGAACTGGAACAGCTTGCAGACAAGTTGGGGGCACCAATAATTAAAGCGTTACTGGGCAAAGCAGCCGTACCCGATGATAGTCCTTACACGACTGGCGGCATTGGTTTAGTGGGAACTAAGCCATCCCAAGACGTGATGGAGAACTGCGACACCTTATTAATGGTGGGTACATCCTTCCCTTATATGGAGTTTTTACCCAAACCCGGTCAAGCGCGAGGGGTACAGATTGATATCGATCCGTTGCGAATTGGCTTGCGTTATCCGATTGAAGTGGGATTAGTTGGAGATAGCCGCCGTACACTCCAAGCCCTTCTGCCCCTGTTGAATCCTCATGAGGAGCGAAGCTTCCTAGAAAAAGCTCAATCCAGCATGAAGGATTGGTGGCAGTTAATGGAAGAACGCAGCACCAGGCAGGATAAGCCGATGAAGCCGCAAGTGGTGGCTTGGGAATTAGGTAAGCGTCTTTCGGATACGGCGATTGTTTCGGCAGATTCGGGGACGAATACAACCTGGTGGGCAAGGCAAATCCCGGTGAAGCGAGGTCAAATGCACTCGGTGTCGGGAACGCTGGCTTCGATGGCTTGTGGATTACCCTATGCGATCGCAGCCCAAATCGCTTACCCCGACAGGCAGTGCGTCGCTTTCGTGGGGGATGGGGGCTTCTCGATGTTGATGGCAGAGTTTGCCACCTGCGTGAAATATCAGCTACCTGTCAAAATCGTCATCGTCAAAAACAACTCGCTGGGTCAAATTAAATGGGAACAGATGGTTTTCCTGGGCAATCCAGAATACGGCTGCGAACTCCACTCGATTAACTTTGCTGCCATTGCCGAAGCTTGCGGTGGCGTTGGTTTTACGATTGATGACCCAGCGCAGTGCGGTGAAATTCTCGATCGCGCACTGGCTACACCAGGCCCAGTTGTGGTGGAAGCGATCGTTGACCCCTTAGAGCCACCCCTTCCTCCTAAGGTCACTTTAGATCAAGCGACTAAGTTTGCCGAATCCCTAGCTAAAGGTGAACCGAGCCGCGAGAGGATTGTCCTCACCGTGTTGTCGGATAAGGTGCGCGAACTTATCTAGACCCAGTTGTTGAGAGTGAATCGACCTGGCTACCAATGAAATCCCAGGTTGGTCACAAAGGTTTGAAATCATTTTAATTTCGGAGGTTTATTATGACTGAATTATCAAATTTACGTGTAGCAGTCCTGGCTACCGACGGCTTTGAAGAAGCAGAACTAACTGAGCCTGTACGTGCTTTAAAAGAAGCAGGTGCAACGGTTGAAGTTTTGTCAACCAAGCAAGGACAAATCCAGGCTTTTCGTCACCATGACAAAAGCATTATGGTCGATGTCGATCGACTGCTGGATGAGGCACAACCCGAAGAGTACGATGCTGTCCTGTTACCCGGAGGTGCGCTCAATGCGGATACTCTAAGAATGGGGCCAAAAGTCCAATCATTTCTGCGTCAGATCCAACAAGCAGGCAAGCCCATTGCTTCCATTTGCCATGCTCCGTGGGAATTGGTGTCTGCTGGCTTGGTGAAGGGACGGACATTAACCAGTTACTACGCCATTCAGGATGACATTCGCAATGCGGGTGGCAATTGGGTTGATCGAGAAGTGGTGGTGGATGATAACTGGGTAACGAGCCGGCAGCCTGACGACATTCCGGCATTTAATCGCGAAATGCTCAAGCTTTTCTCTAGTAAGAAAGCCTTACAACAGGCGAATCGCTAGAGGGGTGTATCCCAATTTGGCCAAAATGCCTAACGAGTAAAGTCGCCGCTGCATAAACAAAGCCTGCCTAGTAGAGCGTCAAGGTAGATTTAAGGGGTAAATATGAAGAGACTTCTCCCTTGTCCTCCTTATCCCCCTTGTCCTCTCCCAACCCGTCAATTTAAGGTTGACAGACTACTAGGCAGGCTCATTTATGTTGAAACTTTCTATCACCATGTAATGATTAGTTCTCCCTGCCTCCCCAGCTTCCGGGAGCTTGTCACCATGCAATTTGAATACCGATCAGCTTATCCCACCAATAAATTCTCTTCTGGATAGTAAATTCGGCTGGGGCGAGGGTCTCCTAAAAGTGCCGTCATCAAGAGTAAAACACCCACTCGTCCGATGTACATGGTCGCAATCAAAACAAGCTTTGCTGCGGCTGAAAGACTTGCCGTGATGCCCGTAGAAAGCCCCACTGTGGCAAATGCTGATACGACCTCAAATAAGACGCGAATAAACTCAACGTTTGGATCGGTGAGGGTAATTAACATAGTCGAGATAATCACCGTTGTGGTTGAACCCATTAAAACACCAACTGCTTTTAAGATGAGACTAATAGCTACCTGCCGCTCGTAAAGATTGACGTTTTCTTTTCCTTGTAAAATTGACCTGGTGCAACTGCTTAAAACTCTTAGGGTTGTCGTTTTTATTCCGCCTGCTGTGCCACCAGGACTGCCGCCAATAAACATGAGTCCGATTGTAATAAATAGAGCAGCGGTTGTCATCTTGCTGTAATCAAGGGAATTAAAGCCGGCCGTTCTGGGTACAACGGATTGAAACCACGCTGCTAGTAATTTTTCTCCAAAGCTTAGAGAACCTAAAGTTTCTGGATTGCGTAATTCTGTTAGGAGAATTGCCACTGTTCCAATCACCAAAAGTGCTAACGTTGTGCTAGTTACCACTTTGAAGTTAAGAGATAAGTTAATTCGTCTAGGTTTTTGGTGAAGATGCTCGCGCACCCACAAGTACATTTCAAAAATGACTTGGTATCCAATACCACCAAAGATAATCAAAGATGTAATGGTCAGGTTGACTAGCAACGAAGAACGATAGCCTATGAGATTGTCTTTAAATAAGCTAAAACCAGCATTATTCCAAGCACTAATGCTATGAAAAATCGACAACCAAAGTCCATGACTTAACCCATATTTTGCAGCAAAAACAGGTAACATCATAAAAATTCCCGTAATTTCAAAAATCATTACGATGGCAATGATAGAGCGGACAACTTTGGCACTCTCATTTAGGCCAGGCCGAGATAATTCCTCTTGAATGGCTCTTTTATGCCTCAATTCAAATCGATAACCTACCAGGAGTATCAGAAAGGTGGTCGTGGTCATATAACCCAGCCCTCCAATTTGAACTAGCATCAGAATAAAGAGCTGGCCCCAGAAGGAAAAATGAGTGCCAATATCGACAACAATATGACCAGTAACACAAACAGCCGATGTTGTGGTAAACAGAGCAACAAGCGGGTCATTCCACGTTCCGCTGCTCGTAGAAATAGGTAGCATTAATAAGAATGTGCCTGCGGTAATCACAGCTAGAAATCCGAGGCAAATAGTTCGCGAGATGGTCATGAAGTGATTGGTGAAGAGCAATGATCGCAATAAATCACGATTGTATAGAGATTACTTGAATACCGATCCAATGTCTTTGGGAGCAGGTGAACTCCAATCACGACAGCCTAGATCCAATTGTTTGTAACAGTCTTGTCTGCTAGGCTGATTTCGGTCTAGGCTCAACGCAACAATTGATGACTTCTACGCTAAAGCACCAAATTCAACAATTTTACGACGCCTCTTCTGGTCTGTGGGAACAAGTATGGGGCGAACATATGCATCATGGTTACTATGGCCCCACGGGTAACGAAAAAAGAAACCGTCGTCAGGCTCAAATCGACCTCATTGAAGAGTTCCTCAACTGGGCTGGGGTCAAGGATTTAGGGGTAACTACAGGGGGTTACCCACAAATCTTAGATGTCGGTTGTGGGATTGGCGGTAGTTCCCTTTATTTGGCACAAAAGTTCAATGCACACGCTGTTGGCATTACTCTCAGTCCAGTACAAGCCTCAAGGGCTACTGAACGAGCACAGGAAGCTGGGTTAGCAACAGAGGTGAAGTTTCAGGTTGCCGATGCCTTGGATATGCCTTTTGCTGATGACACGTTTGATTTAGTCTGGTCGATGGAAAGTGGTGAACACATGCCAGATAAAGAGAAATTTCTTCAAGAGTGCTACCGAGTCCTCAAACCAGGGGGAACATTCCTGATGGCGACGTGGTGTCATCGCCCGATAACGCCAGCGACGGGAGAGTTGACGGCGGATGAAAAGCAGCATTTGGCGGAGATTTACCGAGTCTACTGCTTACCGTATGTGATTTCGCTGCCAGAGTATGAAGCGATCGCACGCCGTCTTTCTTTCCAAAATATTCACACAGCAGATTGGTCAGATGCTGTTGCACCATTTTGGGATATTGTCATTGATTCAGCCTTTGAACCCAAAGCAATTTTAGGACTGTTCCAAAGTGGTTGGGCGACGGTTCAAGCAGCTTTATCTTTAGGGCTAATGAGTCGAGGGTATCGGCGCGGGTTGATTCGATTTGGATTGCTTTTTGCCAATAAATAATGAGTTAGCGCCTCTATAGTAAGGTATGAAATAGTTGCTTTCAGCAGCCAGCACTGGCGGTTTGATCAGATATGAAGATTTTTCAGCATAAGCTATCTGTTTTAAGTGCGTTTTTGCTAGCACTTATCATCACAACAGATGAAGGCAAAACCCTAGGGCAGCAGAAACCGAATAGCAGCACACAGCCATCGGCTAATATCTACCCCGATGATGTGGTGAAAACCTACATGGATACTTGCGTTGCACAGGCTAGTTCCGTCTTGAGTGGGAGTTCTGCCACTGATATGTGTGCCTGTACAATTAGTGAACTTGAGAAAAAGTACAGCCCTGAAGAATTTGTGGAGATGGCGAACAATTTACAGGGTGGGGAAGTCCCTGACAGCATCACCCAAATTGCCACAACTTGTTTAACAAGAGTTGAGAAGAAATCCGGGCAGTAGAACACCTACAACGTGTGTGATTGTTCAGACGCCTGTCATCAGGTCTTTATAGCTAATAGTGGGGCAAAAAAGCCCAATAACCTATCTTGCTCATTCTTGCATCTACCTTTTGAAAGAAAAATCTAGTACAGCGTGACGCCAATAAAGCCTCCCTTGCTTCCTTATCCTCTCCCAACCCGTCAATTTAAGGTTGACAGACTACTAGGTGCTATGCCGCTAGGTTGTGATTTCTGTCATACCATTTGAGGAGCCAAATCACATCTTTCCTCAAAGCCCCTCACATCCTTTTTGGTTCAAAATCACTTGTTTTTAGGACTTGCACCACAGAATTTCTCTGAATAATCCCTGAATATGGAAGGTGAGCCTAGGTAAGTTGTACAATATAGAATTCATCTTGACATCAAGACCTAGGCACAGACCGCTCTAACAATGGAGGTGAATTCCATGTTGGGATTCTTATTTTTAACTGGCTACCTCGCGGGTTGTGCATTTTTTCTGGATTTTTTGTTTAAAAAAGAGCTACTAGACTCCAAGCTACAGGGGAAGTCCTGAACGAGGCGACGTAACTCAGCTTTGATTAGAAATCCGTAATTGAGCATCATCTCGTTGAAGAAGCCATTTATAGTTAACAGGAAGAACAGTGGAAATAGTTTCACCCCAAGCCGACTTGATCGAAAACTTGCTTGACCAGCTCAAAGACGCCTGTGAGCAATACACACAAGCCATCTGTACGGCTTATAAAGCTGGCACGTATACACTAGCCATCAAAGATGTAGATCTGGCGGTTAATACGCTTTCTGAAGCTATAGAAAAAGCCCCTGATGTTGAAGAGCTAGTCAATCCAATCAACCACTTAATCAACAACGGCATTCTTCTGCCTACGGATGCTCGCTTTCCCGTCATCAGGTATTTACTAACACTCCTCAACTCCAAAGAAGAAGAATTTATCAACTTGGTATCAGAAATCCAAGACCAACAAGATAATCTTTTAGATGCGGTGCAGTTGTACTACACGTCCGGCTCCAGTGAGCAATACCAAGAATTAGTTCAAAGCAATACACGAAAATTCCTGTATTCGATGGAAGAAGGCTTACTGCTTCCTCTAACATAGCCAAAAAAGAATTCATCGCATGGCACTCTACAGCATAGGAATGGGCGTTGCTAAGTGGCGTACTTGATGCGGGAAGGATGTGCCACTTTGGCTCACGCGATCGCTCCATGACAAGTTGTTTTTTCCACCAACTCTCCTTAACCCCCTAAAATGAATTGGCAACTTCTGGACTATCTCGATCAGCGCCGACAGGAGATGAGGGAGTTATTGGAGCAGCTTGTGAGTGCGGAATCTCCCTCTACCATACCCCCCGCCCAGCATCAGGTGTTGGCGCTCCTGCGGCAAGCACTAGAGTGCAGAGATTACCGGGTACGGCAGATTCCTGGGCGTCAGACGGGTGGGCATCTGCTGGCTGTGCCCAGAACTCGCCCATCCCATCAGCCGACTCAACTGCTACTCGGACATTGTGATACAGTGTGGCCTTTAGGCACGCTGGAAAAAATGCCCGTCTCTGTTCGCCAG
The DNA here is from genome assembly GCA_036703055.1 of Waterburya sp. GTDB lineage: Bacteria > Cyanobacteriota > Cyanobacteriia > Cyanobacteriales > Coleofasciculaceae > DATNPV01. The sequence continues at coordinate 37,513 of DATNPV010000037.1, forward strand.
GGAAAACTTTATGGGCCGGGCAGTTACGATATGAAAGCTGGGCTCGTACTCCTCCTGTTTGCTCTAGAAGCCATTCAGGCGAATGACTTGATACCCACAGTTGCTCCCATCATATTTATCAATTCCGATGAGGAAATTGGCAGTCGTGAGTCAACGAAATATATTCGACGTTTAGCTCAGAGGGTCGAGCGCGCCTTTGTTTTAGAGCCATCCTTGGGGCCAACCGGAAAACTGAAAACAGCTCGCAAAGGAGTTGGTAAGTTCACCATTCGGGTGCTTGGTCGAGCGGCTCATGCCGGTCTAGAACCGGAGAAGGGAGCCAGCGCCATCCTGGAACTGTCCTTTGTCATCCAGAAGCTATTTGCACTCAATGACTCCCAAGCTGGGATTAGTGTGAATGTCGGCACGATTGACGGCGGCATTCGCCCCAATGTTATTGCACCCGAAAGCCAAGCTGAGGTGGATGTGCGTGTGTTAAATCCTGATGATGCCCAGCGGATTGAAGCTGCAATTTTAAGTATGCAGCCAACTATTCCAGATGTTCAACTGGTCATCGAAGGAGGTATGGAGCGTCAACCGATGCAGAGAACCCAAGGAAATCAAAGGCTTTGGCAGTTAGCGCAAGCCGCCGCTGGCGATTTGGGACTGGAAATTGATCAAGCCATTGCGGGTGGCGGCTCTGATGGCAACACAACGAGTCTCTATACACCAACGTTAGATGGTTTGGGGGCTGTGGGAGATGGGGCTCACTCACCTGGAGAGTTTGTCTATCTAGAGCCGATGGTGGAGCGATCGGCTCTATTGGCTCGTTTGCTTTTAGAGCCGCCGTTGCAATTCAAGACATCTTAGATGTTAAGTGGATGTGCCTGTGTGTTGCAGCAGTGAGGAAAATCTTAGGTTGAATCGCTACTTTTTCAGTACTCTAAACCGTATCTCTAACTTGGAGTCTCGACCTTTTACTGTCCTTTTTAATCATTGGCACCTCCATGTCATCCGGGAAAACGGCGGCAGCACAGGTGATCATTCATCGGCTCAAGCAAATGGGGTTGAAGCTGATTGAATTCATGATTTATACGGTCATGATTTCTTTGATGTTGAATGATTACAGCTTCACTAATATTGATAGCTATTTCTAATAGATGCCAGAAAATAGCCTCTTGTGTGTTACAATTTCTAGAAGAAATTAAATTCGGCACGTAGTTTGCTCTTTAGCACTGACAAGCCCTTTCTCCGAATCTAGTTCTCTACACTTTCTAATTCTGGAGATTTATAGGTCATTTTATGCCAACAATCTGTCTTATAAGTCTTAAGACAAAAAATTCAATGATCGGGTCTTAAGGGGGGATCAAGAATCTGCCCCTTTTTACATCATAGATTCTACATAATTTAGCACCCTAGTAGTCAGGGCGTAAATTAAAAATATTTAGTTCACTTTAGTAGTGGTGAAGAGCGTTAATTAGCAAATGTTTTCTCAAGAGGTTCAATAATCATGACTCCAGAAACGATACGCATTATTACTCAGCTAAGGCGTGAGTTTTATACTCTATTTGCGGCGGCGATGAAAGTACCCGTGAGCATTACGAACGGGAGTTCATCTACCGGTAATCCCCCGATCGCCTCTTGGATAGATAATAGGCAACGGCTGAATTATTTGCGTATCTACGCTTACTCAGCACCTGATGACCTCATTCCTGAACGTCCATTTATTCTGCAATTGTCTGTTAACAAAGGTGGCGGTGTAGCTGGCGCTACCAAATGGAGGAGAGACTATCAAGGGCTGAATCGGGATTGGCATTTCGAGTTAACTCTACTACCAGAGCAGATTTTGGACTTTTTGCCTTGGTTAGTCAACTTAGTCAAATCTCATGACGACGGTTCTGCCTCATTTGTACAAGAACCCCCTCATCCCTTTGAATTGAATAGTTCCAATGCACTGTTATTCAATGAAGCATGGACTCAAAAAGCTATCCAGAAAAAGAGGCTTCATCATGTCTTAGCAGATAGCCAATTTCAAAATGAGTGTGTGGGAATAAATCCAGATTCTTCCAAATTAATCAAACCCTAGAGGGAATATATTTAGGGTCAGTTGCGTCACTGTAGTAGACGGCTATGCAGTAAAAACCTTACTTGCCTTTGATCGATCTCCCCTGTGGTCTTGGTAGATACTACCCATAAAGCAGTTGCGGTAACAGGGAACGTAAGTTAGTCTGGTCTAGCTTATTAATTCGTATTGTCTGAAACAGAATTCTTGTTTTCACTTTAAAAATTTGTAAATTTACCAAACTCTTACTTAACCTTTAAGAGATACTTGAATTAAGTAGGCACACTTCTTAAAATAGCTTTACAATCTTTTCCAGGCTTAATGGCTAAAAAGCTTCCTCATTGCCCCTTAATTAACTAAAAATTTACTGGGGAGCACGCCTGAATTTGAGTTTAGACTATTCATGAGCTGGAGAAGGAAGTGTTGAATTTTCAAGAACCTAACTCCTTCTTGAAGGTAGGAAATGATGGAAAAAACGATTAGCGATTCACTATGGCCTGTAGTATCGGAAATTCTGGATCAAGTCTTAGAAGGCTATCCGGCCTATCCCTATAAGAAAGCCTTGACTAATCCAGATTTGCGCAAAACTTTAATTGAGCATGTTCTGACTCAAATTCCCAATTGGCATCCAATTGAAAAAGAGGAAAAAACATCGTCAAGTAAGCCTGAAACGTTTTCAATTTCCCAAGACAACCAACTATATATTCAAAACCTAATTCGCCAAGAAATTGCTTATCTCATTCAACAGCGAGCTGAATGTGTCAGTCGAACTAAAGCTGAAGAAATTGACTCGTGCTTTACTCCTTCCCACTGGTTCGGCTAAGAGTTGGTAATTCCTTAAATGTCTGCTACAGGTATAGGGAATACCATTCAGTTTTAGAAGTTTAATGAACTGGGTCGTAATGTCTCACCCCTTATCAAGGATTAAGTTGATAGGGGGGATATTTACTTTTGGCATCTGTTTGGTTGTTTTTTGAAATCAATACTTCAGTAGCATTAGTATGATTGACCAAGAACCTCCGCCCAGTTGTTCGTCTCTTCAGTATCAAATCCCTCAGGAAAAATCTCCGCTGATGAGTTCTCAGGCAGAGCTTGACTCCATAAAATTGAAGCGGCACGAGTCAGAGGAACTATGCCAACTCATTCTGAGCCATATTTCAGATGCTGTTTTCCTGACGGATGATACCGGAGCCTTTATTTACGTCTGCCCCACTATCGACCTCATTTTTGGTTATTCAGCTCAAGAACTACAAAAGTTAGGCTATGTGGCAAAGTTATTAGGAAATAACCTATTTAATCAGGATGAATTAAAAAAATTTAGAGAAATTTCCAATATTGAATGGACAATTATAGACAAAGCTGGCGAAAGTCGTACTTTACTTATTAATGTCAAATATGTTGAAATTAAAAACGGAACTATCCTTTATACTTGCCGTGACATTACCGAACGCAAAATTGCTCAACTAGCTCTATACAAAGCTCACGAAAAGCTAGAGAAACGGGTTCAAGAAAGAACCGAGCAACTATCCCAATCCAATGCGCTTTTAAGAGAAGAGTTAATTGAGCGCAAGCGAGTCGAGGATGCTCTTCGCCAAAGTGAAGCCAGAAATCGCGCTCTTCTCACCGCTATTCCCGATTTAATGTTTCGCCTGAAAAAAGACGGCACTTTTGTAGATTTCAAAGCGGCAAAAGACGTTCCTTTCTTCATCTCTCCCAGCGAATTTCTGGATTTTAAGGTCCAGGATTTGATGCCACCCCAGGTAGCCCAACAGGTGATGCAATCACTCGCCCAAGCCTTATCCACGGATGTGATGCAAGTCTTTGAGTATCAGCTTGTTTTCCACAATACTCCCAGAGATTATGAGGCACGAATTGTGGTGAGTGGAGAGAATGAAGTTTTAGTGATTGTGCGTGATATTACGGAGCGCAAACGCATAGAATCAACGTTACGGGAGAGTGAAAACTATTTTCGTCGAATTGCTAATACTGCACCCGTGCTGCTGTGGATATCAGATACAAATGGCTTATGTACATTTTTTAACAAACCTTGGTTAGAGTTTACAGGACAAACCCTTGAACAAGCCGTAGGTAATGGCTGGCTCGATTGCCTGCATCCAGATGATCGCGAGACGTGTTTACAAGATCATCTATCCGCCTTTGAGGCACGGCAGAGCTTTTGTAAGGAATACCGCTTGCGTCATGCGGATGGGAAGTACCGTTGGATTCTAGATACGGGCGTTCCTTACTTTACGCCCAATGGCTATTTTGCTGGTTATATTGGCTCCTGCATTGATATCACCCCTCGTAAACAGATGGAAGAGGCGCTGCGCAGAAGTGAGGCGGAATTGCAACAAGCCAATGAGAAGCTAATCGGCTGGGTAGATGAACTGGAACAGCGCAACCAAGAAATGGTGCTGTTGAGCAAAATGAGCGATTTTCTGCAAACTTGCTTGACGGTTGAAGACGCTTATAATGCCTTGGCAAGTTTAGTACAACCCATGTTCCTTGGTAGTTCGGGCGGGGTATTGATTGAAACAACTAAGAACCAAATGGATGCAGTTGCGACTTGGGGAACGTTAGAGGCTGGAGAAATGGCGTTTTACCTGAGGGATTGTTGGGCACTACGACGACGTCGCAGTCGTTTCGTGCAACAGACTCCGTCTAATTTACGCTGCCAGCACATTCGTAGCTGTCCTCCACCCGCTGAATCCCTTTGTGTTCCCATGATGGTGCAGGGGAAAGTGCTAGGGTTGCTGTATTTGAGTGCATCAAAAATAGGATGCTTAAGCGATACGAAGCAAAAGCTGGCAGTAACGGTAGCAGAGCACTTGGCACTGGCGATTAGCAACTTAAAACTGCGCGACACTCTCAAGCACGAGAGTATTCATGACCCCCTCACAGGTTTATTCAACCGACGTTATATGGAAGAATCCTTAAAACGGGAACTCCACCGTGCTCGTCGCCAGCAACAATCACTGGGTGTGATTATGATCGACATTGACCACTTTAAGCAATTTAATGATACGTTTGGGCATGAGGCAGGGGATACAGTGTTACGAGAATTAGGGTGTTTTTTGCATAGCCATATCCGCCACTCTGATATTGCTTGCCGCTATGGGGGTGAAGAGTTACTCCTGATTCTGCCGGACGCGAGTTTAGAGGATACCCGACAACGAGCTGAACAACTTCGGGAAGGAGTTAAGCAGCTACGGGTACAGTATCATCAAAAAATGCTGGGTTCAATTACGATTTCACTGGGGGTAGCGTGCTTTCCCAAACAGGGTGTGACGGGTGAGGCAATCATCCAAGCCGCTGATCAGGCTCTTTACCAGGCAAAAAAAATGGGACGAGATCGCGTGGTAGCAGCGTCTACAGTCCATTCAGGAATCAAAGTTCTGAAGTGAGCAGCGAATATCATTTTTGAGGTTGGTTTTCCCATTTTGAATTGCTTATGTCTACCCAAAACTCTGCTTTCCTCACCATTGACCAAGCACAAAAAATTTTGCAGCCCTTCAACTGTGTCGAGAGCAAATCGGTCAACTCCGAATCAGAAAAAGCCTCAATTCGTCAAGCACTGCTGTTACTCGCTGAACACTCAGATTTTCAAATTTTAGGGATTTGTGCAGATACAGCGACGCAAGGATTACTTGCCCTGAAACATTATGCACAAGCGTTAGGTTATCAACCTCCGCTCGGCCTTGAACCGATTGATGGCTCGATCTATATCAAATTTAATCCCAAAAATGGAATTAGCTACCTCGATTCCTATACAGGTACTCATCGTGGAGTCTTAGTATCTTTTCAATCAGCCTATGAAGATGGAGTGAATGACATGTACGGTCATTTACCGCTCGATTTATTTGACTAATTTTATTGTTATATCTAATCCGTAATGGTTCGTGGTACTCGCTATCGCGAGAAGCAAGCTACATGGTTCATAGGGGTCAAGCTATGAGCAATGAACTATAGACCTATCTTGAAAGTCTACTTTCATCCTTTGTTGTGAGCGACAGCTCATGGTGTCTCTTGCAAAAGCCGATTTTCGCCCCCTAGCCCCCAATTTTGGGGGGAGAATGACATTCAAAGTCCCCCAGAATTGGGGGATTTAGGGGGCATTCCAGAGTTTATGCAAGAGGTCTTATGAACTATGAGCCTACTGTCCCGCCTTAAGGGTACAACCAAGTCATGCCCTTACCTGATTTTATGTTGTGCTGCTTTTAGCAATGGGGATTGCGGGAAAAGTAGCCAGGGTAGTGCGTTTTCGGTCAAACAACACTCGCGGTTGCAGCAAAATCTTAAACAGCAGTAGGAGCGATCGCAATTCTCCTGGAGCCTCTCGGCGTCGCCACTGCCCTGGACGACAATAAAGCATTTCGATCAGACGCCGCTGTTGCTCAAGAATAGGCTGGTTAAAGGCAATTTTGACAGTCAAGGAATCTTCGTTAGGTGTTGTGTCTGTAATCAGTCCACTCAACTGCAATTGCTCCTCCACAAATTCCACTGTCACGAACAACTGTTCCGCAGGAGAATTCAAGGGATGCAAAGCAAAATCAGCCATGCTATTCAAAGAAATGATAGCGCCAACTTCTGAAAGCATGGTTGTAACACCCCAGGCCGTTTTTTCGGCCCTATCCAACCGCACAATTCGCCGCAGCTCAAACCACTCATATAAATCGGATTTGGGAACATCGACCAGGATAAGTAAGGAAACACCAAGCAGTAGCAGGTTGTAGAGACTCCATATCCAACCTAAACCAATTCCTTTAAACAGTTCGGCATCATTCGGTGTGATGGCGTGCCCCCAAGAACAATGCATGAAAGCCATGCCTAAATTGCGCCATAAACTAACAGATGTGCCAATAAATAGAATAATTAGAGGCCAAGCTAAATCCCAGTTAAAAGCCACGCGATCGCGCAGCACGCCCTTGGGCGTCACTTGAAACGCTTTAGCAAACGGATTTAACATCACTTGAATCACCGTCAAAGCCAAAGGAAAACATAGAGCAAGGGAGTAAATATCAGAAAGCATTGCCGAGCGCGATCGGTGATTCAACCAAGCAAAAACTGAAACTTGTACAACATAGTAAGGAAGAAAAAAATACAACGTTTCTGCCACATTTGCCCGTAAGGGAATCACGCTTATAAATGAATAAGCGAGGGGCATAATCAGAAATCCCACTCGCGAAAAACTCGTGAACCAATGCAGTAATCCTTCAAAATGAGCCAAGCGCTGAATCGGTCGTAACCCAGGAATGGTAAGAGGATTTTCCTTAATAAAAAATGCCTGCAACGTTCCCCTAGCCCAGCGTAGGCGTTGAGCGGTATGAGCCGCAATACTTTCAGCGGCTAAACCTGCACTGAGTTTTTCATCTAAGTAAATTAATTCGTAGCCAAGAGCCGCAATCCGAATTCCCGTAAAATAATCTTCACTCAACGTATTGGTGACGAAACCTCCCGCCGCTTCCAAAGCACTTCGTCGAACAACAAAAGATGTTCCCGAACAAACAACACCGCCAACTCCATCCCGAATGGGCTGAATTTGCCGATAAAATACTTCTTCTTCAGGGGTTAATACATCTTCTAAGCCTAAATTATGAGCAATGGGGTCAGCATTATAAAAGCTTTGGGGCGTTTGGACTAAACCCACTTTTTCATTTTGAAAAAAGCCAACCGTGCGGGTGAGGAAATTTTGGGTGGGAATAAAATCAGCATCGAATACAGTAATTAACTCCCCACTGGTTAGGCTCAGTGCATGGTTTAAATTCCCCGCTTTGGCATAGCGATTGTTTGAACGGGTGATATATTGACACCCTAATTCAGTCGTTAGTTGTTGAATTTCAGGACGCTGAGTATCATCTAAAACATAAATTGTTTTGTTAGGGTAATCAATTGCCTGACAGCCAATAATGGTACGACGAAGGATACAGGGGGGTTCATTATAGGTGGGAATTAAGATATCAACAGAGGGCGTAAAATGACCGGAAAGAACGGCTGAGGCTAACTGACTGGCTTGATGAGTGCGGTTTTTAATATTCAACATTAAAATAAGCTGGATGCTGCTGCTTAAGAGCATCATCATTTCTAGAGAAAATAGCCACAAACTAAAGATACCATTCAAGGGGTCGGCAAGATTGAGCGTGGACAGCGATCGCCAAACAACATAACGCCCCATTAGTAGTAGCAATACTCCTACCACCAGCCACCGGGACCAACGATGAGGGCGAGGAGAAATCTTCATTACTGCAAGGACTCCCAGCAGTAGAAAAAGCGTTGGAAATAGCAGATATTTTTCGTGAACTTTCGGGGCTTTTAGCCACAAGGGTGGATTTTCTTGCAGCATTTGCCAATGGGCAAATAGTTGGCGAATGGTTCCTTCTCCCGCAAACCAACCAACGGCGATCGCACCGGCACCAATCACGATACTCAACATCACCAAGGTTGCAAATCGAAGTCGAAAAATTCTCTTAAGGAGACGCTTTGAGCTGTAGCGTGTTAACTGTAAGACTGACATTTCTTTCTAGGTGATGGTTATCTTGATTTCACTATGCCTTGAAAATAAGGTTCAGGGAACAGACGGAAGAGGAGGCGGACGGAGAGATGGGGAGATGGTTTGTTGAATACTGCTATAACGTGAATAGACCATTTGAATCGCTCCCCTACTCCTCTTTTACCTAGCCCCTAGGGTGTGTTTTCAAACCCTCCGCTCGCCCCTAACTCCCCTTTCCAAGGGGAGAACAGAACTACGGAAAGTACGCTTGATTGAGTTTCATTAATTCTATAGCTGTCGCCATAAAGGTTAAGACAGATCTAACGGCCAAAACGACCACTTATCAGTAATAAACATAAAAGCCCTCTGCCTTCTAACTTCTGCCTCCTGCCCTTTGCTATAACTCCTTGAAATTTTAATCAGCGAGTTAATTTGTCAGTTTAGGCTTTACATTTAAAAGTATTTTGGTTCATCATTGTGAGGCTTTTCTGAGTCAGGCATCAGAATTTTTAAATAAATTTTTCAGCTAAAACTCATTTTTTAGGGACAAACATCCTGAAAAATAGTTCATAAAGTAGAGTAGTTGCAGCGCTCCTATCTTACTGTTGGCGCGAAAGTCTTATAGCTGAATTAACAGTCGCTTCTTCTAAAGGGTTTGTATATGGAAACGTCTGATTTTCTTGCCTTAATCCATCCTGCGATCGCCGTTGCCGTTGTCTTTCCACTGATTGGCATAGTTGTTAACTTTGCATGGCAAACTCGCCAACGACGCCTGCAAACCCTCACCGAGGGCAAAAGCAAAATTCCACCTGTAGTAGGGCGTGAACACGTTGCACTCGGTCGCTGGTTGACGGGAAGCGTTGTGGGAGTTGCCTTAATCGGCCTTGCTTATGCGATTTTTGAACATATCCTGTCTCAACA
>DATNPV010000047.1:0-11167 GCA_036703055.1 Waterburya sp.
GAAATTGTTTAGGCCAGTAACCGTACTTACCTAAAATAGCCCAGATCATAAACCTTGCCGCGTGTCCGTTCCCATTGGCATAGGGATGCACTCGCAGAACTTCATCAAAAATTGTGCAGGTAAACGTCACCGTATTGAGCAATTTATCTTCGGGAGCCAGTTGAGCATCGGGCAGCTGATGCGTTGCATCTAGGACTTTCATGCCTTCCCGAACCCATTGACCTATTTTCTCCATCCTTGGCTCGACCAAAAAAGCAGGATAGCATTCTTCCGAACTGCCTGTTAAAGTGACCTCATAGTTTTTCAGACAAGGAAAATCTTCTCCTCGATAATGACCCGCATAGTAAATGTACTTCCTAGGAACTAAGAGGCTGAAAAGGTATCGGTGAATAGGTCGCGTATCAGCCGCACTTTCAACAAAGTCAAAATTTTGCTGATAAAGTTCAACGAGTACATCTTCTGTTCTTTGCTTGAGGATAACTTCTCGTTTCGGATGATTGGCGTATTCCCAGGCTGGACATTCAAGAGGCTGCATCCTGGTATATTAGGGCAAAACTAATCAACAGCGCCTGCAACATCGTTGGCTAAACTCTTTGCCAGATTTCTAATATCTTCCGGCTTGCGATTCTTTATGGCAGCTAGAGCCTTCCCAGCCAGTTCGCGTTGGTTTCCCGAACAGCAAATCGGCTGACATGAATGGAGTTGTTGCAGTAATTCTGGAAGTGCCTCCCCACGCTGATAAGGTCGGTAAGGAAGACTGACATAATCCAAGCTTTTGATCTGGTATAGCATTTTGCCCGCTCTTTACACTTTATGTGTTAATTCTTGCATAAGGCTATCGAACGAGCATGGCAATGATGTGTCGGGGTGTTTCCCCCATGTTCATTCGGTCTTTTTTCTGGTTGCCTCACATTTCAATCTCCCAGCCCCCTGATACCAGGGGGCTAAGACAACTTAATTGCGATGCCAAGTTGTTACACCACCAGGCTTATCAATCAAGGTAATGCCTTTTGCTTGGAGTTCGTTGCGGATGCGATCGCCTTCTGCGAAATTCTTCGCTTTCCGCGCGTCGGCACGTTGCTGAATCAACGCCTCAATCTCCGCATCGCTTAACCCATCAGTAGGCTGAGTTGCCTCCTCCGGTTTAGCTTCCAAACCAAACACATCCGCCAGTACCACCAAGGTGTGCCATTGCTTCTCCAACTCTTCAGCAGATGTTTCCGTTTTCCCCTCATGCACTAGGAGATTTCCCTCGCGGCGTAACTCCTTTGCCAGTTCAAATAAGACAGCTAAACCACCCGCAAAGTTGAAGTCATCATCCACCGCTTCATTAAATCGGGCTAGCACATCATCTTGTAAAGGCGATTCATGTGCGCCCTTGGCGTTCCCGTTGGGCGCAGCCCTTCCCGAAGAGTAGGGTATCGCCCCTACAGCGTCTGGCATCCAACCTAGCTGTGTCCCATGCAGATACCCAAACAGCAGCCCTTCCTTAAGCGTGTGCCAACCATTGGTGGCAGATTCTATGGCTTCATCGGAAAAATCAATGGGCTTGCGATATTGGGCTTGCAGTACAAACAGCCGCACTGCCATGGGGTCAACCGGTCGATCCAGCAAATCCCGGATGGTGATAAAGTTGCCTAAAGACTTCGCCATCTTCTCCCCCTCCACTTTCACCATCGCGGTGTGCAGCCAGTAACGCGCCAAGGGTTTGCCCGTTACCGCTTCAGATTGGGCGATTTCATTTTCGTGGTGGGGAAAAATCAAGTCAGCACCACCGGTGTGAATATCAATCGTTTCACCCAGTTTTTCCCGAATCATCGCTGAACACTCAATATGCCAACCCGGACGACCGGCCCCCCAAGGGGATTCCCAAAACGGTTCTCCTTGCTTTGCCGCCTTCCATAGAGCGAAGTCAAATGGGTCTTTTTTCTTCGCCTCTTCCTCGTCCACACCTACCCGTCCGCTTGCCCCAGCTTGCAAGTCATCTAACTTGCGTCCGGAAAGCTTGCCATACGAAGGAAACTGCCGCACCGCATAGTAAACATCACCCGATGCTGGGTAAGCAAAGCCTTTTTGTTCCAATTCATACACCAGCTTTTTGATGCCATCCAGGGTGTGAGTGGCTCTAGGGTAGGCGTCGGCTTTTTTGACATTCAGCCGTTCCATGTCCTCAAAATAGGCTTCAATGAAGCGTTCGGAAACATCCTCCATGGATGTCCCCTCTTGCTTAGCCCGGTTGAGGATTTTGTCGTCAATATCAGTGAAGTTCTGCACGTAATGCACGTCATAGCCGCGCCATTGCAGATATCGTCTAGCGGTATCCCAAACAATACAAGTTCTGGCATGACCCAAATGGCAATAGTCATACACCGTGATGCCGCAGCAATACATCCGCACTTTACCAGCTTCGAGTGGCTCAAAAGGTTCCTTGCGGCGAGTCGGCGTATTGTAAAGAGTTAGGGTCATGACACAGTAAGGCGAGAAATCAGTACTAAGGATAAATCGGCAATAATGGGGGAGGCAGGGATGTCGTTTAATATCCTACAGCCCTCGTTAATTTTAGTGGTACGTTATCCTCTCTATATTCTGACTTTTTTGAGAGTCACGCTATGCAATCAGCAGCTACTTCCGAACAATCTCAGTCAATGGACGCTCCAAAACACGGCTTGCCGGTCACCATCATTACGGGTTTTCTCGGTAGCGGCAAGACCACTCTCCTCAACCACATTTTGACCAATCAGCAGGGTCTGAAGACGGCTGTTTTGGTGAATGAGTTTGGTGAAATCGGCATCGACAATGAGTTAATTGTCACCACCGATGAGAACATGGTGGAACTCAATAATGGTTGTATCTGCTGCACGATTAACAATGATTTAGCAGAGGCCGTTTACAAAATTTTAGAACGCGAAGACAAAATTGATTATCTGGTGGTAGAAACAACGGGTTTGGCTGACCCCCTACCAGTTGCACTCACTTTTTTGGGGACGGAACTGCGAGACCTGACTCGTCTCGATTCTATTGTCACGATGGTAGACTGCGCCAATTTCAGTCTGGATTTATTCAACAGTGAGGCAGCCCATAGCCAGATTGCCTATGGTGACATCATTGTCCTCAATAAGGTAGACCTGGTGGACGAAGGGGATGTGGATGCCCTCGAAGTCAGGATTCGTGAGATGAAAGCAGGAGCGAGGATTCTCAGAACGACCAAATCCCAGGTGTCACTACCATTGATTCTCAGTGTTGGTTTGTTTGAGTCGGATAAGTATTTCGGCTCAGAAAGCTCTACTCATGACCATGAGCATGAGCATCATCACCATGACCATGATTGTGAGCATGAGCATGATTGTGGGCATGAGCATCATCATCACAACCATGACCATGAGCATCACCACCATCATCACTCCAATCACCTAGAGAATGATGGATTTACCTCCATTTCTTTTGAAAGTGATAAACCCTTTGCAATCCGGAAGTTTCAATATTTCCTAGATAATCAACTACCGTCTAATGTTTTCCGAGCTAAAGGGATTCTTTGGTTTGATGAAAGTCCTCAACGCCACATTTTCCACCTCAGTGGGAAGCGTTTCACGATCGAAGATGATGAGTGGAACGGAAAACCCCAGAAAACTCAACTCGTACTCATTGGTCAGGATTTAGACCATGACACGTTGCGATCGCAAATTGAAAATTGCATTTGTCTGCCTTCCACTAATCGGGGTAAAGGGTTTGGCAAGTAGTGTTTAGTCAGCCATTAGTGATTAGTTATTATTGACCCATAACCAATCACTAATGGCTTTCGTCCCATCACATCACTATTAAAACCAATAATCTCTCTCACTTGACTTATCAGATTTGTAGTAACTCTGAGGTGCAAGCTCGGCATTTTGTAGCCGCTAATGGCACTTTTTCTAAACAGTAAGGACATTCCTTCTCAGTGGGCGCTGGTGGAACATCCGCTCTCTTAAAGCTAGCCAGAAAGCGAATTGCAAAAAATAAAACTAGGGCAATGATAACGAAGTCCAAAATTGAGCCAAGGAAGCTACCAATTTTAATACCTTGACCAATCGTCAGATTGCGCCAATCTCCCTGGGGAACTAGGGGATTGATAATCGGCATAACAATATCTTGAACAAAGGAAGTGACAATTTTACCGAATGCACCGCCAATAATAACGGCGAGCGCTAACTCAATGACGTTACCTTTGAGCGCAAATTCCTGAAAATCTCTTAAAAATCCAGTGGGAACACGCCGTCTCTGTCTTGTTACCATAACTTTATCTAATAATCAACATCACAATATCAAGATTGTACGACTTCTCCAGTTGTTTTAAACAATATTGAGGAATAGCCCGGTTGGGAATAAGCACAATCCCTCTAGAAGCCTGAATATACAGAAGTTTAAGAATTATTTTTGTCAGTCAATTAGTTCTAATCCTCAGTCTCAAGCCCCAAACCCCTGATCTCTAACTATGCGTGTTGTCATCCAGCGAGTTAAATCCTCTAAAGTCACGGTAGCCGATGTTGTTGTTGGAAAAATTGGACGAGGATTAAATCTCTTAGTAGGAATCGCTAATACCGATACTGAAGCGGAACTCGATTGGATGGCGAGAAAGTGTCTCGATTTACGGCTATTTCCTGCCAATGAGGATAACACCGACCGTTGGGAAAAATCGGTTCAAGAGATTGGGGGTGAACTCTTAGTTGTCAGCCAGTTTACCCTCTATGGTGACTGCCGCAAAGGACGCCGCCCTTCCTTCACACAGTCAGCAGCGCCAGACGTCGCACAACAGTTATACGAAAAATTTGTGAAAAAGTTACGGCAAAGCGGATTGCGGGTGGAAACGGGTGAGTTTGGCGCGATGATGCAAGTTTCTATCGAAAATGATGGGCCAGTGACGCTATTGTTAGAGCGAGAAAATCAGTAGAGGAAAGCTACTCGTATTAGATTGTTCAACAACAAAATTGAGGCTAAGTTGATGTACATTTAACTTGTAGTAATCACACCCGCTCCAACAAACTTGGAAAAATTAGAGAGCATCATGATTTAATCTCCTTGTAACGAGCGCATGATTGTAATAACCGCAACGCTTTTGAATAGCGGAAATTATACCGGGTGTAGCCCAAAATAAAAAATGATTTGAAGTTTTTTGTAGTATCTCCCAGACTTCTGGCATCAATTCAGGGGGAGCAAGTTCCTGTAGCGCCTCAGCAACGCTAAAAACAACAGTACTGTCACCCAAGTTAGCATCGTTCAACGCTTTGAGAAGCCCTGGTGCAGCCTCTCGGGAGCCGATTTTGCCTAAAGCTCGAGCAGCATAAGCGCGAACCTGAAAGCTTTCGTCATTTAATGCCTGCACCAGTCCTGACACCGCCGCCTCAGTGCCAATTTTTCCGAGAGCACAGGCAGCAGAATAGCGAACTGAAGAATCTTCATCATTTAACGCTTGTAGCAGTGCATTCACCGCCGATGAGGTGCCAATTTCTCCTAAAACCTCGGCTGTCCTCCAACGCACACCACTCCTTTCATCAGTCAACAACTGTAGCAGTGCCGGTACGGCAAGTTCAGTGTCAATTTTCCCTAAAACCTCTGCCGCGTCGCATCGAACACTAGAGTCCGGATCGTTCAACACTTGCAGCAACGTGGGCATCGTAGCTTCTATGCTACTTTCTCCTAAAGCCGAGACAGCTTGCCGTCGAAGATAAGAATCTTTTTCATTCAATATCTCTACCAGTAATGCTACGGCTGTCTCCGAACCGATTTTCCCTAAAGCCTCAATAGCGCTTGAACGAACAAGATCATCTGGATCGTGTAATGCCTCTACCAGTGCAGACACGGCAGCATCCGAACCGATGTTGCCTAAAGCATCGACAGCGGTATATCGAACGCCAGAATCTTCATCGTTCAACGCCTTGATTAGCGCTGCTACAGCCGCCTCAGCACCGATTTCGCCTAAAGCCTCAGCCGCCTCTTGTCGAACATAACCGACTTCATCGTTTAACAAAAGTGTCAGCCCTGGCACAGCCACAGAGGCACCGATTTTGCCTAAAGCCTTAGCCGCCTCTGCTCGAACATAATCGACTTCATCGTTCAATGCCTTGATTAGTTCTGGCGCCACAACTTCTGTGCCAATTTCCCCTAGAGCAGACGCCGCATTAGCGCGGGCATAGGAATTTTCACCGTTCAATGTCTGTTGCAGTGCCGAGACAACAGCCTGTGAATTGATTTTGGTAAGAGCTTCAGCCGCCGTTTCTCCATTATGAGACTTACCATCTTTTAATGCCTCTACCAGTGCTGGGACGACTGTTTCAGTGCCAATATTTCCTAAAGCGATAATCGCCGCCTCGCGAACATTAGGCTCTTCATTGTTCAACCTCTGTAGCAGTGCCTCGACGGCAGCTTCCGTACCAATGTCTTCTAAAGCATAGGTGGCACTTTCTTGAATAGCATAGTCGTCTTCATTTTCATTCAATGCCTTTAGCAATACTGACACGGCAGTATCGGTGCCAATGTCTCTCAACGCATCAGCCGCAGTTTCTCTAATCTTCTCGTCTTCATTTTGCAAGGCTTGCTCCAAAGCCGGAATTGCCCTATCAGAACCTGTTTCGCCCAGAAGTTGAATTTTGAGTTTAATAGGGATTTCCAACTCCTCAATTAAACTCACCATCTGTACCTGAAACTCTGGTTTTACGGCTCCCGCCAGCTTTGCACTTAACCTCAAATCTACCTCTAAGGCTAATCGCACCACTCGCGACGCCTGCGCCTCATCCTCAACCAAGGCTAATACCTGCGCTATGGGTTGTGTCCATTTCAGGTAATTGAGATACTCGCGCTTCAACTGTTCATCGCTCAAAAGGGGTAGCTGTAATACCAATTGGGTTTGAGTTTGACACATATTCTCTAATGGCTCCCCCTTTGGATTCGGGGGGCTGGGGGTGTGAAATGTGAAATTGAAAAAGCAAATTGGTATAACTGGGAGGGGGTAAGCATCTCTTCTCCTCTTGGAGCTGATTAATAAAATTGTTATTCACAGCTTATGGAGAACTACTTGTTTCGGGCTGGACACACGCCAGACTTTGCCTGAAGCATTGCCTTTGTTGGAGAAGTTCTCACCTATGGGGAACGTGGTGTCAAGGAAAAAGTTGATAGGATTGCCGAAAACGCTGAGGACGAATTAATGGCTGTACTAGAAGAGACTTGGCAGCATGAGTATATTAATAGCAACGGCATTCGGCTGCATTACGTAACCCAAGGTCAAGGGCCATTGATGCTGATGCTACACGGATTTCCAGAGTTTTGGTACTCGTGGCGTCATCAAATTCCGGAATTTGCTAAAGATTATCAGGTGGTTGCTCTCGATCTGCGTGGCTACAACGAAAGCGATAAGCCCGAGGAGCAATTGGCTTATGTGATGAGTGAGTTTATCAAAGATGTCGAAGGGGTAATTCGGGGACTTGGATATGATCGCTGTGTCTTAGTCGGTCATGATTGGGGTGGTGCGATCGCATGGAACTTTACCTATGCTCACCCAGAAATGGTCGAGCGGCTGATTGTGATGAACATTCCTCATCCTGCCAAACTTGCGGAAGGATTGCGTACTCCCCAGCAGTTGATGCGTAGTTCGTATGCCTTTTTCTTTCAGCTGCCAGTACTCCCTGAACTGGTGTTGCAAGCTGCCAACTATGGAGTGATTGAGCGAATGTTTACAGGTATGGCAGTTAATAAAAGTGCCTTTACTCCAGCCGACATTGACACTTATAAGGAAGCAGTAGCGAAGCACGGTGCATTGACGCCAATGCTGAATTATTACCGCAATGCCTTAAGCAGTTTCCGGCAACAGGATTGGAGCCTGCTCAATGTACCCACTTTAATGATATGGGGTGATAAAGACACTGCCTTAGGTAAGGAGTTAACTTACGGGACGGAAAAATACGTTAGAGACTTTCACATCCGTTATATCCCCAATTGTAGCCACTGGGTTCAACAAGAAAGACCAGAACTTGTGAGTCAGTATATGCGTGAGTTTTTAAGCGACTCAATGTAATGATGGGCATAACTTCATACTTCAGCCTTCAGTGTTACAGGATAGCCGCGCTTCATCGAACAAGGGGAGTGTTCAAGTTGACAATACGGACGGCTGTAGCTCAAGGGTAATTCTAAAGCATGTTGCTCCAAGAATTCGGGATTGCTCATAACCTGCTCAGTCTCACCATCAAACACGATTTGTCCTTGACTTAAGACAATGGTGCGATCGCATAATTCCAAAGCTAAATCTAAGTCGTGGGTTGCAATCAGTTGTGTTAGTGGCAAACCTTGCAATAAATTAATTAACTGACGGCGAGAACGGGGGTCTAACTGAGCGGAGGGTTCATCAAAAACTAACACCTGCGGATTCATGGCTAGAACACCTGCGATCGCAATTCGTTTCTTCTCTCCTCCCGATAAATTATCCGTATTACGTTGACCATAGTAATCTGGGTCAATACCAACGGCTACCATCGCTTGGCAAACGCGGTTAATGAGTTTTTCATCTCGTAAACCCTGATTCATCGGGCCAAAGGCTACATCCTCCCAAACTGTAGGCATAAATAGCTGATCATCGGGATTTTGAAAGACTAACCCAACAAAATTCCGAATCTCGCGTAAATTCTGGGCAGTAACAGACCACTCTCCAACCGTCACCGTTCCTTCTTGGGGCAGAATTATCCCATTCAGGTGTAATTGCAACGTAGATTTTCCCGAACCATTCGCTCCGATTAAGGCCACTCGTTCATTGGCTTTAATTGCCAGATTAATGTTTCTCAATGCTTGAGTATCATCGGGATAGCTATAGCTAAGGTTTTCAATTGCGATCGGATTATGATGCATGAGGCTTTTGAACGTAAAATTTTGGATTGGAATTTTCCAAGTTGAACTTTTTCTGTTAAAACAGGCGCCTTGCGCTTAAAGCGTAGATAGGCGTCATGAAAATCTTTCGCCCCTAACTCCTGACTTTTGTTTCCTAGGCAGACATCATGAGACGAAAGCTCACAATGAAGGAATGAAAATCCCTATTTCCCCTTCCCCATTTCCCATTCCCTGTTCCCTATATTCCAGGTAATAAGTAAACAGCTTGTCCCAGCAGTGCCACAAATACAGTTAAAGTCAGAGCCAATAGGTCACGTCGTCCACCCGAAGGTACATTTTCAACAATGGGGACTCCTTGATAACCTCGCGCTTGCATCGCCTGATACACTCGCTCTCCCCGCTCATAGGTGCGGATAAACAACGAACCCATCATGTTGCCAATGATTCGGCGTTGCCAGCGATTGCTACCGCTCAAGTTACGAGACGCTGCCGCCCGTCGCATAGCGTTAAACTCGTCAACCAAGACACTGATGTAGCGGTACATAGATGCCAACGTTGCCACTAACAGGGGGGGGACTCGCAACGCTGTTAAGGCATTCAGCAGTGCTGGAATTGAAGTGGTGAGAGTCAGCACATTGAGCATCAGCAGCGAGAGCAACGCTTTGAGCATGACACTCCCCAAAACCGTTAGCCCCACTGTTGTAATCTTGAATACACCCCAAGACCAAAGCACCTCACCCCCACCCCGGAACAACGTCCCCAACAAGACGACACCAATGAAGGCAAACTCAACGGCAATGCGCTTTAGCAAGACGGGAAGAGTCACTCGACTCAGCAGGACAACGCCTAGCACCCCCAAGCCGTAAATACCCCAAGTCCACCAACGCCCCTCTGGAGTAAGCGCGATCGCAAACACGATAAGCAGCGTACACAGAACGCGAGTCTTGGGCGCTAGAGAGTGCCAGAGCGTAACCTGTTTGCTATTAATATCTAGATGAAATGCTCCAACGTGCAGCAGCAGCATACACTTGCGTCCCTAACTAATCTTGGGGTTCATCTGAAGGTTCTGAATCAGGCGGCAGTTCATCATTGCTAGAAGATGAACCCGAACCCCGAACAACCAGTTTGCCAATTGCTAACGCTAAACCAAACGTGGCTAAGGTGCCAATCAGACCTGCCAAGGGAGTGGCGACCGATTCGGGTACTCCTTTAAGGGCATACTCATCAAAAATGTGAGCAAAAGGCAACTTCTTAGCGGGTGATTCTTCAGAAGCCTTGTGATCAAACTTCAAATCTTGCGAGACACGGTCTAAACCATCCGGGTTTTTGCTGGCAAAGGGAGAGAGGAAAATGGCAATCAGTAAGGCTACACCTAAGCCAGCGATGATAAAAGCGCGGTTGCGTGAGCGCGAAAGGTCACTACTCATAACCTTTAATCCTTATTCAATTAGATACAAAGTCTTTAACGCTGTACGAGCGATTGCGAATTCGATGATCTCTTTTTACGGGGTGGATCGTAGAGTAAATCAGGCCGAGTCCGCCAGATAAAACTCACCGTTACCAACGTGATTAGCGCTTCTCCGATTCCAATCAGCAAGTGCCAAAACGCCATTGCGGATAGCGCCACCCCTAAGGGGACGGTTCCGGACAAGGCAATTTGCACAGCACATAAAATCGAAGCCACAAAAACACTAGTCCAAGCCGCCACAGCTGTTCCAACCGCCATTCCTCGCCAAGTATCACGACCTAAAGCTTGGCGAATCAAGCGATATAGATAGTAACCGCAAAATGTACCAATCAATCCCATGTTGGTAATGTTGGCTCCGAGTACCGTGATACCGCCATCTTGGAACACAACGGCCTGCACAATGAACACTACCGCCATCACCAGCGAACCCGCCCAAGGGCCCAATAAAACTCCCGCCAACGTTCCACCCAACAGGTGACCGGACGTGCCGCCGGGAATGGGGAAATTAATCATTTGGGCGGCAAAGATAAACGCAGCACAAACTCCCATCAACGGGACGGCGCGTTCCTGGTATTCTGCCTGCGCCCGACTTAGAGAGAGTGCAATTAACCCAATGGCAATGACCCAAGTAACCAGGCTTACAGGCAGATTCAAGAAGCCGTCAGGAATGTGCATGGCTAAATGCGGCTGTATTGTCCAATGCAGCAAGCTGTAGGACGACATACCAGGCAGCACGACTATATCCATGATTAAAAACTGTCCTTGGCAACCAGATTCTTCAGTAAGCGTAACCCTCTAATAAAACCTGTCCTGGCTCAAAAATGCAATGCTGTAGGGGGGGATTTTGAGCAAAAT
>DATNPV010000051.1:0-71464 GCA_036703055.1 Waterburya sp.
TATAGCGGCTCTCAATTACATGAGGTACACCTTGAAGCTCAGTGTGAGGTTCCAGGCGCGTTTATTGCCATGAACTATGAACTATGAACCATGAACAAAAACCTAGATGTTTGTACCTCACCAAGGTGAGAACCGCTATAAATAGGTTTTGCAATTCATTTAAAAAGAACCTAATTATCCTCTGATATATCTTCCAGTGGGGCAGAATGCGATCGCTCGGTTTCTTGTAGTGCTTTTTGACGAGACTGACGGCGGCGTCGGTACCAAGTTGCCGTGCCAACCAGCATCCCTGTTAATCCTAAGGCTCCCATTAAAGGCCAAACATCGCCAGTTCTAATCGCCTGTAAACCCGAACTTCCTAGCATCACAAAGGGCAACACCCCCGGAACTGTACCCATCATCGTGCCTAACAAATAGTCCCGAAAGCGAATTGAGGTCAAACCCGCTGCAAAATTGACCAAGCCGTAAGGAATAATGGGTAACAATCGAATGGCAAACATATAAAACAAGCCACCTTGATGCATTTCCGCATCCATGGATTGCCAGCGTCCGGATAACTTTCGGGAAATCAAGTCTCGCCCAACGGTGCGAGTAAAGGCAAACGCTACCACGGCGGCAATAATCGCTGCAATACTCGTCCAAACTGTACCCAGCCATAGACCAAAGATTGCGCCACCCGTGAGATTGAGTACTGTTGACGGCAACACCAATATGGTCGCGATCGTATAAATAGCAATATAAATAATCGGTGCCCAAATTCCTGCCTGATGGAGCCAGATTTGAAGTTGTTTGGGGTCAATACCGCCTAGCAGATACACGGCTAATCCTGTTATCACCAGGCAGAAGACGGTGAGAAAGAAAATGCCGCTTTTGAAGTTCAAGACAATACTCCAATAAACCTAACTATTTTGCTTTATTTGGCTTTTATGGCCTATGCACCACGCCCTAGGTCTACTCCTCACAGTAAGGCTTACTTTCAACCAATTACTCTCACGAAATCTTTCTTTCGATAGTAGAGAAAGCGTAGTGAACCTGTTAGGGTGTAGTATCGCACAAGAATTAAGTTTTGTTTCTTGGCAAAATTGGGGAGGGATTCAGTCCCTGTCAACCTATCACACTCTTGACGAGTGCTAGCCAATATGGATTCACCTCTGACTCCCTGAGATTCTGATGACTGGGTGGCAACTTATCTCGTCAAGCCCTAGTCTTGAGAATGAGAAAAAACTCCTAACTCACCGGGCTCACGGTGTAGGCTCGAGAGGCAGTCAACCCCTATCTCTTTAAAGCTTGAGATTTGCTCAATGAGTATCTACCAACGTCAATCTCTTCTTCCAGTTCCCACAGGTTCATTCCAGATTCCCACCTCCCCAGCTCTTGACGCTGAGCAGGTTACCGATTTTAAGCAATCATTCTTTGAAGAGAATCAAATCTATCCCATCTACCCCCATCAGAATGGGACGAGAGAGAGCGCACCCCAAGAGCCAGAGAATCGCCCAATTCTTCTGTCTTTGGTAATTCCGACTTACAACGAAGGAAAAAATATTCAGAAATTGGTTCACCTCCTCAGCCAATGTTTGGATGAGGCTATCCCGGATGCTTATGAACTCATTGTCGTGGACGACAATAGCCCGGATGGCACCTGGGAAATCGCGACGCAGATGTTGCCAGAGTATGCCCAACTGCGAGTTATGCGACGGGTTGAGGAACGAGGGCTTTCCACCGCTGTGATTCGGGGTTGGCAAGTGGCACGAGGCGTTGTCTTGGGGGTGATTGATGCTGACTTGCAGCATCCGCCAGAGTTGTTGTTGAAATTGTGGGGGGAGATTAGACGGGGAGCTGATTTAGCTGTTGCGAGTCGCCATGTGGAAGGGGGTGGCGTTAGTGACTGGAGTGTAGTGCGTCGATTTTTATCTCGTGGCGCTCAGACGCTGGGGTTAATTTTATTACCAGGGGTCATAGGTCGTGTTTCTGATCCGATGAGTGGTTACTTTTTAGTCCGTCGCCGCTGTATTGAGGGTCGCACGCTAAATCCACTGGGCTACAAAATCCTGATTGAGGTACTCGCTAGGGGGAGAGTTCCTTGGATTGGAGAAGTGGGTTATGTGTTTCAAGAGCGTCAAGCAGGGGAGAGTAAGGTCTCGGCAAAACAGTATGTGGATTATCTGCGGCATCTCATCCGCTTGCGCCTTTCCCTAGGACCGATTGGTCGCTTAATCCGGTTTGGTGCCGTGGGGTTGACTGGGGTGTTTGTGGATATGGCGCTCCTTTACCTGCTCAGTGACCCCACTACTCTGGGTTTGCCTCTGACACGCAGTAAAATCATTGCTTCAGAAGTGGCGATTATCAACAATTTCTTGTGGAATGATTTGTGGACATTTGGGGATATTTCCAGCCATCAACCAGGGCTGCGGCAACGCTTGGAGAGGTTGCTAAAATTCAATGTGATTTGTTTAGCTGGGCTGGTTCTTAATGTCTTGTTGTTAAACTTCCTGTTTAATGTTTTTGGGATCAATCGATACGTAGCTAACCTGATTGCGATCGCCGCCGTCACGATTTGGAACTTTTGGGTCAATCTCAAACTCAGTTGGCGAGTTACAGATGTTAAATGAAGGCTAAAGGATGCTATTGTAACGGGGCGTAGCCCAGGCTGGAGGATGAACAATACCTGCTCGCCCACGAAGGGATGAAAGTCTGTACCAGGAATTGATACTTCATCCTTGATAACGTCTTGAGTCACTTGAGGTCGCCTGTGTTGAAAACATTCTTTTCCAGTCGCTGGTTCCACCCGCTGCTATTGTTAGTGTGGATTGCTATTGGCGCAGGCTTACGCTTCACTCATCTTGCGGGAAAGCCCCCTTGGACTGACGAGTTTGCGACCTTAGTATTTAGCTTGGGTAATAGTTTTCAACCCGTACCACTCGACCAACCCATTTCTCTGGCGACTCTGCTAGAGCCGTTGCACCCTAATCCAGCGGCTGGGGCATCGGCAGTCGTCCATCACTTAATTACAGAAGATCACCATCCTCCCCTCTATTTTGTGCTGGCTCACTGGTGGATGCAGCTGTTCCCATCTGCTGATGGGTATGTCTCCCTGTGGGCAGCGCGATCGCTGCCCGCTCTTTTGGGTGTAGCCTCGATTCCAGCCATCTATGGACTCGCTTGGGTGGCGTTTCGTTCTCGCCTGGTGGCTCAATGTGCGGCGGCGATGATGGCGGTTTCTCCCTACGGCGTCTTTCTCACTCAAGAAGCGCGTCATTACGCTCTAGCCATTCTCTGGGTAATTGCCTCGTTATGTTGCCTGGTGAGTGCCGTAAAGCATCTCCAACACCGAACACCTTTGCCGAGTTGGGTAGCCCTGTGCTGGGTAGTGATTAACGCTTTAGGCGTGGCAACGCACTACTTTTTCAGCCTCACCCTTTGTGCCGAAGCGATGGTGCTGCTGGGATTGTGGCTGCGGGAAAGCCGATGGGCTTTGACCTTAGAAAAATTCCTCCCAATTACCAAGTCTCCTATCCCCAATCCCCGCTCGAATTGGTGGCGCATGGGAGCTGTTGCCGCTGGTACCTTGGTTGGTTGTTTAGTGTGGGTGCCTGTATGGCGTATGAGTCATGATTCTCAGATGACTCAATGGATTATGACCAGCACTCGTACCGTCCTCAGTTTGATTAACCCCATCTTTCAGTCGCTGGCGGCTTGGATTACGATGTTGGCGTTACTGCCTGTGGAATCATCCGTACTTTTGGTCGTACTCGCCTCCGGCTTGGGAATGCTGATCTTTTTTATCTGGGCTGTGCCGATTCTCTATCGCAGCTTGAAAGTCCAGATGGCACAGCCTGAGGCGGGTTGGGCAACCGGGGCTTTGGGGGGTTTCGTCTTAGGTGCGATCACGCTATTTTTCAGCATTACCTATTTCCTGGGTACTGACCTCACACGAGGGGCACGGTATAACTTTGTCTACTTCCCCGCGGTTATTGTCTTAGTCGGCGCTGCGCTTGCCATCCACTGGAATGCCGCGAAGACGATTCATGCTCCGGAGCTTTTCGACCAGAGCACGGCGAAATCCAAACGGCTCAGAACCAGCGGTAAACTAGCGGTAGCTTTGATCTGGTTCGTGGGTTTGTTGAGTGGCATCACAGTGGTGAGCAATTTGGGCTATCAAAAATACTACCGCCCTGACCTCTTGATGCCAGTGATGCAAAAAACCTCTTCAGTCCCGATCCTGATTGCCACAACCCACAACACCCTCGTCCAGACTGGTGAAATGATGGGGCTGGCTTGGGAGTTGAAACGTTCCGCTCATGCCCAGCTACCGTTGTTGAAGCCCAAGTTTCTCCTAGCGCATCAAGAGCAAGATCAGTGTGTTAGTGTTTCCGATGGCCTTCAAGGAGTAGAAGAACAGGGGAATACTAAGGGAACAACTTGCCGTGCTTCTCATACGCTGCAACAGGCGATCGCGAAACTCCCTCGCCCTCTAGACTTATGGCTAGTGAATTTCCAAGCCCCAGTTGTACCGGAACCTCCAAACTGCTTTGCGGAGGATGTCTCTCAATACCAGTCCTCAGTCAATGGCTACACAGCGAGACTCTATCACTGTCTTGCCGACAATTCTCAGGCCTCCCGGTGACCTCGATAGGAGAAAATGAAAGCCAAGTGGCTGATAGGATATAGTGGGGTCACTGAATACCCAAATCCTGAACGAGAACAATGGAGGATTCCACCTCGGCGATTGTCTTTGAGAGCGTAGAGAAAAGCTTTGGTTCTCTCAAAGTTTTACAAGGCATTAGCGGCTCCATCAAGCGTGGGGAAGTAGTTGCAGTGATTGGTTCTTCTGGCTGTGGCAAGAGTACGTTACTGCGTTGCTTCAACCGACTGGAAAAGATTAATCAGGGGCGTTTGGTGGTGAATGGCATCGATTTGTCGCCTCCCCATCTGAGCCAGAGTCAATTGCGGCGGTTACGGGCACAGGTGGGCATGGTATTTCAGCAGTTTAATCTGTTTTCTCATCTAAGCGTACTGGAAAACTTGATGCTGGCGCCTTGTCAGGTGTTGGGTAAGCCCCGTCCAGAAGCTGAGCAACAGGCTCAATTCTATCTGGACAAAGTAGGTTTAGCTCAGAAGGCAGAGGCATATCCAGAACAGTTATCGGGTGGACAAAAGCAACGGGTTGCGATCGCTCGTAGCCTGTGTATGAATCCCCAGATTATGTTATTCGATGAACCAACGAGCGCCCTTGATCCAGAATTAGTGGGAGAAGTGCTGCGGGTGATGCAGCAGCTAGCCGAAGAAGGCATGACGATGGTGGTTGTGACTCACGAGATGCAGTTTGCCCGTGAGGCGGCGCATCGGGTGATTTTTATGGATCAAGGGCGTGTGGCAGAAGAAGGAGTGGCGCGAGAAGTGCTAACCACTCCCCAAAGTGACCGCCTCCGCGCGTTCTTGAAGCGTATGAGCTTTGAGCGCAATTAGAGGCAAAATCACATGACTGGCACCTGTACTACGTCGCTAGTTTTGACAATGTTTAAGAGCTGCCAAGGAGCGACCAAGGCCATCTAGCTTCTCAAGGTATTGAGATTGTATCGTTTATTTAAGAACGGGCTTGGATGAAAGCCCGGTCATCACGGGGTTTCGATACCCTTGCTCGAAGACCGCCGAGAGCCAAGGCGTCCTGTTTTACAGCCCCTAGCTTGTCCAGGAGGGGTGTTTCCACTGATCACCTACTTGAGTATGACCATGACACAAGGCAAACTAATACAGATGAGACGGATCGCCAGCTACCAAGCTCTGTGGAGACCTCTAGATAACAAAGGCCATTTTTGGTTTACTTATTTTGATGGGGAAAGAGAACGCACAAAGGATTTGGATGCTGAAAGTTTCAGGACACTGATGAAAATTCTGGACACCGACAAGCCAGTCTTCGGCGATCACACCACATCTGCTGTTGCCGTTCATTCCCAACCCACTGACTTAAAAGTAGGAGCCTGGGCCTAAATCTGAACGATATCGTTCTCCCAAGTAGTCACTTTTTTCTGTGCTACTTGACTGAGAAATCTTGCCGCTTAGGTTTTTTAGCAAGAAAATAACTAAAGAGACGTGCGCCTGGTGTTGCACAAGGTGATGATTTATAACGGCACTTACAAGCTTCAACCCCTAAATCATCTATTTGTTGTGCAACACCGTTTCTTGCCTTCCCATTGCGAATTAATTTTTAATCTTTTACCCCTTCGTCAACGATGAAACATCAAGCCATTGACTTGAGCGGCGTATGGCTTTTATCTTCGGAAAGGAAACCTCTAGTGTATGACCTGTATTACTTGATTGTACACTATCTCTAAATTGTTAACTCCGTTATAAACTCCAGCAAACTTTACCAAATCTTCAAAAATTCATGACGGAGTATCCCCTCTACTTCAGTGGGATTAGTAACTGGGATTATGGGATGAAAGGAACTTACGTTAGCTGAGCAAGACCAGATGAGGGCAAACTAAAGTCTCCTAATCGGCATTCAAGTTGCAGGGTGAGAACCTTCTTGAGCTGGGGAAAAAATTATGCAATGTTTTATGTACGTCAGTTTAGTATCCATAACATCCTTAACTTAACAAAATATTTCTTCATGCAATTCTCAACAAAAGTCTACACTTAGAAGAAGAAACAAAAGGGGTAAGAAATGAAGCCGCCAATGGAAATGAAACGAATTACGAGCTATCAAGCCCTGTGGAGACCTCAGGACAACAAAGGCCACTTTTGGTTTACCTATTTCGATGGTGAAAGAGAACGCACAATTGATTTAGATCCAGAAAGTTTCAAGATTCTCTTAGAGATTCTCAATACCGAGAAACCAATTTTTGGTGATCATAAGACAGCGTCTGTCGCCGTTCATTCTGAACCCACGGAAGTGAAGGTGGGAGCCTGGGCTTAGTCGGCGTTTCTTCTCGGTAGCCAGCAATGGGAGGGTATTACTAAATCGGTGGAATCTCGGAGCAAAACCGCCGTTTCAGTCTTTTATACGAGAGAGCTTCTCAAGTCTTTCTTCTGCTGTCGCACTAGCTAAGAACGATTTATGAGGCAGCGATAACGCCCTAAATCGTCCTTAGCAAAGCGCAATGCGGCTTTTCAGTACCCATCGTGGAGAAAACCACTACTGAAATGCGAACGAGATGCGAGCCCTTATTTCGAGAGAGCTATTAGATGACGGCAAAGGTTCGGATTGGATAAGGGATAGAGTATCGCCTTACTGGTAAATGGCTCATTTACCGCCGAACCAATTTGAACTTCATCTGATGTGACCTTTTAATTAGTAATACTAAGCGTATAACCTGTATTACTTATATATATCTTATTTCAATTACCCGGCATCAGCAACAAACTGGAGGGGACTTTAGCAAGTTTTAAAAACTCCTAGCAGAAAATTTTGCCCTTCTTAGCCAAGTCAGTTTGGCGTAAGCCCTATGGATAAAACAGAAAAACAAAAGATGCTGGCAGGTGAGCTTTATCGCTCAACCGATGCTGAACTGGTAGCAGGACGCCAAAATGCACGCCGCCTCACTCACCTCTATAACTCGACGACGGAGCAAGAAATTGAACGGCGATCGCAAATTCTAGGGGAATTATTCGGTGCAGTAGGGCCAACGATAGAAATTGAGCCGCCCTTCTACTGCGATTACGGCAGCAATATTTATGCGGGTGATGGGTTTTTTATGAACTTTGGTGGTGTGATTTTGGACTGTTGTCCGGTTCACATCGGTGAAAAAGTTATGTGTGGCCCTTCGGTTCATATATACACTGCTACTCACCCAACCGACCCCGAAGCGCGTTTGTCTGGTTTAGAGTTCGCTATACCGATTCGCATTGGCAATAATGTTTGGATTGGGGGTGGAGCGATTATTTGTCCTGGCGTGACGATTGGAGATCACACCACTATTGCGGCTGGGAGTGTAGTGGTAAAAGATATCCCCGCAAGAGTTGTGGCGGGGGGAAATCCCTGCCGAATTATTAGACAATTAGAGTGACCGAGAAGGAGATCACAAACCACAATTGAACGTTGGCGAGTTCAATCTTCAACCTTCAACTCATACCAAGTTACATTCACACGTATAACTCTCTTTTTCTCTTTCTCTTACCTCAGTGCCCTGGAGTACCTGGAGTGGTTTGTTAAATTCTACGGTTAGAGTGCAACTCAGTATCAGTTTCTTCCCTGACATAACTCTACTAACGTCACTTCCCAGACCAATCGCGGCTGAACATAGCTCAGAAGGTATTTTCGGGCTTGTTCTAGTCGTTGGATGATAGCGGGTTGATGGTGGTAATTCCAGTAACAGTGCTGTAGATAATCCACCAACCACAGCTGAGCTTCCGTATCCAGACTTTTATCAATGGTTTTGGCGAGTTCAAGCGCATCCCGGAGCGATTTGGGTGGCTCTTTGACTGCCTTGAGCAATGATTCGGGGATCGATTGGAGTTGAGTAAAGGAGGCGATCGCTTCCCCTGGACTACCTTGAGCGAGAGCCAAAATCGATGGCTCTTGGAGAATTGCCTCATGATCTGTCCGCCGCAGCACAGCTTCCATGTCTGAGTGCGCCAGTCGATAAAACGGAATGCGCTGGCAGCGAGAAATCAGTGTTGGCAACAGAGATTCAATACTGGGTGCAATCAAGATTAACGTTCCTTGCCCCGGTTCCTCCAGTGTCTTAAGCAAACCATTGGCAGCAGGTTCTGCCATCGTTTCTGCCTGCTCTAGTACTACTACCTTGCGCGATGCTGTAAATGTGGAACGACTGAGGAACTGAGCAATTTCTCGAATTTGTTCTAAGCGAATTTGAGGTGGTGCCTTACGCTGAAGTCCTTTTTCCGCGGCTTCCTTCGCCGACAAGCGCATACCGTTATGGAGGTACGTTGGCTCCACCCAGAGTACATCAGGATGATTGCCCTGCCGCAGGCGTCTTTGTACGAGTAGTTGCTCATCAGGTGAGAGTTCTCGACAAAACAAGAGTTCAATGAACGCCTTTGCCGCCAGACTTCGCCCAACACCGGAGGGGCCAGCAAACAGATAGGCCGGGGCGATGCGGTTAGTAGCGATCGCTCCCCGTAATAAAGCGATCGCTGAGTCTTGTCCGACAAGGATCGAGAAAGCGTCTGAAACGGCTTGTCCGTCAGTAGTCATAAATCATGGGTTATTGGGTTGAAGGTTTCAGCTTTGAGCTTGCCAACGTTCAACGTTCAACTGGCTTTCTCCACTCCCGAAATCTTTGACGTAAAATCTCCTGAATCGTCAAATGTACGTCATCGGCACTCTTACTGGCATCAATCCTAACAATGCGCTGAGGATAGGAGGCAGCTAATTGAGAAAATCCTTGCTGTACTCGTCGATGAAAATCTAAATTGGCCTGTTCCATGCGATCGGCGCTTCCCCGTTGTCTGGCTCGCATTAACCCAGTTTCGGCGTCCACATCTAACCACAGGGTTAAATCACTTTCCAAACCCCCCGTGGCAATTTGGTTAAGCTGCTCAATCAAAGTCAAATCCAATCCCCGCCCATAACCCTGGTAGGCAACGGTGGAATCGGTGTAGCGATCGCACAAAATAATTGCCCCTAACTTTAACTGAGGCTTGAGTAATTCCTCAATATGTTGAGCGCGATCAGCAGCATACATCAAAAGTTCTGCTCGATCTTCAATGGGTTTAGGTGTCGAGTTGGTTTGTTCGTTTCCATCTCCTGTTTCTAGCAACAGTCGGCGCAACCCTAACCCTAATACGGTTCCCCCTGGTTCTCTAGTAATCACCAGTGGCGGCTTTTCACCGGAATTTTCTAAATCTTCCAATAAACCACTCGTTCTCAACCAGTCTGAACAGTACCTAAGTTGGGTCGTTTTGCCACTGCCCTCCACTCCCTCAAACACAATCAGCTTTCCGCGCATCACTCTATCCGAACTTTGACCTGCTTAGCTATCTTGGCTACTCTATAAGCTTTCTTCAAGGGTTTGAGAGCCTCATGACGCTTGCTAGAATACAGTGTTTTGCTTACCTTTATCCGGATAAACCGCTAATATGCTGGTAGCTGATATTAGTTGAGCATCAGCCTTTTCTCTCAATCTCCTCTCATGCCCCTTAACAGAGGTTCGATATGATAGGAGGAACTAGCTATCTGACGCCCAGGGTTATATATGGCTCGCTACACTTGTTCGTTTACTGTTGCAGTTGCCCTTGAGTATCTTCAGCCGTCGCTGATTGAGCTTTTGCAATCCTGCAATTTCGACATTATTTACGATACTGGCGACTACATCATGGCACGGGAAATTCCTGGTCGTGTCGCTTTTGCTAAATTAGTGACTGTAGAGGTATTAATTGACAAATCAACAGCCACCTCTCAAGAAGTGCGCATGAGTTTTGTCATCAAGAACGAAGAGTTGCCCTTGCACCTGGATAACCATTGCCGTCAAATGTTTGATTTGGTGCAAGAGTCCGTCGCTGCAAATCGCCATTGGCAACTTGTAGAAAGTGTTGCTGGGTAATCCCCAGCGTTTTCCGAAAACGATCAACGGCCTACTTCAGTCCCAAGAATTCAACTCTTCTGGGTCACCAACCATCATTCCAGGGCTAATCAGGGTGATGTCAAACTCATCGGGTGGCCCAGTTGGATTTGGGTCGTTACTTTTGAGCAGGTAATATTTGGCACTCACCTGGGGACCGAAAACGACCTCATCCTCATCTTGAAGATCATGGGCTTGGAGTTTACGACCATTGATTAAAAGGCCATTGGCACTTGGCTTGCCTTTGAGATTACCATCGACAATTCGGTAGTAGGGGCTACCGTCCTCCCGTTGTCGCCGGACTAAAGTGGCATGTCGGCGAGAGACAAATTGCGAATGCAGGCGGATATCCGATTTGGGATCTCTGCCGATGGAATATACTGCCTCTTCCAAGGGAAATTCTTTACGTCCCTTGTCGTCTTCAATAATCAATAAATGGTGGTGTTTTTGTTGTCCAGCCATCGAAAAATAAGGATAGAGAGTGCAGTTAGTTCAGAAAAACGTTGTTGCTTACTCACATTGACACATTTCTCAACCAGCTTTCCTTGACTCCCCGGGAACCCGGATTGCAGACTCTCAATCGGGCATCTCTCAATCAATAATCTTAATTAATAGTGAAGCCAATTAGAGAAGCTTCACCGTTAAAACTCCCTGGTTTTAAGAGGGTCAAAACTATCTGGTTGACCTGACTCATGCCAGGTTTTGAGAATTGTCCACTATCTATTGTGGCACATTAGTTCAGGGGTAAGTAGGGGAAAAGTGGGTTTTAAGATACTTAGTCGCGTCACTGTGAGGGAGTGGGAGAGTGGGGGAGTGGGAGAGTGGGGGAAATTCACGACTCACGTCATAGCTATATTCACAAATCGTCTCCCCGCCCCCCACTCCCCCCATCCTCTGCTTGCCAGCCACTCCCTAGCCTGATTTTGACGGGAAGGCGCGACGTAGTAACAGAGAGTTAGTCACTACACTAACCGAGCTAAACGCCATCAATGCACCCGCAGCAGCAGGACTGAGGGCAATGCCATGCCCTGGGAGAAGCACCCCACAGGCGGCAGGGATAGCGAGGGCATTATAGCCAAATGCCCAAAAGAGATTCTGTTGAATTTTGTTGAAGGTAGCGCGTGCCAAATGTATCGACTCCACGACATCCAACAGACGAACATCTTGCGGGTGCGAAGAGCTCACATGCATTAGAATAATTCCCGCTGTTTCTCTAGCCACATCAGTGCCTACATGCAGGGAAATGCCTACATCGGCTTGAGCTAGGGCTGGGCCATCATTGATACCATCCCCAACCATTGCCACACGGCGTCCCTCTGCTTGCAGCTTTTCGATCGCCTGCGCCTTTCCATCCGGACGCACCCCAGCTAGTACATCATTGGGGTCAATGCACAACTGTTGCGCGATCGCTGTGGCGGAGTCGGCTTGGTCACCCGTTAACAACATCACCCGAAATCTCAGCGCTTTGAGGCGTGCTACAGTTTCCTTGGCATCAGGTCTGGCAACATCACTGACCGCGATCACGCCAGCGAGATTTCCATCGACTGCCACATAAACCACTGTTTTCCCCGACTGGGATAAGGCTTGAACGTGCCGCTCAGTGGACTCAGGAATGGTCACGCCTTGCTCAATCAACCAATCAGCATTTCCCAACAATACCCGCCGCTTTTCTACCAGCGCGGCTATCCCCAGACCAGGTTCTGTGTAAAAATCTTGAGCCTCTAAAAGTGAGAGCTGCTGCTGGTGGGCGGCATTGCGAATGGCCAAAGCCAGAGGATGAGAGGTTCCACTTTCGGCAGCCGCCGCGAATTGCAGCAGTTTTAAGTCCTGATGGTTAAACTCCCCAAGGGGAAGGCAATCCGTAACAGTGGGTTGACCACTGGTAAGCGTGCCTGTCTTATCAAACACTACAGTATCCACTTGATGGACACGCTCTAAGATGTCGCCCCCTTTGATTAAGATGCCACGTTCTGCACCCAGGCTAGTACCCACTAAAATGGCGGTTGGGGTTGCCAACCCAAGGGCACAGGGGCAGGCGATGACTAAAACTGCGATCGCAAGCTTCAAGCTCAAGACCAGAGGAGAAGTCGGCTGCATCATCGCATGACCCGCCATGTCAGCCATGGGTGACAAGATATAAGGCCAGGTTTTCGTCCCAACTAAATCCCAAAACAGGAAGGTTAGTGAAGCGATGGTCAACACCCCATAGGTAAAATACCCCGCCACCAGATCTGCCAGTTTCTGTACAGGAGCCTTACGAGTTTGAGCTTCCTCAACCAAGGCGACAATTTGCGCTAATGTCGTTTCCTCACCCGTGCGCGTAGCTTTTAAGGCCATCACTCCCGACTGATTCAACGTACCCGCTGCCACAGGGTCACCAGGTTGTTTCAGAACGGGAATTGGCTCTCCCGTCAGCATGGATTCATCCACCAGCGACTGACCGGCTACCACCTCACCATCTACGGGTATCTTTTCCCCCGGCAAGACGCGCAACCACTCTCCCACACGTACTTGCTCAACAGGAATTTCGATCCCCAGTTGTTCAACCGCTACAGGGTCTGCTTTGCCAATTAATCGGGCGACCTTCGGCTGAAGGGCTAACAATGACTCAAACGCCGAGGCTGCACGTCGTCTTGCTCGCTGTTCTAAGGTGCGACCCAAGAGGATAAAACCCAACATCATTACGGGTTCATCGAAGAAACACTCCCATCCCAGTTGAGGAAAGAGCAGAGCCACACAACTAGCGGTGTAAGCGGTTAAAGCTCCCAGCCCTACCAACGTATTCATATTAGGGGCGTGATGCCACAAACCCCGCCAGCCATCCACCAAAATCGGGCGCCCTGGGCCTAACAACGCCACAGTTGCCAGTCCCCAGTGAAACCAAATATTGCTTAATATCGGTAGCATTGGCGCACCTAGCCAATGACCAATATGGCCAACAATCGATAGTAAGATCAGGGCGCCAGCAATGACCAACCGACGGACTTGTTCTTTGGCTTCTTGTTCATGCCGCTCGGCTGGCGTCAGCGTATCTTGATCAGCAGGTGTTCTCCCGACTTGGGGAAAACGCGGTTGAGAGGGAAATCCTTTAGCCGTTAATTGCTCCGCCAGTGTCGCTGGGTCAACCTTACCCGTTTCGCAATCGACAACCGCCACCTCCGTGACCAAATTGACCCGGGCAGAAACGACACCGGGTTGCTGGCTTAGCTGGCGTTCCACCAAACTCACGCAGCCTGCACATCTCATCCCTGTTACGTCTAAGGCGATCGTCTCTACCGATGGCGCTGGGGGGGTTGGGGCAATTTCTGGAGAAACTTTCATACAAAAGTCAATCTTTTTAATTAATTCTTTAAGGTTGTTTCGGCGCTTGAGGGCAAGGTACACATCGAGCAGAGGCAAGATGCCCGCTCTATTTTTGAGCGTAGGCGAAATCCCACCCGATCAACTTTAATACAATGAGTTTTTTAAAGTCCTCTGTTTGATGGGCGATCGCAAAACAAGGTCTCCTCGAACGGCTCCCTTAACCAGAGATACCTCTTCCCTAGCTCCGACGCCCTAATCCCTCACCCTTCTTAGGGACACCCTACCCCCTATTTTCCCGCTACAGGGAGTAGTACAACGCAAATGCTGAGAAGATAAAAAATCCTCTAGTTCCTTATATTTAAAAGAAAGAACTAGAGGCTAGAAGCAGTAATTCATGATTGAGAAAGCTAAAGAGAGTCAATCTTTAATTCGTTGAACAATTCTGTGCATTCACGGTTGCTAAGCTGGTCTAAATGCTCAGGGGTAAATGTGTAAGTGTTACCCCGAATCTGACATTGAATAGTCAAGTTAGGTTTTGGGTTCACGATAGAGCCTCGGCTGGCTTCATGTACTTTAAAAGATAAAAACGTCATCGAATTATACTGAAGAGAAATGATAGTATTTGAAATACTTTTTAATTGCTGGTAAAAATCCTCTGGGGCTGCCCTGTAAAATTTTTCGGTTGACACGTTACTTGATAGGGGGATAGTTTGTAGCATAGGACCTTTTTTGTATTGCACAACACTATTGTGTCTTTATTGAATTTTGCCTGCCTGCGTTGAAGCGCGTAAGTTGTGTGGGTGAAATTACCTAAATCTGTAGTGTTGGATTCTGTTGAGTGTTGTCGGTCTACGCCAAAGTACCTAAGCCACCTCAGCCAAAGTGCGTAAACTCAGATCTTGCAATCTTCTCTCAGTCCCCTTGTACCATTTAGGATGAGTAGGTCTTGCCAAACTTGGCAGGAGTCATTGAGTTGTTTGCTGAGGCCCTGTGAGTACTAATACCGTTGATGCCATCCTTAACCGTGCCTTAGCTGGCGAAGATCTATCTTCCACAGACGGCACCGTCCTTCTCCAGCAAACAGAACCGACGGCTGTAGCGGCAATTCAAGAAACCGCTGATCAGTTACGGCAGCAACAAGCTGGCGATGAGGTGACTTATGTGATTAATCGCAACATCAACTTCACCAATATCTGTGAGCAGCACTGTAGCTTCTGTGCTTTTCGTCGCGATGCGGGACAAGCGGGTGCCTACTGGCTAGACTGGGGGCAAATTCAGGAAAAAGTCACCGATGCTGTGCGGCGGGGGGCGACAGAAATTTGTATGCAGGGAGGACTTAACCCAGAGGCAAAAATTAACGGCGCTTTTTTGCCCTATTATCAGCGGTTGGTGAAGACGATTAAGGAGGAATTTCCTCAACTCCATCTACATGCCTTTTCTCCCCAAGAAGTGCAATTTATTGCGGATAATGATGGGCTAAGCTACGCCGAAGTCATTTCATCACTGCAAGAGGCTGGTGTTGGTTCCATGCCGGGAACAGCCGCAGAAGTTTTAGATGATGATGTGCGAAAAATTCTGTGTCCTGAAAAGACTAATACAGCTACCTGGTTAGAGATTGTAGGAACGGCACATTGGTTAGGGATGCCTACCACTAGCACCATGCTTTCGGGGCACATTGAAACCCCTCAACAGCAGATAAGGCATTTGGAAAAATTGCGATCGCTTCAACAAACAGCTCGCAATCAGGAATACCCTGGCTACATCAGTGAATTTATCCTACTACCCTTTGTCGGACAAGAAGCCCCCAAACCCTTACGTCGCCGAGTTGGACGAGATCAACCCGTTCTCAAAGATGCCCTCTTGCTCACAGCGGTAGCTCGGATTTTCCTGGGAAATTGGATTGTGAATCATCAACCGAGTTGGGTGAAACTTGGTCTTGAGGGAGCTACAGAAGCCTTGAGATGGGGCTGTAACGACATTGGCGGTACGTTGATGGAGGAACATATTACCAGCATGGCGGGGGCTAAGGGTGGCACTTGCATGGAGGTGGAAACCTTACAAAAGGCAATTAACTCTCTAGGGCGTCCTTACCAGCAACGCGATACCCTATACCGACCTGTCTCCCTCCGTCCAGCCGCGACAATCCCTTCTACTTAGAGCCGTAAGATGGTCGGAATCAGTTGGACAGGTCTACTAGTTATTGCTTTGATTATCCTGGCTTTAGTCGTGAGTGGGATTCTTTTGTCGCGGCGATAGAACCAATCGATGATCAATTGGACGGTCATTCTCAGCCATCCACTGGTAAATTGGCAATGGCAGTGCCTACTAGAGCTGAGTTCATGCTGAAGAAAAATAAACGGTTTCTGCTGTTAATTTTGGGTGCGGCTGTCTTACTCGTTGGCAGCAGTGTAGCCGCTTACTGGCTACTCGTACAGCGCAAACAAGTTCTGGGTGAAGCCCCCGTGGGTTCCGAATTGATTCCTCAGGATGCTCTATTCACCGCATCTGTTTCTACCGATTCTGCCCAATGGCAGCAGATGCAGCTATATGGGACGCCTGAAACAAAAGCTGCTCTGGAAAAACAGCTGACTCAACTGGGAGACAATCTCTTAACCGCTAACGGCTTTAACTATGAACGAGACATTCGACCCCTGTTAGGCAAAACACTCATGATGGCCTATTTAGGGTCTAGGAAACCAGTGCCAGGAACACCTCAAGGGCAATTGCCTCTCCTGGGGCAATTATTTCCTCCAGATGTCATCGTCCTACCACTGGCGAACCCGATTCAGGCACGGCAGTTGTTTGACAAGACTAAGTCTCAGAAAGCCACACAGTTTTTTGAGAGAACCTACAAGGGGATTCTGATTCGAGAAACGCATAAGAGTAACTCCCAGAATTTTTCACTAGCTTTGCTGGGGCGTTTTGTGGTGGTGACAACTAATCCCAAACTTACAGAGCAAGTGATTGATACCTCCAAAGGGGGTTCCTCCATTGCCACAACGCCAGGATACCGAGAGGAGTTGCCGAACATTAAGGCTGTAAACTCCTTTGCACAGTTATATTTGAACGTGCCTAGGCTCTCGGCTGGATTAGCCGCCAACTCTAGTGCATCGCTCTCTCCAGAGAAAATCGCTGCATCTCAACAAATGCAGGGAGTGGCGGCAACGGTAGCCCTAGAACCTCAAGGAATGCGGTTTCAGGGCATTTCCTGGCTCAGACCGAATAGTTCTCACAAGTATAAGGTCGAGAATACAACGCCGCGTTTAGCCAGACGCTTGTCAGCCGATACGCTGTTGATGTTCTCTGGAGGGAATTTAGCTCAGTTGTGGAAGGATTATGCTCAGGGAGCCCAGTTCAATCCGCTCTTGCAAAATACACCCGCGCAACTGAATGCGGGTTTGAGAGCAATAGCTGGCTTAGATTTCGAGCAGGATTTACTTCCGTGGATGGGAGATGAGTTTTCTCTGGCGCTTATCCCCGCCTCTCCAGAACTTTCCGCCGTTCCTGACAACCCGACATCTCCCCCCTTAGGAGCGGGTGTGGTGTTGATGGTGGAAGCTAGCGATCGCTCCCGTGCGGAAGCAACCCTGAAGCGGCTCGATCAAATCATGGCGACTCGCTATGGGTTCCAAGTCCAAGAAACGAAGGTAGGGGGTATCTCCGTTGTCAACTGGACATCGCCCTTCGGTGGAGTCAACGCCGTTCATGGGTGGTTAGAAGGCAATGTTGTCTTCCTGACACTGGGGGCACCCATTGCAGGGGGTATCCTGCCCAAACCCCAAGTCCCCTTAATCCAAGCTCCGCTATTTCAGCAAGTTTTACCCATTAAACCCGATCCCAATAATGGTCAGTTCTTCTTGGATGTGGAGCGCACGCTCAATAGCGGAAATCTGAATCTGGCTCAATCTTTGCCTCCTGATCAGAAACTGATAGCGAAGGCTATTCGTGCGATCGGCTTTACTGGAGCCATTCAGGACAGACACAGTACTCGCTTTGAGCTGTTTGTCCAACTGAAAACGGCTGTGATTCCCAGCCCCACTCCTTTACCCGAAATCCCTTCTGTGCAGCCCATTAGTCCCTCGGCAACGCCAAAGCGACAGCCGTCTCCTTCTAGTAGTCTCTCCAAATCGCCGACTCCTCAATCTTCCTCCAGCAGTCCCTCAGCGCAACCAACACCCGAGAAACTACAGCCCTCCAATAGCCCTTCGGTGACAGCAACACCACAGATAAAGCAACCAAAACCCTCGTCTAGCACTCCCTCGGTGTCGCCAACTCCTCAACCATCTGCCAGCCCATCTCTCTAAGGTAGACCCCGCGATATTATATTGAATTAAAAATGTCAATAAGTAAATTTACGTAGATTCTTGTAACGGGCAGTTTGAATCCGCTTTAGAGCCTACAGAACCGATAGGATAATAATGACGCGGCAATAAGTTGATTTTCAAAAATTCAGTAGAGAGAAAAGTTTATGGATCTGGTTGAACTCCAGAACAAATTGGATAATATTTCCTTTCTCGTCCTCTTGGTGACGATGCTAATGTACTGGGTAGGAGCGGCCTTTCCGGCAATTCCTTATCTATCGGTGTTATCAACTGCTCTGATGGCGATCGCAAACCTCTGCCTTGCCACTTTACTCGGTGCCCGATGGCTAGAGGCCGGTTACTTCCCCTTGAGTAATCTTTATGAATCTCTCTTTTTCCTGGCTTGGGGAATTACAACCATTCATCTGATTGCCGAAAACATGAGCCGTAGTCGATTGGTGGGTGTTGTTACCGCACCAGTGGCAATGAGTATCACGGCATTTGCAGCACTGTCATTGCCGGCAGAAATGCAGCAGTCGGAACCTTTAGTCCCGGCGCTGAAATCCAATTGGTTAATGATGCACGTTAGTGTGATGATGCTCAGCTACTCTGCACTGATGGTAGGCTCACTGTTAGCGATCGCCTTTTTAGTCGTCACTCGTGGGCAAAATATCGAATTGCGGGGTAGTTCGGTTGGTACGGGTGGATATCGCAGCAAAGACGATCAAGCCTCTGGGACTCACTACCGACTGCAACGCAACGGCGAAGAGTCGAAGCCTCAGAGTATCTCCAGCAACTCTCCTTGGCAACAAAGCAATGGTACTGGGAATACAGCCGTTCTCAAATTAGCGACTCCCCCAGCCTTGTCTGAGCCAGGAATGTCTAGTACTCCAACGCTCTCACCCCAGCGTCTGAGCTTGGCTGATACTCTCGACAACATTAGTTATCGTGTCATTGGGTTAGGATTCCCTCTACTCACGATTGGAATTATTGCCGGGGCGGTTTGGGCCAATGAGGCATGGGGGTCTTACTGGAGTTGGGACCCTAAGGAGACTTGGGCATTAATCACCTGGTTGGTGTTTGCGGCCTATCTCCATGCTCGCATTACACGGGGCTGGCAAGGACGACGACCAGCAATTTTAGCGGCAACAGGGTTTATCGTCGTCTGGATTTGCTATCTTGGTGTGAATCTGCTGGGCAAAGGATTACATTCCTACGGCTGGTTTTTCTAAGCGTTCAATGTCCCTTTGGGTGGAGATTAAGCAGAGTGCGCCGAAAGATGCCAGCTGTTGACCCTTGCCTAACTACTACTTAAAAAAAAACTACAAAGTTAATCGGGGAAAAACGGCGTGGATAAGCGGTTTGAGCCACTGGCTACTGGTGAAGTTTTGTCAGTTGATGAATCTATGCAAATCTTGATCGGACATCGCACGTTCCGAGTCAGTGAATTTGCTGAAGCCATCAAGACACAACTGGAATATGGAATTCAAGGATGGACTTCACAAAAGGATGCTTGGTTTAGTGAAGATGGCATCCCCTGTGAAGTTTTGAGGTATACCGCAAACGGCTGGCAAAAAGGCAAGGTAAGAATCAATTTGGAATTTTGCCCCTTAGACTCTGAGGAAGAACATCAGGGGGCAGCCGCTAGCACTAAGCAGGTGTCAGGTGTGGCAGAGCCATCGCCATCAGTCACCCTATCGGATGAGCTAGACTTAGACGAATCACTCAGCAGCCTGCCGGATGATTTCGAGCTAGAACCATCAGCAGTTATCCTTGAGCCGGTAGAGCTGGAAGAACCATTCACCAGTCCGTCAGATGAGTTTGACTTAGATACATCTGTAGCCGACGATGATGATTTAGCGCTGGATGAATCGTTTCCTAGCACAACGGATGAGTTCGGCTTAGATACATCTGTAGCCGACGATGATGATTTAGCGCTGGATGAATCATTTACCAGCACAACGGATGAGTTCGGCCTGGATACATCTATAGCCGACGATGAGGACTTAGCGCTGGACGAATCATTTACCAGCACAACGGATGAGTTTGACTTAGATACATCGATGACTAGCGATGATGATCTAGGGCTGGAAGAATCATTCATCAGCGCAGGGGATGAGTTCGACCTAGATACATCTGAAGCCAGCGATTTTGACTTGGAACAACAAGAGCCGAGCGTTATCTATACGGAGATGGAGTATGAGGTATCAACGACCATCTCTAGTGACGAATTCGATATGGGTGATCTGTCAACCAGCCTAGACGATGAATTCGAGCAAATTTCTGAAAGTATTGAGCAAGAGCTAGAAGAGGTTGATACCCTCACAGCCAGAGATGAGGAGTTGCTCGATTTGAGCGATCTGTCTACAGACGGCGATGATGACTTGGATTTCGGCGATCTGTCTACAGACAATGAAGATGATTTGGATTTCGACGAAATCTCTGCTGCTGGTGAAGCTGACTTTCAGTTTGAAGATATTTCCTTCGGCAATGAGTTGGAAGATGAAGAGACTGATTCACTACTCGATGACGTGTGGCAAGACATCAACCAACCCAGTTGGCATAACCATCAGTAAGAGGATGAAGTATGAAAAAATGTGCTGAAGTGTGAAACGTTGTTCATCCTTCCTCCTTTTTAAGCATGTCTAACCGTCCC
Source organism: Waterburya sp. (assembly GCA_036703055.1). Classification (GTDB taxonomy): domain Bacteria; phylum Cyanobacteriota; class Cyanobacteriia; order Cyanobacteriales; family Coleofasciculaceae; genus DATNPV01. Next base: position 20,784 of record DATNPV010000051.1, read on the forward strand.
AACTGGACGCCGCTTCATGCCAGGCTACATCGAATGCTGCGGCAACGGCACTTGCTGGTACAACACCGACGTGTGTTGATGGCGGTATCCGGTGGACAAGATTCTCTGTGTCTGGCGAAACTGCTGTTGGATTTACAGCCTAAGTGGGGATGGCAACTGGCGATTGCGCATTGTGATCACCGTTGGCCAAACGATGAGGGAATTGCGGCGCATGTGCAACAGCTGGCTCAAAGCTGGACAATTCCCTTTTTTGTGCAAACGGCTACTGAGGTGGGCACTAGTGAGGCTGCCGCGCGGCAATGGCGCTATCAAGCTTTAATTGAGATTGCACAAGCTCAGGGCTATCAAGATGTTGTTACGGGTCATACCAAGAGCGATCGCGCCGAAACCCTCCTCTACAACCTGATGCGCGGGGCGGGTGCGGATGGATTGCAAGCTCTTACCTGGCAACGTCCTCTTGCGTATGGGCTACAGCTTGTGCGTCCGCTACTCGACGTGACTCGTGCCGAGACGTTTCAGTTCTGCCAAGAGCAGGACTTACCGATTTGGGAGGATAGCTACAATCAAGACCTGAATTATGCCCGTAATCGCATTCGCCAGGAACTCCTGCCTTACTTAAAAACTCACTTCAACCCCCAAGTGGAGGTGGCTTTAGCTCAAACGGCTGAGCTTTTGCGGGCAGATGTCGCTTATCTCGAAGCCGCGGCTCAACAGCTACGACAGCGAGCCATGACACCCCTCAGTAGCGGAGATAACGCGAGTCAGAGCGGCTTTAGTGAGGCTAGACCCCGATTAAATCGCCTGGTATTGCAGTCGGCATCTCTTGCCTTACAACGCCGTGTTATGCGGCAATTTCTCGCTACGGTGCAACAGGCAGCTCCCAGTTTTGAACAAATCGAAGAAATGATTGCTTTAATTAATGCCCCCAACCGCTCCCGTACTTCATCGTTTCCCGCAGGAGTAACAGCCGTTGTCGAGGGGAACTGGATCGTGCTTGAGGAAACGCAAAGAGTTGAACGTTAGAAGGTTGAAAGGTTGAAGGTTGTAATGAGATTTTCAACCTTCAACCGGTTAACTTGGCTAACGTTCAACCCACTCAAGATGCGGCATACTCTGGCGAGTTTACTAAGCTACTGATGGTTTGCTGCAATTGAGCGATCGCCTGGAGTTGATAGTCACCAGTTGCCTGAATTTGATTGAGAGCCTCTGCGATCGCTTCTAGCTTCTGCCTGATTTCGTTGAGAGCATCTTGCCTCGGCTGTAGCATCGCTTGATTTTGAGTCACCTGACCCCATAGTCGAGCCACCTCTGCCATCATTGACTGCCAGTTTTGTTCCAAGCTTTGCAGTTCTTGCAGCTTTGTCTCCTGCTCACCCGTCTGATGACGAATCATCTCCTCCGCTTGGTTAATGCTTCGGCGCATCTGCTCAATCTGGCTTTCTAGTTTTTGCAGTTCCTCTTCCTGCTGTTGCCGTTGCGCCTCTAGCTGGCTCAATATCGGGCCTAGGTCAATTTTTTGGTTATCCGAGCTATTGCTATCAGAAATTCCTTGCCGACGCCGCGATACCCGCAGGTGTTGATTCAAAATTTCTTCTCGCTCCCTTAGATTTCGGCGTGAACCGATTAGGGATTCATCCAGCAATTGGTAACGGTCTTGCTCCTCCGCTAACTCCGCCTCCAAACGAATGCGGTCATACTCGCTAGCGTCGTTAATCTTGAGCTGTACGTCATCAATCGCTTGGCGTTGGTAGGTCAACTCTTCTTCTTGGTCGTTGACAAAGCGAACCAGCTTTTCCAATTCTTGCTGCAAATTTTGTACGACTGTCTGGAGTTCACCTAGAGGCATTTGTTCAAGCGCCTCAATGTCCACTCTCTGACTAATCTTGACATCCGATGACGTTGCTGCCAGACGAGCCACTTGCTGGTGTAACTCGCCTTGGGTTCGCACCTGAAGACTGAGCATATGTGCTGCTTCCTGCTTCATCTCCAAGGCATTCTGCTGCACTTTTAACTCGGTTTTAGCTTGCTCCAACGACTTTTGAGTTTGCTGTAACTCCTGCTTACGAAGTTGGAGTTCCTCGCCTTGGCGGTCTACTTCAGCTTGTCGTCCAGAGGCTTCCGTTCGTTGTTGCTCCAGCTGCTGCCACTGATAATCCAGTTCCGACTGCTGGGTATTAACCAATTCAAACGCTAAATTTAGCTGTTCCCGCACCGTGTCGGTTGGGACAACCGCTCCTGATATCTGTTCCAGCAATCCTTGAATCACATGGGCTTGATTCTCATCTAAGCCTGCGGCGTACTGAATTTCAGATTGTTGCTCCTCTAAGCGTCGTTGTTCACCCCGTAGGTGTTCCCACGCTCCCGCTAACTCCTGTTGGCTGCGATCAAACTCTTCCCTAAACCTTGCGGATTCTTCCTTGGCACTTTCCAGTTCTTGACGTTGCTGTTCTAGCCGCTCAAAGTCTTCCTCCATCGCTTGCATCTGCTCCATCCGCGCTTCCATCTCCATTTCGCGGCGGTTGAGCTCTTGACTTTGATACGTCAACGACTGCTTCCACTGTTCAATCTCTTCTTCCTGGCTTTTGGCCTTTTCCAACAGTCGCGAGAAGTTCTGCAAGTCTCTTGCCAGTCGTGAGCCGGCTGGCTCAACCTCTCCCTGAATTTGTTTTTGGGGGCCCAGGTTGACGATGACCACAGCACCAGGATTAAAGCCACTCGCTTCTTCGGCGGGAACTACTTCATCCCCAGACACAGCACTCCAACTCTGGTCAGTTCGCTGAAAAGCCAGCAGCTTGAGTTCGGTTTTACTGCCCATAAGGCCAGTTTTCTGCTTTTGTACTTCTGCTAGATACAGCACACTGATGGTCCTCTTTACGTGTCTTGTGCCCTACTTTTGTCTTAACTAACTAGGGGCTAGCTCAGTCAATTTAATTCAACCCAGTTATTAGGAAGACCACATCGCCACGACACTAAAGCATCTGCATTAGGTCACTGAGCCACTTTACCCTTCACAATTTGGCGACTACTACAAATAATTTAAAATAATATAAAAAACTAAAATTATTTACCTAAAACTTGCCTTTCCTGCTGTGACCCCCTTAGCTATTTACAATCTACAAGGGCATTTCTACATCGCTTTCAGTAGCCTTCTTCCTGCTTTAGAACTCTGCTAATCCTCTCTTCCTACAGTCTATAGCGTTTATCCTAACCTGTTCTAAGTTAGTTTGAAAAACACTTTAAACCCTAGCTGGCAAAGAAGCAACCTTCCCACAGATAGTCCTTTGAGCTTACAAGCCATCAGCTAGGTCAGTCTAGGTGAGCAGAAAGTGCCATCAAAATCAGACCTTTCCCGTGGCATTAAATCCTAAATTATACTAAACATAGGGAAAGTTTTGTGTTGAATAATCTAAACTAAGACGCTTGGTCATCAGAGTTTAGCTCAAAAGCCAAGTTAGATTTAAAGTTTAGCATTGCTGCAAAAATCAGTAGCGGGAGAAAATTAAACTCACCCCTCCCTGTTTTGCCTATGGTTCATGGAGTGAAAGCAACAAACGTGGCCTTTCTTTTGATCCAGCTGCTTGCGGGTATCTGCCATCAAAGTGGCCTAAAGACCTAATCGGTGGTAGTCCTAACTTGGCAGCCTTGTGGAAAGCCGATCTGATCGGCCTCAAGCTCCTTTTTGTATACAGAGGTTGAAAATTGCCGTAATCTTGAACTTCATCTGTGGCGGCTTTACCTTCCCAAGGTATAAATTCATGTATTGCTACCAGTGCATAGGCATCCTTGAAGAAAGGACGGGCAGCAAGATTCTCATTCATCATAAAGGTTTTTAGGAGTACGCTTTCGTTAAATGCAGGGAACGTTGAATGAAATTGATATCCGCAGCATCCTGCAACTGATCGAGCTAGGTCAGCGAACAGGCGAACTGTTGGTTGAAGCGTACAGCTTCCCCATTAATAGCATGGGTGGCGATATTACTGGCGGCAAAAGCTTGGCCTTGGCTCATCCCTATCAGGAAGTCAAGCCCAGAAAAAGTGCCGGGCCATTTTGGTTCGTCTTTTTCCTCAACGGTAAAATTGCCTATGCTTCCGACAGCGAGAGAAGCTTATCGCGGTTGCGCGACTATTTGCGTCGTTACAAAGCAAACACAGCCCTGGATCATCTGGAACTCCCCTCCATTGATGCCATCAACGCGCCAGAATATGGCTATTTGTGGGCTTTGCTGGAGAAGCATGTCCTGACCCCAGCGCAAGGGCGAAGTATTCTCCAAAGCATGGTACGCGAAACTCTGTTTGACCTGCTTTCGCTACACCATGGGTATTTTATTTTCGAGGTGAGTCCAGCACTAGCTCCCCAACTAACGACCCTGGAAATCGCCCCTCTGGTCACAAAAATCATGAAGCAGGTGCAGGAGTGGAAACAATTTTATCCCCATATTCAGTCGCCTAATCAGTCCCCAAGCATTACCGATGAAGTTCACTTACAAACAGCCCTACCCGAAAAGGCGTTCAGAACACTTAGGCATTGGGCTGATGGAAAAACATCCCTGCGTCAGCTTTCGCGCTATCTCAATCGCGACATTCTCACCGTGGCGAAGGCGATTTATCCTTACGTCCGAAAGGGTTGGGTGCAAATGGGGAGTGTAACGAATCAAGAGGCGCCTGCCCTGCAACGAGATTGGGAACTCAAAGCGGCCCCTCGCGTACCCAGGGTAGTTTGTATTGATGATGACATGGCGGTTGGGAAGACTGTAGAGTACATCTTACAAACCAAGGGATATGAAGTCACAGCCATTCGAGAGCCTCTACAAGCTCTGTCACTCGTCTTTCAAATTAAACCAGATTTGATCCTTTGTGACTTGGCTATGCCTGAATTGGATGGATACGAAATTTGTGGAATGCTGCGACAGTCAACAGCTTTTCGGCAGACACCGATTATTATGCTAACAGGTAAAGATGGGTTTATTGACCGCGTTAGAGCGAGAATGGTAGGGTCAACGGATTACCTGACCAAGCCGTTTGGCGCTAATGAACTCTTGATGCTATTGGAGAAATACATTGGTCTGGGTACTCTACCCGGATATGACAATGACAGTTCCACTACGGCTGGATTAGATCAGGAGATAGAACAGACAGATATTACAGAGTCAGCTTCGGCGTGAACGGATCAGGAAGCAATCACCCTACAGGCGGTGCGCTAGCTCTGACAGAACCGTTCCCTGATTCTCCTTTGTGGCTGTCACAATCAAAAGAACACACTCCATAATTTTTGAAGATGTAGCTTAGTGATTAAAGGATGATGAGGGATACTTTAATCATTACCAGGTTCAAGCATGAAGTTCAGGGTTCCATCCCCGTTCACTCCGGTCACCACTGTTCGTCAAGTAGGGAGTTATGAGTACAGTTTTGGTTGTAGAAGACAGCCTTGCCCAGCGACAAATGATCTCAGACCTCCTCAAAGGAAGCGGTTTGACGGTCACTGTAGCTAGTGATGGTGTAGAAGCACTCGAACAAATCCAGCGCTCTAGCCCCGATGTAGTGGTATTAGATATTGTCATGCCTCGGATGAATGGGTACGAGGTGTGCCGTCGTCTCAAGGCCGACCCCAAAACTCAGAATGTTCCTGTAGTAATGTGTTCTTCAAAAGGCGAAGAATTTGACCGCTATTGGGGGATGAAGCAAGGTGCAGATGCTTACATTGCCAAGCCTTTTCAACCAACCGAGTTGATTGGAACGGTTAAACAACTGCTTAGAGGATAAGTGTATAGGTATACAAGAGCATGGTTGGTAATCCGGACTTTTTAACAGGCAGCGGTCAAGACCAAGCCCCAGAATTTCAGGAACTGGAAAGTCCCGAAGGTGAACTACACCTACGGTTTTTTGTTCAGTCGGGGAATGAATTCGCCTTGCCTGCGACCGGCATCAAAGAGGTTATTTCTCAATCGCCTGATCGAATTACAGCTATTCCCAATGCATCCCCCTTGCTGTTAGGTACGATTAATATTCGTGGACGGGTGATTTGGGTGTCTGATCTAGGTCAGTTTTTGGGGGATGCGGCGGTTTTGAATACCGACCGCCCAGAAATTCCCGTGATTGCGGTCGAAGACCAAGACACTATGCTAGGGTTGGCCATTGATCGGATTGGGGAGATGGACTGGCTAGATCTGGAGCAGTTACAGATGCCAACCAATGTCCCGGACAGTATGGCTCCCTATTTGCGGGGCGAGTGGGTGTCAGATAAAGAATCTAATCAATTTCTACGACTTTTAGATCAGGTGGCAATTCTACGCTCGGCGAGGTGGGCAGAGCATGAACTTAAATTAAGGTAATAGGAAAAAGATCATAAAAGGTAAAAAATTATAGTTTTACCTTTGTCTTTTTCCTCATGAGTAGCGGGAGGAGGCAAATGGCATCAGGTACAGATTTCTTGCAAGAATATGGACAAGCGCAAAAAGCTTATGCGCAGGGCAATTATCAAGATGCCGCTGCCATATGCGATCGATTAGTAACAGATTATCCGGATGACCCTAGTGTACGTCTACTGCTGGGTCATATCTACTGCTATGGGTTACAGCAGTACGATGAGGCGCGGCAACAGTACGAACAAGTACTGAGCCTAACCTCCGAACCCGACTTTATTGAATTTGCCAATAACGGTTTAGAATACGCTAATCAGTTAACTGGAGGGTCAACCTCCGAAGAATTCACCGGGTCATCCGGCGATTTCGACTCCAACTATAGCGAGCTGGGTGAGACCGATGACTTGGACAACCAACCGGCGTTCGGCGGCGATAGCTGGGCAGAGTTAGCTGTTGGGGAAGGTGGTGAGAGCGATTTTGACTTCAGCAGCCTCGGTTTTGACGATACGGGAAGTGAAGTTTTTGGTACAACCTCAGACCTGACCTTTGAAGATCCATTCAGCGGTGCAGGGACGGAGTATGGAGCAGCCCTAGATTCCAGCCATACCCTAGACGATGAAGCAGCAGGAGACGAATCAGGCGATCCTTTTGCCTTTACGGCGGATTTTGGCGGACACCCCGAAGAACTAGAGGCATTCGATACCAACTCCAGTGGATTTGACCTGGATGACAACCTGTTTAGGGCTGCCGATGTAGACGATGCAGAAGAAACCTTCTTTGCAGATACCTCTCCTGCCGATGAAACAGGCATGACGTTTGTCCTTCCTCCCAATGGAGACTTCGGTGAAATCACCGATGAGGAAGAGATGGCCGCGCCGTTCATTTCCCCATCTCCTTATGATGAGGACTTGTCGGAACAGGGGAGCGAAGCGTCTTCCTATAGCGACGACGATGTTGATGAGCCATTTCACTCTGGATACCCCGTTTTTGAAGACGAAACGCTATTGATGGGGTCTCAAGAGTTAGAGAATACCTTCGCCAGCGAGGGAGACGAGTTTGGCTACCTGGGTGAGCAACGGGCTAACTCCACTGAGTCGCTGCTAGACAACAACTATATCCAGGATGACCAGACCTTTGATTTACCGTATGACCAAAATGGGTTCACCTCTCAAGACCATTTTGACTTTGACACCTTTGATGAAGCGTTTGGTCATCAAACCTTTGTGATGGACGATGTGACGGAAGCTGAGGAAGAAACCTTATCCGGAATTGAGTCTCGTCAAACGGCAAGAGAGGGGTTTCTGGATGAGTTTGATGTCTTTGACGATGATTTAGGTTCCATCCCGGATTTCTCTCTCGGCGTTCAAGATGACTTGCCGTCTGAGGGAACTGACGAGTCTGATTTTGATATCTTGAGCAACACAGGGGCAGTCCTAGGGGCTACGGCTGGACTGGGGTTAACCGACAATGGTGATATTGACGCATCTCGTCAGGGATATCGCTCATCCGGTGGCGAAGATGAAGTGTTTAGCATTAGTGGTTCCTCAGACCAGATTCCCATCTTTAGCCAGGCCAAAGAAATTGACAGTGAACCGATTGTCAGTGTAGAGCAGGGACCACTCGCCTTTTTTGAAAATGCCTCACTCGACCGCAAACAGTGGATGACAGCAGCTACGGCTGGAGTTGTCTCAGCGGTAGCGGTGGCAGCAGTGAGTTTCCTGGCAGCGAGTACCACTCCCTCACAAAACCGAGACGCGGTGATTGCTCAGTTACGCAATACCGGCTGGGCGATGAGTTTGGTCGCTGGAGTGGCGAGTTTTGGGACTACTCTGCTTTTAGGTCGAGTCACCGCTAAGCAGATTAAACGATCAACCTCAGACCTGCAAACTCAATTTGAGGCCGTCTCTCAAGGCAATCTGAATGCCAGTGCTACCGTCTACTCAGAAGACGAATTTGGTCATCTGGCAACGAGTTTCAATCAGATGGCGCGGGTAATCCTGACGACAACCAGCGAGGCACAACGGAAAGCGGAAGAGCAAGAGCAGGCCAAAGAAGACCTACAACGCCAAGTGATTCGGTTGCTCGATGATGTGGAAGGAGCGGCACGCGGGGACTTGACGGTACAAGCCGAAGTGACGGCTGACGTTTTAGGCGCAGTGGCTGACTCCTTTAACCTAACCATTCAAAATTTGCGGGAAATCGTGCAACAGGTGAAGCAGGCGGCGAAGCAGGTGAACAGGGGATCGGCTGATTCTGAAACATTTGCTCGGAGTTTGTCTTCTGATGCTCTGCGGCAAGCGGAAGAATTGGCGGTTACCCTTAACTCGGTTCAGGTGATGACCGATTCCATTCAACGAGTGGCAGAGAGCGCCAGAGAAGCGGAGGACGTGGCACGCTCAGCTTCGGAAACCGCTGTGAGAGGGGGCGACGCCGTGGAACGCACGGTGGCAGGGATTTTACAAATTCGGGAGACCGTAGCAGAAACAACAAGAAAAGTCAAGAGACTTGCCGAATCATCCCAGGAAATTTCCAAGATTGTGGCGCTGATTTCTCAGATTGCCTCCCGAACGAATTTGCTAGCGCTTAACGCCAGTATTGAGGCGGCAAGAGCTGGGGAAGCGGGTCGAGGATTTGCGATCGTGGCAGATGAAGTGCGACAGCTGGCGGATCGGGCGGCAAAAGCCCTCAAGGAAATCGAACAAATCGTGTTGCAAATTCAGAGTGAAACCGGCTCCGTCATGACCGCCATGGAGGAAGGCACTCAGCAGGTGATTGAAGGAACTCGACGAGCCGAACAGGCTAAACGATCGCTCGAAGATATCGTTCAGGTGTCCAATCGCATCGACGCCTTGGTTCGTTCCATTGCCGCTGATACCGTAGAGCAGACAGAAACGTCTCGTGCGGTTGCTCAGGTCATGCAGTCCGTCGAATTAACGGCTCAAGAAACGTCCCAAGAAGCCCAGCGCGTGTCTGGAGCGTTGGCCAACCTGGTGGGTGTGGCGCGAGACCTGCTGAATTCCGTCGAACGATTTCGTGTAGAATCCAATGATGCTAAATAGTGGCTCGTTGTTCATGGTGAGAGTGTTAATGGTTCATTGCTCGTTGCGATGAACCATGAGCCATGAACCATGAACCATGAACCATGAACCATGAACCACAATGAGTGAGACGACTAGTTCCAGCTTAGGGTTGTGGACGCAGCGGATGGTGGCAGCCATTTTCTTGGGTGGGCAAGTGATGCTCCATCTTCTAGCGGGCAAGCTGCATCGGCGCAATACCGTCGAACAAATGGCAGCGGTTGGCCCAGCCTCACTGACGATCGCAATGATTACTGCCGCTTTTATTGGCGCGGTGTTTACCATTCAGGTGACACGAGAGTTCATCAACTTTGGGGCTACCAGTGCGATCGGAGGGGTGCTGGCGCTGGCGTTGACTCGAGAACTCGCCCCCGTGCTGACGGCTGTAATTTTGGCGGGGCGAGTCGGTTCAGCGTTTGCGGCTGAAATTGGCACGATGCGAGTGACCGAGCAGATTGATGCGCTTTATATGCTTAAAACCGACCCGATTGATTACCTAGTGATTCCTCGTGTCATCGCTTGCTGCCTGATGCTACCCATTTTGACGATTCTTGCCATCATTCTGGGTATGGCTGGAGGAGTCATAATTGCCAGCACTCTGTATGGTATTAGTCAGGAGATATTTTTAGATTCAGCTCGTAGCTTCCTGAATGTCTGGGATTTGTCGAGCGCGGTGCTGAAGGCGGTAGTTTTTGGCGCTTTGATTGCCATTATTGGTTGTAATTGGGGGCTAACGACCACGGGCGGAGCCAAAGGTGTCGGTCAATCGACCACTACGGCTGTCGTAACGGCTCTACTTGCCATCTTTATTTCCAACTTTTTCTTATCCTGGGTAATGTTCCAAGGCACAGGCAGTGCTGTGATTGGTGGAGGTTAAGGATAAAACAGCACAGACGGGTAGAAATCGGCATGAGGTGGAGACGCTTTAGAATGGAAGGATATGGATAGGCGTTTATAATAACGGGATTTAAGCCAAGTGACTTCTGGTACGTCATCTCCTACCTCAACTCAAACCATTGAGTTGGCTCCTAGCTATACCCTGCCTTTGGTATTCATTGGTGCTGCCTTGCCGCTGCTGCTTCTCCAAGTCTGGGTGAGCCTAGCCTTGTCGCTTTTTGGGTTTTTTCTATTGTTTCAGACCGTAACCCTTCGCCTGCAATTCACTGAAACAGCGTTAGATATTTATCGGTCAGAGACACTGATTCGGCGTTTTCCCTATCAGGACTGGCAAAATTGGCGGATTTTTTGGCCTTCAGTGCCCATTTTGTTTTACTTCAAAGAAATCAAAAGTATCCACTTTTTGCCAATTTTGTTTGACCCAAAGATGCTAAGAACTTGCCTAGAACAACGCTGTCCTAGGATTTAAGTTGAGCCAATCCAAGTTCAGAGTTAAGTAGCCCAAATTCACGACTGCTCAGCATGGGGATTTCGGCTCTAGAACGGGAAAACGGCCTAGTCTGTGCAGCATACCTAATGCGCCATGAGACAGCAAAAGCCGTGACCAGTTGTTAATTAGTTGTTAGTTGCTAGATGAATTCAGACGAAGCACCCACTCAAGACCAAAAACCAGTTGCTGGAACGTTCGAGGAACAGCAGCCAGATCCAGTAGCTGAGGAGTTGGAAACTTTAGAACCGCAAAGCCCTAGCGGGGCAGTAACGATACAATTTGCTGATGCAGATGAGCGTCGTACTAATCAGGTGAACTTGGCAGCCGAACAAGGCGACTCCGCTTGGGAATCGACCCCGTTAGAGGAACAACGTGCGATATCTGAATCGGTGCAGCCTTTAGAGAGCCAAGTCGTTGCTCATTTAGCTCAAACTGTAGCTGACCTTCAGCGCCAAGAGCAGGAGTTGAGGCAGAAAATTGCTACGCTTCAAGCCACTCAAGTCCAAATGCTCTCTGATCAGTTGGCAAAAACTCAAGTTGCTGTAGACCAAATGGTGCAAGAGGGATTGCAGGAGCTAGAGCAACGCAAGCAAGCCCTACAAATCTCGATTGAACAACTGGAACGTCGCCGGGAACGCATTCGCACAGAAATGCGCACTACGTTTGCGGGGGTGTCCCAAGACTTAGCAATTCGGGTGCAGGGTTTTAAAGATTATTTAGTGGGTAGTTTACAAGATTTGGTAAACGCAGCAGAGCAATTGGAGCTATCTCCTACCTCAGAACCTCCACAACCCGAGGTGGAAGACGTAAGAGTTCCGGAAAAAGCTCCCACACCGAGATTTGCGGAACAGGGATTTCAAGACCAAGTAAGGCAGATTCGCAATATTCTTGACCAATACCGAACCCTACCCGATTATTATGGCCCGCCTTGGCAATTGCGCCGCACATTTGAGCCAATCCACGCGGATCGGGTTTCTAATTGGTTTTTTACCCAAGGGGGTCGTGGTGCCCTAAAAACTATGGGTAGCCGCTTACAAAATATTTTAGTTGCCTCAGCCGTCATTTCTATCTTGCGCACACTCTACGGTGATCGCTCCCGTACTCTTATCCTGGGCAATACACCTGAACGGCTGGGAGAATGGCGTCGAGGCTTGCAGGACTGTCTAGGTATCTCCCGATCCGATTTTGGGCCAGAACGGGGTATTGCCTTGTTTGAGGAGCCATTACCTTTGGTGCAAAAAGCGGATCGGTTGCTGGAGCAAAAACAACTACCCCTGATTATTGTGGATGAGACAGAAGACGAGATTAGTCTGTCTATGCTGCAATTTCCTCTATGGCTGGCTTTCGCTCCTGATCCCCAGCAGATGTCTACCTCTACCTACTACCAGTACTGAACGAGTCAAACGTTAAACCCCAAAAGTTAAAAAACGGAACCATCCTTGACTAGATAATTGTTGACTTTTTTGTTGCTTCCGGTCTCCCACACTGAGAGGGCAGTAAAATCCTTGCATCTAAAATCCAACATCTAAAATCGATTGACGCCAATGGGACTTGAGTTGACCGTGTGTGGGTTAGTGTTAATTACAGCTTATTTGCTAGGCTCGCTCCCTACGGGTTATCTAGCGGGACGCCTGCTGAAGGGCATTGATATTCGGGAGCAGGGTTCAGGCTCCACAGGCGCGACGAATGTCTTGAGGACACTGGGAAAGGGTCCAGCGGTAGTCGTTTTACTGATTGATGCCTTAAAAGGAGTGGGCGCGATCGCGTTAGTTGATGCCTTCTACGCCCTGGTAGCAACACCTGTACTCCCGGAAACTTGGCAACCTTGGTTAGTGGCTTTAGCCGCCTTCGCCGCCCTACTAGGTCATAGTAAATCCATCTGGCTTAACTTTACAGGGGGCAAATCCGTCGCTACGGGTTTAGGTGTCTTACTTGCCATGTCTTGGTTAGTCGGGTTGGGAGCGTTAGGCGTGTTTGCGGTTGTGCTGGCGTTGTCGCGGATTGTCTCTCTGGGTTCCATTACAGCGGCGATCACAGTTCCTGTGCTGATGATTCTCTTGGGACAACCACTTCCCTACCAACTGTTTGCAGGTGTCGCTGGTTTGTACGTAGTATTGAGACACCGCACTAATATTCAGCGTCTACTCGCTGGTACTGAGCCTCAGGTGGGACAAAAGCTGTCACCAGAAGCTAACAGCAATTAATTTGTTGAACTGGGTAGCTATTTTTTAGCTTTTCCGGGAGTCTGAACTTTTTACAAGTAACGCACACGAAAAATTTCATAACGAATACAGACAAGGAATGCAAAACACAGAGAGCCTGTTGCAGGACGTGTTCGATACCATCTCCACTGGCATCTTTATTGTGGATGTCGAATCAGGCGATGGTAGCGAACCAAAGGGAACAAACTTTCGTTTTGTAGCCCTTAATCCCAGCTACGCACAAATCCTATCGCTCCCAACAACTTCCTTGGTTGGCTTATGTCCCCAAGATTATTTCCCCCAAGATATTGCCGAGCAATTTTGTGCGAATTACAGCCGCTGTGTAGAGCAACGCCAACCCATTCGTTACCAAGAAAGTTTTGAAATTGAACAACGTAGCTGCACCTTACTTACCACGCTAGCTCCCCAAATAGAGCCAGATGGCAGAATTTCGCGAATCATCGGTTCTTCTCAGGACATCACGGCATTCAGGGAACTCCAGTCAACTTTACAGGTGTGCGCTGAACTGACAGAAACTACAGCAGAAGCAAAAACCGCAGCACTTCATCAGATGCATGAGCAATCTCCTCTTGGCAACAGTGTTTTACCTAATAACTGGGATATTCAGGAATCTATATGCCAAGAAAAGGAATTGCTTGCTACCCTGATTGAAAATGCTCCTATTGGCATTATTTCCACCGATGAATCCGGGAAAATTTTATTAGTCAATCCTGCTTACGAGAGAATTTGCGGTTACTCGTCTGAAGAATTACTAGGTCAAACTCCTCCCTATCCTTATTGGAACTTGGCAGATTTAGAGACGATTTATCACCAATTCGGGTTAGCAATGTCAGGGAAAGCAGAGCATATCGAACTCTGGTTTACTCGAAAAAATGGAGACAGATTTTTAGCTCGATTAAAGCCTATCACCATCTTCGATGAACAGGGAAATATGCTCCGTCACCTAGCCACGATGGAGGATATTACCAAATACAAGCAAGCAGAAAAGGAACTTGGCAAGGCATTGGTCAGGGAACGAGAACTCAATGAACTCAAATCCGGGTTTATCGCCATGATTTCCCACGAATATCGCACACCTCTGGCGACGATTTTATCCTCTACTGAATTACTAGAGCATTACAGGCAAAAATTAACAGAAGAGCAAAAACTTAAGCACTACCATCGCATCAAGACCTCCGTCCAAGAACTGACTCAGCTTGTCGATGATGTCCTGGATATTAGCAAAATCGAAGCTGGAAAACAGGATTTTCACCCCGCTCCCCTAAATTTAGGTAAGTTCTGCTCTGAACTAGTGAAAGAGCTGCAACTGATTATTGGTAAAGAACACACTTTAATATTTACTAATCACAGCGACGGTAAATTAGCGGAGGAAGGGTCCAATGTGTTGGCGTCTGCTTACATGGATGAAAAACTGTTGCGATCGCTGATCGCTAATCTCGTGTCGAATGCCATCAAGTATTCACCTCAAGGCAGCACAGTCAGGGTTGACTTGGTTGGCGAACGAGGTCAAGCCATTTTGCACATCCAAGACCAAGGCATAGGTATCCCTCAACAAGACCAACAGCAATTATTTCAGTTGTTCCATCGGGGAAGCAATGTTGGTAGTACTTCTGGAACTGGCCTGGGACTATCCATTGTGAAAAGTGCTGTGGACTTACATGGTGGTCAAATTGCTGTAGAGAGTGAGGTTGGGGTAGGGACTACGGTTACGGTTACTCTACCGTTGCACGAACCCCTAACAAGAGAGATTGAGCCTAATTTTTCCATCCCTTAAACACTGGATTCAAGAAGTATGAAGTGGAAAAAATGAGGGATGAAGTAAGAATTTATCGGTGGGGTAATTTCATCCTTCATCCTTCAGTTGGCTGAACCCAGTTGTCGCGATCGCTCCTTAGCCGCTAGAACAGCTTCAATCAAGGCTGAGCGGAAACCAGCCCTCTCTAACTGGGTAATTCCAGCAATAGTAGTCCCGCCAGGGCTGGTTACGCGGTCTTTGAGTTGAGCGGGGTGCAGTTCTGATTGCTGGAGTAGCTGAGCCGTACCTAGCACGGTTGAGAGAGCCAACTGGGATGCGATCGCTCGCGGTAGTCCAGCGGCAACTCCCCCATCTGCCAAGGCTTCAATCAGGATTGCCACGTAGGCAGGGCCGGAGCCTGATAAGCCTGTCACGGCATCCATCAAAGACTCTGGTATCTCGACCACTTCGCCAACGGATTGAAAGATGGCGATGACTTGTTGAAGTTGGCTGTTGCTGACCGTTTTTCCGCGTGCGATCGCCGTGATTCCGGCCCCTACCGTAGCTGGAGTATTGGGCATGGCTCGGATAACTGGCTGCTCCTTAAACGCGGCTTCCAGTTGGTTTAAAGATACACCCGCTAAAATTGAAACCACTACTGGGCCGTTTTTTTCCCATGTGGTGCGATCGCCGCCCCCTTGAGTCAGCTCTGTGGCTACCGCCTCAAACACTTGAGGCTTAATTGCCAACAACAAGACATCCGAAGCCGCCGCAGCGGCTCGGTTATCTGAGGTTACCTTGACCCCGTACCTCTGCACTAAAAATTCCCGTCGCTGGGCTTGTGGCTCACTGATCAGGACAGCTTCCGGGTGATAGAGTTGTTGATCAATCAAGCGGGATAAGAGAGCCTCTCCCATTACCCCGCCACCCACTATGCCAAGCTTAATTGCCACCCCAGCCCCCTTTTAACAGAATTTCGGATGTTGGATTCCAGACCCTGTCTAAATTCTAAAATCTGAAATCTAAAATCCTTTCCTTACTGAGCCATCCGCTCTTGCTCAGACGCCCAAGCGGGTGCGGGGGCGGCTGGACGATTAGGACGCATGTTTGGGCTAGAGACTTCATGAACGACACCCGACTGAGTGCTGACCTGAACACAACTGGGTGTAAACAAGAAGATGCTTTCGCCAATTCGCTCCTGATGACCATCGATCGCATAGGTTCCACCCGCCACGAAGTCTACAGCTCGTTGGGCTTGGTCAGGGTCCATAATGGTCAGATTTAAGACCACCGACTTACGCTCTCTTAGCGCTTGAATCACCTGCGGCATTTCTTCAAATGAACGCGGCTCAATTACGGCGACTTCAGAAATTCCGTTAACAGCTCCAGGCATTCCGATCACATTATTCATTGAAGTTGTCCCTATTCCTGCTTCAGATCCTACACTTGTGCGCTCCCTGACACGCCGACGAGGCTGGCGTTCTTCCTCCACAATCGGTTGCGGCGGTTGAACTTGCTGCTCTTGTTGATAGAGATTTTGGTAGGCTTCCCCATCATCTTCGTACTCGTATTCGTACTCTACTGGCTCATTGAGACCCACAAAATCTCGGAGCTTAGTAAAAATGTTGTTCATTGTTCATTCTCCATCACAACTTCAGTTTTACACTCACAACCTGATGATCGGTTCTTTTCGAGGCAATACTCTTCAACAGAGGCTTTTTAGATAATAAAGAACAGAAGATGGCGCTTCTCCAGTTGACCCCTCATAATTTTTCTTGAGACGGTCCTCTCAAAATAAACCAAAAGTATACATCAGCCTCCTGAAAGCAGATAGTTATACAAAATCCCGTAAGAAATGGCAAACAGCTTTAAGGGTGACAACCTTGATCAAAGTTGTGTTGGCAATATATTAGCCCATGGTTGACGAGTAGAGACTAAGGTCGAGGAACTTGATTGTCAGACATCCGGAAGATGGGAGCGATCTTTGATTAACTATCCTCTTGACCTGTTGCCACTCCTATCTCTACCTTTATGCGGATGTGTTTTCTTAGAGAGTTCGTTCGCCAAAAATAATCCGCCCCAGGCGTACCATAGTGGCCCCTGCTTGCACAGCGAAATGGTAATCGTCTGACATTCCCATCGAAAGCTCCTGGATTGGCAAATTCGACCAGTTTTGCTGCCTGATTTTTAAAGCGAGTTTACGGGTACGTTCAAAGACTTCCAGACTTTCTGGTTCGGATAATCCGAGCGGCAGAATGGTCATTAGTCCTCGAATTTGTAGCGCATTACACTGATTTAGTTCCGATAAATCGGCTAGCAGTTCAGGTACACTCCAACCGTATTTATCCGGATCGGGCACGACTTTGACCTGAAGGCACACATTTGGCTTCAAGGACAGCTCTGTCGCCAAGCGATTCAGGCGCTGGGCTAACTTAAGGTTGTCACATGAATGAATCCACTGAAATAGCTCAAGGGCTTTTTTAGCTTTGTTGCTTTGTAGATGCCCAATTAGATGCCAGGTGAGGTCTGGTAGATCCCTCAGCTGAGCAATCTTCATTTCAGCTTCTGGAATGCGGCTTTCCCCAAAATCCCGTACCCCAGCTTCATACGCTTCGCGCATCGCATCTACCGGCACTTGCTTAGTAATGGCAACTAAGCGAACTCCCACTGGTAGATGTTGGCGAATCTTGACAATACGTTCTGTAATGGAATCAGTCATGCGATAGTCCTAACATTCCGTCGCTAGCCCACTAGGCTCGTAGGTCACATAAAAGTTTGTTTATGGATCCGCTGAAGCTGCTCAATGTCCTGAGGAGAACCCGTGCGACGAAGCTGACGCAAACGATTTTCTACTAAAAGGCGAGAATCTGACCGACTAATCGGTTCAAAGGAAAGACCGTCAGGGGTAGTTATCACTAAGAAAAACAGGCGCTGGGCATAGAGAGTGGTGAACAATTCCTGGTTCTCTTCAACCATGCAAACTCGGAAAAGCAGACCAAACGTCGGGTGATTGAGGTAAGTTTCGGTGTTCATCAACATCCAAACAACAAATACCCATCCCTAGGAGGGGGATTGGGAGGAGTCTCCGGGAACACAAGAGTGCTGACTCCGATTAAAGCTATGCCGATGATAGCTTGATTCGGTGGTTCCGGAGAATCGGGTGTGGCACTGATTAGGAATAATTAGGATTATCTGATGTACGGACTCTAAGCAAGGCCATGCCGATGATAGCTTGATCGAGTATTCTCTGTTGCATTCTCAATGTTGAGATGGATTATCTCCTAAACACCCTCTATAAGCTCAAGACCTTGATAACTCGTAGCTGAGCCTGAGCTTTGTGCAGGGACTCGTACCATTCCTTTTCTGGGTCGCTATCGGCAACAATACCAGCTCCTACTTGACTAGAAACGATTCTCAGGTTGTCTGTGGGAAAGTCTTGGCGTCCGGAGGTCTCAGAAAGCATCGAGTAACATAAATCATGGGCTGTCGAATTTAGCTCTCGATGGTTGGCGTTAGCTGTGGATTTAGTGCTGGGTGCGTGGTTGGCGGGGGAGGTGAAGCCGGAGTTTCAGGGGCAGACGGTGGGAATAGTGAGTGCGCTGGAGATACCAGAGTGGTTAAAAGCTAAGCTTTTGGGAACGACGAGATCTAAGGCAGCCATTCCCGGATTGCTCCATGCCCTGAAACATCAAGACTCCGATGTGCGTTCGAGTGCGGCATCGGCGTTAGGAGAGCTGGACTCGGAGGCAGGTATTCCCGAATTGCTCCATGCTCTTGAAGATGAAAACTCCGATGTGTGTTTGAGTGCGGCTGAGGTGTTGGATAAACTTGCTGCCTTAGAGCAACCGATTTTCCGATTGATCAAAGCCATTGAAGTTGATGAAGACAACTTCAATGGTAGGAGTGCGGCTGAGGCTTCAGGAACACTGGGTTTTGACCAAGCCCTAGATGATGAAGGCTCCGATGTGCGTAGGAGTGCAGTTGAGGCGTTAGGAAGGAGTGGCTCACCAGAAGTGATTCCTCAATTGCTCCATGCCCTGACAGATAAAGACTCCGATGTGCGTTGGAGTGCGGTTGAGGCGTTAGGAAAGATTGACTCACCAGAAGCGATTCCTGGATTGCTCCATGCCCTGACAGATAAAGACTACTGCGTGCGTAGGAGTGCGGTTGAGGCGTTAGGAAAGATTGGCTCACCAGAAGCAATTCCCGGATTGTTGCAAACCCTGGAACATGAAGACTCTGATGTGCGTGAGAGTGCAGTTGAGGCGTTAGGAAAGATTGGCTCACCAGAAGCGATTCCCGGATTGCTCCATGCCCTGACAGATAAAGACTCCGATGTGCGTTGGAGTGCATTTGAGGCGTTAGGGCAAATCAAACAAGACAACGCCCCTCAGAGTTTGCCCGATCTTCTTGCCCTCATTCCGAAATCACGAGAAGAGGTATTGTGGGCAATTTCTGATATTCAACAAAACTGCCAGTTCTACAACTACGAAATTTTCCGCAAGCCGCTACCCCCAGTCGTCAGCTCTCAGCCATTAGGAGCAACTGTAACCTACACCATTGATAGCGAAGTTGTCCAAATCATCGAGCAAAATCACGGTACTGTTATCGGCACCCAAAACCTAAAGGCAACTCAAGACTAGATCACCGACTTCTTCAAGAAGTCGGTGATCTGAACTCCAAATGACAAATTCTAATACCCAAAGGAAATTATGACTGAATCATCTAAATACAAAATCACCACCGACGTTAATCAAATCATCGAACAAAACGATGGTCATGTCATCGGCAAACAAGTACAAGCTTCACCCGAAAACCTGGAACAGCTTGTGTTTGACTTCCAACAATTCATCGCCAGTCTGCAACAGAAATACCCCAAAATTACCGACGAAACCGCGATCGCACAAATCATTGACGTAGAAGCCCAACTCATCGAAACCCAAGACGAACCGCGCTGGAAAAAATTCCTGAACCTCAAACGCCTGTGGAACGGTAGCAAAAAAGCTGCCATTAAAATAGGTGAACATTTCGTAGAAGAAAACCCTTGGGGCAAAGGTGCGATCGCATTTCTCGAAGGCGTGAGCGAAGAAATAGAGTAGAGGAAAATATTCTTTCTCGCCGCAAACTAAAACCTAGATTTCTCCGCCCCAAGCTACCCGCGCTCCCCAGAACACAAGCAAGCTACCCAGTGCCACCCAATCACCCCAGCGCAGGTGCAATTGATGCCACTGTACACGATGCTCATTGGGGCTGATAAAGCCTCGCACCATCATCGCACTGGCAATTTGCTCAGCTCGCAACAAAAGATTTTCCAGTAGGCGTTCTGCGAGCATTAACCACACTTGAAGGGTTTTGCGGATGCCCAATTTTTTCCAATTGATGGCGCGGGTGCGTACAGAACGAATCAAATTCTGTACTTCTTCCAGCACTAAGGGAATAAATCGCAACGAAAGGGTTAAGGTGAGGGTAATTTCAGTTACAGGCACCCCAAAACGCCGCAATGGTCGCATCAAACTCTCCAACCCAGCCGTAATTTCTTCGGGTGCAGTGGTAAGGAGGAACAGAGTACTGCTGTAGATAACGGTAAATAGCAGTGTACTGACACGAATGGCGAGATCCAAAGAGCGACGAGAAATCGTCAGATTGAGTAGCCCCTGATGTAATTTAAATAAGACGTAATTGTAATCAGTCGGCTGAGATAAAACCAAATCGGAGGCTGGGAGCCTTGATTGGTGAGTGACATCTAACCCGTCTGGCGCAAACAAAGCCACAATCAAGACAAAGAAGCTCAACATCAGCAGCCAGCCCATTTGCTGGCGCCACACACGCCACGGAATTGCGGCTGAAAGGGTCAGCAGGATTAGAATAACCACCAGCGCTACACGCCAGTACGCATTGGCTAACAGGGGTGCAACGAGAAAGCTCATCAACCAAATAAATTTTACCCTGGAGTCCAAGTGATGCAGCCAAGTCACTGGTTGTTCCAGGTATAGCCCCAAGGGGAGCGATCGCAGTAAATCCATTGTTCAATTTTAGATTTGAGATTCTAGATTTTGGATTAGGGGTAGACACTATAGAACAAGATTACTGGACAAGCACCATCAACCATCGATGCCAAAAACCCCAATCCAAAATCCAAAATTTTAGACGCGAGTAGCTCGATTGGCAGTGGTTTGACCACCCTCAACTTCACGGGCTTTTTTACCGCGCCACAGCAAGCGGATGGGTGTCCCTGTAAAGTCCAATTGTTGACGAAACTGACGCTCGATATAGCGACGGTAGTTGTCGTTAAAACGTTTCGGCTCGTTGACAAACAAGGCTATAGTCGGCGGTTGACTGGCTACTTGCGTGCCGTAGTAAATTTTGCCTTGTCGCCCACTGCGAGAGGCAGGAGGAGTATGCCAGCTAACAGCATCTTCGAGTACTTCATTAATTACCGAGGTAGTCACGCGACGACGGTGATTTACAGCGGCAGCGTCTACTAAATCCAAAATCTTTTCGACCCGTTTACCCGTTAAGGCACTGACAAAAATGACTTGCGCCCACTCTATAAAATGGAGCCGGTCTTTAACCAGCTTTTCGTATTCGTAGATAGTGTAGGAATCTTTGTCAATGGCATCCCACTTGTTGACCACAACGACAGCAGCACGTCCGTCTTCGGCAATTCGCCCAGCTAGTTTCTGGTCTTGCTCAGTAACGCCATCCAGGGCGTCAATAACGAATAGAACAACATCTGAGCGGCGGATGGCTTTGAATGCGCGATTAATGCCAAAGAATTCCGGCCCGTACTCTACGTTTTTCTTTTTCCGAATCCCCGCTGTGTCGATCAGGCGATAGGTTTTACCCTCAATACCCTGTTCCGGGTCCCCCGCCCGTTCTACGACCATATCAATAGCATCGCGAGTGGTGCCGGAGATGGGGCTAACAATGGCACGATTTTCCCCGGTGAGAGCGTTGAGTAAGCTGGATTTGCCCACGTTGGGACGTCCGACAATGGCGACTTTGATCTCTGGGATGTCGGGGAGTTCACTGACAGGTGACAGATACGTGATTAGATCATCCAGCAAATCTCCTGTGCCTGCGCCATGAATGGCAGAGACGGGGTAGGGTTCGCCTAAACCCAGTTCCCAAAACTCGGATGCCTGGACCAATCCTTGTTGGGGCGACTCGCATTTGTTGACGCAAAGGATGACGGGCACGGATTGTTGACGTAGCCACCCGGCGACCTCTTCATCCGCTGCTGTTGGTCCCTCTTGTCCGTCCACAACAAAGATTACGGCACTCGATTCGGCGATCGCTGCCATGGCCTGTTCTCGAATGAGCGGTAAGAATTCGGTGTCGTCATCGAAGACTAAGCCGCCCGTATCCACAACTAAGAACTCGCGGTCTTGCCAGAAGGCAGGGCGATACGTGCGATCGCGAGTTACCCCAGGTTCGTCATGGACAATGGCATCAGTTACGCCTGCCAAGCGATTGACTAGGGTTGATTTGCCCACATTCGGGCGTCCAATAATAGCAACAATTGGCAAGGCCATAACCGCATTCCTTGAGCAAGCACAATAGAACACCAGACAAAAAAATTTCTGCTGGTACGCTCTCATTGTAGCTAGCCGTTGTAGCAAACATTATCGATATCTATACCGACGATGAAAATAGGTTATTTGGGCTGACCTCAGCGACAGCCAACTGAGTAAGGGATAAATGAACTATTTACGCCGACAACCCGCTATTTTCTGATAATTGCCCTAAGGAATTGGCGAGCTGATTAACTTTTCGATGAATCCTCCAGTATTAAATAAGCTTCATATTCTTGTTGAACAACCTTTTGCTTCAATATCATTTTTTCTGAAGAATCTTCAAACAAAATTAGTAATCTTGGGTCTGTAGATTCTCCTGTTTGCTCAGAAATGACATAGATATTGATATAGTCAGGTCGGAGGAAATTGTCGGATCGGGCTATGCCTTTCAGGTCGAAGCTTTTCTGTTGGTTATCTAGGATGGTTAAAAGAATAGATTCGATTCCGATTAATTCAGGAAAGGCTGCTGTAATATCTCTGCCTATTGCTACCTCATCAGGACAATCCGAAAAGTTTTTTACCCCTGAAGAGACTTCCAAGATGATTAATTTTTTATCGACTAGAGCATACTCAGCATCGTGTAATGCTAAGATTTTCATCATCATTGGACACAATGAAAGATTCGATTTTGTTGTCTCCTTAGGCAAAGGGCTAAGCCGGTATCCTAAACCATGCACGGTCTGAATAACATCTTCAGCACCTGCGTTTTTAAGTTTACGTCGCAACCCTTTAATATGAGCTCTTACTGTACATTCAGCAGGAACTGAATCGAAAGACCACAGACGATCAATAAGTACAGATGCACTGAAGACCCGTTTCGGATGCTCTAACAATAACTTCAAAAGTTCATATTCTTTGGGCCACAAGTGCAGAATTTTACCCTGATAGCTGACTTCACAAGCTTCAGGGTCTAAGTGTAAATCCCCCCACTCATACATAGGTTTTGCCTCAATAGCCTAATAAAGTGTAGGTTGGTGTACGGCAATATTGTTGCGTTTGTTACACCCTGAAGTTAGGCGAATTTACAAAAAATTATAACTAACCTGGAGCCTGCCTCCTTGTACTAGGTTTTTCCGTTACTCAGTTCTTTGAGGTCATAATCGACCATTAGTTCAACCAATCGCTCAAAAGAGTACTGGGGCTGCCAGCCCAGTTGAGTTTGAATTTTATCAATGCAACCGGCGAGTTGTACGGGTTCATCGGGTCGGTAAAAGGCTGGGTCTACGGAAACATAATCTTCCCAGTCCAGACCCACACAGCCAAAGGCGCACTTGACTAACTCTCTAACCGAGTGGGTTTCGCCGCTAGCAATGATGTAATCATCAGGTTTTTTTTGTTGCAACATTAACCACATGGCGTGGACAGCATCTTGTGCATAACACCAATCGCGACGGGCATCCAGGTTGCCGAGTTTGAGTTCATCAGACAGACCCAGTTTAATCATGGCAACAGCGCGAGTGATTTTGCGAAACACAAATTCTGTGCCGCGTCGCGGGGATTCATGAGTATAGGTAATGCCGCAGCAGGCGTAAAGGTTGTACTGTTGCCGATAGTTAACGGTCATCCAGTGGGCATAAGCTTTGGCAACGCCGTAAGGATTGCGGGGACGAAAGGCGGTGCGTTCAGTTTGAGGAGATTCATCAGGCTGACCGAAGACTTCACTGCTGGAGGCTTGGTAAAACTTGGCGTCGGGTTTACAACGGCGGATGGATTCTAGCAAACGGGAGACACCGAGGGCTGTGTATTCGGCAGTAAGGGCGGGTTGTGTCCACGACGTAGGAACGTAGCTTTGGGAGGCGAGGTTATAGATTTCGTCGGGTTGGGATTGGGCGATCGCATCCATTAAGGAACATTGATCGAGGAGGTCGCCGGAGAGAATTTGCACCGTGTTGGAGAGGTGACTGATGCGTTCAAAGTTGCTGGAACTGGAACGCCGGACTAGGCCGAAAACTTCGTACCCTTTGGCAAGGAGGAGCTCGGCTAAGTAGGAGCCATCTTGACCGGTTAATCCGGTGATTAAAGCTTTTTTGGACACGGTTTTTCCTGGATTTTCTCTTACTAAATTGAAAATAGGAGTCAGGAGAGAGTAATTTTCATCCTTGGTTTGCGTGCTTTAAGGGTATGGTATCTAATCGGTCAATTTTTGCTCACCCATACTGTGAAATTAAGCAATAACGTAGCACTGGAAACGGGTATTCTGCGAATTTTAAGAATTTTAGTACAGTGCTTTTCTATTGCGATTTGTTACAAGTATCGCTTGAGAACTTCGATGGTGGCTTGTCCTGTTTTAGCCCAACTGAATTGCGTCGCGCGATTGAGCCCCAGAGTGCGTAGGCGCGATCGCTCCTTTGAATCACTCACTACAGCTTGCATGGCATCGGTGATTTTATCAGTGTTGTAGGGATTGACTAAAAGGGCTGCATCACCAGTAACTTCGGGCAAGGACGAGAGGTTAGATGTAATCACGGGAGTCCCACAAGCCATGGCTTCTAGCACAGGAAGACCGAAGCCTTCCCAAAGACTGGGGAAGACAAGCGCGATTGCTTGGTTAATCAGCGTGGGTAGCTGCTCGTAAGGAACGTAGTTTAGAAATTTTACCTGATGGCTGAGGCCCAGGTGTTCGACTTGCGCCTGTAGGATGGGAGTGTAGCGGCGATCACTTGGTCCTGCAATCCACAATTCGTAGTCACGATTACTGGGTAAAGCAGCAAAGGCGTCAATCAGGCGGTGCAAATTTTTGTAGGGGTCGTGACGCCCAACATATAAGAAATAATTGCAGGTCGGTAAGTCGAGGAAGCGGAAGTCTTCGGCGTTGTGGGCGAGGAGAACGGGAGTAATTTTATCAGCCGAAATTTGGAAGAAGCTGGTGATATCTTTGGCTGTGGCGACGGAGTCACAGAGGATGTGTTGGGCTTGAGTAAGAACTTGAGGGATATAGTAACGGAAATAAGGCGTAAGGGGTGAAAAGCGCCTAGGAAAGCGCAGGGGGACTAAGTCGTGGACGGTAACGATGTAGCGCAGGCCATTGTTGAGAGGGGCTTCTGGAAGTGGGGAAAAGAGCAACTGAGACTTTAACTGTTGATAAATTCTAGGTAACTGAAACTGAGTCCAGACTAAACGACGCAAATGTCCTTTTACTCCCTGTTCTGGGGTTTGATTGGGAGGAATAGGATAACAGTTGTAAGAGTCAATCGGTCGGGAAATGAGTAAGGTCGGATACAACGTTTGTAAATAGGGCAGTAAATTTAAAGCATAAATACTTATTCCAGTTGGACGGCTCATTAAAACGGAGAGATTAATGGTTAATACGGATTGCGGCATACGGGTTAATTAATTGGAAAAAAGTATCCTAGTTTTTTCTATGTGCAATAATAAAATTTTTTAACCCTTGCCATCTCCCAAGAGCAGCACGACGATTTTTGGGAAAAATCAAAACTATCAACATCAGCATATATAGTAAATTTAAGGCTAAAGCCAATGCGGTTCCATGCTGCTGGAGAAAATACAATTTACTATAGGTAGCATGTTGGAACTGTGTATAGGGGTTTCTTCCATTAATGCTCGATACTAAATGAGTGACTAATACAGCTTGAGTTACAGCGATATGGTATCCCTGTTTGTAGTATCGTTCACATAAATCCGTGTCCTCATAGTACAAAAAGTAATGTGAATCAAAGCTCGGACAAGATTTAAACTGCTTGAGATTGAGAATAAGGCTACATCCGGAAACCCATCTACAGTCTTGGGTTTTGACTAATGAGTCAGAAATGATTTGCCCTTTAGCTTTATCTTTTATAGAACCAGTCCAGGGATTAAACGTACCTAGGCTAAACCATATATTTCCTTGTATATCTTTTATTTTAGTTCCTAAAATGGCTAAAGATGACGTTTGTTTTAAACATTCTTTTACATATGAAATTGCTTTTTTATCAAGTTGAGTATCTGGATTAATTAACCAGATAATTCCCTGATGATTATGATTGTAAACATACTGGATTCCTAGATTACATCCTGCTCCAAATCCTAAGTTTTTTTGAGGAGTAAGAATTGTAGCTTCTGGAGCAATCTGATAAATTTGTTGAATAGAATCATCATCAACAGAGTTATTAACAATTATCAGTTTGTAGTTTTCTTCAGCAACTTCTATTGAAATTAATAGCTGCTTAATTAATTCCGTTGAATAATAATTAACTGTAACAAAATAAATCACATTAATTCAATTCAAATCTCGAAACAACATAATATTTTAATTGCATTGGCGGTTGTTTTCCACCTTAAGAAGCGTATTTACTCTTGCTCGAAGGTGGAAGGATTGATTGCTCATAACTTTATTCGGTAGTAGACTTATAAAGATTACTCCTATTAGCTAGTTTATGAATCAGGAAGAATATTTAAAGAAACTTTACGCGAATCGCTTTGATGAAGAACAGAGAAAAGCTAAAACTGAACTATGGAAAGTTTTGATTGATAGCTTTTTACAAAACTATATCGAGCCGAATTCATCTGTGTTAGATATTGGAGGGGGGTATTGTGAGTTTATCAACCAGATTCAGGCTAGAGAAAAGTATTTAATTGATTTAAATCCTGATTCTAAATTGTTTGCCAATCCTGAGGTTAAAGTTCTGAATATAGATATTTTGAGAGAGGAACAGCAATATTTAATATCTCATCAGTTTGATACTATTTTTATTTCCAACTTTTTTGAACACCTCAGGAATAAAGAAGAACTGATTGAAATTTTAAAATTTTGCTTTGAGCATCTAAATCCTGGGGGTTCCCTTTTAGTCATTCAGCCCAACTTCAAGTATTCGTTTAAAGAATACTATGATTTTATTGATCACCAACTCCCAATCACTCATATTTCTCTCAAAGAGATTTTGCAAACGATTGGCTTTTCTATTAATGTTTTGATACCTAGGTTTTTGCCGTTTTCTACCAAAGGCAGACCTTCTTCACCTATTTTATTGAAAATCTACCTTCAACTCCCATCCCTATGGCGTTTCTTCGGAGGCCAAATGTTTATTAAAGCCTCTAAACCTATCTAAACTCCTCTAAATAGTTAACTGAAATATTTTTCAGCTCAGCAACTTTATTGCAAGACTGAGCTGAGAATTGCTTCATTCTCAACTATCCATTGATGGATATCCTGTAAAGCTACTTCAGAATTAATTTTAGGTGTCCATCCAGTTTTTTCGATAACCTTTGAAGAGTCAGTTACAAAAATAGGAATATCTCCAGGTCGTCCTTCTGTTACGGGAGTGATTAAAGTAGATTTCCCAGTAATGGCTTCGCACAGTTGGGTCGTTTCCAGTAAAGAAAGGGTATTGCCAGTTCCGCCACCGACGTTAAAAACCTCACCATCCAAATCGGCAAAATGCTCTAATTGGTAATCAACAAGCCTGAATAAGTCCTCAACGTGCAACAAATCTCTGGCTTGCTTACCAGTTCCGCCATAACCGATATAGTTAAGTGGTTTCTGGAAGTAGTGGGCAGCAACCCAAAGTACAAAAACTCCTTGGTCTACTTTACCCATTTGCCAAGGGCCTGTAACGACTCCACATCTGTTAATAATCGCCTTGAGGTTGTAAGCTTGCCTGTATTCTTCAATGAGAAGTTCAGAGGCTAACTTTGTTGTTCCATAGAGTGAACGGTAGCCCTCTAGTGGAAAGTCTTCAGCAATACCTAATGGCGAAATCCCTGGTAGAGTCTGGTCGGGTGCAATTTCAAATCTGGTTGGCAATTCTCGTAAGTTCAATGATTTAAGAGCCAAAATTGGATATACCCGACTGGTAGATAGAAATAGCAAGCGAGCTTGCGTTTGTCTAGCCAATTCTAGGATGTTAATTGTTCCTAGTAAATTAGTTTGAAGCACATACTGAGGTGATGTAAACCCAGCAAGAACCGAAGGCTCAGCAGAACAATCAATGATAGTTTCTACGTCAAGAATGCCTGGGTCTAAATCAGAAGGAGAACGAATATCTCCATGAATAAATTGAATATCTAAGGCTTTTAACCTGGGAAGATTCAACTCCGAACCCCGCCGTCGCAGGTTATCCAAGCAAATGACTTGCCACTGTGGATGAACTTGCTTGAATCTGATAGCTAAGGAACTACCAATAAAACCTGCTCCACCTAAGACTAAAACTCGATCAGGCATTCACTCTCAATCCTACTATTTGTTTACTGCGGTGGTAATCTCCACGAGCTAGATGCTTCTCTAGCCAGACATAGAGAACAATAAACAGATATCGACTACCCATCTCTTTGATTTTTAGCTTGGAAATCCCAGTTTTGCGGTTATACCAGTTGATAGGAATGACCGTATAAGAAAAGCCTCTGACAAGAGCTTTTAGAGGTAATTCTACAGTGAGGTTAAAATGATGGCTAAGAAGAGGCTGGACTCCATCAATCACTTCTCGGCGGTAGATCTTAAAAGCATTAGTAACATCGTTGTAACGCAGACCAAACAGAGTTTTGATAAACCAGTTGGCTAAACGGTTGATCAATAATTTGTGCTGGGGGTAATCAACGACTAAGCTTCCCCTGATAAATCGGGAACCGAAGACACAATCGTACCCTTCTTTGAGTTTGTAATAGGCAGCTACAAGGTCTTTAGCATCATCAGACGCATCCGCCATCATAATCGCGACAGCATCTCCCTCGAACTCAGCCAAGCCTCTTCTCACAGCAAATCCGAAACCATTGGGCGGCTGATTGTCAATATAGCGAACGCTATTGAACAGGTGTGACAACTGCTGACAGATTGCTAATGTGTTATCTGTGCTATTGTCATTAACTATCAAAATTTCATAAGGAATGGCTGCTTGCTCAAGTGTATTGACAGTATTGACAACTGTCCCATACAAACAGCCTTCTTCGTTGTGTGCTGGGATGACTACTGAAATTTTCACAACTCCTCCACCACTTTAACTTTAGGTTTGTCAGATCAGGTGACGCACCCTTAATCGACTGAGTTATAGACTCGAGCCTTAATTGTTATTTTGTCTTGGAAGGACAGACTTGAGTGAACATCTGTTACCCATCCAAACTTTTTGGGAACGACTTGAGTGACAGCTTTGCTCCATCAGGTCTGTCTCGAAAACAACCGTATTGGCAAAGAATGAGCAGTTAACTCCCCTGGGATATTAGCATAACTTTTGACCGTTTGGGCTTCTGCCTCGTCGGTTTGAGATAATGCCATAAACGAAACCTAGTGAACCATCTCTCATCTGTATTAAGGAGCGTTTGGTTAGTTCATCAAAACCAAACTGATTAACCTTCTTCAACCTTAATCTTGAGTTCATTTTTTAATTTGACAAATCTTTTGCCAGTAGAATCATACACCCAGGCTTTAACAGTGGTTTCTCCTAGAGGCATAGACATAGGAGGAAAATTGGCAATCCAGCGGGAATGGAGATATTTTTGAGAATTCAGAACTTTGGCAACATCTGGGCTATTCAAGTTAATATAGGCACTGTTGAAAAAAGTTTGTTTATCCCCCAGAGAAAACAACACGATTTTTGGGGCTTCTCGTGGCTCTGGAAGTATAGCCCACCCAGCGAGAGCTAGATTATTTTTTCGTTTGACCACTACAAGCTTGTCAGAGGGCGGAGTGTCTATCACTCCATCAACTTGAGTTGAGTCATTGATAAAAGCTATATTTTTCGGAAAAGTTCTCAGTCCAATTTTGGTTAAAGATTCTGCATACGCTTTTAAGGCAATAGGGGCAGGGAATAGTTCTTTTAAACAGCTATTGGATACTTCGTTAACAAGATAAGATTCATCCATAAAATAAAGGAGGTCTAAACAAATTTTGCTATTTTGTTTTTGCTTCCAAGTTTTTTCGCCTATGTGGATAATCTGCAAGGAATTTATTATAAAAATGATAGCAAGGATTACGGAGAATATTTGATAGGACTTTCCTCCTAACAAATTCAGCTTTCTTGAGTTAAGGTTAGAACACAAATATAATCGCCACAATTGAATAATTGAAATTACTAAAAGTACGGAGGTACTTGTATATCTTGATGCGTTAGCCTGTTCAATGCCGAAACCCGCTCGGCCCACAGTAGTCAGTAGAGAAAATAGAAGGGCAAACAAACCTAGTGATAGCCAAGGAGATGCTTGAGGTATCAACTGATAATTCCTTATCAAATAGAGAATTAATGCTAAAAAAAGAGAAAAAATAATGATTCCAGTAATAATAGCGAGATTGGAACTGCGTGCTAAAGATGAGCCTAAAAAATTAAAGAAGTAAGTGGCGGCAATTAAAGGATGCTTTAAAAAGAAGAATGTGCTGGGATGATAAGACGGTTTATGGTATCCAATTAAATAGATAGCAACTGATGCTATAAAAAGCCCCAGCCATATCAGAATATTTCTTATTTTTTGATGAGAGCTTCCAGGGATAGATGCAACGGAGGGGATTACGGCTAACCAAGCCAGTACTCCATGTGCTAAAGAAAAACTAGCAATAAAACAAGACAGAGCTGAAAGTGAGATTCTTTTCTGAACTGACCAATTAACTAGTGAAGTAGAATTAATAAGGAAAATAGCAACAATCACACAAACGTTAATTAAGAACCACGAGAGTTGAAAGCCCCATAACCAGTTTTCGTGTTGCACCAGGGAAAAAATCAACATACAAGTCAATATATTGGCTAAATGCCAATAGATATCTTGACCTTGATTTCCTACCTGCTCACTAGATAATTTGTAAATCAAGCCAAATGTCACACTAGCTAAAAAAATACTAAAATATTGCTCGTACTCAATGTTCCATTTTGAGATAAACGCTAGAGTAATAAATATTATTTTGGGGAATAAAAGGCGATGCTCATTATGTTGAGCAAAGAAATCATTAAAGGTTGCTTGTCCTGTATAAGCTTTTTCAAGAATAGTAACTAAAGCCCATTCGTCACCAATCGGAACATTGACGCTAAAACTCGCTACAAACCACAAGACGAGTAAAATTGGGATTAGGTATAGCAATACCCATACCTGATTTTTGGGAAAGTAAAGCTTTTTGCTTGGCATAATCTTAGTAGATACACGACGGTAAATTACAGGTTGTAACTATCATTGAAAATAGTGAGAATAACTAAAGAAATTAACAAAATAATAGTGAGGATGACTGAACTTCTGCCTTTTCGCATCATCTTTTTTGCTCTAGCTTTTGCCATTGTGGTGGCGAGACGACCCGACGCACTTTTAAACGCGCAATTTTATGCGGAGGATGGCACAGTTTGGTATGCGGATGCTTACAATCGAGGAGCAATAACTACTCTTTTCGTACCTTACGCTGGCTACTTAACCCTTATTCAAAGGTTGGGAGGGGCTTTGAGTCAGAATTTTCCTTTAACGTGGGCACCTCTTATTTTTAACCTTATTGCTATTTTTATTCAAATTTTGCCAGCTTTTTTCATCACTTCCTCCCGTTTTTTCAAGCTTATTCCAAATATTAAAACCCGACTATTGTTAGGTTTTTTGTACCTGGCTCTCCCTAATTCTTTTGAAATTCATGCCAATCTTACTAATACACAGTGGCATTTAGCCGTATTAGCTTATATGGTTGTGGCGGCTAAACCCAGTGATTGTAATATATGGCGCTGTTTTGACATACTGGTAATCCTCTTGTCAGCATTTAGTGGTCCCTATTGTCTCCTATTAACTCCTGTGGTGGTCATATTCTGGTGGCTGCGTCGCGAACGATGGTCATTATTTCTACTTTTAGGGTTAGGTACAGGTATTTTAATTCAGGCTAAGAATTTATTTTCCACTACCCACCCAGTGCAGGAGTCGATGCCAATACCATTAAGTACTGCCTTGGAATTATTAGCTAGGATATTGGCTGGTCAAATCTTTTTAGGTTCTTTGCTTGGGAAAAATGGCTATGCATGGTTAGTCTCTACTCATTTGTGGAATAATGTATGGGTTGTTGTCATCATTTTTAACGGCTTTATTATATGCCTTTATGCCTTATTTAAGGCGCCTTTAGAATTGAGACTCTTTATCGTATTTGCTACTCTGGCTTTAAGTTCAGCTCTGGCGTTACCCATCGCCAGAGGAATAGAACTTCGAGCATTCTGGGGAGCGATGCAATCTCCTGGATTAGGTCAGCGTTACTACTTCATCCCTATGGTTGCCTTCGTGGCTACTCTAATTTGGATGGTAGGTAAGCAAGCCCATCGTCAACTCCGGTTTGTCGCTGCATTATCTTTATCTTGCATGGTGTTGGGTATCATCTTAGACTGGCATCATCCCGCTTTTATTGATTTGAAATTTAAAGAGTATGCCAACAAATTTATCGAAGCTCCCCAGGGAACAAAGGTAACAATTCCAGTTAATCCATCTGGCTGGTCTATGGAGCTGATTAAGCATTAGGAATTGCTTGACAATAGCCTTGCCATTACCGAGTTGCTGCCAGCGCAAAACTAGGCCCGTTAGGATGGTCAGGCGCATCGAAATTGATCTGGATATTGTTGAAACCAAAATGCCTGAGACAAGCTAAGATATCGTCGCGACTCATCCAATTACTAGAGGCACTGCTACCTCCGCAGAACCCTCCCCATTTGAGTGCTTCTTTATACTCTTGGCGGTAAAGTACATGACGAAATCCTCCATATTCGGCTGGCACACCTTTTGATAACCTGTAGGCTAATTTTGGAGTTTTGGAGATGACTGGTTGGTCGTAATAGTGAGTCCAAATAAAAAGCTGATCAGATACCTTGGCAGCCAAGGCAATCAACTCAGCAGGATTACGCATGTGATAGAGTACACCACTGGCAATGCAAGCATCAAACTTTTGTGGGGTGTTTCGTAGATATTCCACGAAATCGCCGCACAGAAAATGGACGCACTTGAGACCTAAGACTTCTTTAACAATTAGACACTTTAAGTAAGCTCGAGTATTGGCTTCAATTGATACAATTTCAGCAGCTCCCATTCGTTCCATCATATAGGTATGGCCTGCCTCCAAGGGGCCAAGTTCCAGTACAGTCTTTCCTGCAAAACCGCTGAATTGAGAAGCACACCATTCGATACGTGAATCTTCAAATAAGGGAATTGAACCAGTCTTAAGTTCAGCAAACGTTTCAGGTAGTTTGGATGACCATTCCCCTTTAAAAATATCTAAAGCGTTCTGCGGGCTGGGTATAGACGTAACATATTGATCGAGTATGCTCATAGAGTACTTCCCTTAAGAACTGCCTTCATATATTAATACTATAATCTTCCCGAAGTCTCGTTAGATTTGGGCTATAGCAAGGGTCATGTTTCATAAATTTCTGCCATTTACTCTGCATATACTTTATCTCTTGAGTAAAGCGGGCTTGCTTTTCTGGGGTATCTTCATAACCCCGGCTTTTTGACTCATAGTGGTATAGGACAACATGAGGTAAATAGATGTTTCTATATCCTTTTTCAACAATTTTGATGCAGAAATCGACATCATTAAAGGCAACAGATAGGTCTTCTTCAAATCCTCCAACAGCATCAAATACTTCACGTCGGCACATTAAACAAGCTGCTGTTACAGCTGAGTAATTATTGATAGTTTGGATTTGGTTGAAATAGCCATGAGCTATAGAGGGATAATGCTTGTGGCTATGACCTGCTACTCCCCCCACGCTGACCACTACACCGGCATGTTGAATGGTATTGTCAGGGTATAGGAGAAGAGCACCAACGGCTCCAATACTAGGTCGCTGAGCCTGTTCAACTAAAGCATCCATCCAATCAGAATGCAGTACCTCTGTATCATTATTCAGAAACAGTAAGTATTCACCTTGGGCACGTTCAACGGCGTAGTTATTTATTTTAGAGAAATTAAAAGGAATATCTAGAAATTCACACCTAAATCGTTTAGGTTCTCTTGTTTTCCAGCGATTGATTATTTCATGAGTTTGAGCTTCAGTACTCCCATTATCAATAACCAATACTTCATAATTCGGATAGTTGGTTTTTGCAAAAATTGAAGTTAAGCATTTATCTAAGATATGACCTAGATTTTTGGTAGGGATAATTATACTAACCTGCTTGAAATCTTGAATTTCATATCTCACAATATGATGGCCCCCCAGAACAGGGAGTATTCGCCCCGACTCGCCTCGTCTTTGTAATGCTTCTGAAAGAGCTTTTTGAGCGGCATCAACCGCATAGCCTTTACTGGCCAAATCGCTAGCTGTGGACTGAGAATGGAGACGCCAGTGATACAAAATTTTGGGAATGTGAAAGATATTTTCAGTTTTCTCGGTTAGCCTTAAGACAAGGTCATAGTCTTGACTACCTTCATAACCAACTCGAAATCCTCCGATTTGATTTACTAAGGAGCGCCGATAAATTCCTAGGTGAGCCGTATACATCCGAGATAAGAAGGTGTCAGGACACCAATCTGGCTTAAAAAGAGGCTCTTGGAGCCTACCATTGTCTTGAATCTTATCTTCATCCGAGTAAATCATATCGGCCTCAGAATGCTGATTAAGAAGTAAGGCTACCTCATACAAAGCATCTGAAGTTAATAAATCATCATGATCTAAGAGGGCAACAAACTCACCCGTAGCGAGTTCTAATGCTGAGTTAGAAGCGCGGGAAATATGACCATTATCGTCCCTAAAAACAACTTTAATTTGAGGGTATTTTTCGGCATAATCTTTTAAAATAGATTTCACATAAGGTTGGGTTGAGGCATCATCCGCAATGCACAACTCCCAGTACGGATAAACCTGATGCAAAACTGACTCGATCGCTTCCGTTAAGAAACGCTCGGCAGGATTGAATACAGGCATAATTACGCTAATGACAGGTTTGTAAGGCAAGATGGCTACTGTCTGAGCCATCCGGCGTAAATCAGCTTGCCTGGGAAAATGCTTTTTCAGCCATTGCTGATAGTCAGCATTATCACTATGAGGAATATCGAACAAGGCTTCAACTTGCACTTGCACAACCTGAGGCGGTTCTTGTTCTAGCTTTTGTGCAACTTTTCTGAGTAGTTTAGCGCTCACATACCGAAATCCCCTAGCCTTTAACAGGGCAAACAGGCGCTTAACTCGTAAGAACGAACGACTATAGCGCCAACTAGCATTTTCTGCGAACCCAACAAAACGCTGAAGTTGATGCCAGACTGTACGCAATTTCTCAAGCTGACTGTTTTTCATAAACCTCATACTGGAGCGCGATCGCTCTTTCTCACTCATTAGTCGGTAACCCCACCTTTCGTTTGAGTTGGAACCACGCTTTCCTTAAGTGCCAAAACTTACTGCTCTCCATCGCTTGAATTTTCTGTTGCGAGCGCAGTAATTCAAGTTGGGTTTGTTGCAGTTGCAATTGCACTCGCTCTAACTCAGTTTTGCAAGCCATATTGCTCTCTTGCTCGCTACTCTCTGTATCCTTCATCTGCATTGCTGAATCCGGATAATCTTCAACGGATACCTCGTTAATCATTGGAGCTGAAATGACCGTTTGGCGTTGCCCTTTGCAGGCTAAAATCATAAAACGGCCTTTCAATTCATTTAATAAAACAGGAACACGACATTCGTAAATCGAAGTGAACTCGCAATTTTGCAATAAATTAAACAACGAAGGAGCAGTTAGCCAGAAACTTTGATTGTTATCGAGAGATGACCAAGATGATTTTTCTTTCTCTTCGGCTGAAGTTTCTGCGGAAAATTCTGTGTACTGGCATCCCCAATACTCTTTATCTTTGTAAATCCGGCACTCCTCTCGATTTAGGCTAATGTGAGTGTCTATTAATGTAACTCTTCGACAAACTTCTGCTATTCTCTCTACAAAATGAAAGACATCTGGAGCATCTAAATGGTAGAGAATCCCGGCACACAACACGACATCAAAGTAGCCATGCTTTTGTGCATTTAAATTACGGACATCATCTTGAATCAGCTCAAGATTATCCAAGGAAAGTATATCCTTAACAAACTGGGCTTTTTTTAAGTTAGCTTCTCGCCCTTCCATAGCAACTACCTGCGCTCCTTGTCTAGCCAATTCAATAGCATACAATCCTTCTAAACAGGCGAGGTCGAGAATTCGCAAATTGGCAATAGGTTCCTGGCAAATATCTGATAGGATTTGAAGGATATTCCTTAATTTATATTCTTGACCCACGATTCGCTGGTCAATTGTGTAGAGGTTTCCGTCCAGTTGAATATTGTGAGCCGTCCATTCACCATACTGCTCAATAATTTTATGCTTCTTTTCTTGAATTAAGTTAATTTCGCGCTCACTCATTTCCTTTTAACCCCAGCGCTTGTTTGAGTTTGAACCATGCTGTTCGTAACTTCCAAAATTTACTGCTCTCCATAGCGGCAATGGTAGAGTGAGCTTCTTGGAGTTGAGCATGAGCCTGTTGCAGATGAATGTGAGTTTGTTGCAGGTGAACTTGCGATCGCTCCAGTTCGGTTGTCAACGCCGCCTGAGTTTGTTGAAATTGGGATTTCACCTGCTCTAATTCTGCTTTAGCTTGTACTAATTGAGACTGCGAGTGGTCTGATTTTTCCCTTAAATCGACGAGGTGCTGAAATATACTATCTATATGATGAATGTATAGCTTTTCATGATTTCTAAAAATTTGCGTATAGCATTTTACTATATTTTGATTCGCTAAATTTGAACGAGAAACATTTAACTGCCGATAAAAATATAAAACTTCTGCTATGCGAAAGACTGTTCGTCCTTGTTCAAGGATGGATAACCATAAATTATAATCTTCCCATCCATAGAGCATGTTAGGGTTATACCCCTGAATTTGCTCCCAGTCAGACTTCCTAAAAAACGCTGAGTTAGGAATCAGATTGTTTAACAAAATTTCTGGAAAGGAATAGTAAGGCAGATCAAATTTACCTTGCCTTTCACCAAAAAACTCAGCTTCACAATATACGATGCCCAGCGTTTCATCTTTCTCTAGAAGGGCAACCGCTTTTTCTAGATAAGTGTGTCCAATTTTATCATCTGCATCCAAAGGTAAAATGTACTTCCCTTTTGCCTCAGCTATTCCTGTATTCCGCGCTAACGAAACCCCCTGATTCATCGTATGAATAATACGAGTTTTGGGTTGATTGTAGCGGCTAAAAAGTTCTAGAGTTTCTTCATCAGTGGAGCCATCATTCACTACAATGATTTCAAAATCTTGGTAAGTTTGAGCTAGAACACTTTTAACCGCTTCATCAAGATATTGCCCCTGGTTGTAGCAGGGAACAATTACTGAAACCATTGTTTGGGCTTTATCCATAAACCCTCAAAGGCTCTATCCGGGGACAGCTTAGTGACGAACTGATAACGTTAATCTTTTTTAATTAAGTGCATCTGAGGCTGAGGTTTCAGCCCCAGAAGTTCTACGGTGCATCAAGAGAGAGGTTGAGTGATAACTCTAGTACTATTAAAGACTCTGAGCTTCACTCACAGTTAGGGGAGATGTTCTTGTTGGTATTAACTTGAGATGGGACCTCTAGTGAAGTACTACCTATCTACAAACTACCGTGTTGCATGGACAGAAGTGGTGAGTGGCTTAACAGAGAAATCATCTCTAATCATTTGGTCGTAAATCCACTGGTAGGTTTTTTCCATCCCTTCTTCTAAGGAAATACTCGGTTCCCATCCCAGCATGGATTTAATCATTGTGTTATCACTATTACGACCTGTAACTCCCTTAGGAGCTGAGAGATTATAACAGCGCTCTAACTTGACCTGAGCAATTTCCTCAACGATATCCACCAGTTGATTAATTGTGACCAGTTGACTACTGCCTAAATTAATCGGGTCGATGATATCGCTAGCCATAATATCCATTGTGCCTTTAATGCAGTCATCAATGTACATAAAGCTGCGAGTTTGATTGCCATCTCCCCAAATTTCAATTCTGTGACTTCCAGACAACTTGGCTTCGATGACTTTTCGGCAAATTGCTGCGGGTGCTTTTTCTCGACCTCCGGTGTAAGTTCCGAATGGGCCATAGACGTTATGGTAGCGTGCCACTCGGGTTGCCAAACCAAAGTCTTCTAGAAAGCACTTACACATCCGCTCACTAAAGAGTTTTTCCCAACCATACCCATCCTCAGCCATGGCTGGATATGCATCGGATTCTTTTAACGGCGGAACATCAGGGGAGGTTTGCTTGTAAGTGGGGTAAATGCAAGCCGAGGAGGAGAAAAAGAAGCGCTCAACGCCTTGTTTTTGAGCAGCTAAAAGAAGATGCGTACTAATCAGAACACTGAGCATACACCGGGCTTTGTTGTTTTCAATGAAGCCCATACCGCCCATATCAGCTGCCAAATTATAGACTTCGCTTGCGCCCTGCAAAGCTGTCTCGCAATCTTCTTTTTCGCGTAAATCGAGCTGCAAATTTTCGGCTTCAGGTAGAACTTGATACCACTCATTTAAGGGTTTAATATCAACAGCTCTGACCGATTTTCCTTGCTGCACAAGCGTCTTTACTAGGTGACCACCAATGAAACCACCAGCACCGCAAACAACTATCATAAAAAGCACTCCTCAGTGTTAAGCCTTCCTTTTAGACTGTTGGCGAACCAACTCCAAGGGCAACATATTCACACACGGCTGTAAACTTATCACGATCTAGCAATCGCCAGCAATCAACGAGGATTTTCCGTTGAGGGGATTGAGCATTACTCAAATCAGCCGGTTCAATTGCCTTAAATTCTTGACAAGCCGTCGTAATCACAATGGCATCTGCTTGCTGAACGCAGTCTTTTACAGAATCTGCGTATATAGGTTGATCGCCTAGCACCTGACGAGTATTGTCTAGGGCAAGCGGATCGTAAAGGATGACAGGAATGCCTTTGGAGAGCAGTTCTTGAGCCAAAGCCACCCCTTGGGATTCTTCAATCACATTGGTATCAGGTTTGTAAGCCAGCCCTAAAACACCAACTTTGGCGTTTTCAGGCAGTTGGGGCAAGAGGTGGGTGACGAGACGAGCCGCCTGTCTGCGATTAATTGTGTCTGTTGCTTCGGCTATTGTAGCATCGGCTCCGACAGAGCGAGCTAGAACGCTAAAGGCAACGTTATCGCGAGGAAAGCAGGGCCCACCGTATCCTGTGGCTCCTTTCAGATATTTTTTGCCAATGCGCGAGTCTTGACCGATAGCATTGGTAACCACATCGACATTCGCCCCTGGCAATCGCTCGCAGATTTCACCCAGCATGTTGGCATAAGAAATCTTTGTAGTGACAAAGGTATTGACCGAGATTTTCGCCAGTTCTGCATTAACCCAGTTCATGTAAGAAACGGGTGGCTGGTTGTTGCACATGCCAAGCTGGATATCGGCTAGCATCTTGCCAGAGCGGGGGTCTGACTCTCCAATCAGGATAAAGTCAGGATTGAGCATATCGTGGATGACGTTGCCCAAGGCAATGAATTCGGGGCTATAGCACAGACCGAACCCTTCACCGCAGCGCTTGCCGGATGCGGCTTCGAGTGCGGGTAAGATTTCGCTGCCTGTAGCGCCTGGCATGACGGTGCTGGTGACCACCACAAGATGGAAGCTATCTTTGTGACGCACAGCGGCACCAATTTGCTCAATTGCCGCTAGGACATACTTGAGGGAAAAACTACCCTGTTCGTTGCTGGGGGTAGGGACAATGATGAAGGAAGCTTCTGAGTTGGCGATCGCATCAGCATAGTCTGAGGTAGCTCTGATGCGATCGCGGTTCTTGGCTAATAATTCATCCAACCCCGGCTCTTGGACAGGAGCTAGACCTGCGTTAATCTTTTCAATCGCTACTGGATTGACATCTACACCAATGACTCGATAACCCTTATCGGCAAGGCAGGCAATCATGGGTGAGCCGAGCTTTCCTAAGCCGATT
Organism: Waterburya sp.; assembly: GCA_036703055.1. GTDB lineage: Bacteria > Cyanobacteriota > Cyanobacteriia > Cyanobacteriales > Coleofasciculaceae > DATNPV01. Next base: position 60,974 of record DATNPV010000051.1, read on the forward strand.
ACAGAGACGGCTGGCTTCTCTGTCACTTGTGACACTCCTCACTACTCAGTTAAACTACGAAGTTTTGTTGCATAATGATAATCTCCTGCGAATTTTATCAGCAATTATCAAAATTTACGCACTAACTCCTCTTGCTTCCCAATTCTGAAGGGAGCTAGCCGTGCCTGCTCCAGCGCGGGGAGTCGGGGGACTGGGATATATAGTTGTGTCAGTTGATTACTGAGGATGTAGATGCAGCCATAGGCATTAAGTTCCCAGTGAACAGAAATTTTTGCAGCTAGTTGCCTCGCTGGAATTAGGGGAAAGAAATGTTCTGGCTTGATGGATGAGAGGTTAATTCCATTAAGCTCTATGAATATTTCTCATTGACTAGTCCTAGCCGCCGTTTCAGTTTAAACCAGGTTGTTCTCAGTTTCCAGAACTTGGTACTCTCCATCCCTGTAATTACACTACGCAACTGTGCTAGTTCAGCTTGGGTGTGTTGAAATTGGAGGTGCGATCGCTCAGCCTGTGCTTTTAATTGCTCCAGTTCGGCCTGGGTTTGTTGCAGTTGCATCCGTAGTTCTTTGGCTTCCCGTTGAGCAGGAGTCGGCAAATACAGGATAGCTTCTTCAGTCGTGGCATCTAGGGAAAACCAGAACCAATGACTAGGATTGCAGAAAAACGCCTCTCCCAGATTTTGACACAGTTGAGTCATCTGAGTGTCACCCAGGTCAATGTAGAGGCGCTTTTCGAGTAAATTGTTCAGCAAAGCGGCCCAACCCCTAAATTCAGGACGCACTAAGGGCAGCATCTCCAAGCAACGGCTTAGGCGCTGTTGAGTCCATTGCGGTTTGTGCAACCCTTGAGGGGTCATCAGCCAGTTCACCAAATCCAACATAAAGAAGGCATAATCCCGGCCTCCTACCAGTTTTTCATTGTTTGCCGCCTCGGCTCCCTGCCAGATTCCATCTCTACCTTGAGGGTGATGGTTATAATCATGGTTTTGGTGTATAGCCACAATTGCCGTGGTGGCATCAATCACAGGTACGTCTGCACTCATCGCTTTGTAAAGCAGCCAATTGTCCCAGAACACCCGTCCAATCGCAAATGGGGGAAGTTCTTGATAGATACCGTGGGGGAAGACAAAGTAGTCCATCGCTTGTGGCCCCTCTGGTCTACCGGACTGTGCAATACGATTCCGTAACTGGTTTTCCCAGTCGGGGTTGTTGAAATCAATAGCCTCTTCAACATCCAAGTTCCAGCGCTGTCCAGTCAGCATAAACCGCTCAAAGGGGATGTTCTGGACTGCCGCCATAAAATCATTCATTAGGATGATGTCAGCATTGACGTAGGCAAATCTAGACCCTTTGCCGACATTTTGGGCAATTTCAAACAGGGAGTTGAGCAGAGGTGTACCGTATTCGTTACAAGCTACGTCTGGAACGTGTTGGAGGTTGAACTTTTCGGCAATCTCCGCCGTGCCTTCATCACGACCTAAAAGGATAATTTCAGGACGGGGATAAAGCAGCGTCCAGCTGATGATGGCGTTGCGTTGGATGGTGTTGATGTGTCCGCGAAAGGCTTTAGGGATGGCAAATAGAGTCAGCATTCGGTATTGATGTGGGCTCAGGCTAATCTTCTTTTCCTAGTCCCATTGTTCGTTTCAGCTTAAACCATGCTGTCCTCAGTTTCCAGAACTTGCTGCTCTCCATGGCTCGGATAACGCCTTGTAGATACTCGGTTTGGGTTCGTAAGTGTTCCAGTTCTGTCTGAGTGGCTGGGGGTTGGGGCTCAAGAGCGGGTTCTGCTAAAGATTCTGGTTGATTAGAGGGGATAAATTTTGGAAAATATATTGTCTCTTTTTCAGCTTTTTCGTTTAGGGAGAACCAAAACCAATGACCATTTTTTGAAAAAAGTTCGTCACCCAATTGTTGCTGCAATTCATGAAGTTGATTTCCATTCAATTGTGTATGAAAACTCTCATCAGCCGAATGTAACGGCAATTTATTTCTCGATGTAAAGTCCACAATAGAAATGACCTGCTCAACCGCAGAATTCAAATTTCCCAGCACTAATCTCACGTTATGATCGCCAGCACCATTATCGTTGCCCTGCCGCCATAAAGGCTGTCCATTGTAATCTTCTTGACCCGAGCAATACCGCATATCTGAGATGTCATGCATAATAACGATGTGCTGGCGACTCCTCAGTAAAGGCATGACATAACCCAAGACAAATTCAGCGATATCGTAACCGTGAGCATCCCAAAACAGCACTACTCGCTGGCTTCCTTCGAGTAGTGCCTTAATGTCAGTCGTTAAGATATCGCTTTGCTTAGCTTCTAAAGGTTGAAACCATTCTGGAGGAACAACCTGAGCGATGTGGTGTTGGGTAGTCTCTTCCCAGTATGGGGAACGGCACAGGCTAACAACACGGCAAGATTGGAGGTGATTGGCAGCTTCTGTAAAGACACAAGTCGAGTTGCCTTTATGGCGTCCTAGCTCCAGAATTAAGTCTGGCTGGAACTCTAAGGTAAAAGCCAACAATTGAACCCATTGATGTAGGGATAGGTGACTTGGCTCGTCAACAGCTTTCAATAAAGACAGGATGCGATCGCGCAACTGGAGAATTTTTTGGCGATTGTTCCACAGCGCTGAGGCAGGAGTGATGGGTTCTAGTCTAGACATAATGAATCTAGTAGGTAGGGTGAGCACTGCTCACCCTAATGAAAAAATGTGTAGTCGATTTTAGAGGCTTCCTAAAGATTAGTCATTACTTTTTCTTGAGGTTCTTTTACTAAACCCATTGAGCGCTTCAGACCAAACCATGCTGTTCTGAGCTTCCAGAACTTGGTACTCTCCATGGCGGTGATGACGCCTTGTAATTGCTCTTTTTCTGCTCGTAAATGTTCCAGTTGTGCCTGTGTTGGCTGCAACTGGGAGCGCGATTGCTCTAATTCAGCGTTGGCTTGCTTTAGTTCCGTCTGGAGTTTCTCCGCTTTTTTCGCCTCAAACTCGCTCAAATTTTGTCTGATCTGTATGTACAGATTATCGAGCTGATCTGCCACGATCGCCCATTTTGAATTACGTAGCTTATCAACGGCTATGATAAAGTACCTTTCCCAATCTGGCACTTGTTGCAAAAGGTAAGGATTGGCTACGACATTTTCTTGGGCAAACGTTTTCTCAATGCCTGTGGCATCGATAAAGTTGTAGAAACCGGGCTGCACATCGTTGGCAATTGTCCAATCGACAAAATCAGGCAGTCTGGGAATGTTCGTCTTCAGCAGCAAACAGGGCACTCCAACTACCCAAGGAAAGCCCAGTTGTTTGCCGAGGGCGAGAAAGTCTTGGATATTACGCTCCACCTGATTCCAGTTCGCACCCACCCGAATTTTTTCAAACTCCTCCCCGATGGTGTCGAGGCTGACAGCCAGCTGAAGTTTTCGCTTCTTAGCCAACACATCCAGATGCTTGTGAAGTAATGTCCCGTTGGTATTGATCGTAAGTTCAACGTTCTCCAATTCTGGGTCATTGATGACTGCTTGGATAAACTTAACCGCTTCTGGCAGGACAAAAGGTTCACCACCGATAACCGTGATGTTTAGCGCCGATTTGAGATAAGGCTTCCATTTCAATAAAATATCCGTATTGACTTGTCTCTTATGAGTCTTTCGGCGAGGCACTTGATGGCACATGGTGCAAGCCAAATTGCAGCCGAAACCAAAGTTAATGTAGAAACGCAGAGGAGTGGATTTGATTCGCTTGCTACCGTTGTTGTAGTCGTCTATCGCTGCCAACCAATTAGCTTCCTGCGCGGGTGACAAATCAGTATATGGCTGTAAGAAGTTCGGGAAATAAGAACCAGCCTCTCCGCGATGACCGAAAAAGTAACATCCTGCGCATCCCCCGGTTAATTCGGCGTCAGGCGTAGAATTCATTTCCCGAATCTTCTGCATGTTGGGGCTGTTCCAATAGTCGTCCAGAGAACGATATTCGTCACTCCAACTATCTTTTTCCCCCAAATAATAACAGCAGGCACTCACACAATCGTCAGGGGCTGAGATATTGAGTTCGTACCAAGCTGCATTACATCCGTTTTTGAGCTTCATTTTTCGCTCCTGTCTTTGTTAACTAGACAGCTGTACCGATGTTTGTTTGAATCAGATTCTTACTGCTCTAGTGACCTCTTGTCAATCCGAGTGTCTGCTTCAATCGCAACCAAGCTGTTCTAAGTTTCCAGAATGAAGTATTTTCCATTGCTCGAATAACTTTTTGCAACTGTACCACTTGTGCCTGAGTGTCTTGCAGCTGGGAGTGCGAGTGTTCCTGTTGTGTCTGTAATTGCTGGAGTTTGGCCTGAGTAACTTGCACTTGGGAGCGCGAGTCTTCCAATTGAGTCTCTAATCGCTCTGTTTGTGCCCGCGATTGTTCCAGTTGGTGCTGAGTTTGCTGCAACTGGGCGTGCGCTTGTTCTAGTGCTGCTTGGAATCGTTGCTGTTCGGATAAAGTGGATTGAGCTTGGAATTTTATCCCTATTGCTGGTTTCGTTTGTACTTCTTTATTTATAAACGTGTTTTGGATGTATTTTTCAAATTCATTGTTATATTGCCCAAAAGTAATTTCCTGTCCTTGAACTTGTGGCACAAGTTGGTTTAGGGCTTGCTTAATATCGATAGTTTCCTTGAACTCGTTTCTATATTTGATTAGAAGTTCAGCACTACAATCCTCTAAGCCGAAGATTTCATATAAACAGGCTAATTTCAGAAGGTTAGTTTTTGTTGTCTGTAAAGACCACTTTTCTTCATAACTTTTATCACCATAATCTCTGAAATAAACTGCCTCTCCCCAGATAACTTGCCCATCAATGGTTTGAGCGGGTATGTTGTACACAAATGGTTTAGGTAAGTCTCCCCGGCTATAGCGATACACATCTAAGTCGAATAAGGAAAAACCGTATTTCCGAAGGAGAGGGTCTATCTGAGAAAACAGGTTATCTTTTTTATGAAACGTCGCTTCTAGCGACAGCCCAAGTAAGTTTCCTCGACTTAGGAGCGTTTCAGCTCCTAAAAGAACTTGAAAATCGGAGCCATCGGTATCAATTTTGAGAAAATTTATTCGGTCTTTTTCTTCTTCATTAAAAAAGTTATCAAGTTCAACAAAATTATCTGTATATTTAACGTCTTCTCCTTGGTTGTAAACACTTCTTATATAGTTGTAATTACAAAAATTCATGGCTCGGATGGCACTTGAGCGCTGCATCGGGCGGCTTGTTATCGAGTTGAACTGGTGATCCAGTAACTTTTCTTCATAATTTTTGCAACCGACAAAAGCCGCTTCATACTGAATCATTGGACTAGACGATAATCCCTTTAGTCGCTCAATTTCAGCAACTAAAGGGTCAAAGCCTACAGCACGTAAATAGGGAATGAAGGTATTCCAATGAGGTTCTATGCCACCACTTGCGCCAATGTCCACTAAAAAAAATGGCTCTTCTTTAAAGCAATCCAAAGAGGTAAGTGAAGTGGTCAGAGGAGGATTGTATCGAATACGTTGTGTAGACATATAATTGGGGCTGGCTTATTCACCTCTTGTCAGTCCAGCTGTCTGCTTCAGGCGCAGCCATGCTGTTCTGAGTTTCCAAAACTTAGTGTTTTCCATGTTGCTGACCAAACCTCGCAGCTGATTTAATTCACTTTGCGTATTTTGCAGTTGGGTGTGCGATCGCACCAGTTCTTCTTGTAATTGATTTACTTGTGCCTGAGTTTGTTGGAGTTGGGCAGGCGAGTGATCAGGTTCTGTCTGTTTGGACGATGGATTTGGGAAATATATAGTTTCTGAATCATCTTTCTCGTTTAAGGAGAACCAAAACCAATGACCATTTTTCGAGAACAATTCTTTTCCAAGATTCTGCTGCAATTCACTCATCTGCTCATCAGTCAGTTCTGTGTGCAAACTCTCATCGGCGGAATGCAGAGTCAAGTGATTTCTCGAAGTAAAGTCCAAAATAGAAACGGCTTGCTCAACAGCAGAATTGAGATGTCCCAGAATTAACCGGGGGCCGGATGCGTTGCCGCCTTTCCACAAGGGTTCTCCTTGATAGTCGCCTCTCACGCTGATGTAGCGCATATCACTGATGTCGTGCATAATGACCAAGTGCTGGCGACTCCTCAGCAAGGGCATCATGTAACTCAACATAAATTCGGCAATTTCATAGCCATGAGCATCCCATAGCACCAAAATTCTTTGGCTGTCGCCCAGTAGAGCTTGAATATCAGTGGCTAGGATGTCAGTGACTTTAGCTTCAAGAGGTTCAAACCATTGAGCAGAGACAATCGGAGCAACACGAAGCTTTGTGTCATTGTCCCAATCGGGGGAATTACACAGACTAACAACACGACAATGGGGTAGGGAGTTGGCGGCTTCTGTAAATACGCACGTTGAATTGCCCCGACCCCGCCCCAGTTCTATAATTAGGTCGGGTTTAAACTCTAAAGCAATGGCAAACCATTGCACCCACTGATAGAGGGCGAGGTCATTTTGCCAATCGACCGCTTCACAAAGGGCACGAAGGCGATCGCGCGATTCTAAAATTTTTTGGCGATTATTCCAAACAGCTAAGGCGGGTGATATTTGTCCCACTAGTTAATTTGCCTCCGAACTTAATTCTTCCTAAACCCGCGCTGTGACGCACAAATGCCAGCCAAAGTTCCTTTCTAACCACCGAAAGAGAGGTTGGGGCATCCAACGGAAGTACCAGACTTTGGTGTATTGGTACTGTTTGTACTCTGGAATCGAGTAGGGAAAGATATGGTCTACCCAATATTCTGAAACTTCAAAGCCATTCAGTAAACGCTCGGCTTCCGCCGGAGTATAGGTGTAAGTAACTGGACAACCTTCCTGTGCTTCGGAATAACGAGCTACTAGTTCCTCTGCACGCCAAAATTGACCTTTACCGTAGGTGATGAGAATCCATAGCGCTTTCCAGGAGTAGCGATTGTAGACCATTATTTTGATCGTGCTACCGGGCTGCACGTAGTTACGGATTTGTTCGATAACTCGTTCGGGATGGGGAGTGTGATGAATGACTCCAAAGGAATACACTAAGTCGTAAGTTTCGATGGGAACAAGCTGGGTGAGTTCCTCGGAGTTACCGCGATAAAAGGTAATTTTGTCTTGTAATCCGTAAACTTCAGCTCTTTTTTTGGCAAGTTCTAGAGATTTTTCTGAGAGGTCTACGGCTGTGACCTGAGCACCGTACCGTGCAAAATTAATGGTATCGGTACCGAGCCCACAACCGATTTCCAGTACTTTTTTACCTTTCCATTTTTCAAACTCGGCAAAACGAGGGATATGGGGCTCGACAAAATATTTGCGGGCTTCTACTTCATCAAAGTATTCCTTTGTCCCGACTGGCTTAGTGGAATGACGAATGTTGCACGGGCGTTGGTTCCAGTAATCTTTGACCCGCTCTAGTGGTGTTTCTTGGAAAATTTGAGTAGACAACTATACCCTCCTGTGTTACCTGACGTATTTAAACAACAAGTTTCATCGGCTGTCAACTGGTTTCGTTTGCCAGATTTCTAGATTCTTCACCCAAAATGTTGAAACTTCTGGTTTGGGGTGACCACAGTTACTAATTACAAGAGATAGTTCAGAATTATTTGCTGTATCAATGAGAAATTGCTCTTGGGAAAATTTGGTGTTCGGTTCACACCAATAATGAGAGGCAATTACTGTTTTGCGATCGGCACCTAATATGTGAACCCCAGCTCCACCCTTTTCAATTTTAAGGTCAAATTGCATGAGGTATTTAGCTTGTGGTTTTACCTTGACAGGCCGAGACACGAGCTGGAAGTCATAGGCAGAGCGATTAGTAGTTATCCCAACGGTTCCTGCTGCTTTATCGACAATCATATTCTGGAGATAATTGGTTTTTTCCCAGTTTTTGGAAAAGTCTTGGACACGTAACGTTGGGCTAGAGGATAGGGAAATATTTAATTGAGTTTCTATAAAGGTAATTTTAAAGTTAACGGTTCCTTCATGAATGTTTTTTTCAGACAATAATTTCGCCTTCAACCCAACTCGTCTTAAGGCGGCATCTGCATTTTCAAAGGTTTTATTTCCATCTGATAAAATAACCAAATTCGTATTATTATTAATAGGATTATCCGGTTTAGAATTCCGCTTGAGGGATGGATAATTGTCACTAATCAGTCTATACTCCCATAAATAACTAGCAGCTATCGACCTATAAACTTTACTCAAAGGCGAATTAGAGCTATACCAGAATCGCAAATTTTTACTATCTTCACTCTTTTGAATGGCTTTGATGCCATCCATGACAGCTAAAAACGAGTCTTGATTCTTAGGAAACTCATTGAGGGTAAGGGAGTTATATAGAGATATATAATTCAATATACTAAAAGCGAATAGAGATGTTAGAAAATAATATATTGGATTGTTTTTCCTTTTTTGGTTTTTATTAATAAATAAAACAAAAATCATCTTGAATATCAGGAAAATTAATCCTGTTACTAAAAAAATCTTGATATAAGAGAAATTACGAAGGATAAAAGTGTTTTTTATAGAAATCAAGAATAGAATGCTAAAAACACTAATGCAACACACTATTTTAAATTGTGCATCTTTCAATTTATCATAACCAGCAAAACAAATTGCTCCCAAAGCCAAAAACATAGATGGAATAAGATAGCTTGCATAAAAAGGTAGCTGTAAAACAGGATTTCCTTTTAATTCCCAAGCTACCATTATCAGAAATTGTAAAATAAAAATAATAGCAAAAATCCCGGCAAATTTGTTGCTTTTTTTTATGGGCTTAGGGCGTGTTAATACTAAATAAGTTAAACTAACAAGAAACGTAGTTGCTGGCATAATCAGCCAACTTGCGGAATGAATCCATAGGAGAAAATCAGTTTTCCAAGGATTGGATTGATTAATATTTGCTGAAGCGAATTGAAAAGAAGGCAAGAAAAAGAAAAATTGGTTATTGATAAAGTAATTAATTGTACCCAACAGTATAGTTATACTGAAAAAACCTACTGTAAAATTAAAGAAGCTAGTAATTAGAGAGTTTTGGCAAAATTCACGATTGCCAAGAACAAAATAAATCACTATCAAAGGTGTAAAAGTTAGCCAAAATAAGTTTGAGTAAATTAAGGCTCCATAAAAAAATCCACTTAAGCAAAGCCAATATTTCCATCGATAAGATTTTATACTAAGGGTAAGCATTAGCATGGTTAACAAGTAGTAAGCGATGCCAACTCCATCCACGTAATCCCACCCAATTGCCAACAAAAAATAAGAGTAATAACCCATAAAGATAGAAGTTATTAGAGCCGCTCTACGGCTGACAGTATACTTCAAAATTAGGTAAAGTGAGATTACGGAAGCATAGTACAAACCTATACGCAGGGCGTAATTAGCAAGTAAGGGTGGAAACAAATGATAGGCAAGATAACCAAGTAGAATCCACGAAAGGCGAGTTCCATAGTAGGTGTCAGCGAAAGTTTGTAAGTTTTGTTTTAGGTTTAAAAAATATCCTAAGTAAACGCCTGGATCTATCTGATGATTTATAGTGAAAAATATCCAATCCTTATTCAATAAAATCAGTAATATAGGTAATATTAAAATGACAAGTATATTGTTATCTATTTGATTAAAAAACTTTGTTATACTAGAAGATGTACGTGGGTTCATGGTTCATTTTATTTGAATCAATTTATTAAAAACTCAATTATCAAAGTATAGTTATCGATTACATTCCAAAATAATATGAGTATAAGGAATCCTTAAAAGGTCGTGGCGTATAGAAACAGTAATATTGGAGAATACTTGAGAGGCTATCCGCATATACCCCTTTTTAGTGCGAACATTTTGCCCCCGATCCTTGGAGATAATATATCGAGCGCACGGAGATTGGTTAGCGACAAATACACCATCAAACGTAATAAGTCGTCCTCCTGGCTTAAGCGCGGTTTGGGCCCGATGGAAAAGTTGCAACGCTTCAGCATCATCAAGGTGATGTAGGATGCCGACAGCCAGAACAATATCAAAAGATGAAGGTTCTTTAAAAGTGGTGGTACTCACTTGCTCACAGATAAAAGTGGCGCAATGACCAAACCGCGATCGCGCTGCGTCGATATATTTCTGACTCACGTCAAATCCTACATACTCCACATCTGGAAGATAGGGAACAATATCACCAGGCCCACAGCCAATATCTAAGATGCGATCGCCGCTTTTCGGGCGTACATATTCTTTAACAAAGGTCTTGCGGCAAGATGAGCCACCACTTAGAAAGCCAAAGAGGCTATAGACATTGGGTATTGATAAAACTGAGCGAATCCCCTGAGTAATTTGAGGCACAACAGCTTCCTACATTTTTTGAGCAACTAACAACAGAGAACCACCAGCAGGGAACGAGATACCACCCTGAATTAAGGCACGCTCTGCACTAAGAACGTTCTCTAAAATAGCATTCATCCAA
>DATNPV010000069.1:0-79106 GCA_036703055.1 Waterburya sp.
AGAAGCAGGGAATAATTGAACGTCTTTCTCGTAAACGCATCATTTTACAGGAGAAGCAGCCTTTCTGGCACTACGAAATTTAGTAAAGCTGGCGGATATAGAAGAATAAACTTCAGTAAAACTCCCTTGAGGCAAAGCAACGCTTATGCCTAAAATAATAATCAAGTGGAGAAAACGGCTTGAAGTTGATATTGGTAGCTCCCAATCCTTTGCTGGGGGAAGCTTTTCGAGAGCATTTCACTTGTTTACCCAATGTAAAAATCGTTAATAACTATTTTGAATGGTTACCAGAGTTTGACTGTATGGTCAGCCCTGCTAACTTGTTTGGACTCATGGATGGCGGAATTGATGCTGCTATCATTCGTTTTTTTGGTCACTCCTTAATGGAACGAGTGCAGCAGCGTATTCTGGAAGACTAAGTAGGTGCGCTTAAATAAACCAAACCTAGTTGTAGGGTGGGCATTGCCTAGAAACAAACTTTTGTCAGGCTTGGAGGGGTTATCTTCTGCAATGCCCACCTTACGATTAATTAGATCCCTCTACTTATCTGGGTGAATGGTATGACTCATAGCTTTGCTAACATCGTGAGGACAACGACAGTAGAGTGTCTTATGATTGACCATTGGAGGCCGCTTGTACAGCCTTTCTTAGCGATCAAGGCTGACTAGACCTCCTAAAATTTCTTAGCTTCGTACGGTGTGAGCCATTTTATGACAAGGAATAGCCTCTTAGCAAAAACGCTTCACTCAAAAGTGTTCTCGCTTGGCGCTACACTCATTCTTGCAGCATTAGGAACTTGGGCTCTCCCAGCTTTTGCTTGGAGGGCAAATGCCACCATTGAGTCCACTACCGCCCCTGAACTCTTGATTGCTCGACAACAACGTACAGGGCGCTGGATTGAAGTTGATTTATCTGATCAACAGTTAACGGCTTGGAATGGTGCAAAGAGGGTACGCTCCTTCAGCATTTCAACCGGTAAGCAGCGCACACCAACGATTATTGGTAGCTTTGCCGTTCAATCCAAGTTTCGCTCAACTCGGATGCGAGGCGAAGGCTACGATGTACCTAATGTGCCCTATGTGATGTACTTCTCGGGCGGCTATGCCCTACATGGAGCTTACTGGCACAATAACTTTGGCACACCGATTAGTCATGGTTGCGTGAACATGCGGGTATCTAGTGCACGATGGCTCTACAATTGGGCAGGCGTCGGTACACCCGTAGTGATTCGCCGCTAGCTGTGAGTTGTTTGCTGGGAAATTAGATTGACATGCCCCAAAAAAAAGTAAATGAACGAGAAACACTACAGCTAGAACCCGGTACGTTGTGGGCAAAAGTGACCGAGCGAACGAAGGGGGCTCGGCATTGCGGCGCGCTCCAGTTTCTTCCGACAGAGTCGGAGTTTGTCGAACAAGGTGGCATTAACTTCCTCGTTCGGCTTTTGCCCCACCTGATCCGCAAGGATGAAGCCAAAAAAAAACAGGACGAGGAGGCGGTTACCTCGGGCAAGGAGTTCAACCCTTTCCTCCCTTACGAGGAAGACTTGTTTGTCACAGATATTTCTGACACTCATCTGTGTTTGCTGAACAAATATAGTATCGTTGACCATCACATCCTCATCGTCACTCGCGCCTTCGAGGAGCAGGAAACTTTGTTAACCCTGCAAGATTTTGAGGCGATGTGGATTTGCCTTGGCGAAATTGATGGCTTGGTGTTTTATAACGGGGGGAAACTCGCTGGTGCTAGTCAACGACACAAGCACTTGCAACTAGTACCGTTGCCACTTGTACCCCAGGGGCTGAAGATACCTATTGAACCAGCCATTGCCTCCGCCTGCTTTCAGGGGGGAGTTGGCAGGACACCAAGCTTTCCTTTTGTCCATGCGATCGCACAGTTAGACCCTAACTGGGTACAATCCCCTGCAGATGCGGCTTGTGTAACGCTGGAGTGCTATCACGCTCTACTGCAAGCGGTGGGTTTGAATGGTGACGCCCAAGAGAGCGGTTCCCGACAAACAGGTGCTTACAATCTAATTGCTACCCGGCAGTGGATGATGTTAGTGTCGCGTTCTCTTGAGTTTTTCTCGTCAATTCCTGTCAACTCTTTGGGATTTGCAGGCACCCTTTTGGTACGCAATGAGCAGCAAATGCAGATGCTCAAAGAGATTGGCCCTCTGACGATTCTGAAGAATGTTGCTGTACCGACTACACAGAGTTAATGCGGAGAACACCTGTAGGGTAGGCATTACCTGCTAGAACTAGAAACGCTGATTCTATCGTTGGTGTGCCGTGCCCACCCTACGGTAATTGAGCATGGTGCAAGACTCCCCATAAGGTAGCACTCACAGCAAGCCATCAAAATCTTTCTTCCCCATTCCCCATTCCCCATTCCCAAGCTAAAACTTCCTCCGTCATGCTTTAACGGGCTGCTTCTCTATCACTTGACGCACTAAAGCTGCTAAGCGTTCTGCACTATCCGTAACAGCGAGGGCGGCGGCTTTTTGGGCCATATCCTGCAACAATTGAGGCGATTGCAGTAAATGCAATACTTTACTTTCCAAAACTTGGGGCGTTAGTTGGGCTTGTCGAAAAACTAGTGCAGCCCCCGTATTGGCAAAGCTGGCAGCGTTAAAGGATTGGTGGTCTTCAGCCGCGTAGGGGTAGGGAATCAAGACGGCAGGTGTTTTCGTGATGGCGAGTTCAGTCAGCGTTCCTGCACCAGCGCGGCTAATAGCTAAATTGGCGCGTTGGAGTAGTTCTGCCATGTTGTGATAAAAGGGCATTTGGATATAGTGCGGGTGCTGGAGTGACTGGGTATCGGGGTCTTTTTCACCCGTGAGATGGACAATCCAGGCCCCGGCCTCCAGCCAGACGGGAGCACATTGACGCACCAGTTGATTAACCGCGATCGCACCTTGAGAACCCCCAACGACTACAATCAAGGGGGCATTTTCAGGAATTGGCAGTTCCAGCTTCCGGAACTCTCGAAAACTAGAGCGCACGGGTGTCCCCACATAAGCAGTTTGCACCTTGGGTAGGTACTTGGCGGTGGATTCAAAGCCTACAGCAACGGCACTACATAAGGGACTAAACCAGCGAGTTACTTTTCCGGGGATGGCATTGGCTTCATGAAGAATTACAGGCAAGCCCAAGGTGCGGGCAGCTATAATGGCTGGCCCTGCGATGTAACCGCCCGTGGTGAAGACGCCATCGAATTTTCCGGTTTTGAGCTGCTGCCGTACCTGTAGAATCGAACCCGCGAGGCGTCCGAAGATGCGCAGAGTGCCGAATCCAAAGCGTTGTTGAAAGCCTTCTACAGGAATAGTGTGGAGAGGATACTGAGCAGGAACGAGTTCCCGTTCTAAACGATCAGGGACACCCAGCCACTCAATGGTATAGTCGGGCAACTGATCAGCCAGAGCGATCGCGGGAAATAAATGTCCTCCTGTTCCACTAGCGGCAATCAACAATCGAATCGGTTGGTGATGCAAAATGTCTTTTTCTCCTACAAATGACTGTAATTTCACTTAAAATCAAAAACCAGTATTTGTAAATTGAGCGCTATTATCTCGTCCTGTCTCAAGATTTAAGCACCAATTTCTTCTATTAAACTATTTCTTACAGGGCATAAACAAGAAAAGCCACGTCGCCTTGACGACCAAGGAATTAAAATCCTCCTCTCCTCACCCCAACGCTGTATTTCCCAGCCAGTCTCCTACATCGATACAAGTTACGACCAACGAAAAAAATTTTTCTGCCGCAGGGGAATAGTAATGACAAACTCTGTGCCTTTCCCCGATTCACTATTCGCGATTAACTGACCTTTGTGCGTTTCCACAACAATCTGATAGCTAATTGCCAACCCTAAACCCGTTCCAGAGCCAACCGGCTTTGTGGTAAAAAAAGGGTCAAACAGTTTCCGGCGTACCTCGTCTGTCATTCCCAACCCATTATCCGATATGCGGATAACAACACCCGCCTTACGAGCGAGAGGTTCTCCTCTATCCGCACCCAAAAGCCAGTCCGCTTCTCCACTCACGCCCTCAACCCACTCCGTGCAAATCCGAATCATGAGTTTTTGGTTCGATGAATTCGCACTGGCTCCTGACTCTTCCAAGGCATCAATAGCATTGGTAAGAATATTCATAAACACTTGATTGAGCTGACTAGGATAACATTCTACTTTCGGTAAGTTTTCATACTCTTTGATGACTTGAATCTCTGGTCGTCCAGTTCTAGCTTCCAACCGATGCTGTAATAACAAAAGTGTGCTATCAATACCTTCGTGAATGTCGGCTAGCTTGAGCTGAGCTTCATTGAAACGGGAAAAATTTTTCAGCAATAAGACGATGTGATAGATGCGTTCAGCACCTACCCTCATCGATCGCAAAAGCTTGGGTAGATCGAACTCCAAAAAATCCAGGTCTATCGCCTCAATCTCCGATGAAATTTGCGGAGTGGGATGGGTATAAGTTCGCTGGTATAGATGAATAAGCCCTAAAAGTTTTTGGATGTATTCAGTAGCGAGATTAAGATTACCAAAAATAAAATTGATGGGATTATTAATTTCGTGAGCTACACCAGCAATCATCTGACCCAAGCTAGACATTTTCTCCGCCTGAATCAGTTGAGATTGGGTTTTTTGTAAGGTTTGTAAAGCTTGTTCGAGTTCTAGCGTTTTTTGCCGTTCTTGCACTTGCGATCGCAACAGAGATTCATTGCGCTCTTGAAGCTGCTGTTGCAGATTCCGAATCTTGAGGTGCGTTTTGACTCGACTCAATACCTCTTCTTGCTGAAATGGCTTAGTAATATAATCGACAGCTCCAACATTAAACCCATGCACCTTATCCAGGGTATCGGAGAGTGCTGTCATAAAAATAACGGGAATTTCTTGGGTGGACGGATTAGCCTTCAACTGTCTACAAACTTCAAATCCATCAATTCCGGGCATCATCACATCCAAAAGGATGAGGTCGGGTTGAGTTTGTTCAATTTGTTCAATTGCCGTTTCACCATCTAAAGCAACAAATACCTTGAAATCAGCATGGGTCAAATACTCGAAAAGTAGGCTTAAATTGGTCGGATTGTCATCAACGATGAGCAGCTTACTTTTTGCGGTTTTTTGATTACTCATCTGATATAACCAGTTTAAATAATTCGTAAAATTCCCTTTTTCCTCTTTCTCGGTGTTCTCTGCGCCTCTGTGGTTGGTTATTTTTCATAACACAAATAAACTAGCTAATCCAGATAGTGTTGAATAAGTTTCTGGAGTTGTTTCAACTTAAATTCTTTAGCGAGTTGACGGATTTTGGCAACAAACTGCTCAAATTTCTCATCCAATGTTTCCAGTTGCTCGACTCGGTGGAGAATCTCTTGGATATCACCCATTCTGACCAGTTCCGATAAGGTAGTTAGTTCCGATGTAGGGGGAAGAACAAGCGGGGCACACTCAGGGTTAGATTCAACCCCTGTGGGACTCAAATCCTCGTCATAAATCCATTCCAACCCTAAATGCACAGTCAGCAAGTTTAACAGTTGCTGAGCCTGTACAGGCTTGGGCAGAAAATCCTGGCATCCTGCTGCCAAACTCTCTTGCTTGCTCGTTTCCCTAACATTAGCGGACAAAGCGATAACCACCACATCTTGAAACTGGGGTAACTGGCGTAGGCGTCGAGTGGCTTCCAAGCCATCCAACCCTGGCATAACCAAGTCCATTAAAATCAGGTCAGGTTGAGTTTGTTGAGCCTTGTTTAAACCCTCTTGACCGTCTACAGCCTCAAACATTTCAAACCCTAAAGGTTGTAGTAGATCTCGTAAAAACGAGCAATTGACGGGATGGTCATCAATCGTCAACACTTTACGCTTATGACCTTTAAAGCCAACAATTCGCCGATCGCACGATGAGTTCGGTTCAGCCCGTGCAGTGACAGAGGGCAACTCTAAATCAAACCAAAAAACACTTCCTTGAGCCAAACTACTTTTAACCTGAATTTGACTACCCATCATCTGAACTAATTTCTGGCTAATAGCGAGTCCGAGTCCAGTCCCTTCGACCGCATGGGCGCGATCGCTCACTTGATGGAACGGTAAAAACAGTTCAGCTAATTGACTCGGCTCAATACCGATACCGGTGTCTTCGATTTGAAACCGAATTTTGGGAATTGGGAATTGGGAATTGAGAATGGGTGATGGGGAAGTCGCGGTGTACTCGTTTCCGCTTTCTACTCCCACATCGCTCACTCTGAATGTCACCCCACCTTCATCGGTAAACTTCACAGCATTGCTGAGTAAGTTGCTCAAAACCTGCCTTAGCCTTTTCTGATCAGCCATGACACCTTGAGGTAGTGGAGAACAAATTTGGTAAGTAAAAGCAATATTCCTTTGTTGTGCACGCATCTTAAAAAGGTCAGCGAGGCTGTTGAGAAAATTAGGAAAATGAAACTCAGTGGGAAAGAGTTCCATTCGGCTCGCTTCTATTTTGGAAAGGTCTAAGATGTCATTAATCAGAGTCAGCAGATGTTCACCACATTGGTGAATGATGCTAAGGCTATTTCGCTGCTCGTCCGATAAATTTGTGTCTTTTTTAAGGATTTGGGCATAACCCAAAATGCCGTTGAGGGGGGTGCGCAGTTCATGGCTCATATTCGCCAAAAATTCGCTTTTGGCACGGTTAGCGACTTCAGCCGCTTCTTTGGCTTGTTGGAGTGCGGCTTCGGTTTGTTGCAGATCAGAAAGTTTGGCTCCTAACTGGAGATAGAGTTCACATTGTTGAATGGCAATGCCGATTTGAGTTGCCAAGGAGGTGAGTAAAGCAATTTCCCAAGGTTGCCATTGTCTGTGTCCAGTACAGTCATGGGCAACCATCACACCCCACAGGGAGACTTCAGCGCTCTGCGTCGCTGTCGCAAGCCGATAGCGCATATCGCCATCCCCTTTTTCACCTCGCTGACTGCTGCAAAGAATGGGAATCACCAATTTAGACTTCACCCCTAGCTGTTGTAAAAATTCAACCAAGCAAGGAGCAAGTTCATCTTGGGTGATGTCAGGGACAACACGAGGCTGACCTTGATAGTAAGCCTGATAACAGGCTTCCGGGAATCTTTCATCAGGGAATTCCCGTCCTACAATCGCAGGTAAACCGGGAGACATGGACTCTGTCACCACTCTACCTACACCATCGCTGCACAGTTGAAAGAGCAAAACCCGGTCATCTTGGAGCAGTTGCCGTACTTCTTCGACAGTGGTTTGGAGAATTTCATCCAGATGCAAGGACTGGCGGATGCGTTGAGTAATTAACCCCATCAATCGCTCTCGTTCCGCTTGCAATTGCAGCATCTGTTCGGCTTGCTTGCGTTCCGTGATATCGGTGTAGGCAATCACGACTCCATAACCGGGCAGAGGAAGGGGGGCAGCTGTGACGGACAGCCAAGTGATCTCGCCGTCGGGTTTCACCATTCCCATTTCCAAGTTTTCAATCACTTGGTTCTCGGTTAACGCTCTAACGCCAGCTAACTTTGAGGCTGGGATGGAACTGCCGTCGGGGCGAAGCATTTGCCATTCTGGGTCATCATACTTGCGTTGGGTATGTTCAGCGTTGGATAGCCCTAAAATTAGCTCAGATGCTGGGTTGACTTCAGCAATGTTGCCAGCTTCATCTGTAATGGAAATGGCAATGGGAAGAATTTCAAATAAAGTTTGGTATTTCTGCTGGCTCTCTCTTAATGCCTCCTCCATGCGCTTGCGAGTCGTCATGTCACGGGTGATCCCACGATAACCACAGAATGTCCCATTGGCATCCAAGACAGGAACGCCACTGGTTTCCATCACAACGCGATGACCATTTTTGCAGATGCTGGTATTCTCCAGGCAAGTGAATGAGTCTCCCCCGTTAGTCAATTGACTGAAGAAATTAACCAGGCGATGACGCTCTCTGTAAGGCATAAAATCGAAGGGAGTTTTGCCTTCGATTTCTTGAGGAGTGTAACCCAAAATGTCACGGACTTGAGGACTGACGTAGGTGTAAACCATATCTTTGTCCACTTCCCAAACCCAATCACCGGTGGTTTCGACTAAATTGCGAAATCGCTCTTCACTCTTGTGCAATGCCTCTTCTGCCTGCTGGCGTTCGGTGATGTCACGGGCAACACTCAACACTGACCCAACTGTACCATCAGGGTTAAACTCAGGAACGAGACGAGATTGATAGAATTTGAGGCCGCTTGGTACTGTAAAGTCGAACTCAATGCTCTGTTCTTGCCCAGTGCCAAATACAGAGGTTAAAGTTTGTTCCCACAATGTAACGAGTTTTTGTGACATTCCCAACTCGCGATTGGTTTTGCCGATAAAGGTTTGTGGTGGGATTCCTGTTACCTGTTCCACGGCTGGATTCACGTACAGATGACGTAGCTGGGGGTCGAACCGGACAATAATATCAGGGGAATTTTCCACCAACGCTCTGAATTCTTGCTCACGGCGGTAAAGGACGGCTTCAGCTTGCTTGCATAGCGCAGCTTGCCGATAGGCATCGCTGATATCCTCAACCATAGCAATCACATACTTTGGCTCTCCCGATGCCTCGCACACCAGTGAGCAGGTGAGATTAACCCAGATGGTCGATTGATCGTGGCGGATATAGCGCTTTTCTAATGTGTAGGTTTCAGTTTCCCGTTCCCGCAGGCGGCGAAAGCACTCTAGGGCAACCTCAATATAGTCAGGATCGGTAATATCCATCCAACTTCGGTTGAGCATTTCTTCCTGGCTGTAGCCTAGCAGGTTACAAAATTTTTGGTTCAGCCGCAGAAACCGACCTTCTAAACTACAATGAGCAATACCAATGGCGGCTTGCTCAAACAGGGTGCGAAGGTGTTCTTCACTGTCTTGCAGCGCCTCTTCTAGCTGATTGAGGCGGGTGATGTAGCTAGTTGTGTCCCACCTCTGTTGCAGGTACTCGGAGTTAACGTTTTTCTGGGTAGTGACATCTGTAGCCCAGCTATCCACTCTCAGCGCTTCACCCTTGGCACCCCGAATTAATCGCAACCGATGATACAGCCATCGGATTTCCCCATTAGGACGAATAATTCGGTATTGTAGAGCCAGTACTCCGGAGGTAACAAGGACAGGCATCTGGCTTTCTACCTCATGGCGATCATCAGGATGAATCAGCGATCGCCACCCCTGTCCGCTATCAAACACCTCCGCTACTGGGCGTGCATAGACTACCTCAGCCCCCTGGCTCAGAAAAAGAATTTCCCCTGTAGTCGGATGGGCTGACCAGGCAACATCATTAAAAGAGAGGAAAATCTCCTGCAACCATTCGTGACTCGACCGTTGCCTCTCATCCATAAATCACAGGTAAAATCGAAAATTAGTTATAAATTAACGGATAGTATCTAAACTTCTAGAATTTAGAAGCTAATTTTTACTATTCAAACTATTTCCCAACCCTTCCCTTATGCACAATCTGGCAACTTCACTCCGTCGGCTCTTTCCATCTCGTACCACCCAACTCAATTCTCCTTGGGGCTGGTCAGTTTTGTTTCTCTTCACGGCGGGGATAACAACGGGATGGGTAGGGCACGTTAAGGCCGAAAGTCCTGAAACCGCTCCCCCTCAGCTTAAAGAGCTAATAACACAAATCGATGCAGCCGCCAATCGGCGAGACGCTAAGGCGTTGATGCAGTTCTACACTCCTAATTTCAAAAATTCTGATGGCTTGAATCGCAGCTCAATGGAAAAAGCCTTAACTCAACTGTGGCAGCGCTACCCTCAGTTGAATTACCGCACAGAAATTAGGGATTGGAAGCAAGATGGCAACGGATTGGTGGCAGAAACAGTCACTCAGATTACGGGGACTAAGCAAAGTGATGGCATGACGATGAAGCTGGAATCGACGTTGCGATCGCGCCAGCGAATTGCAGGCCAAAAAATTGTTCAGCAGGAAATTTTGGCAGAGCGCACGCAGCAGATTTCAGGCTCACGTCCCCCCTCAGTAGATGTTCAGTTACCCGCTCAAGTCCGTCCGGGGCAGCTATTTGACTTTGATGTTATTGTCAAGGAACCTTTGGGAGATGACCTGCTGCTAGGAGCGGCGTTAGAAGATGCAGTTAAGCCAGATCTGTTGACCAAACCCAGTGATTTTAAGTTGGATTTACTACCCGCTGGGGGGATTTTTAAAGTGGGTAAAGCTCCAGCTAAGGCAAAAGACCGTTGGCTTTCGGCTGTGTTGGTACGAAAAGATGGCATAACAATGGTCACACAGCGCTTGCCCGTTGTTGACCAACCCTCGGCTTCGACAAAGCCCTCGCGATAAGCCATGAAGGATGAGGAATCTCTACAGCTGATTTTTCATCCTTCCTCAAGCTAACGAATCAATGAAACTTACTCTCCCCTGCTGTCCTGTAGATAGAGGTATTAAGGCAACCTACACTCTAACCTGTGACTAGGGTTAGACTACCAGCAGAGGTAGTTTATTTCGAGGATGCAAAACTTAAAACAATGCCCCTGATTGTTGCGGAGGGTCAAAACTCAAAAACATCTCCTGAACCTTGGTTAGCGGTCAATCTCTCGATGTTTTTTCCGGGTATTGGACAGCTCTATGCTGGGGAAAAATTCAGGGGGCTGAGTTTTTTGGTCAGTCAATTGCTGCTGATTGCGATCGCTATTTGGTCGATATTCAGCGCCAATGGTAATACAGTAACAGGTGTGGGCTGTTTATTTCTAATTGCCGTCATCTATTTTTTAAACTTATTTGATGCCTATACCTGTGCGAGAAAACTGTTAAGCATCCAGCTTTCTGAAAAAATCCCCCGAATTAATAAAGACCCTTGGTTCGCTGTTTTTTTGTCCCGCATCTTACCCGGACTAGGCCAGCTTTATTTAGACAAGGTCAATGTTGGTGCTCTACTCCTATCCTTAATTATTATTTGTTCAACTTTAGCGAGTCTGTTTTCTCACCTTATCCTATTTATTCCCTTTATCACGGCTGTAGCTTGTTATCATGCGTTTGTCGTTTTTCCCAAGCCCCGGAAAAAGAAATCACATCTAATTACTGTTATTGCTTTATTTATTCTGACGTTTGGACTTCTGGGTAACTATATTCCTTACTGGATTGGTCAAAAAATCGATGTTTTTGAGATACCGAGCAAGTCCATGTTGCCAACGCTCCAAGTCGGAGACAGAATCTTAGTTGACAAAGCTAGCCATTACTCACCGCAACGAGGAGATATGGTAGTTTTTAGAGTACCAGAGGCAGCAAAGCTGCTGGAGAATAAGGTAGGCAAACATCCTACAGAATTTTTCATCAAGCGAGTTATTGGGGAGCCGGCGCAAACGATTCGTGTTACCAATGGTATGGTTTATATTAACGACCAACCGCTACAAGAACCTTATTTGGCAGAACCCCCTATTTATGAATGGGGGCCCGAAAAGATACCCGATGACGCCTATTTTGTAATGGGTGACAATCGTAACAATAGCTTTGATTCCCACATTTGGGGATTTTTGCAACAGAGTGATATCGTTGGTAAAGCCTACAAAATTTACTGGCCTCCAGGACGAATCCAGTCGCTTTTAACGAGTAATTAACGGGGAATTAGGGGCTAGGAGTTAAGGGAGGTCTATTGGACTTATGCAAGAAGTCTGCTGTTCAAGAGGTGAACTCGCCTTCGTTGGTGCGCTGGGCGCGATCGCTCCGCAGGATTTGCAGATTTTCACGGAAGATGACAGTGTTGGGATGATTGCTTCCTAACATTCGTTCTGCAATCTCCACAGCTTGCAGATACATGGTTTCGGCTTGCTCGTAGCGTTCTTGAGCATAGTAAAGTACTGCCAGATTGTTCAGGCTCATTGCCACATCGGGATGGTTTTCTCCCAGCAGGCGTTTACTCAGTTCTAATGCTTGCAGATATAGAGGTTCGGCTTGCTTGTAGCGTCCTTGAGATTTGTAGAGTCCTGCAAGATTGTTCAGACAGCCTGCCACATCGAGATGGTTGTCTCCTAGCAGGCGTTTTTTCAGTTCTAAAGCTTGCAGATACAGGGGTTCGGCTTCCTCATAGCGTGCTTGCTTAGAGTAGAGTGTTGCCAGATTGTTCAGCGTAGTTGCCACATCAGGATGGTGGTCTCCCAGCAGGCGTTTGTACAGTTCTAAAGCTTGCAGATACAGATGTTCGGCTTCCTCATAGCGTGCTTGTGCATCGTAGAGTGCTGCCAAATTGTTCAGCGTAGTTGCCACATCAGGATGGTGGTCTCCGAACAGGCGTTTGTACAGTGCTAAAGCTTGCCGATACAGGGGTTCGGCTTCGTTATAGCGTCCTTGATCTTTGTAGAGTCCTGCCAGATTGTGCAGGCTGGAGGCGACATCGGGATGGTTGTCTCCTAGCAGGCTTTGTCTTAGTGCTAAAGCTTGCCGATACAGGGGTTCGGCTTCCTCGTAGCGTCCTTGCTTAGAGTAGAGTGCTGCCAAATTGTTCAGCGTAGTTGCCACATCAGGATGGTGGTCTCCCAGCAGGCGTTTTCTCAGTGCTAAAGCTTGCCGATACAGGGGTTCGGCTTCGTTATAGCGTCCTTGATCTTTGTAGAGTCCTGCCAGATTGTGCAGCGTAGTTGCCACATCAGGATGGTGGTCTCCCAGCAGGCGTTTTCTCAGTGCTAAAGCTTGCCGATACAGAGGTTCGGCTTCGTTGTAGCGTCCTTGCTCAGAGTAGAGTCCTGCCAGATTGTTCAGCGTAGTTGCCACATCAGGATGGTGGTCTCCCAGCAGGCGTTTTCTCAGTGCTAAAGCTTGCAGAAACAGAGGTTCGGCTTTGTTGTAGCGTCCTTGCTTAGAGTAGAGTACTGCCAGATTGTTCAGGCTAGTTGCCACAGCGAGATGGTTGTCTCCCAGCAGGCGTTTGTTTAGTTCTAATGCTTGCCGATACAGGGATTCGGCTTCGTTGTAGCGTCCTTGCTCAGAGTAGAGTCCTGCCAGATTTTGCCGGCTCATTGCCACAGAGGGATGGTTGTTTCCCAGCAGGCGTTTGTTCAGTTCTAATGCTTGCAGACACAGGGGTTCGGCTTTGTTGTAGCGTCCTTGAGATTTGTAAAGATATGCCAGATTGTGCAGGCTGGTTGCCACATCAGGATGGTTATCTCCCAGCAGGCGTTTTCTCAGTGCTAAAGCCTGTAGATACAGAGGTTCGGCTTCCTCGTAGCGTCCTTGATCAGAGTAGAGTCCTGCCAACTCAACTCAAAAGCATCTTGCAATCCCCATTCGGCTGTCATATCAGCCTCTGTCTTGGGCTTTTTCAGGGCTAGTTGCTCTAGCCGTTTTGCCTGCAACCGAGACAGCATTTCATTGAGGCACAAATCTGGTTTCCGCTTCAGATACCGCCCCACTAACTCCAACCCCAAGGGCAAATAACCCAGTCGCTTACAGAGATTTTCGGCAACTTTTAACTGCGCTTCTACTCGTTCATTCCCAACCAGCAACTTTAATAAATCCAGTGCAGCATCAGGGGTGAGTACATCTAAATCTAACCGCACAATCGGTGCAGCCAACTTTACCCGCGTCGTGATTAATACCTTAAAGCGCGGCTCTGTAGGAGGCAGATACGGCTTCACCTTTTTATAGTCGGTAACATCATCCAGCACCACTAGTACCTCATCCCCTCGAGTTCCCCCCCTTGGCTGTGTTTTCCCACCGGGAGATCCCCCTAAATCCCCCTTAAAAAGGGGGACTTTGACTGAGTTCTCCTCTCTTAAGGAGCCTTGAGAAGGCTCTGAAAACTTCTCCCCCCTTTTTAAGGGGGGCTGGGGGGGATCTGAATCTAATGGAAAGGTCGGCCAATTCCGCCAGCAGAACGCCACCTGACTCACCAAATCCAAATTATCCGGAGGATTCAACTGCAAATGCGCCCTGGCAAACGCTACAATCTGAGTTCCCAAATCCAAATCCCGCGCCTGCAACCAGCACACCCCACCAGGATAACTCTGCTGTTGCCAATGAATCTGAGCATATTGCAGCGCCAGTTCCGTTTTCCCCACTCCCCCCATCCCAGCCACAGCAGCAATCGCCACTCGCTCTGTTTGCTGCAACTGCTGATGTAGCGTAGAGAGTGCTGCTTCACGTCCAACAAACTTATCAACACCGCTAAAGGGAATATTTTGAGGAATACCCGTTGGTCGAACACCAGCCAACCCCGACAATATCTCTTGTAAGACTACCTTGATCGTTTCAGCATCAGCACCGTAGTAAGTGCGATCGCCAATATGAATATCCCCGGCTTGACCAATATGACCAATACTAATGTTGTGACTTCCCTGTTGCACCACTATCTGATCGCCACTAATTGTTAGGGCATCACGCAGGGCAGTAATATCAGCTTCAGAATGCCTGTTTGCAGCAATCCGCTCAAGAATTGCCTTTAATTCATCAAGAGTAGCCATATTGATTGGGGATTAATTGTTTGCCTGGGTTGTACTGCCGAACGTGATATTTCCAGCTTGACCAATATTGCCGAAGCTAATATTGCCCTTACCTGGCTGATGCACTGTATGATTGCCAGAGACGATGTTGTTAATCGTCTGCTTGAACGCAGGTTGAGACTTCACCTCATCAGCAACAGCTTGAACCGTTGCTGCAACCTCAGCATCTTTATCCGCCGCTGCTTTGACTTCGGCTTCGGCTTCTAGAAACGCTTCCCCCCAATCTTCCGGCTGTTCCTGAACACGAGCAAGTGCCGATGATGCCTTGGGAAATCGTTCCTGGAGCAAATGCACCAACTTAACCCCTTGCTCTAGAGCCTTTTCTCCAAACTTTTCTCCAAGCTTTTCGCTAGTCTTTTCAACCGCTTTCGTGATTACCAAGGTTGCGATCGCCGCCGCAGAAAGTGATGCTGGGTCTATCATAAGTTCATCCTGAGAAGGCGCTGATTTTTACAAGGACACAGCAACATATACAAACTCAACGCACCGCCATCTGGATGAATGTAATACCGATTCTCTATGAAGATGCGCTTAATACAGCGCGGCTAACGCAATCATAGTGAGGTCGAGCGACAATCATTAAGCGCATTATTACAGAGAAACGTATAGCATCCGAACTGCAACCGTCGAGTTCCAAGGTGCAAATTCTGAGTTCTGATACCAATTGCAGAAAATAGCGGTACAAATTAACCCCCCTAGAGAGCCGATTCAGTAGAAGGGGTTGACAAAAGGCACTGAGCAACTTTTCTTAAGAAAGATGCGATTAATGCATAGCTTTTTCAGGGGGACTTTGACTAAATTGTCCTTAAAATCTGACACCGACACCACCTTGCACAGAAACGGCTGTGCCTCCTCCATTGCGATAGGCATCGAACGCAATAATGGCATTGCCAAAAAGAACTGTATTGCTATTGGGAACAGAGTAATCTATACCCGGTTGCAGAGCAAAACTGGTTTTATCTCCCACGGGAGAAGGCGAATTCCCGCTGGCAAAGGCAACTCCTGCACCCAGGTACGCATCAGTTTGCCAGTTTAGAGGAACATCATAAGAAACCGTTGGGACAATCGCTGTACCAGAACCAATGAGCGCTTGTGTGCGGAAGGAGACAGGAAGTTCTAAGAGTTTGTAACGAAAAGCCAGCACTCCACCCACTTGTTGACTATTCTCAGTGACGCCAACGGTGACACCAGCACCGACATAACTCCCGTAAGCGGCCTGAGCGGCTGCTGGCTTTGATGTTAAGGCTAAACTTGCAACAGCGGCAACCCCTACCAAAGAAACGCCAGTTAGTTCAGTCAATAAGCGTTTTAGACAAGCCATTTCCTTCCCCCCTCAACACGTCTACAGATGGATAGTATTGTACAAAGAATCTATGCTGGCATGAATTATAAGCAACTCAAAATTCTAAATTTAAAATTCAAAAGCGGGAAACCCAA
Source organism: Waterburya sp. (assembly GCA_036703055.1). Classification (GTDB taxonomy): domain Bacteria; phylum Cyanobacteriota; class Cyanobacteriia; order Cyanobacteriales; family Coleofasciculaceae; genus DATNPV01. Next base: position 15,897 of record DATNPV010000069.1, read on the forward strand.
TGCTGGCAAGAATCCTAGCTGCTTACTCTAGGCAAATTAAAGCAAGGACTGCTGAGTAATCCTGTTCGCTTAGTAGCAGTTAGTCCATTTTCTAGACGTACATCTAGATAGATAGAAAATCGAGCCAGTTATCCTGTGATCTAAACTCGGATTCAGAATTTCTAGGTCAGGCAGAGAAACTAATTAAGCCTGAGCAATATAGGTTTGGCTGGAATACAAAGTTCAATCACTTAATTCTTGAGAGAGGCTGGTTAATACCATTTTGGTCTAGACTTGCCTCATTTCAATATCTCAAACTACATCCAGGCAAGGGTTTGAAAATCCAAAATCCAAAATGGTATAACAGGGTGTGAGAAGCGTGGCTAGAAAGGCTTTAGTATTAGCAGAAGCAATCACACCCATAATCAATACTCTTAAATTTAGTCCGATTAGGCTTTAACCTTTGTTATAAAAAATCATAATTATTTTACAATTTTTTAATAAATCTCCCCTAGATGAGGATAAACAAATGCCCGATATTGTTGATATTGCAGTTGGAGCGGGTTCTTTTGAAACCCTAGTGACCGCTGTGAAAGCGGCTGGATTGGTGGAAGCCCTGAAAAGTCCGGGGCCATTCACCGTCTTTGCCCCCAATGATGCTGCCTTTGCTAAACTTCCACCCGGAACCATACAAACGTTGCTACAAAATATTCCTCAGCTGGCTCGAATTTTGATGTATCATGTTGTCTCTGGTAAGTTAACCAAAGCCGATTTAGAGAATGTTGATACACTCACTTCACTGGAAGGTTCACCCATCAGGATTGATTGTTCGGATGGTTTTGAAGTGAAAAATGCCACCGTTGTCGCTGCCGATATTGAAGCTGACAACGGTGTTATTCATGTTATTGACAATGTAATTCTCATGGGATAATTTCTCCCTCAATTCGGTAGTGTGAGCCTAGCTCACACTACCCACAAAACTGCAAATCATGGCTTAATTTCTATGAGTGCTTTTCGCGTCGGAATTGCTGGTCCTGTAGGTTCGGGAAAAACGGCTCTATTAGATGCCTTGTGCAAGGCGATGCGAGCATCCTGCCAAATCGCTGTTGTCACCAATGATATCTACACCCAGGAAGACGCTCAGTTTTTGGTGCGAAGTCAGGCACTAGAGCGCGATCGCATCCTGGGTGTAGAAACCGGTGGTTGCCCTCACACCGCTATCCGTGAGGATGCCTCGATCAACCTGGCAGCGATTGAACAGTTAGAACAACAGTTCACTGATTTAGATCTGGTATTCCTAGAAAGTGGTGGCGATAATTTAGCCGCAACATTCAGTCCAGAACTGGTCGATTTAACCCTTTACGTGATTGATGTGGCTGCCGGTGACAAAATTCCCCGAAAAGGGGGGCCAGGAATTACCAAATCAGACCTTTTAGTCATTAACAAAATCGATTTGGCTCCCCTGGTTGGTGCTGACTTAGGGGTCATGGAACGGGATGCCAAAAAGATGCGAGGGGATAAACCTTTTGTGTTTACAAATTTAAAGACTCAGGAAGGGCTCTCAGTTGTCATTGATTTTATAAAAATTCATAGGGGCTAGCTAAATAGGCCCAGCTACTGTAAAAAGAAGCAAACTATAGCGCCTGATTGGTATCTGAAGGCCAGCCTCCGCCAGGGCAAAAGTTTACAAGCCTTCATAATCACTACAGATTAGGGTTTCTGTATCATTGGTTACAATTAGCCGGGTAGCCTCGCTCTAATATCACACCTTATCTGCGACTGTATCTATAAATAAGCAGAATTAAGAGGGGGCTATAGATTAATCATGGTCAGGAGACTCGGGCGACGTAAATTTCTGCTCTACGGCTCTGCCAGTTTAGGAACCAGTATTTTCCTGAAAGCTTGCGCCAACACTCCATCGGCAACGACGGCAAGCAGTCCGACGACGGCGGCATCCCCGATAGCGGCGGCGGGTGGGAGTAGCGGCGATACGATTAAGGTGGGGATTTTACACTCCCTCAGCGGCACGATGGCAATTAGCGAAAAGAGCGTTGTGGATGCTGAAATGCTGGCGATTGACGAAATCAATGCTGCCGGTGGAGTTCTAGGTAAGAAGATTGAGCCGATTAAGGAAGATGGCGCTTCGGATTGGCCTACCTTTGCCGAGAAAGCGAAGAAACTTATCGACCAAGACAAGGTAGTCACGATCTTCGGCTGCTGGACTTCAGCGAGTCGCAAGGCGGTGCTGCCCGTCTTTGAAGAGAAAAACCACATGCTGTGGTATCCCGTGCAGTACGAGGGTCAAGAGTGTTCCAAGAACATTTTCTACACGGGTGCAGCCCCGAACCAACAAATTGAGCCATCAGTGGATTGGCTGCTGCAAAATAAGGGGAAAGAATTCTTCCTGGTTGGCTCTGACTACGTTTTCCCGCGCACGGCGAACACGATTATCAAGGCGCAATTGCAGGCAAAAGGTGGGAAAACAGTTGGGGAAGATTACTTACCCCTAGGTAATACCGAAGTTACACCCATCATTACCAAAATTAAAGCGGCTCTCCCCAATGGTGGCGTAATTTACAACACCCTCAATGGAGATAGTAACGTTGCCTTCTTTAAGCAGCTAAAAGGAGCAGGTTTGGGGCCGGATAAATACCCGACCATGTCGGTCAGTATTGCCGAAGAAGAAGTGAAAGCAATTGGGCAAGAGTATCTTAAAGGTCACTATGCCGCCTGGAACTACTTCCAAACGGTTGATACTCCTACCAATAAAAAGTTTGTCGAAGCCTTTAAGAAAAAATACGGTGCAGACCGAGTCACCAATGACCCCATGGAAGCGGCATACATTGCCGTTTACTTATGGAAACAGGCAGTTGAGAAAGCGAAATCAACGGATATTGAGGCGGTCAAAAAGGCAGCTTTGGGTCAAACCTTTGACGCTCCAGAGGGTCAGGTGACTTTGGACAATAACCATCACTTATCTAAATTTGTACGGATTGGTGAAGTGGCGGAAAATGGCCTGTTTAAGATTGTTTATGCCACCGAAAAAGCCATTGCGCCCGTTCCCTGGAATCAATTTGTGGCTGAAACGAAAGGCTATGCCTGTGACTGGTCTGATGCCAAGAAAGGGGGTAAATATAAGATTTAGCAGGCTTGGGCTGTAGAAGATTTGGATTTTAGATGGCTATCCAGAATCTAAAATCCAAAACTAACCTCTAAAATCACTGGAGAAAGGGCGTGATAGCAGCAGTATTTGATAGCCTATTTAATGGCTTAAGTATTGGCGCTGTTTTATTAATTTCAGCGCTAGGATTAGCCATTGTTTTTGGACTCATGGGCGTCATTAATATGGCTCATGGGGAGTTGATGATGTTAGGAGCCTACACGACCTTTGTTGTCCAAAATGGCTTTAATCTACTGGGGAAGCAGTGGTTTGAAATTTATATATTTTTTGCTCTGCCTATGGCTTTCCTCGTTGCCGCAGTAATGGGCTTAATTTTGGAGCGGGGAGTAATTCGATATCTCTATGGACGACCCTTGGAAACTCTTTTAGCAACTTGGGGAGTCAGCCTGATTTTGCAGCAGTTTGTACGCAGCGTGAACTGGGTACTCATGATAGAGATTGCTCTATTTTGCCTCCTATTTTTTGGCGCATTATGGATTTTGTCTCGACGCCCAGATATTGAGCGAATTCGTACCTGGGTGGTGACAGTAATGTTACCGCTATCACTAGGAATTGCCTGGGCTACAGGGGAATTTTTAGGTCAGACTTATAAACTAGCCGTAACTCAACCTTGGTTTGGAGCACAGAATGTGAATGTTACGGCACCTACCTGGCTACAGGGGAGTTTGCCGTTTTTTGGGATTCAACTGCCTTTTACCAGGCTATTCATTATCGGACTAACCATGCTGTGTGTAGTGGGTGTTTACCTGTTCTTGCAGCGTTCAGCCTGGGGCTTGCGAATTCGGGCTGTCACCCAAAACCGCAGTATGAGTTCTTGCTTGGGAATTCCCACCAAAACGGTTGATGCTTTGACCTTTGCTTTGGGTTCTGGGTTGGCAGGTGTGGCGGGTTGTGCCATTAGTTTGTTGGGTTCTGTGGGGCCAAATACGGGTCAGAACTATGTCGTCGATACCTTCATGGTTGTAGTGGTTGGTGGTGTCGGTAAGTTGGTGGGCAGTATTGTTGCCGCGATCGCTATTGGTACGGTTAACTATCTCATCGGTTCGGGAATTCTGGCTTTGACTTTAGCACCGCTCAAACCATTAGCTGATTTCTTCACTTTCTTTTCCACAACTAGTATGGCGAAGGTCATGGTATTTGCTTTAATTATTGCGTTTCTTCAGGTGCGACCGGGAGGAATTTTCCCGCAAAAAGGGCGTACGGTTGATGCTTAAAACCATCAAAACTCAAAATGAGAAACCTTAAAACAGTACTCCGTATTTCATCCTCCACAGCTTCATACTTCAGATGATTAATGATTCGTTAATTGAAATTCCAGGGATTGACCGACGACGTCAGCGTCGTCGGCTACGCCTGATGGAGGTGGGTATTGTTGCCCTTGTGGCGCTGCTGCTCATCTTTTTAATGCCAGTGGTTCTAACCAGTGTGCGCCTGAACCAATTGGGGCGATTTTTGGCGTTGGCGATCGCAGCGCTGGGTATTGACCTAATTTGGGGTTACACGGGACTCTTAAGTCTTGGTCATGGCATTTTCTTTGCCCTTGGCGGTTATGCCCTCGCCATGCATCTACAACTAGCGCCCATTGAAGCGGGGAAGTTGCCGGAGTTCATGAACCTCTATGGGGTGGATAAATTACCCTGGTTTTGGAAGCCGTTTGATTCCTTCTGGCTTGCTGCAATTGCTGTTATTTTAATTCCTGCTCTACTCGGTGCGTTATTAGGTTATTTAGTATTTCGTAATCGGATTCGGGGAGTTTACTTTTCTATCCTCACTCAAGCGGCAACAATTGTCTTTTTCAACTTTTTCAACGGTCAGCAGAAACTCTTCAACGGTACGAATGGTCTGACGAATTACAAAACTGTGTTAGGGGCAGATGTGAATGCGCCCCTAACACAGTTTGTCTTCTATACGCTGACGATAGCGTTGCTCATCGCAGCTTATGCACTCTCGCGTTGGCTGACAGGAGGACGGTTTGGAAATTTGCTCATTGCGATTCGGGATGATGAAAGTCGAGTGCGGTTTACGGGTTATAACCCTACCGAGTTTAAGGTCTTCGTCTTTGCGATTTCTGCGGCGCTGGCGGGTTTAGCGGGAGCAATGTATACCCTGCAAACGGGCATTATTTCCCCTAAGGCGATGGATATTGCATTTTCCATTGAAATGGTGATTTGGGTCGCTGTGGGCGGTCGTGCCACCTTAGTGGGAGCAATTTTAGGGGCGCTGGTGGTGAATTTTGCCAAAAGTTTGTTGAGTGAAAAATTCCCGGATATTTGGCTATTTTTCCAGGGCGGGTTGTTTTTGATTGTGGTGACGGTACTGCCGGATGGGTTCGTGGGGTGGATGCGATCGCAAGGTATAGATCGGTTGTTACGCTTGGGGCGTCCGAAAACTGTTTTGACTTACCCCAGTTTGGAAGAAGACCCAGAGGTGCAGCAGGAACGGGAGAATTTAGGGGCTAGGGACTAAGCTGTTGTGCATAAAACATTGTGAATTGATGCTGATGGGGAGACGGGGTGATTAGAAACTTCCCAATTTTGGACTCATTTTTAGAATCCAAAATCCAAAATCTAAACTCTAAAATCGGGAGTAGCCGCGTGAACGGGAAAATTTTAGAAACAGAGAATGTAACGGTTAGTTTTGATGGATTTAAGGCGCTCAATAACCTGAACTTCTGTATGGAAGCTGGGGAGTTGCGGGTGGTGATTGGGCCGAATGGTGCTGGAAAAACCACATTTTTGGATGTCATTACTGGAAAGGTACAGCCAACACAGGGACGGGTACTTTTTCAGGGGCGAAATTTGCGACGATTGTCAGAACAGGAAATTGCTCGATTGGGTATTGGGCGTAAGTTCCAGACACCGCGAGTTTATCTTAATCTCACCGTTCGGGATAACTTAGAAATTGCCTGTAATCGTGAGAAAAATGTTTTTACCACTTTGTTTGGTCGTCCCTCAATGGCTGAACGGAAAACGGTTACAGGTTTGCTCGAAACAATTGGTTTAAGTGCCAAGGCAAATTTGGCGGCTGCATTGCTGTCTCATGGGGAAAAGCAACGGCTCGAGATTGGTATGTTACTGGCTCAATCTCCGGATTTATTGCTAGTGGATGAACCAGTGGCAGGTTTGACGGATGAGGAGACGGAAAATATCGGAAATTTGCTGTTAGAGTTAGCAGAAAGTCATTCAATTCTCGTGATTGAGCATGATATGGAATTTGTGCGGCAAATTGCACGGAAGGTAACGGTGCTGCATGAAGGGTCAGTTTTATGTGAGGGCAGTATTGAGGAGGTGCAAAACGACCCTCATGTAATTGAAGTATATCTGGGACGCCCCCAGGAAACTCTCGAAAAGGAATCCGTTGAATTCTAATGCTTAGTGGGTAAACATAAATAAACATAAATGTTTGCTACAGAGGATTGACACCGTGACACGGAGACGCAAAGACGCGGAGATTAATGTGTAGCAGCATTTTAGAGAATTGAATTATTCCTCCCGACTTTATTGAAAACCAAACAGTAATGAGCCAAATAAACGGAATTACTTCTCGTTTCGCGAACACCTCAGAACGTAGCATCTCAACGCCGCTAATGCTGCAAGTCTCTGGAGTCAATGTTTATTACGGTGAAAGTCACATTCTTCGTGAGGTGGATTTGAGTGTAGCGGCAGGGGAAATGGTTTGCTTAATTGGGCGTAACGGTGTGGGCAAAACAACGTTGCTGAAAACGATTATGGGATTACTCAAACCTCGCACTGGAACAATTACCTTGGCTGGGGAATCCATCACAGATAAATCACCCGATCAGCGGGCAAGAAAGGGGATTGGTTATGTGCCTCAAGGGCGGGAAATTATTCCTCGGTTAACAGTAAAGGAAAATCTGTTGCTGGGATTGGAGGCACGTCGCAACGGGAGAAACACGAGGCAAGAGATTCCTGATGATATTTTTACCTTGTTTCCTGTCTTAAAAACCATGCTCTCCCGGATGGGTGGTGACTTAAGTGGTGGACAACAACAGCAACTTGCGATCGCACGTGCCTTAATGGGGCGTCCTCAGTTACTGGTATTAGACGAACCCACCGAAGGCATTCAGCCCTCGATTATTTTGGAAATCGAAGCCGCAGTCCGCCGTATTGTTGAATCGACGGGAATTTCCGTATTGCTTGTGGAGCAACATCTGCATTTCGTCCGGCAAGCTGACAAGTATTACGCCATGCAAAAAGGTGGTATTGTTGCCTCGGGAACTACCGACGAACTGAGCAATGAAGTTATCCAGCGATTTTTAGCTGTTTGATATCCAGTTCTTGCCCTATTGGTAATCGGCTGATTACAAAAAAATTCAGAGGACAGAATACAAGTTGAGTTATCGGCTGACTCCTGACTCCTGACCCCTCAATTCTTACAATTCCCCTGTAAAGCTAAAATACTAAAGCAACTTGGTGCTTTAGTTACAGGGGAATAGAGCTATTTGAGCGATGCAATTACGGCGCTCGATTTCTATAATGTTAGGACGCAAATAAACCTTGATAGGAAGTCTCATATTGAGCTATGGCGCACTGATCAACTAATGTGCATCTATATTGCATATGGCAATCGTCGTCAGGGGTGTGGGGGTAGGCTACGTCAATGACGATTAGCTGATGCGCAATCCTGTAAGGAATTGTGCTGGATTAGTAACAATACCTTTACAATGACTCGGTACAAGATGCTACTTTAAGCAGTAACCCCTGCTGTCTAACGGTGGTTATGAACAGCCCTACTACACAACTAGTGCAATTAGGCTCCTGACATACTATTTTCATAGTATTGACACACAGGAATTGTAAATTGCCAAAGTGTTAGTTCGAGTAGCGAATGGCTGAAATGCTAAATCAATAAGGATTGAACGTGGATTGGCGTCAGGAGAAGACGCCCCAAAAAATGCTGTTTGGTAAAGCTTTCCTTATTGGTGCTGAGCATTCAAGTATAGCTGTCGCCATAAAGGTTAGGACAGTTTTAACGGCTGAAAGGACAATGTCAGTAATAAACATAAAAGCCCTCTGCCCTCTACCTTCTGCCTTTTGCCATAAATACACTTATTGGATTTGCCTTGATTTATGCACTACCAAGATTCTGGCATCTTTCCAACTCAAAAAGACAAGGCTTTTCAAGATAAGCCGATTCAACAACACAAATTCATAACTACTGCTGGAATCTGGTTCAATCGCTTTACACGTCGTTTAAGTATTCACCAGAAAATTGCCTGCGGATACGTTTTATCAATTAGCATCGCTGTTCTGGGAACTGGAGCGGGCTTGATTGTCGGAGAGCATTATGACGACAAAGCAACAACGCAGTTCGGAATTGCCCAAAAAAGATATGAGCAGCTCGATCATTTAGAAAAATCAGTTTGGGAAGTGAAGTTCCATCAACAACAATTATTGCTCGTCTCAGGCAATAAGGCACTTGAGGAAAAAGAAATTAATCAATTACAAGCGAGTATCACAGAAGCCAATCAACGTCTTGACGAACTCCAAGTTAATTTAAAGAATTATTCCGATGTTCCCGCAGAATACGCGACGCAATTAAAAGGATTTTTGCAAATCTGCGACCAGGAAGTAGATGCATTTGCTCTGTTACTTCAGTCACTTTCAAAAGAAATTAATAGTCTTACCCCAACTCCAGGAAACCTTCAGCGTCAAGAGCAAATTTTTCAGGAAATTATCAAGGGAAAACAAGCTACCAAGTTTGAACAACTTTCTGAGACTTTAGATCACCTCGTTCAGTCTACAGTTGAGCAAGAAAAGCAGGCAGCGGTTACGTTTAGGCAAGCCAAGGTTTTGCGGTTGATTATCATCATTGTGAGCATGGTGCTATCTATTATAATCGCAGTGGCTTTAGCCTTCTATACCAGTCGTGCGATCGCACGTCCGATCAAAGCCGTCACCAAGGTGGCAAAACAAGCTACGCAAGAAAGCAATTTTGAGCTACAAGCCCCAGTTACCAGCCATGATGAAATAGGGGTTTTAGCCACTTCTCTCAATCAACTCATTCAGCAGGTAGCGGCACAAATCCGGGAATTAAAACAGGCCCAAGCCCAACTTATCCAGGGAGAAAAAATGTCCAGTTTGGGTCAAATGGTAGCTGGAATTGCCCATGAGATCAATAACCCAGCTAACTTTATTTATGCCAATATAGATTACGTTAATAGGTATACAAAAGACCTTTTAGAATTAGTATATTTATATCAGCAGAATTATCCTCAACCATCCCCAGAAATTAAAAATAAAATAGAAGACTCTGAACTAGATTTTATTAGCGAAGATTTGCCTAAAATAATGGCGTCCATGCACACAGGTACAGAGCGGATTCGCCAAATTATTCTCTCTCTACGTACCTTCTGCCACCTAGACGAAGCGGAAATGAAAAAGGTGGATATTCACGAAGGTATTGACAATACTTTGTTGATTTTAAATCACAGAATTAATCGGGGAATTGAGGTCGTCAAACAGTATGAAAAACTCCCTTTATTGGAGTGCTATCCGGCTCAACTTAATCAAGTTTTTTGGCATATCCTCAGCAATGCAATTGATGAACTGCTAATGCATAAGCAATTATGCCGCCCCCAGATTTTTATTCAAACCCAACGGGTCAACTCTAACGAAGTTGAGGTGAGAATTCGGGATAATGGAATGGGGGTTGATCCAGAAATTAGAGATAAAATATTTGACCCTTTTTTCACCACTAAACCCGTTGGGGAAGGCACAGGGATGGGGTTGGCGATTTGCTACCAGATTGTGGAGAAACATCAGGGAAAGCTCCAACTGATTTCCGAGGTAGGGCAGGGAGCAGAATTTATCATTACTTTGCCCAGGTAATCAGCGAAGTAGGTCGGTGAAATTCAACATCATTGTGGGGACTGGGCATAGGGCATGGGGCATGGGGCCTAGAAAAGAAATAGTTATGTTTATTGATGTGTTACCTACTTAAGGCGCATTTGAATTGCACATTTCATAACTTAGAACAAATCTGTCAAACCCTCTTTGCGTCTCCCTATCTCCCCGTCCCTCCTGTCACTTACTGCCACGCCTCATCAACAACTTTTGGCTGTGGCTCTTGAAAGCCATTTTGCCACTCATCTTGTAACTGCTCAGGTTTTAGCTCTGGTAATAAAGACGGGGGTGTCGCAGATTTATCGTCAGGAATTAGGGCTGGAGTTGGGGAGAGAGTTGGTTTCATCGCACGAATGCTACTGAGCCAGTTACCCGTAGTTTTTGGCCTCATCGGCTCTGGAATAGTGCGTCCCTTATCCAGCAATTTATTGAGATGGTGCAATCCTTCACACAATTTGTGTAAGTGAGCGGCTCTGTAATCGGCGGCTTGCCAATCTCCCGCTTCGAGAGCTTCAGCATATCCCTTCTGTAAGGCTCTAATCAGTCTCAGCTGGGTTTCGATAATTGGATAGTTAGTGGTCATTAGTTTGGCTATTGCTCAATCTGAACTGGCATCTACCCCTGGTTCGCGTAGCGTGGTGCTTAACGTTGCTAACCTATTCTGGCTCAGGAACAAGGTCGCTGCACAGTCATCAACTTATGCATGACCGAGAAGTAGCTAACGAAAGTGGGAAAGACTCGCCTATAATCAGGGAGGAATTTCCTTGACAAATAGCGTGAAAAATGCAAACAGCTGCGAATTCCCAGCAGCGCTCCAATGGCTCTCAGCTAATACTTAACCGTTTTTTAGTCTGTGGGCTTGGCAGTTTAGGTCAGCAATGTGTCGTCGCCCTGAAAGGGTTTGGAGTTAGCATCATTGCCATTGAAGAAGTACTGCCCAAAAGCTGGGAGATTTCTGATCTTCCCAAGTTACTAGAAGATTTAATTATAGGTGATTGCCGCCAAGAAAGTGTTTTAGAGCAGGCAAAGATTCGGCAATGCCGCGCTGTCCTGTTGGTCACTAGTAGCGAACGCGTCAATACAGAAGCCGCTTTTGCCGCACGACTTTTGAATCCCCATACCCGTTTGGTGGTTCGCTCTGCTCAAGAAAATCTTAATGAACTGTTGAGCAAACACCTGGGTAATTTTGTTTCTTTTGAACCGACTCAGTTGCCTGTCACGGCGTTTGCCCTTGCCACGCTGGGAACCATGACTTTAGGGTTTTTTAACCTGGAAGATCAGCAGCTGCGGGTAGTCAAGCGTCACATTCAACCGGGTGACTCGCTTTGCAGACGCTTAGTGCATGAACTCAACAGTTCCGCGCGCCGGATTTTAAGCCACACACCCAACTCATCCAGGGTGGTTACGGGTTTTCACCAATGGGAACCGGATGCTCCCCTGCAAGTGGGAGATACGCTCGTTTACGTTGAGGTGACGGAAAAATTGGGTCATCGTGCTGAGAAATTAGCCAGAGAACCTAAACCGGAACGGTGGCAGTTCTGCCAAGAGATGGCTCAAAATCTCAATTGGAGTAGCCTCAAGCGGAAGCTCATCCAATGGTGGCAATCAAGTGATGAGAATCACATGCAGCGAGCTGTAGTCATCTCTGGCGTCATTGTTCTAATTTTGTTGATTGTTGGAACAATTTTGTATAGCAGCTCACACAATCCCCAAATTAGCTTGCGAGATGCCTTCAATACCACAATCGTCCTACTTTTGGGAGGATACGACAATTTATTTGGACAGCTGCCACTAACACTAAACTTACCTTGGTGGTTGCATCTGTTTAGCTTTCTGTTAACCGTTGCGGGTACGGTTTTTGTGGGGGTTTTGTATGCGATGCTAACTGAAAACGTCCTCGGCTCAAAATTCCAGTTTTTAAAGCGTCGTCCACCCGTACCGAACAACGATCATGTAGTGGTGATTGGATTAGGGCGCGTGGGGCAAGGGGTGGCGGCGATGTTGCAAGAACTTAAGCAACCCGTTGTGGGTATTACCACGACAGAGATTGACCCCAACATCTTACCCAATCTACCCGTAATTACAGGCAGCTATGCCGAAGCCTTAAAAACCGTCAATCTGCGTACCGCCAAAAGTGTCCTTGTGGCAACAGAGGATGAAATGATGAATTTGGAAGTGGGGTTGATGGCTCATGCAACGAATCCCACCGGAGGTTTAGTGATTCGGACGTTTGAGCAGGGGTTGAGTAACAAATTAGCGCAACTGTTACCAGAGGCTCAAGTGCTATGTGCCTATGCCTTAGCCGCAGAAGCGTTTGCGGGAGCAGCCTTTGGGGAAAATATTGATAACCTATTTCGCTTGGAAAATCAAACTATCCTCGTGACGGAATACCAAATTGAAGCAGGGGATACGCTCAATGGGTTGTTGTTGGCTGATGTTGCTTATGGTTATGGAGTAGTGCCCGTTCTCTATCAAAAAGGGCAAGAGACGCCCAAGTTGATGCCCTCCGATGATATCCGGCTCTTGATCGGCGATCGCATGGTAGTTCTAGCGACAAGTACTGGTTTGCAACGCATTGAGGAGGGTAAACTGACCGTGACGCTGAAACGCTGGCGAGTGGTGGTGGAGAAAGCCGTAACTCAAGAGGCAGTTTTTGAAGGAGCCAATGCGATCGCGCGAATTTCTGGCTGTGATCTGAGCGCGGCTAGAGCGCTGATGCACAACTTACCCGGAACGTTGCGATCGCCGTTGTACAGACACCAAGCTCAACGTTTGGTGCGATCGCTCAAGCAGTCTCAGGTTAAGGCTCGCGTTGTTCCCATTCCTTAACCAGTCATCTCAAGTTGCTCCCCCCGAAGCGGCAAAGAGGGCGCTAAATTTGTAATGCCCAACTCACCAACTCAAGGTAAACAAGCCGATGCACAACTGGATTCCGAAGGTTATCCCAATCTTGGGACTAGCCATAGCGTTTAGTGGATTGTCTCCTGTCGTTAATGCTCAACTCCCACAGGCACAATCTAACCCTTCGATTAACAACCCAACCTCTGTTGAACCCAATAGTCAACTGAGTAATCAACCCGATTTAACCCTTTTAGCCAAAACGGTTGCCAATTTTCTGAAAAGCGATCGCTATCAAACGGAGTCTGAACTGCATTTAAGTGGTACATCTTCGGGTACAACGGTAACCTCTGCTGCACAAGTTAAAACCCTTGCTCAATCTCCGCAGCAGTTCCGTTCCGAAATTACGTTCGGGATGCCAGGAAGTTCTGGAGGAAGAAGATATCTTGTTATCTCAAATGGTAAACAAGTGTGGATTTATAGCCCTGATTTAAAGCAATACGCTGTGATGGATTACGAGAGTTTTAACAAATCCGATAATTCATTTTTAATCGGGATGTCTTCTTCTTTATTTTTAGAAATTGCACCGGATTTCCAACAAATGAGAGAACAAGGTTCAATTTCAGATACAAATATCCGCGAAGCTTTGCAAGAACTGCTTCGTTCTGAAAAAACTACTATCAAGGGTGGCACTCGCCGTCTTGAAGGACGAGATTACTATGTTTACGAGTACATTGATCCGAAAGACGGATATACAATCAACGCCCTTGTGGCAACAAATACAGCTACTGTAGAGCAGATACGAATTAGGAGCCAAGCAGAAGGATTAGATGTTGTGATCAACGAAAAAATTCTACGTCGAGTTGAAAATCCAGCGATCGCCGCTAATACCTTCAGCTTTTCACCCCCTCAAGGTGCCACCAAGGTGAAATCGATTTCTCTTGAGCCGTTTTAATCCAATGTACTAAGTAGGTGGACATCAATAAATGGATTTCTAGGTTCCATGCCCCATGCCCTATGCCCATCCCTCACCGTGATGTTTAATTTCGCCCACCTACTTATCTTTTCTGCTTACTCATGCAGGGAATACGGTAAGCTAAAAAGCTGAAGATTATTAAACAATGTAAAAAAAAGTAAAGCATTCGTTAAGACTCGATTGTCATGAACTATTTCCCACGACTAGCTGCATTCCTATTGGCACTCGTTCTGCTGTTCTCCCCCCTAGCAGCACATGCTGCCAGTTCTTCCTCAATTTCTCGATCCGTTGGCAAGGGAGAACTCACCGGTAAAGATTTCTCGGGTCAAAGCCTCATTGGGGAAGAGTTTACCAGTGTCAACTTAGAGGGAACCAACTTTAGCAAGGCTGACTTACGGAATGCGGTGTTTAATGCTTCTACCCTTGAAGGGGCTTCTTTGCAGGGGGCCGATTTTTCCGGTGGAATCGCTTATCTATCGTACTTCAAAGGTGCTGATCTTAGAGATGCCGTGTTGGTAGAAGCTGTGATGCTACGTTCTACCTTTGATAACGCAGACATTACCGGTGCTGACTTCACCGATGCCGTTTTAGATGGGGCTCAGATCAGAAAACTCTGCGCTAGGGCAACGGGAGTCAATTCCAAAACAGGTGTAGCCACTCGTGATTCATTAGGATGCAGGTAAGTTAGAACCAATGGGGAGATAGCGAGATGGGTGGCGTCACCGATTCCTCTGGGATTGGAGAGGAAAGGAGAGAGATTGGTTCATCCGGGTGGCATGGCAACTTGCAGTTAGCTTATGTCCATCACCGCAACAAGACTCAGTTAACTCACGCCCAAGTGCAAGCGCCGTTGAAGGTGCAGCGTCCCTTCTATCCCGAAGGGCCAGGGGTTTGTCACACTATAGTGTTGCATACAGCTGGAGGAATGGTGGGAGGAGATGACCTTTCTCAAACCATCCACCTCTCTCCCCACGCCCATGCCTTAATTACCACCGCCGCTGCCAGTAAGGTATATCGCAACAAAGTCATTGACACCCCCTCTAGGGAGTCTTTTCAAACTTCTCCGTCAAATACAGATCTCCCTAAATCCCCCTTAAAAATGGGGACTTTGAGCAGAATCTCCCCCCTTTTTCAGGGTATGGTAGCCAGACAAGCCATCCAGATCCAAATCGAGGCGGATGCTTATTTGGAATGGTTACCCCAGGAAACAATTGTGTTCAATGGTGCCCTTTATCGGCAAGACTTGCGGGTAGAATTAGCACCGGGGGCGAGTTGGCTGGGTTGGGAGATTACGCGGTTTGGGCGCAGTGCCAGAGGAGAGCAGTTCTTGGAAGGCGAATGGCGATCGCATACTGAAGTCTGGCAGCAAGGACGTCCCCTATGGATAGATAGGCAGTGGTTACCGGGTGGGGAGGAACTGGTTAACAGCCCTCATGGTTTGGCAGGAAAACCCATTGTGGCGAGTCTCGTATGGGTAGGGCAAACGGTATCACCAGAAATGGTAGAGAAAGCCAGGATGCTGTGGAATGCCGAGGAACGTCAAGGAGAAGCAGGAGTGACTCAACTCACCTCAGGATTATTGTGTCGATATCGGGGTTCTTCCACCTCCGAGGTGAGAAACTGGTTTATACAAGTTTGGCAGTTACTGCGCCTTTCATTTTCAGGCTGTTCCGTAACTAAGCCACGAGTCTGGCAAGTTTAAAAATTACCCATTACCCATTACCCACTACCCTTTTAATCCAAAATCCAAAATCTAAAATTAAACAATGCAACTAACGCCTCAAGAAAAAGACAAATTACTCATTTTTACGGCTGCACTACTAGCAGAACGACGCAAAAACAAAGGATTAAAACTCAACTATCCAGAAGCCGTTGCCTATATCTCTGCGGCAATTTTAGAAGGTGCGCGAGAGGGACGTAGTGTAGCAGAGTTAATGAGCTATGGAACGACTCTTCTCACACCAGAGGATGTGATGGAAGGGATACCAGAGATGGTGCATGAAGTACAGGTGGAAGCGACATTTCCGGATGGCACTAAATTGGTCACAGTTCATAACCCAATTCGTTAGAATGCCTCAGCCGTTTACAGAATTTAGAATTTTGATGCCCTTGTGAAAAACTATTCGGTAACAAAGATGCACCCTTCTTTCGTGCTGTGCATCAGTAAGTTGACAATCAGCCTCACGAGTCAGACTAACTGTTGCAACCCTTGCATCTGCTGACATTTCTCAAGAATTTGATGAAGTCGTTGGAGTACCGCGTCAATTTCTCGTCGTTGTTCTTGAGATTTCTCTTCCTGATTCCTCTCCTCTAACAGAGTGATGCACTCAGCCACATCTTGCTGAAAAATTAGAATTCCTTTCGTCGAAAGATTGTTCGGTGTGACGAGAAGTTCATCAATCGTATCTAAGAGTCTTTCAATATCTCGTCGCTTGTACTTTCTCTCCTTCACGACTAAATATCTCAGTACCGCTAAATTCCCTACAATGCCTCTGAGAGTGTCAATCATCATAAAAAATTACCTGTGTTTACAATTCTTAATTATAGATTATTTGTATTATAATTAGGCCGATAAAGATTAAGTGAATAGTAGATAAACCCTAGGATTATTAATTAAAATAATTCTTAATCGGAGAATTTTATGAGATGGTAGTATTGGCTAACCAACCTAGATTAGTAGTAATACTTTCAGGTTTAACTATTAACAATAAAAATTTTTGCAGCCGTCAAAACTTACACAAAACAGCAGTTGACTAGCAACGCTAAATAACCTTTAAAATCTTCTATTCTCTTTTGCTGTATTGTCTGACCCTTTGTAGGTTGTTATTTTCCACCCCTAAAGCAAGACCGCCATATACCTATGGAATCATTACTTTGTTGATGCAGCTTTTCACTTATATCTACTACAAGGCAGGCCAGTATGATTCCGGAATCATCAACTAGCGTTGCTCCTACACCTAAGATATAGCAGAAGGCAGAATGTTTATTATTGGTATGTGGTCGTTTCAGCGGTTAAATCTGTCCTGACCTTTAGGGTGACAGCTATAAATTAAAAAAAATACGGCTACACTTTATTATGACGAAAAGGATTTTATTTTCCAAAGATAGAGGTTAGCATGATTCCCGGAGAAGTCATCACCCAAGATGGGGAAATTGAACTGAATGCAGGACGTTCTACCCTGCGATTGCAGGTAGCGAATACTGGCGATCGCCCGATTCAAGTTGGCTCTCATTTTCACTTCTACGAGGTGAATGAAGCGCTACATTTTGATCGAGAGCGAGCCAAAGGTATGCGATTAGACATCCCCGCTGGAACTGCTGTCCGCTTTGAACCAGGAGACGAACGAGATGTGGTACTAGTGCCCTTTGTGGGTAGCCGTCAGGTTTATGGTTTTAACGGTAGAATCAATGGTCAGCTTGATGCTTAAGCCTCAAAAGAAGTTTATCTAATTTCTTGCAAGGCAAGGCGGTTACGAACAAGCGTTTCTGTCATACTTGCCAGTCTATCGAGCTTGGCTTTATCTTCAGTGGCACGCTTTTTGTAGGACAGCTTTCTTCTGATCGCCTCCCGCGCCAAGTCTTCCCTACCTTGTTTGAGTGCTTGCTGTGCTACTCGCTGCCAAATATCGATTTCTTGAACTGCCTGGTTGTACTCCGGTTGGATCGTATCCCAAGTTACCCTGATCGTTGAGAGAGCCTCATTCAATGATTTGAAAGCCTGATTTCGGTCAGTTTCTTTGAGCGCTTGAAAAATTGGATTATCCAAATTTTCAGTATTGATGTGAGTAATGACAGGAATAAAGTTTTTCACCTGCCGACTCTCGCTCACCCCCGTCTTGCACCAAGTCGCAAAGTGTTCGCAGTTGTTAAACAGCAAATTGTAATTGCGTTCATCCAATCGACTTTCTGCCCGTTGCACAACTAGATCTGGGATAAAACAAGTTCGGTATTGCCTGACATACACCTTAGACTTGGCGTTATTCACGAAGTTAGCAAACGACGTACGTTCAATCGTTTCAGTCCGCTTACGTTGGTGAATCACGGTGCCATCGCCGCAGTCAATGCCATGATGCTCGTACACCCCTTGAATGTTAAGAAATTCTTGCATTACATAAATTTGGTCGCCTCGTGCCATACGTATCTCGCTTCCCGCTCCTAACCTTATCCCAATTTTTCTTTCCCTTTCTATTCTCCCTCTCTATATAGCCGTCCTATTTGATTCCTGAACAAGAGAAGGGGGACAGGGGAAAGGAGAGGTGTTTGCAACTCATTTAGGATTGCTATAGCTTGAAGCTACAACAGCACTCTCACCCAATCATGTGGCTGGAATAAAAGTTATTCTTGCAAAAATACCCTGATGAAAGGATATGGAATGGTACAACGAGCCTCCGGTTTGGAACGTTCAAGGTAATCAAATTCACATCACTTCTGGAGCAAAAACAGACTTTTGGCGTGAGACTCACTACGGCTTCATTCGAGATAATGGACACTTCTTTTATCAATCGGTGAAGGGAGACTTCGTCGTTGAGGTAAGTGTTAGCGGTGAGTATCAAGAGTTGTACGATCAGGCAGGAATCATGCTGCGTTTGAATCAAGCCAATTGGTTAAAGTGTGGTATCGAGTATGTGAATGGTGTACAACAAGTCAGTGCTGTGGTAACAAGAGATTACTCAGACTGGTCTGTTGTACCAATGCTACAGAATCCTACTTGGCTTTGGGTGCGTGTAACTCGACGCCAAACTGCGGTAGAGGTGCAATACTCTCTGGATGGAAAGCAGTACACTTTGCTGAGGTTAGCTTATCTCACGCCGGTTGAGACATTGAATGTAGGAGTAATGTGTGCTTCTCCAGAGGGAAATGGCTTCCCAATGACGTTTGAGGGATTCAAAATTCGCAGCTTGTGAGGAGCAATTATGAGTTACAGAATGGATCGTCGCGCTTATGCCGAAACATTTGGGCCAACGGTAGGCGATCGCATCCGTCTTGCTGATACAGAATTATTCATTGAAGTGGAACGCGATTTTACCACCTACGGCGATGAGGTCAAGTTCGGCGGCGGTAAGGTGATTCGGGATGGCATGGGACAGTCCCCGATTTCCAATGCCGATGGAGCTGTCGATATGGTGATTACTAACGCCCTGATTCTGGATTGGTGGGGAGTTGTTAAAGCCGATATTGGCATTAAAGACGGCAAGATTTTCAAGATTGGCAAAGCGGGAAATCCTTATATTCAGGACAACGTAGACATCATTATTGGTCCCGGTACTGAAGCGGTGGCGGGGGAAGGGATGATTCTTACCGCCGGGGGAATTGATGCCCACATTCACTTTATTTGTCCCCAACAAATTGAAGTGGCGATCGCGTCTGGCATCACTACCATGATAGGTGGTGGAACTGGCCCCGCTACTGGCACTAATGCTACCACCTGCACCCCCGGCCCTTGGAACATTTACCGGATGCTGCAAGCGGCTGATGCGTTTCCCGTTAATCTCGGCTTTTTAGGCAAGGGTAACAGTAGCCAACCTCAAGCGTTAAAGGAACAAATCATTGCTGGGGCAATGGGGTTGAAGCTACACGAAGACTGGGGAACGACGCCCGCGGCAATTGATACCTGCCTTAGTGTTGCAGATGAATACGATGTCCAAGTAGCCATTCACACCGATACCCTAAACGAAGCAGGATTTGTCGAAGCGACGATCGCAGCGTTTAAGAACCGCACGATCCACACGTACCATACCGAAGGTGCAGGGGGAGGGCACGCCCCAGACATTATTAAGGTATGCGGTGAAGCCAACGTGCTGCCCTCTTCTACCAACCCAACCCGTCCCTACACCCTCAACACCTTGGAAGAACACCTGGATATGCTGATGGTGTGTCACCACTTAGATCGGGGGATTCCTGAGGATGTGGCGTTTGCAGAGTCGCGAATTCGCCGGGAAACGATTGCGGCAGAAGATATTCTGCATGACTTGGGCGCATTCAGTATGATTTCGTCTGACTCGCAGGCAATGGGACGAGTGGGCGAGGTGATTATTCGCACTTGGCAGACGGCGCACAAAATGAAGGTGCAACGGGGATTTTTACCCCCCCTAGCCCCCCCTTACCAAGGGGGGGAAACAGGAGGGGTTCCAGAGATGTCTGCTGAGAATGATAACTTCCGGGCGAAGCGGTACGTTGCCAAGTACACGATTAATCCTGCGATCGCACACGGTATTGCCGAGTATGTCGGTTCTGTGGAAGAGGGTAAGTTGGCGGATTTGTGTTTGTGGCGTCCGGCGTTTTTTGGCGTGAAACCGGAGATAGTGATTAAAGGAGGTGCGATCGCATGGTCGCAGATGGGCGATGCAAATGCTAGTATTCCCACACCCCAACCCGTTCACATGCGTCCGATGTTTGGGAGTTTTGGCGGTGCGATCGCGGCAACTTCCTTTACCTTTGTTTCCAAGGCAGCGCTAGAACAGGGAATTCCCGAACAACTTGGTTTGCAAAAATCAGCCGTTGCGGTGTCTAATACGCGGCAGTTGAGTAAGCGAGATATGAAGCTTAACGATGCGTTACCCCACATGGAAGTAGACCCCGAAACGTATGAGGTTAGAGCAGATGGGGAATTACTCATCTGTGAACCGGCAACAGTTTTACCAATGGCACAGCGTTACTTTTTGTTTTAGTGAGACGTTGTAGGGGCATGACATGTCATGCCCTTAAGAAAGTTGAGGTTAAGAAGCGATCGCCTCCAACTCATTTCCCCTACTCAGCCAGTTCAAACCGAAACTTGCTTCCTTTGGAGCCACTGCCATCTTTACTTAATTTAACGAGAACTGGTTCCTTGCCTGAAAGATTCATAGATTGAAGTTTCTTCAGTACGCTTGAGCGATCAGGCTTGTCAGTCGTAGACAGAGCTTTAATGAAAGCCTGAGTCGCGTAATAACTGCCAGCAGTGCGCCAATTAACCTCCACTCCCCATCTATCGAGAGATTGACGCACAAACTCTCCCGCGTTGGGTGTGCCAGCCAAGCCAGGTACAGCTAGAATCATGCCTTCTAAAGCTGAGCCACCTAACGTTAAAGTGTCTGGATGATCCAAGGCACTTCCTCCCAGGAGCAGCTTTTTTTGTAGGATTCTCAGATGATTTCGGGCACGAGCAACTTCAGCGACAACAGGAATTAACTCTGTATTTGAAAAAAAGACAAATGCATCAGTTTTATCCTTAAATTTACTGAGGTACTCTTGGCAATCTTTATTCAATTCAGGACTTGTCAAATCTACTTTTGCTATAATTTTCATGGGTTGATTCTTAATAAATTTTCCAAACTCATCTGTTAAATTTTTACTATAAGAATCGTCAGGTCTATAAAAAATAACTAGTTGACGAATTTTTTTATGTATAGCATAGTTAGCTAACTTGTTGGCAATTGAGCGATTAGAAGAAACTGTTCTAAAAAAAACTCTACTGTTCTTACTATTTAGTTCAGTACTACTGCTAGTTGGAGATATCATGGATAGACTGGCTTTTTCATACTCTTCTAGTGCCTCAAGACTAGCAATACTAGCATTATGTCCAATTACTCCCATCACCTCTGAGTCTGCAATCAGCCTCCGGGCAACTCTCCTTGCTTGGGTTGGCTCATTATCATCATTGGCAATGATAATCTTCAATAACTGAGCTTTTGATTTTTCCCGCTGCTTATTAAAATTATCCTGTGCATGTGCTACTCCCCGCAGTACGTCTAGAGAAGTTTCTATTCTGGCATTGGCAGGTATAACAACTGCAAGAGTTAGAGGATTACCCCGTTGAATTGCTCGTGCATTATTGTAGTAAATCCACATTTCTGGGTCGTTAGTAGCGGCTATTGTTGCTTTTTTGAAAAATTCAGCGGCTCGCCAATAATGTCTTTTTTTAAACTCTTCAATACCAATTTGTCGATTAAAATTTTTATGACTAGCAAAAAAAGTTTTCTCTCCTTGACTAAATTGTTCAGGGCCTGCTATCTGTGCAGCTAAATAGCTAGTGAGTTCTTGCCTAAATTCCACAACTAATCCAATCGCCAACCCTACACTGGCTACTAAACTTAAGGCAAAGCGCTGCTGAACTCTGCGCCTTTTCAATTCTTGACTAGCACTTAAGAACTGATAATCTTGAATACTTAATTTTAAGTTTTCCCTATTAGCTGCCCAGGCTTGTGCCTGCCGTAATTCCCGCCCACGCAACAGCCAAATTTTGTCCTGAGCGTTGGAAGCTATCCATCCTGCCAGGGCTTCCCCGTAAGGTCGTAGCTCCGCTATGGCTTTGGTAACCCAATCCCGAGTAAAAACAGCTTCATAAATGCGGTTACAAATCCTTAATTTACCGTACTGCTTAACGACCAAACCCGATAGTCGTAATTCGGATTGTGTTGGTTCAAGACAACCATTGGCTTCTACTTCTTTTTCTTGCAAAACTTGCAGATAGAGCCTAAGTAGATCGACACTCCGCTGGTCTTTTTTCAAAATGCGATCGCGTATCGTTTTAAGATGCTCCGGTTCATCCTGAGTTTCCCAGTTAGAAATAATACGCTTTTGCACCAACTCCTCCACCCACCTTCGCTCACGTCCTTCTGGAATTGCAGCTTCAGCACTCCGAATCAGCCGACATACCTTTTGCGTGAGAAACGGCTGCCCCCCTGTCCAGTCCAAGATGGCTTGCAGTACCGCTTGAGGATTGCTCGCGTTTTGCGCCAACCCTACAGCTAAAGGTTGAGCTTCGTGTAACCCAAAACCCGTCATTGCAATCGCCCGACCAATATTGAACGGGGTGCGCCGTTTATCTTGAATTAAATCCGAGGGCGTTGCTACCCCAATCAGGGCAAACGTCAATCGTCGGTAATCCGGATGATCTGCCCGTTTGTTATAGCAGTCACGAATAACAGCAAAAAAATCATCAATATTGAAACTCAAGCTGAGAACGCTGTCAATTTCATCCACAAAAATTGCAATATTTTGTGGAATCCACTGAAGTAGAATCTCTTCAATAAACTTACTCAATCGGTTAACATTAGAAAGCCTACTATGCTGTAACCACCATTCGTCTAAATCAAACGTCTGATAAAGCTCCAAGCTACTAACAATACAGTCAATTACTCCGGCATACCATTCCTCTGGAGTAATATCCCAAGTCCCAATTGCAGTAATGTCAATCGCCGCACAAGCAATTCCCTCCCCTTGTAGGCGTTGCATCGTGCGTACCCGCAAGCTAGACTTCCCCATCTGCCGAGAGTTGAGGACGTAACAAAACTCCCCAGCTTTTAATCCGTGATACAAGTCAGAGTCGGCTTGTCGTATCACATAGCTAGGTGCATCAATGGGTAAACTGCCCCCAACTTGATATTCATAGGCTGAGTTGTTTGTGATGCTCATATCAAGATGCAAGAATTTTGTGATATGGGGTTGTAGTATTTATCTCTCGTGTCCTACCACTTATGCAAATCAAATATACGTTGAGTAGTTCACAACAGGGTAAGCGTTAGGATAAACACAGTAGTGAGTAAACCGTCTGATCCAAAGCTCAAAGAGTGTTCAAGTCATGGTAGAACGTCCTATAAAGAAGTCCGAGCGTCAGGCTGTTGCTCCATCGAGTGATGTTGGTGAACAGGTCAAAGGGAAAGAACGCCCCATTGAAGAGCCTCTTGACTCGACGAGCGGACAGCCTTTTCGGAAGAAAGACAAAACTAAGGGAAGAGGTAAACGCCATCAACAGGATTCACGCCCTAGTAGTGTGAATCCCGCCTTAGTGCGGGGTCCCAAGCCGACAAAACCCAAGCCGTCAGTGCTCTTAGAGACACAGGAGCCAATAACTGAGGAGGAAGTGGCCTCTACTCCTACTATCGCGACGGCTGTTGAATAGTGAAATCACTCTTGATTGAGTGGTGATAGGAACACAGCAGGATAAATACTAAGCTGTTCCACATCTAGTTTGCACTGTCGTTGTTGTTAACACTCTTGTTGAATGGGCATCTTGCCTGTCCCAACTCTGTAAATTAAATGGGGAATAGCTTACTCCTGCTGGATTAAGTATAACGATTCTCAATTTTGGGTCTACCACAAGCACTGTGTTGGAAGTGCAAGTCTCCCTTGCCGCCCTCATATCCAAATTGAAGTTGACACTCTGTTAATTCCAGCTCTCCTAGGCTAGGCAATTCAGTCTCTTGGGAATCCGCCTCAAAGTACCCCTCCCACAGAGCTAAGAGTGCATGAGTTTGGGCAAACGCTACATCCAAATTTTGCTGATGTGTTTCACTCGAAACCGCAGACTCAGGCTCGTGGTCTATAAAATAACCAAACAGCATCTCACAATCTTGACGATACTTGCATGTATGCAAAATGTGGCAATGCCAAACCCGATCAATTTCCTGCGTTGGAATCAGCACGATTGGCGGATACAGGTAACTGACAAATAAAAATGTCTTGTAGCGTCTAATGGCTCGCAAGGCTTGTTGTCGAGTCCAGCCATCACCATTGCTGGGGTTCATTAGGTGACGTGCCACAGCCGCTAGGTCAAGTGCTTTCAGCTTTTGCAGGCAGACTAACGCTTGTGCAGACAACGCTTCCTTGACAACTAACATCAGTTGCACTCCTCTTAATTATGAAAGGGAAAAAATGGAACAACGAAAAAGAGAGTCAATCAACGCTAGAGTTGGTTGATTACCCCGCCTATTGTCCAGGTCGCCTTCTTGTGGCTTTGTATTAGGAAGAAACTTCGCTGTATCTTTAACCTGGAACAAAGAGCTGTTTGTTGTTCCTACTATCGCCAGCTACCCAAGCGATTAGGCTAGTTGTGTAGTTAAGACTCACACAGGAACGCTTTGCTCTGGAACAGTACACAAGTGTGAAAGTGCTTACACGAATGCACCGTTCGCTCAGTCTATAGATTAGGAATGGAGAGTGAAGACATTCTTCTCCCCTAACCCTTACCCTCTAACCCCTTACCCCTTTTTGTTAGAAAACATGGATAAAGAAGAGTTTTCTAAGAGATACGCAAAGCTGCATCCTCGGCGAAAAGAGGTGTTGCACTTATTTTTGCAGGGGAAAAAAGATGCAGAAATAGCCTCAAAACTGACTATATGTCAAGCTACGGTGAGAAAACACATCCAGAATATATGCGAGGCATTTGGCTTAACGGAAGATCGGGGCTTACCCCATCGTTCTGAGTTGTTTGCCATTTGTACTCGGTACGGGTTAATCCCTGAATCGCCTCCAGACCCCCCAAATCGGACTAAAGTGTTACTCAGTTACCAGGGGAACCAAGAGCCAGAGCGATCGCTCAATCAAGAGTTAGAGTCCGCTTTAAGAGCTAAAGGCTACGAAGTCTTCATCGCCAGTGGTAAGCAGCGGATGGATCACAACGGCTTACAGCAAATTTACCGGGAATTAAAGCAATGTAATTACGTGCTACTGCTGCTTTCAACGCTGGCGGCTCGTAGTGAAATGGTAACCGAAGAGGTGCGCTGGTTACGAGATTATCGCTCGGCGGGCAATCCCCTCATCTTACCCATTCGCGTTAATTGTCCGCTCAGCTATCTCAACCACGACTTACGTGGCTTTCTCCGAGGGCTTCCTGAGTACGAGTGGCGATCGCCGGAAGATACCCAAACAATTGTACAAGCCGTATTGGAAGCGTTTGTGTCCGTGAATCCTCCCAGCCAAGCCGAGCCAAACGCTGCTGTTGTACCTCTCCTCAAAAGGGCAAAGGACAACACCCTTCTCCCCAGTCCCTATACCCTGCTTCCCAATCACCCCCCTCAACCCGTTGCCGAGCCAGAGTTACCAATGGGACAAGTAGAACTGGCTTCTGCCTTTTATGTGGAACGAGTTGGTATTGATGAACGCTGTTACGAAGCGATCGCTAAACCCGGTGCCCTCATCCGTATCAAGGCTCCCAGACAGATGGGTAAAACTTCTTTAATGGCTCGCATTCTTCAGCAAGCGACTACTTTGGGCTACCGTAGCGTGCCTTTAAGTTTGCAATTGGCGGATGGTCAAGTTTTCACTGACTTAGATCAGTTCTTAAAGTGGTTTTGCGCTGTCGTTGCTCTGGAGTTACAGTTACCTGATCGATTAACGGATTATTGGAGTGGAATTTTTGGCAGTAAAGTCAGTTGCAAGTCCTATTTTGAGCGCTACTTATTAGCCAATATTACAGAGCCTCTAGTTCTCGGTTTAGATGAGGTAGACCGAGTGTTACAATATCCCGAACTTACCGCTGATTTTTTTGGTTTATTGCGAGCGTGGCACGAGGAAGCCAAGAATCGAGAGATTTGGAAAAAGCTCCGCTTAGTGGTGGTGCATTCTACGGAAGTTTATGTCCCCATGGATATTAATCAATCACCGTTTAATGTGGGGCTACCCATTGAATTACCCGAATTTAAATCAGAACAGGTACAAGATTTAGCCCTCAGACATGGGCTGGCTTGGGGAACGACAGAGGTAGGGCAACTGATGGCAATGGTGGGAGGGCATCCCTATCTAGTGCGGCTGGCTCTTTACCATATTGCCCGACAAGAGATTACCTTGGCTCAACTGTTAGAAACTGCTCCCACTGATGCTGGACTTTATAACGACCATTTGCGACGGCACTTATGGATTTTATCTCAACATCCAGAGCTAGCTGCCGCTTTAAACAAAGTGGTGATGGCGGACAATCCCGTACAATTAGAATCCATTCAAGCCTTTAAGTTGCATAGTATGGGATTGGTCTACTTGCAAGGCAATGAAGTAACACCCCGTTGCGATTTGTACCGCCAGTATTTCCGTGTTCGTCTCGCACCTTTGCTTTAAATTTGCTGAGAGGAGGATGGCTAGATGAACACCAAGTTTTGCTCAACTTATCACTATCAAGTTGGAGGAAGTCTGCCACTAGATGCCCCTACCTATGTTACTCGGCAGGCTGACCAAGACCTTTACCAAAGCTTGAAACAGGGGCAGTTTTGTTATGTACTCAACCCGCGACAGACGGGCAAGTCTAGCTTGCGCGTGCGTACTACACAGCGATTGCAAGCGATAGGTGTTGCCTGTGCAACGATTGATTTAACAGCGATTGCTAGTCAGAGTATTACGTCTGATCAGTGGTATGCGGGGTTAATTGATAGTATTTTAAGTAGTCTAGAACTTTATGACCGCTTTGATTTAGAAGAGTGGTGGATAAATCACGGGCGGCTATCTAATATTAACAAATTTAGTACATTTATTGAACAGATTTTGCTCAATTTAATTCCCCAAAATGTAGTAATTTTTGTGGATGAAATTGACAGCATTCTGCGATTAAATTTCGATGTAGAGGATTTCTGGGCATTCATTCGTCAATGCCATAGCAGTCGGGAAGATTACCCAGATTATCGGCGGCTCACCTTTGCTTTAGTTGGGGTAGCGCATCCTTCAGATTTAATTCGAGACCAGCAGTGTACCCTCTTTAATACGGGTCGCGCTATTGAATTGAGAGGCTTCCACTTACAAGAAGCGCAACCTTTGGCTTTGGGGTTAGCGGGAGTAGCTAGCAATCCTCAATCTGTGTTGCAAGCGGTGCTGGACTGGACAAACGGTCAGCCTTTTTTGACGCAGAAGGTTTGCCAGTTTATCCATTTATCGAACACTCCCATTTCAATCGGTAGCGAGCAAGAGTGGGTGGAGAATCTGGTGCGATCGCGCATTATCCAAAACTGGGAAGTGCAAGATGAGCCGGAACACTTGAAAACGATACGCGATCGAATTTTGTTCCATGAAAAACGGGCTAGCTATCTCTTAGAACTCTATCAGCAAGTTTTGCAGCATGGACAATTTACAGCGAATGACACGTTAGAACAAATGGAATTAAACTTGTCTGGGTTAGTAGTTAAGCAAGATGGCAAGTTAACGGTCAATAACCGGATTTACCAGTCGGTGTTTAATCTCGATTGGGTTAATGAGTCCTTAGCTTCACTTTTACTGTATAAATATTCTCTGAAAAAATCTGAGCCTCGCTAATGGACTAGCTATAGGATTTGAGTCCTACTGAAATTCGGGACTTTAGTCGCAAGTGAATTTGGGATATTCGCTCCATAGCAGAACAGAAAGAGCATCCCAAGCAAAATCTGATTGCAAAATCCCTTTCTGTTCTCTAGCAAAACTCTCAATTTAGAGCAGATGAAATAACGTTGAGAGGAGCGATTACTTACCCTAACTAGCTTAACCAGCGATAGGTTGAGCTATTTTTGGGTTGGACAATGAAAACTCTGGCATTGCCTGGTCACTAGGGATTAAAGTCCACTTCGCCCGCATCAATTTTTGATAGGTTGCCCATCCCTTAGAACCTCTAGGAATGTTGTAGTCGGGAACTGCATACTCTGGGCACGCCGTGTAGGGTCGCCAAGGCTGGTTAGGATTTTTGCGCAAGTGCAATATTTTATCTCCGTCAGAACCTAGCACCGGTAGCCAGCACATTTGTCCAAGCATGTCGAATCTCCTTCAAGTCATGAATTAGCGGTATCTTTAGCTCAACAAGTCTCTCCAGCTCTCCTTGAATTGAAATGATTTAAAATTGCAAGTCTAGCCTGTTTATATTTCATTGTTGTAGCTAAAGGTGAATTTTTTGTGAATCCTCCTACAGTGTCACTTTTGTGTTCATCCAATATACCCAGAGAAATAATCTAATTTATCCACTCTTTAAATCTGTATATTCAATTACTCATTTGAAAATCTAATTTATCCTATTAATTAGGTTAAAGAGTTTAACAAAATTCAGAATAATTCTGAGTTGTAGCTCAACAGCCATTCATCCCTCTCCAGAAGTCAGAAGAGGGAATCAGGAAGAGGAATTTGGTAGCTTTTTCCCATTCCTTATTCCCCGCTCGCCTTGTCTGAGCGAATTTTACGGTTACTGAACCGATGTTCTAGATTTACCTTTGAGGACTAGCTGAAGCTGGCATTTCTTACCTAGAAATGGCTGATGGGGTCAGTGGCTAATATGAGACTTACCGCGATAGATTTAAAAAATGTAAACAATACAAGAAATCAGAGGGCTGGGTGACATCTCCGATTCTGGCCTAAAGATTCGCCCAGAATATGCCCTATTCGACGCTGAACTGAAATTTACTCTTCCCAATCTCAATGTGGCAAATACTGCTGCCCGTCAACGTGGGGAAATACTCAAAGGTGTCTTGGAACCTGGCAAGGCACAGTTTTCGGCACGGCTTGCACCCTCGAAACCCCCATCGGCACTTGCATGGTATCTTCTGAGGGCGCAAGCGCCGCTTACTACAAGTAGGGACGCCTTTCAACGCTTGCCAAAGCACCGATACCTCAGAAATCCCGGATAACCGTATGACGGTATCCCTAACCGCTAGACGTGTAACGAACTATGTCCTGCAGATTGGGTGTGTTACTGTACACCCGTTACGCAGACCCAGGTGATAGGAATATAATTACAAATAGGAAAAATCAGTGCTCAGCGGCTCATCATTGACTTAGCTTAATGTAAAGTCAGCGAAACCCAGATAAGCGTCGCGTTTCGGATTTTCGATTAGGCCAGTTAAAAGCATAGCAGCTTAGAACTGAGTCAATTCCTAACCTTCCTCAACTTAGTTTATACAGTTCTTCATGCCTGTAGAACAAAAAAGAGCTAATCAAGCTAATCGCAACACACCTCTGATTAACGAACAGATTCGCTTTCCTCAAGTTCGAGTCATTGATATTGACGGTACTCAACTGGGGCTTATGGCTCCTAGGGATGCCTTGCGAATTGCAGAGGAAAAAGAATTGGATCTTGTGCTGGTTGGCGACAACAAGGAGCTGCCAGTCTGCCGAATCATGGACTATGACAAGTGGAAGTATCAGCAGTCCAAAAAAGTCGGGAAGGCTCGACCTACGGTGCTCAAGGAAGTGAAGATGCGCTACAACATTGCAGAACATGATTATCAGGTGCGCGTCTCTCAAGCCGAACGATTTCTCAACGGGGGAGATAAAGTCAAAACAACCATTACGCTCAGGGGGCGGGAAAATCAACACGTCAATTTAGCAGAGGCACTGCTTAAGCGGATGGCTAACGATTTGCAAGAATTCGCCGATCTGGAGCAAGCCCCCAAAAGCGAAGGAAGCAGAATGACTATGCTACTTTCTCCTAAATCCTCGAAAAAGAAGCGGTAACGCAACTGTCCTGCGATTTTGCTCTAGCTTAGGGAATAGGGGGGGCTAACGAGCAGAGAAAACCCATAAAACGTCTCCCCCTCCCCTGCTTCCTCTGCATAAGAGTGGTATCTATTTATCTTCGTAACGTTTGAATTGGCTGACTCTCTATTAGGAATGGAATTAAGGTGATAACCTAATCCATAGACTGTTGCAATTATAGCTATCGCCATAAAGGTTAGGACAGATCTAACGGCTGAAACGACCACATACCAGTAATAAACATAAAAGCCCTCTGCCCTGGAGCCTTCTGCCTTTTGCTATAATTCCTCACAGTCTGACAACGCAAGCTTGCGTTGCCGGAGGCGTATTGGAGCAGCTACTACATGAGTGAGGCGTTTGCTGCCGAATAGCCTGATTGATTTAAAGTTCGCTTCAAGTGCAACGCCCAAATCTGGCTCATCTTCAACCAGTAATATCTGCCTGAAAGCACACCGCTCTTACTTGTAAGCCTGTACTTGGACTGTGCCAAGGGCTATGTTCTCTGAGTTTACACTAACCATCTGACCCGCGCCCCGAAAAAATGAAATACCAGTCATCAGCAGTGCTGGGTCTGCAACGATGGCGAGTACTGTCGTTATAACGACTGCTTCTATTAACCTCTTCATCTCCATTCTCCTTGTCCAATTCAGATTCAATTGAGTTTCTGTCAAGCGACAGTTAGATCCTAGTTAAGGAAGAAGTAATCGCTATCATCCCTATCCACTGCCAGTTTAGCTATTAAGGTATGAAGTGATAATTAATCTGCTCTGCGAAAAGCTACTTATTTTTATTGATTTGATGAAGATTTAAATTGGTCGATAAGGTCAAAAATATAGCAGAGGTGCTGCCTTGCATTGTGCTTATGGCGAACACTGAGCCGATTCGCGGTTTGCTATAAGCACGCGCCCAGTCGCGGCTTCAGGTTCTCAAGGATAAAAAAATTTTGAACTATTGGATTTGTGCTTGACTCTCCAGTTGGGTGGAGGATTAAAAATAGATTTAGTTCTAAAACAGAACGGTTAAGTCTATCAGTTCAAGCCAATGAAACTACAGCTAAAAGTCCCAAAAATCGCCTGTTCCGCCTGTGTGAATACCGTCACCAAAGCCGTTACCACCCTTGATCCAACCGCCAAGGTAGACGCTGACACGAAAACGAAAATGGTCAGTATTGAGACACTAGCTACTGAAGCTGCGATCAAAGATGCGATCGCCGCCGCAGGTTATCCCGCTGCTTAATCATTCATATCCCCTAACTCTAGTCCAAGGGGTGCAAAGGAGTTCGCCAAATGGAAACCCTCACGCTACAACTGAGAGGCATGAGTTGTGCCTCCTGCGCTAACGCGATTGAACAAGCAATTCAAGCTGTTCCAGGAGTCAGCGAGTGCAATGTTAACTTTGGCATGGAGCAAGCCACAGTTAAATACGATCCCCAAAAAACCAATATTGAGACAATTCAAGACGCTGTTGATAAGGCAGGATACTCCGCCCAATCCCTCCAAGCACAAGAAATGATCACTGGAGAGAATGATGCTGAAAAAGATGCCCGTTTAGCCGAGTCACGCGACCTTAGGCGTAAAGTTGTAGTAGGAGGAGTCATTAGTGTCCTCCTCATCTTGGGTTCATTGCCTGCCATGACTGGGTTACACTTCCCCTTGATTCCTGCATGGTTGCATAACCCTTGGCTGCAATTAGTGCTGACTGCACCTGTGCAATTTTGGTGTGGTTACAGCTTCTATGTCAACGCTTGGAAAGCACTAAAACGCCATGCTGCAACCATGGACACACTCATTGCCCTAGGCACAAGCGCGGCGTATTTTTATTCAGTATTTGTGACCCTTTTTCCTAACATTTTGAGGGCGCAAGGTTTGATGCCGGAGGTGTACTATGAAAGCGCGGCGATTGTCATCACTTTAATCCTCTTGGGGCGGTTATTTGAAAATCGTGCCAAGGGACAAACCTCAGAAGCTATCCGTAAACTCATTGGGCTGCAAGCGAGAGATGCCAGAGTGATTCGTGACGGAATTGAAATGGATATTCCCATTCAAGAGGTGCAAATCAATGATGTAATTTTGGTGCGTCCGGGAGAAAAAATTCCCGTAGATGGCGAAGTGATTGAAGGTGCTTCTACGGTTGATGAAGCGATGGTGACGGGGGAGAGTGTACCTGTCAAGAAACAGCCTGGAGATGAGGTGATTGGAGCAACCCTTAATAAAACTGGTAGCTTTAAGTTCCGGGCAACACGAGTGGGGAAGGATACGGTTCTATCCCAGATTGTGCAACTGGTGCAACAAGCGCAAGGTTCTAAAGCCCCCATTCAACGATTAGCTGATCAAGTAACGGGGTGGTTTGTACCTGTGGTGATTGCGATCGCCATTACCACCTTCATGATTTGGTTTGACATCATGGGTAACTTCACCCTTGCTCTGATTACTACGGTTGGAGTACTGATTATCGCTTGTCCTTGTGCCTTGGGTTTAGCTACTCCCACGTCTGTCATGGTGGGAACCGGTAAAGGTGCAGAAAATGGCATCTTAATTAAAGGTGCAGACAGTTTAGAACTGGCTCACAAAATTCACACCATCGTGCTGGATAAAACGGGTACTTTGACGCAAGGAAAACCGACGGTAACTGAGTATGTTACTGTTCATGGAACGGCTCACAATAATGAGTTAAAACTGTTACGCTTAGCTGCAACGGTTGAACGTCATTCCGAACATCCTCTAGCTGAGGCTGTGGTTCGATATGCTCAATCCCAAGAAGTGCAGTTAACAGAGGTAACGGACTTTGAAGCGATCGCAGGCAGTGGTGTACAAGGTATCGTTTCCAACAGACTCGTCCAAATTGGCACGCAACGCTGGATGGAGGAATTGGGAATTGATACTCATCCTCTGCAAGAACACAAAGCGAGATGGGAAGCGACGGGAAAAACAGTCATCTGGATTGCGGCGGATGGAGAAATTGAGGGATTGATGGGTATTGCTGATGCGCTCAAACCCTCTTCAGCCAATGCGGTGAGAGCATTACGACGGTTAGGGTTAGAGGTGGTGATGCTGACGGGAGATAATCGTCAAACCGCAGAAGCGATCGCCTCTGAAGTGGGGATTCGCCGAGTATTTGCCGAAGTTCGACCCGACCAAAAAGCAGATAAGGTGAAAGAACTGCAATCAGAAGGGAAAATTGTAGCCATGGTGGGGGATGGGATTAATGATGCACCCGCTTTGGCTCAGGCTGATGTAGGAATTGCGATCGGGACAGGAACTGATGTTGCGATCGCCGCGAGTGACATTACTCTCATCTCTGGCGACTTGCAAGGCATTGTTACCGCCATTCAACTGTCTCGCGCTACGATGCAGAATATCCGGCAAAATCTCTTCTTTGCCTTTATCTACAATGTTGCCGGAATTCCCATTGCGGCAGGAATTTTATTCCCCATCTTCGGCTGGTTACTTAACCCAATTATTGCGGGAGGAGCAATGGCATTTAGTTCGGTTTCGGTTGTGACTAACGCCCTACGCTTACGAAATTTTCACCCCAAACTCACCGCTTAAGTAGGTACGCTTAAATCAACCAACCTAGTTGTCGAGTGGGCATTACTTATAGCGGTTCTCTCTCTCTACAATGCATTTAATTCATTACCCCCTGTAGTCCCCTTTAATAAGGGGGACGGCGACAGTCGGGAGCCCATAAAGTGCAATTTCTTAGAGAATTGGGATTAGAAATGAATTGTTGTCAGTGTTGGAGGGGTTATCGTGAGCAATGCCCACCTGACGATGAATTCGATCCATCTACTTAATTGAAGTAGGAGTGCAGCTTATGTTTAGCAAACGCAAGATTTTGGGAAGCCTGACAGGTTTGGGACTTGTATTAGGAATAGCATCAGGAGTCACAGCGACTGAAATGCCCGCCTCAACTTCCAATCCAACCAATCAATTTCAACGTATTGAGCAACCCTTCGGTTTAAAACTTGGTGTAACAGTAGGTGGTTTAGTATTGATGGGACTAGAACTCTGGTGGTTTTTAGGGAGTAGAACTAGGTCCAAACAAGCGGAAACCAACCAAGGGACACAAGAGGTAACCATCATGGTAGACGGCGGCTATGAGCCTGACCGTATTGTAGTCAAATCTGGGCAATCCGTGCGACTTAATTTCCTACGTCGAGACCCTAGTAGCTGTCTAGAGACGGTGCTTTTACCAGATTTTCACATTGCTAAAGATTTAGATTTAAATCGGGTGACGCCCATTGAATTTACGCCTGAAGAACCGGGGCAATACTCCTTTACTTGCGGAATGAATATGTTTCGCGGTGTTGTGGAAGTTGAGAAATAGTCGCTCGACAGGAAAACAGCTTGATATCATACATACAAATTGTTTTTGGGAAAGTGGTACATCCTGCCCCGCTTTCCCCACTACCTTACAATTGGGTGGGATACCCAACCGTTTTTCCATGAAATCCCTTCGTCGTCTCATTGTGCCACTTTTACTAGCGTTGCTCACGATGTTCAGTGCGATCGCGTGCAATGGTGGTGCAGGTGGAGCCATTAAAGTAGGTTCCAAAGACTTTACTGAGCAATTCATTTTGGGAGAAATGTATGCTCTAGTGCTAGAAAATAAAGGCTTCAAAGTAGAACGTAAACTTAACTTGGGTGGTACACCGGTTGCCCAAGCTGGTTTGCAAAGCGGTCAAATTGACTTATATCCAGAGTATACGGGTACGGCTTTATTGACGATACTCAAACAGCCAGCCAATAGCGATCAACAGCAAGTCTATAAAACCGTGGCTGAAAACTATCAACAAAAATTTAACCTAATCTGGCTTGAGCCTGCCCCTATGAACAACACTCAAGCACTGGTAATGAGTCAGGAAACGGCAAAAAAATACGGCATTAAAACCATCTCTCAAGTGGTGGCTAAAGCCAGCCAATTGACAATGATTGGGCCTCCTGAATTTGAGGCGCGTGAGGATGGATTACCGGGTTTGAAAAAAGTCTATGGTGAGTTTAAACTCAAAAAATTCATTCCGGCTGACCCAGGTTTAAGGTACAAAACCTTGAATAATGGCCAAGCCGATGTCGCTGTTGCATTTGGTACGGATGGGGAGATTAGCGCCTTTAAACTGGTGGTGTTAGATGATGATAAAAAATTCTTTCCTCCTTACCAGGTTGCTCCCGTAGTCCGTCAGGAAATACTCAATAATAATCCAGGGATTCGTGATGCACTCAATAGCTTATCTTCCAAATTAACTAATGAAACCTTGCGACGTCTGAACTATGAAGTAAGTGGAAAACAACGCGAACCTGCCGATGTGGCTAAAGAATTTCTGACAAAAGAAGGGGTGTTAAAAAAGAGTTAGAAGCCAAGAATCAAGAGCGGCAATGAAAAACAGGCTCCTGAAATTCAATTGAATTTGAAACCTTAATTTTGCAAGAAAATTCAGTGATAGCTTGGAATTTAAATTTGGTGAATTTGAATTTTTGAACCTACCAAATGGCAGGAATTGTCAGAATCTAAAATCTAAAATCTAAAATCCAAAATGGCATGAGCGCAATCCGTTTTGAGGAAGTATTTCTAAAGTTCCCAGGTGCCTCCCATCCGGCGGTGAATGGTATCACAGGTGAGATTAAAGCGGGTCAACTGGTGGTCATTTTAGGCCCATCGGGTTGTGGGAAAACGACCCTCCTAAAGATGGTCAATCGCTTGTACGAACCGACATCTGGCTCAATCTATCTGGACGGCACTAATATCCGACAAAGAAAAGCCACTGAATTACGTCGGCAGATTGGTTATGTCATTCAGCAGTCTGGCTTATTTCCCCACATGAGTGTGGCTGAAAACATTGCAGTAGTACCGAAGCTTTTGGGTTGGTCGAGGATGCAGTACCAAGCCAGAATAGATGAATTGCTGATGCTAGTTGAACTGCCTCCTCAAGAGTATCGTCATCGTTACCCCTCACAGCTATCGGGAGGACAGCAACAGCGAGTTGGTTTAGCAAGAGCTTTGGCAGGTGATCCAAAATTACTATTAATGGATGAACCCTTTGGGGCAATTGATGCAATTACCCGCGAGACGCTACAAAATGAAATTTTGCGTCTTCAGCGCCAACTCAAGAAAACGATTTTGTTTGTCTCCCATGATGTTGAGGAAGCGCTGCGTCTTGCCGACAACATTATGATTTTGCAAAAGGGGCAGATTGTACAGTTTGATACGCCCTTGCATATCCTGACACGACCAGCAAATGCTTTTGTGCATGAGTTAATGGGTGCAGATGATCGGGTACGTCAATTAAGTCTATTGCGTGTTAAAGTGGCAATGACTCCTACGCTGCAAAACGATCAGCCTCGTCGTGAATATGCGATCGCACCAGATGATAATCTGCGTCAAGCCTTATCGCTCTTACTACGGACAGGAGCACAGAAGCTAACAGTCGTTGATGATGGCAAGGTTGTGGGCGAATTAACGTTGGAAAGTATTCGCAATTGTGCCAAGATACAAGTCAACTAAGTAGGTCGGTGAAGTTAAATATCACTGAGAGGAATGGGCATAGGGCATAGCAAACAAATAGTTTGTTTATAGTTATGTTTATTTATGTCTACTTACTTTAAGGCTGAAGTATCACTGAATCTTCACCCACTAGGCTGATAGGCATTGAAATTGCATGATCTTCTCCCCCAGCCTCAAGAAGCTTTCCGTAGCCTCTCCAAAAAGAAACTTGAACGCCGATTAGCTTAATTCACTGCCTGCTCCCCCTCTCTACCTCAAGGAAGAAAGACAGCAGACAGTTAGGCTATTTGAAAATATATCCCAAGGTAAGTGTATAAAGGAAGGAATTTTACTTATGCTTCTCCGGAGGTAGAGTTGCAATGCGTAAAAATATCCCTATGAATGTAGATATATTTCTTCAACAAGTACAAGCTCTGCAGGGACGGTTAGATAGACTATACCAAAACACGAACACGTCGCCGCCATCCAAAGATTTGATTTTGCCAACAGCCCTCAAAGAACTCGGCACTACTTCAGAAGAACTGCACATAGCAGCTGAGGAATTGTTGAAGCAGACCGAGTCTTTTGTATCCCTACAACAGCAGTTAGAAGCCGAGCGTCAGCGCTACCAAGACTTATTCGAGTTTATGCCGGATGCTTACTTGGTGACGAATTTACAAGGGAAAATTCAGGAAGCTAACCAGGCGGCTGCTACATTACTGGGGATTGAACCGTCGCACTTACAGGGTAAATTGCTGATTAACTTCGTGCCCGTAGAAAGGCGTTCCGTCTTTCGTGCGAAACTAAACCGATTGCACCAGTATGACCGAGTACAGCATTTTACCATCAGCATGGAACCGCGCATCGGTGATTCCATAGAAGCCGCTGTGTCTGTTGCTCCTGTGTATGACTCATTGGGTCAGTTGATCGCCTTACGTTGGATTTTACGCGACATCACCGCTATTCAGCGAGCTCAATTAGCTCAAAATAGTCCTGAATACGATCCTCGCCAAGACCGTCCCAAGTATGTTTACTTGAAAGGAGATCTAATCCCCTTAGAACCCGATCAACTGTGGTTTGTGCGTCACGGTCTGGTGAAGTTGAGTACAATGAGCGAACTGGGTGAAGATGTGCTAGTAGGGTTGATCAACTCATCTATGCCGTTTGGCTCTAGTTTAACTGACCTCCCCACTTATCAAGCGATCGCACTTTCAGAGAAGGTCGAATTAGTTCGCATCTCCCTCTCAGAGATTACAGCTTCTCCCAATTTAGCTCAGGCTCTTTTATCTCAAATTAGTCAGCGACTCCGGCAAACAGAATCCCTTTTAGCGATCGCTGGAAAGCGACGAGTGCAAGAGCGCTTGTACCATATGTTGCTGTTTTTAAAAGAGACATTTGGACAAAAAGTAGGAGGCGGCATTCGTGTGGGTATTCGTCTGACTCATCAAGAGCTTGCCGATGCCTGTTGCACTACGAGAGTGACTATTACCAGAGAACTAGGAAAGTTACACAAACAAGGAAAAATTATGTTTGACTCTCACAACCATATTGTCATTCTCGATCCAAATCTGGAAGCTTACCTTGCCCCCAGCGCGTAACCCTTCATCGTTAGACTTCCTAGACCAGCTCGGCAGAAGTTTTCCACCAGTTACGAGAGCTGGGGAAGCTTCTTGAGGCTGGGGGAGAAGATTATGCAATTTAGATGCACATCAGCTTATTATCGCCGTTAACAAAAATCTTTAAGGTCTTCTCTTTTGAGCGAGGCAAGCTTCCATTTGTCTCTCGCTGTCACTCAATATAATGCCTGGGTTTGCCCAAGCAATTCTCCCGTCAGGCAATTTAACCTGTACCCAGCCATCGTCTGTCCGCTTACCCGTAACAGGAAGTGATTCTTTTAAAGAGGTGAGAACATTATCCCCAGCCTTCGGTGTAGAGCGGAGATTGCCATTGACAAAAATGGTGCAAGCTTCACTTTCTGGCGATACAGAGGGGGTAAGACTAAGCTTCCTGTCAGCCTTTTCCTTTGCCGTATTGGTTGCTGTTTGTTGCTCACTCGAAGCGACAGGCGGTGCTGTCGGCTTGCGTGCCAAGAGCCCAAAAGCTAGCGCTAGCGTAGCTAACGTTCCTCCAATTCCAATGGGGAGAACGATTTTCTTGGGGAAGGTAGAACCAGACGCAGAGCTAGTGGGTGAACTCGCTGAACTCGTTGGTGCCTTGGGAGGAGTGGAGTGGAAGGGTGGCTGAGCCGATACCGAACTGAACTTGGATAGGCTAAGGCTAGGTGTTACAGGTACCGAGTTCGATTCGCGCTGGCTATCGGCTGGCATAACCTCATAGGCATCCTTGTCAGAGACAGGAGTTGAATCAACCAACTGCACTGGGGGTATTGGGATGTCCTTTGGCAGGACTGAACTAGGCGTGGAAGATAGCGAATTGACTTTGCTCCGGCTGACGCCTAGGGCAGCTTCATGGATATCCTCGTCAGTTTGGGAGAAATGGGCTAGCTGCACCGTCATATGTTCTTCAATCGGTGCTACATCTTCATCTCTCAGTCCCAGAGATTGCTGCACATTGCTTAGCTGCTCACGTTCTGGAGTATCCAAACAGGAGTTTTTGCTGAGCAGTGTAGCCAGCTCTCGCTTATAGTGCTGCAATTTTTCCTGGTACTCTTGATACGGTCTTAAGACTTCATCTTGAATATCGGCACAATCCTCAGTTGTGAGCTGCAAACTCTTTGCCAGTTGCTCTAAAGTAGAGTGAGCTGCTTCAGCAATGGCTCCATGACTGACCCAAGATTGGACTTCTTGACGATACTTCAGTTTCGAGGCATCAATCGGTACTCTCATCAACTGAATCGGATTGCCGTTCGCAACTGCATAAAATTCTGGTTTTAGAGCTGGAGCTGCGATTTGTACTTTGTTGCTAGCATACTGATGCAATTCCTCAACCGAAATCGAACCGTCACGATTTAGATCCGCCGCCCCCGTTCTCATGCCTTCAACTAAGTAACGAGTGTAAACGGAGTGGTCAAATTCCGTTAACACAGAGGAATCCTGAGTAGACGTAAACGACGTGAGAATGGCTCGTCCTTCGCCTCCCAATCGGGTTTTGAGTTCCACAGGACAATCATTGATTGCTGTAATTTCCTCTGGAAGCGATAAACGACTGAAGCAACCGTCTAAGATAACAACCTGGCACATGGAGGAGCTATTGTTCATCAGCTCATGCACAAAACTAGCAGGAACAGTACTGACCCGAATTAGCTCTGCTCTGGGACTTTTGCGAGTGATTGAAGTAGCAAAGTAAAGTTGTCCCTGATCATCCTGAATCACGTAACCAGAGAAAAATAGCAGGATTAAATCATCTTGAGTACGACCAGAAAACAACGATTCTATCGCTTCCCGCATCAGTGGAGGATTCGGATTTAACAGCTGTTTTACTTCATCAAAGCCGCCCATCTCTAAAGGCTGCAAAACTCGCTGCACTGCTTCGACAGCTTTTAGTGCGCCAGGGAGTGGGCTCAATCCAGTGCCATACTCACTGACTCCAATCAGGAGTGCTATCTTTGCCATGTTTTATTTCCTATGCTGATACCAATTCCTGTGCGTGCAAGTCTGATGATTTAAGCGGATGATGCACTTCAGGTTGGATGCACCTGCTGTCCTAGTCCCTTACAGGTGAGCGAGAGGACATTACGCAGTTGGACTTACCTGTTTCCTTTAGTTATATCCTGTGACAAATGCAGGCATCCACCCGCAACGTGACAGTTACTAACATGAATTACATTATTAAAAATTCTGGGGTCGTTTTTGGGCTACTACTAGAGCACCTACAGATGACCGGTTTAGCCGTCTTGATGGCGATCGCAATTGCCCTACCCTTAGCTCTACTCGTTACTTACTCCCGTTCTCTAAATGCTCTTGTTTTGGGATTTTTAGGAACACTCTATACAATACCCAGCCTAGCGCTGATTATTCTGCTGGTGCCAATTTTTGGGCTGAATCGTCAGTCCGTCATTGTAGCCATGATTCTCTATACCCAAATAATTTTGGTGCGTAATTTTTCCGTGGGATTGCAATCTATTGAACCTGCCATTCTCGAAGCCGCACGAGGGATGGGGATGAATGATTGGCAGTGCTGGTGGCAGGTGCAAGTGCCGCTCATCTTACCCATTTGTCTAGCTGGAGTGCGTCTAGCCACAATTGTTGCCATTGCGATCGCAACGATTGGGGCGAAGTTTGGGGCAGGGGGATTGGGAGTACTCCTATTTGATGGGATTTCCCAAGCTCGTAACGATAAGATTTGGGCGGGAGCGATTGTGGTGGCACTCTTGGCCTTTGTGCTCAATGGCATCCTACTGGGATTAGAATGGTTTTCCAGTCCTGAACGGAAAATACGTCGAGCGGCTGGAAGGCTGTCCCACATTTAACGAGATGCTGGGCATGGGGCATGGGGCATGGAGTACTGTACTCTATGCTGCAATAGTAGGAGGCTGCAAATATCGTTGCAGAGAGCTCAAACTCACCTCAGCCAGCAGTGCCAATCCAGCAACAGGAATAGCCCCAACCAAAAGAATGGCCTGATCGTAAAGGGAAAAGCCGAGTACAATAAAGCTTCCCAAGCCCCCAGCCCCAATAAAAGCAGCAAGTGTTGCACTGGCAATCACTTCTACGGTTGCCGTTTTAATTCCAGCGATAATCACGGGTAACGCGAGGGGAATTTCCACCTGCTGTAAGACTTGCACTGGCGTCATCCCCATGCCTTTTGCTGCTTCTTGAATGGCAGGATCGATGCCACGAAAGGCTACATCGGTGCTAATGAGAATGGGGGGCATTACCAACAGCGTTAGTGCGATCGCAGCGGATGTAAACGTGAGTCCGAAATAAGGAATGGCGACAAATAAAACCGCCAAGCTGGGAATCACGCGTAAGGCATTAAAGCTATTTATGAATACAGTTGAGGCTATTGGCGATCGCGCACTAAGCAGTCCTAACGGTAAACCCAAAGCTAAACCAATGGCAAGTGGTATCCCCACCAACTGTAAATGTTGCCACAGAGCTGCTATGAGTTGATCTAGATTGCTAGTGGCATAGGTTAGGGCTTTGACAAAAATATCCATTATTGATGTCTACCTAATGACAGGA
The DNA here is from genome assembly GCA_036703055.1 of Waterburya sp. Classification (GTDB taxonomy): domain Bacteria; phylum Cyanobacteriota; class Cyanobacteriia; order Cyanobacteriales; family Coleofasciculaceae; genus DATNPV01. The sequence goes on from DATNPV010000069.1 coordinate 57,528, forward strand.
CTTATAAATTTGGGTTTTTAAAAAAGTAATCTATCGAATGACATATCGTACCTATTTATTTAATTTTATTTAATTTTTGAATCTAGCTATTTTTCTGCTTTTAGATAGTATTTTGTTATTTTAAATGCACTCAGCCCCATTTATTGTCTTGGTTAAGCCCATTGCTTTTTACTTTGTAAAGTTAAATACTCAAAATACGTATCAACCAATCCAACAATAATATAGTAGAGACAACGATTCCAGACTGGCTTAATTTTAGAGGCCACAGAAATTTATGGAAGCTATCCCACTCTATAATGCCAGCATCCAGTGGTTTTAGCCTAGGGAATGAGCGGCTAAAGAGCAGGAGCAACAATTGCATCAGTTTAGAGCTGGGGTTTAGGTTTGGCACAATTTAGGCAACCAACTTCTCAAAACACACCTATGAACACTAGTGAGGTTTTGGAGCGTTATGCAGCAGGAGAAAGCCGTTTTGAATTTCCTAATCTAGTAGGAATTGACCTGAGTGGTAGTGACTTGAGAGGCGCCGACTTAAGGGGTGCCGATTTGTTGGATGCCAAATTGATGCGTGCTGACTTAAGTGATGCCAATCTAGAGCGAGCTATTCTAAGTCAAGCGGTTCTGAGCCGAGCCATATTGAGTCGAGCCATTCTCCAAGGGGCGCTTTTGGAGAGAGCATTTTTGAGTCGAGCCATCCTGAGGAGTGCGGTTCTCAGCGGTGCGGTTCTCAGTGGTGCCGTACTCAGTGGTGCCGTACTCAGTGGTGCTGACCTGTATCATGCCAACTTAAGTGGTGCGTTATTAGAATACGCCGACTTGTATCATGCCTACCTCAAGGATGCCTGTTTGAAACAAGCTGACCTTTATCACGCTTATTTGAGAGAGGCTAACCTGTACGCTGCCAATCTGAGAGGGGCTAACCTGAGTGGAGCCGATTTAAGTGGAGCTAACCTGATTTTTGCTAACCTACGACATGCTAACCTGTTTGGAGCCAACTTAAGGGATGCCAACTTAAGAGGGGTCAACTTGCAATGCACCCTGATTTGTCAAACGACGATGCCTGATGGAGAAGTATCAAACCGAGACTGTCTGTAGCGACTGTTGTGGCTTGGATGAGAGCCAAATCCAGGGGATTTGGAGGAATAGTTCTCTAAAGTTTTATAAACCAGTCTTGCCTTTGTACTGTTTCAATCAACATAACTGGTGACGAGCTTGATTGTTGAGACGAAGATAGCCAGGGCTACCCATGATGAAAAGCAAAACATTTCCTGAGAGTGAACTAATCTGTAGTTTCTTAGGGTATACAATGGCTGGCTTCTTTCTTGTCTATACCCCACTTTGGGCGATCGCCTTTGCTACGGCGTTTGTTCTATCGGAGGCAGCCGGAACTTGGGCAAAACTCGTGCCTTTTGTTTGGGTGGGGGCATGGGTTGGACTTTTGCCTCTAGCATGGGCTGGAGTAATTGGTCTAGTAACGGTGCTTGGCGCTAAAACCGCAGGCGCTGTGGCTGGGGCGATGGCAGCTGGCGCTGTGGCTTGGTTCGTGCTTTGGGCTGTCGCTAGACACGTGGCTTTTGCTTGGCCTCGGGGGCGTCTAGGAGCCTCGATTCGGGTGGTGATGTTTGCTGTAACTGGCGCTGTGACTTGGTTCGTCTTTGGAGCGACGGCTGGACGTGTGGCTGTTTCCCTAACCAAAGGGGATGTGATGAATGTCGTTATGGTGGTAGCTTGGGCTTGGGCCTGGGCTTGGGGGTGGTTTGTGTGTGAGGCTGTGGCTGGGGTGGTTGTCGGAGGTCTAGCGTGGGTAGCGGCTGGGGTGGCGTTCGCGATTTTGACAGGGAGTGCTGGTTGGGCTTGGGCACTGACTGGGGCTATAGCTGGGATGCTTTCGGCAGTTGTTTCTAAAGCCAGAAAGGAATTAATTCAGTCGCTCAGTACGTGGAATGCCTTTCTGATTATGGCGGCAACCACTTTGTTGGGATTGGGTTTCGGACGATTATTAAATGCTGTGTTTTTATGAACTACCAGCTCTTACTTCGTTAAAGGGCTGGTTTCTACATCCAACCCAGTAAGTTTTGTAGCTGATTTTTCACGCTTCCTTTACCCAAGTTGCTTCATAGCTCCCCTTGTTGATTCCCTATTCCGCAGGTTGTCACTCTAAAGTAGCAAGCTCATTCGCCCAATCGCTGATACGATACCTGAGGCAGGCAATACCCCATACTGATGCGAGCAGCTCATTTCAAGCAACGATTATTATGGATTTCTTCGCTACTGCTGTGTTTTGTTCTAGCTTTGTTGGTGAGTGTTCGTAATCCGGCAGTCGGTTCAGACCGTACAGAAATTCTCTGGGACACTTGGGGTGTACCCCACATCTATAGCCAAAATGCTCCGGAACTCTTCCAGGCATTTGGCTGGGCGCAGATGCAAAGTCATGGGGATTTAATTCTGCGATTGTACGGTCAAGCACGGGGACGGGCAGCGGAGTATTTTGGGGAAAATTACCTGGAATCTGACCAATATGTCAGAACGATGGGGGTTCCGCAGCGAGCGAGGGAATGGTATCAGGCACAAAAGCCGACAATGCGTGCTGATCTGGATGCGTTTGCCGCGGGAATCAATGCCTATGCCAAGGAACACCCCGACCAAATTAACAATGAGGTGAAGCAAGTATTACCCGTAGATGGGGTGGATGTACTGGCTCACGTCCAACGGGTGATTCATTTCAATTTTATTACCGACCCCCAGAGTGTGGCGAATCTCCGTTCCCGTCCCAGTTCTGCGGGTTCCAATGCTTGGGCGATCGCACCGTCTAAATCAGCCAGTGGGAAGGCGATGCTACTGGCAAACCCCCACTTACCTTGGTCAGATTTTTATCTGTGGTACGAAGCTCAGTTGACAGCACCGGGGCTGGATGCGTATGGTGTTGCCTTCGTGGGAATGCCCATGTTTGCGATCGCATTCAACAATAACTTGGGCTGGACTTGTACCGTTAATGCCCTTGATGGCTGGGATGCCTACGAACTAACCCTCTCCAATGGCGGGTATCGTTGGGAGGGGAATGTTCGCCCGTTTGAAACACAAACGCAAACCCTCAAGGTGAAACAGGGCGATGGTACGTTACGGGAAGAACAGTTAACCGTGCGGCGATCGATTCATGGCCCTGTTGTTGCAGAAAAAGACGGTAAAGCTGTAGCGGTGCGGGTAGTGGGGTTAGACCAGCCCCATATTATGGAACAATTGTGGGACATGGCACGGGCAAGCCAGTTAAGCGAGTTTGAAGGGGCGTTAAGGCGCTTGCAGTTGCCGATGTTCAATATCCTCTATGCTGACCGTAATGGGCATATTTTATATGTGTTCAACGGTCAGATACCGATCCACGCCAAAGGGAATTGGAACGATTGGCAGGGCATTGTTCCGGGTGACACCTCAGCCACACTGTGGACGAAAACCCATCCGTACCAAGACTTGCCCCGTGTTCTCGATCCGCCCAGTGGTTGGTTGCAGAATGCCAATGACCCACCTTGGAGTGTAACATTTCCCCCAGTCCTCAAGGCCAACGATTATTCACCCGATCTGTCACCCCGTTTTATGGATTTGCGGGCACAGCGTTCTGTCAAAATGCTGATGGAGAAGGAAAAAATTAGCTTTGACCAGATGATTGCGGATAAGTTCTCCTCCCGCTTGGAAATGGCAGACCGAGTCCTAGATGAATTAATTCGGGCAGCGCGCCAGCAGGGGGGTGAGCTAGCACGTCAGGCGGCTGATGTGTTGCAAGCTTGGGATCGTAAAGCAGATGCAGACAGTCGGGGGGCAGCCCTATTTGCGGCATGGGCGCGAACGATGCCAGCCAGTAATTGGTATGCGACTCGCTGGAACGAAAACTCTCCCCTAACCACACCAAAGGGTTTAGCTGACCCCAGCGCAGCGGTGAAGGTACTGGAAACGGCTGCCACAACTGTAAAATTCTTGTACGGGGCATTAGATGTGCCTTGGGGTGAGGTGGCTCGACTACGCTATGGCAAGGTGGACTTACCTGCCAGTGGGGGGCCTGGTCTATTCGGGATTTTCCGGGTTATCGATTTGATGCCGTCCTCAACAGATGGCCGCTTTCAAGCCTTTGCAGGCGATACCTACATTGCCGCGATTGAGTTTTCTAACCCTGTACGGGCAAAGGTACTCAACACTTACGGCAATGCAACTCAACCGAGTTCCCGCCATGTTGGCGACCAACTCGCCTTGTATACTCGAAATGAGTTGCGACCTGTCTGGCGTAGTCGCAAGGAAATAGAAGCTCATTTGGAATCGCGCCAAGTTTTTTAGAAGCGTCAGGAGTAGGGGCGTATGCCATACGCCTGTATAGGGTTGGGAATTACAATGGCACTTGCAGACTGGATTGGCCCATTTTCTGGCTCGTTCTCCGCCAGGAGATAGTTTGGATGACGCCGCGAGTACTCCTGTGAGCTTGGAGCAAGGACGGTGTTGCAGGAGTCGCAGACGTTGGTAGCTGATGGGAACGTTGCTGCGGTTGGCATTGCCGTTGAGAATTCAGGAATTTTATGAGAAAAGTCCTGACAAATTCTGTTAAGGCAGTGAAACACAGCGTTTTGAAAATGTAGGCGCTAGCCCCTAAATTCAGGGCTTGCTCTTTCTTGTCTACATCACTAATCATCACAATGGGTAAGTGCATCAGTTCCGGCTGTCGCTTGATCCAAGTTAGTAACGAAAGACCGGATAAATGAGGCATAGTTAAGCTGATCAGTATCAATATAGGTAGGGGGTAGCACTCTCGATTACCATAAGATTTTCTGCCTTTGAGGTACTGTTCGGCTTCCTCCTTGTTTTCCACTAATTCTACAGAAACAGCTAACTCAGCCTGTTGGCAAATAAAGGGTACAGGTGGGGACACAAGCGGTGTCTTTTTTAAACTGGAGAAGTTGCACCCGAGTGTTTTTTCGGCTGGTTTTGACCATACCGGTACCAAGTTACTCTGATTGAGAATACGCGGATTAAGGGCTCGCTTGATTAGGAATTGATCGTCAGGATTATCCTCTACGAGCAGGATAGTATGGTTCATGCGCACCCTCAGCTTTAAGATAATTGACTACGTAATCTAGAGCTTCTGATTGTTCCTAACGTCTACTGAAAGATGGACTCAAATGTTAAGTTACTAAGTGATGAATGCTACAACGAGGACTTGACGGTATTTTTAGGCTGGATACCGGTCGCCTTGAAGCCGATGCGCTACAGTCAGAGCGTTATCGAGGAAACCTGACACGGCTAAGGGAGTATGTGGAAAGTATTGGGTGGATTTGGATTGCTAGCAGGGGCAACTTACCCGTTTCGAGTGTTGGCTGTTTTCTGGCGTAAGCCGCGTCTGTGGAGCTATGTGGCAATACCAATTCTGGTGAATTTTGTCCTTGGCGTTGTCCTCTATGCAGGGTTACTCTTCTTCGGTTCCGAAGGGATTGCCCATCTGATGGCTCGTTTGACTCATTGGGTAGACTCCCTGATTGCTAACCTTCCTGCATGGCTTAGTGTTTTAGATTATTTGATCATCGGTGTGGGCTGGTTGGTACGCTTACTCTTGATTATCGGATTACTGCTGCTAACAGGTTTTGTGTTGGCGCAATTTGGTGTGTTACTAGGTGCGCCTTGGTATGGTCAACTTTCTGAACAGTTGGAAGAACTACGCACAGGTCAACTGTATGTCGTAGAAGTGGGGATTGTTCGGGATATTGGGCGGGCTATCCTATTTGAGCTGAAAAAACTGGTACTCGTGGTGGGAGTGGGGATGGGGCTACTCCTGTTAAACTTAGCACCGGGAATTGGTACCTTGGCAGCTACGGTGGGTGGGCTTGCCCTAGCAGCCACTCTCGTTTGCCTCGATTTTCTCGATGCGCCCCTAGAACGCCGACGCCTCCGCTTTCGGAAAAAGTTAAAGATGGTGTGGAAAAGTTTCCCGGCTAGTGCCAGCTTCAGTTTAGTTTGTTTGGGGTTGGTGAGTATTCCACTGTTGAATCTGCTCACTATTCCCTTGTGCGTGGCATCGGGGACATTATTTTTTTGCGATCGCATCTTACCCCATCTTCCCAAGCCTCCTTCACTGCCCGATCCTGACAAATCCTGAGAAATACAGGAGTGGGGTTTGTCCCAACACACCTGATAAGCTGTTGTGCATAAAACATTGTGAATTGATGCTGACGGGGAGATTAGGACTTAACCCATTTAGATGCCTTTTAGCTTAAGTTCAAATTAAGAAAACTGACTATGCCACTCTAGAAGCACAGCTCGACACTGAAGACATGTTAAATCATTAAGTAAGCTACGAATCCCTTCTGATGTAACAGGATAGATAGCTCCCAATTGCTCAGAGTTCAGCGACGCGGTAGGATGTAGTTCAGCAACCAAACCATAGAGTTTTTGGTTAGAAAATGCGCTATTGACAGGCCAACCGCTAGGGTTAAGCAGAGAGAGGTGAGCAATCGCTTCTTCTTTTACACCTAATTCCTTCTCCAAAATTTTCCGCGCCGCCGTTGCTGGTGTTTGCCCTTCACTGACGCGCCCACCGGGAAAATCTAGCATCGGTTTTCCCACTCCAGGGCGATAATTCAAAATGGGAAATAGCAGCTTACCATCGTGAATCGTCAAGATTACTACCGAATCTTCCCGTTCGACTCGCCAATAGTCGATAACCTTCTGGTAATCATCTTGGAGATGTTCACCAATTACGGTAAACCACTGAGAACGTATCTCCATAAAACGATCCAGGGTTTTCCAGTGCTGTTGACGAGTTTCATCCATACTTTTTTTCCCGAGAATATAGTTAAGCTGAGTTAGGTTTGCCTACTTAATAGTAAACAAAATAATGATGTCATGAAACATGATTTGATTACTAATTATTTGCGCCGTTCCTTATTAGTATTATCCGCTTCTTTACTCTTTTGGGTAGTTGGTAGTTTCCTCACTTTACCCCCAACTTTTGCCGCTGAGCAAGTTGTTGCTAGGTACGGATTTTTCGAGCAATCACTCCCTGTTGAAGATTTACGCCCGTATAGCGAGATGAGTCAGGTTTCTGCTGTTCTCCAATCTTTTTTACGCTATTTTAGTCCTAAAGAGCAACAGAAACTACAGCAGGCACTTCAAGTTAAAATGTCCCTTGATTTGATAGCTTTAGATAAGCTACTAGACACAGAGATTGGCAATCAATTTTTGACTGAAGTTTCTCCTGCGATCGCACGGCGTGACAAGGCGGGAATTCCTGCCTTACGAGCAGCCGTTCTATTAGGAGCCAAATCTTCTGAAGGGCTGGGAGTTTTAAGTTTTCTTGAAGCCTACCCTAGTAAAAGATTAGTTGTTGACTTACCCAAAGCGTTGGAAGTACTTAGCAACCCGAATTTATATCCCAACTCATCGGAGGTTCCACCTAAAGATACCCTCAGTTCTACGCTTCTCTGGCAACTTGAAGTTCAATATCAGATACTGGCGACTCAAGGTAAACAATATGATGGCTGTTTATTTGGTGATTCAATTACGGCTGAGCTGGGAAATAGCTTGGGGGAACGAACGTTTAATTTTGCCTTGGACGGATTGAGTACAATTTCCCTAGTGGAACAGTTAAAGCGTTTACATACCACTCCGGTGAAGTGTCAAAAAGCTGTGATTGCCATTGGTGGAAATGATGCTTGGTATGACTTGAGTGATGAGTTATTTAGCCAAAAACTAAAAAAATCAATTGCCTTAGTCCGCTCAATGGACACACCACAAATTTTTTTGATTCCTGCTTTCTATTCAACGGTTGAGGCTAGCCTAGACGCAAGTATAGCTGCCCCTTTAAAAAGAGTGGAAGAAATCAATACGTTAATTGAGAAAATTGCAGCAACCGAAGAAATTCCCGTTGAAGCGCAGGGAATACAGTCTTTATATGAGAAAAATGCTTTGAAAGAAAATTTAACAAGTGACGGTGACCATCTGAATGCAGAAGGTCTTAAGATATATCGGCGTGCGCTCTTAAACATCCTCAATTCTAGCCCTGAAAAAAGCGATCGCCTAAGTTAGGATGTAACTGTGAATGGTACGGCGATCGCTCTCCTAAAGATTAGATTGACTGGATGTACCCTAGCTTAGGAGCTTATGGTACAGCGATTGAACATGTTTTGGTACATTTCCTGAAGTTCTGGATCGTCTACAACCAGTTCCACACGGACTTTAGCACAACCGTGATGCTTTTGATAAGCGATCGCATCTAAAAGATTACTGGCTGTCTTAGGAGAAAGAAATTCACCACTAACGGTATTAGCAGTATCAGTACTAGGAACTCCCGCCTGTTGAATACTCGTAATGTCCCCTTTCCCTAAATCAATTTCTGCAATTATTTTAGTTTCGGGGCTAACTTGTTCAATGATTAATTTTTCCCGGCGAATGGGAACCTGGACAATTTGGTTTTCAATTTCCTTGCGAACCACAACTTCGCCAACTTTCCACTTGCTACGATTAACGACTAATCGTTCTTCTAGCAAACGGATAATCTCTTCTTCAACTACCTCTGATATATCATCAGATTTGGGGAAATTTGGGTTATCTCTTTCCTGAAACGTTGGTTTTGTCAAAGGCTGACTGCTTGAGAGCTGAGTTGTTGATGAAGTGGGAGAGAGTTCAGAATGCGGTGTTACCCTGGCATTGGAAATTTGTTCTACAGATAGACGTTCAACTTCTACAGGTTCTTCTGATTGGGGACCAACTTTATCAATAACTAATTTTTCGCTTTGAATCGGTACTTCTAGGATTTGGGTTTCGATTTGTTTACGAACTACGATTTCACCAATTTTCCGCTGGCTGCGGTTCACGAGCAATCGTTCTTCTAACAAGCGAACTGTTTGTTCTTCTACAACTTCTGGTGTGTTCTCAGGCTCTGTACTCTTAGAGTTGTCTTCTTGTGTCAAAGATCTATCGTTTGACGGTGAAAGTTCATCAGAACTACTCCTACCTGTCTGAGTTGCTGGCGATGTGGGACTAACGCTCGGAAGCTCTATCACGTTATCATTATCATTAGACCGGTATACGGGTGATTTCTCAAGTTCTGCTTTATTGATATCTACAAAAATCTGTCGATTTTCCGTATCAACGGTCTGAATATGCTTACTACTTACCAAAAAAAGATTGTAACCGCCTAGCGAATTAGATTCTGAGATAATCATTTTAAGACGACGGTTAGGGTCGAGTAAAAAATCCTCGATTTGTCCAATTATTTGACCTTGCCTATTGATGACCAGAAAACCTTTAAGCTTCTTTCTTAATTTTTCCAGCAATTCATTAATTCGCTCTTTATTTTTTATCATTTCAGTCTTATTGGCAGGCATTATTTTACTCCTCTATTCTGATTCACCTAGAGATTTTTAAAATTACAGGCAGAGCCACTTAAATCGACGGCTCTACCTGCATAAGTTATGAAAGGTTGCTTAAGTGAGGAGAGTCCCTCTGCTTGTTAAACAAAGCAAGTCAAATGTTGACGCTAAAAGCTTAGACATCTCTGTTGATAATCGGATTGCCGTCCGTATCAACGTCTAATTCTTCACGACGCAACGTTTCTGTGGCATTGACGGTGTCCTGAGTAACTTCTTTCCGGATGTTAACTTCTTCACGGACAAAAGCTTGCTTCTGGATATCAGCAGTCTCTTCGTACACTTCCATACGGGCAACTTCACCTTCGCGGAAGTCAACGGCACCAGGTGTCACTTCCCTAGCATCTGTGGGAGTGGTGCGCTCAATGATTACTCGCTCTTTCTCCACAGGAACTGAAACCTCTTGGGTTTCGGTTTCAATATGTTTGCCAATGGCAACTTCACCCGTTTTAACACGGTTTTTGTTGGTCAACAGACGTTCTTCATACAGCCTGATCTTTTGATTATTTCCCTCATTCGCTGTATAAAGAGGCTGGTCGTGGGCATCGTAGTTATAGCTATCACGGTTGTAGGTGGGTTGCTCAACCGTTGCTGCAGCGGCTGTTGTCGGACGGTAAGCGCTTCTAACCCGCTCTTCATAGTCGTAGTCAACGGTCATATTGTCGTTGTACTCAGGCAAGTTTTCGACTTGAGATTTAGTTAAACCTCTGACATAAACTCGATGCCGATCATAATCCATTTGCACACGACCCATCGGGACTATGACTTTCTTGCCAAAAACCCAGAATCCCGTGTCAATTACAAAATACCGGAAACGGCCTGTCTCATCTATTAGAGCATCATAAACACTACCGATTTTTTCATCAGCATCGCTGTAGACATCGTATCCTTTGATGTCATCTCCGCCAAAAATCTCTTGTCTATAGTTAGGATAAGCATCTGCAAGTTTTACAAGAGCCATTTTTTAATTCTCCTGAGTTTTGTTATTGTGAACTTCTTACTTACTACACTAAAACTAACGAACTTATTTATCCTCTGACTAATGACAGATAAAGTCTATTGAACTATCTACCTACTCCTCATTCAATTGTAAATTTACTTTAAAATTAAAGTAAAATTTTAATCAAGAGGATGTCCCTAAACTGAGATAAAAAAGCAAAAATAAATTTAAAAGAAGTAAATAAATATATAATCATTGTGGCGTTTAATTCATCCCCCCAATGATTGATATAAATAGAGCTGAAAGATTGAGTTATTGACAAGTGAAGGTATTAAATCCCTCTTGGTTAAGATTGTTGCAACAACACCGATTAATTGCCGTAATTCGGGCGTCTGAGCAGTCCCTAGGTTGGCAAATGGCTCAGGCAGTAGCGGTAGGCGGGTTATCGCTGATTGAAATTACCTGGAATAGCGATCGCGCTCCTGAACTCATCAGCCAATTACGCTCAGAACTTCCCAACTGTATGATTGGCACGGGAACGCTCTTAAACGTGGAGCAGTTACAACAGGCGATAGAGGCAGGTGCACAGTTTCTCTTCACGCCTCACGTTAATCTCACGTTAATTGCTGCTGCCGTTAAGGCGGGTGTCCCGATTGTGCCGGGTGCCCTAACGCCTACTGAAATTGTGACAGCCTGGGAGGCGGGTGCTAGTGGGGTTAAGGTTTTTCCCATTCAGGCAGTGGGTGGGGCAAGTTATATTAAAGCTTTACAAGGGCCATTAGGCCACATTCCCTTGATTCCAACGGGGGGGGTGACGCGGGAAAATGCCCAGGAGTTGATTAAAGCGGGAGCGATCGCGGTAGGTTTGGCGGGAGATTTGTTTCCCAACTCATTGGTTGCCACCCAAGACTGGAAAGCGATCACTCAACGAGCAAAAACGATTAAAAAACAGTTAGCGGCTCTAGGGGAGTGGTAAAAAGCGGATTCAGCAGTAAAATACAAATATTTGTTCATCTGTTGATTGATGCCAGGAGTGATTGAGAGTAAGTGATCTCCGACGGCTCTCATCGACCTTGACCATAGAGGTACGAAATTCATGAACAGCATCATTGCTTTGCACTGGCTGCGTCGCTCTAGAGCCTTTTGGGCTGGTACAGTCTTGACGCTCATGGCTTTAGGAGCCTGGGTAGCGCCCACTTTCTCCACTCCCGTGAGTGATAGCGTCGCGCAAAAAATAATGGAGCTAGAATCTTCCAAGGCTCGGTGGATTCAAATCGACTTGAAAAAGCAACGGTTGATTGCTTGGGAGGGCGGAACTCCGGTGTATGCGATCGTGATTTCCACTGGCAAAGACGCCACCCCGACTCGCCCTGGTATCTTTAAGATTCAAATCAAGCAAGCGAAGAGTCGCATGAGGGGTGAGGGTTATGACGTTCCGAATGTTCCCTATGCCATGTACTATGAGGGGAACTATGCGATTCATGGCGCCTACTGGCATCGACGGTTTGGGACACCCGTCAGTCATGGCTGCGTCAATGTGGCAGTTAATCACGCCCGTTGGTTATTTGATTGGGCATCGGTGGGAACGCCGGTCATTATTAATGACTAGTACCGCTTCGCTCAATTCAAAAGGCTTATAGGGGGCAAGCGTTGCAGTGATGCGTGGAGAGTAGCTTGATTGCCACTGTGCTGCATTAGTAATTTAGATCACACTAACTAGCCGCCTCTGCTCACTTGACTCCCCTATCCGCCATCACTAGTAAAGTGAGTCAAATTCACAAGTGGCAGTGAGATTTCATCACTGGCAGAACGGCAGTTGCGACCAATACTGGACTAGAGGATTCAGTACCTAAAACACATGTCTGCAATTTACGAAGAAAGCGGGACGACAGCAAGCCTAACTAGCTCTTTTGTCGTATTAGATACTCAAGAGGAAATTCTAGCTCAAGCTCAATGCTTAGAAAATCTACAATTAGTAGGAGCCATTGAATGGAAACGACTGCTTCAGGAAAAAGGACTTTTGACAGACGATGAAAAGGAATTAATCGATTGTCTGCTACAGGCTGTAAGCCAAGTGAGTTTGGCTTAACCCGAAAGCGGAGAGTTGATTCAAACGCTGTTTGATCGTAGTGCAGGCATCTCGCCTGCCAATCAAGATACTTCTTAGCGACATCTCTCTAGGCATAAAAGCTTACTCCGGCAATTCCCCAAATTGTTCCCGATAACGAGCCAACAACGACTCGATGTCTGCTACTTGTTGCTGAGCGTATTCTTTTTGCTGCCGCTCTTGTTCAGCCCGTTGCCGCTCTTGTTCAGCTCTTTGCCGCTCTTGCTCAGCCCGTTGCCGTTCCTGTTCGGCGGCTTCCTGAGGTGTGGGAATTAACTGCCCTTCAACCGTAAACCAACGTAATTTTGATTCATAAATCCCCAAATATAGCTCCAACTGCTGACTCCACAACCAGCCATTACTGTTAGGAGAAAGTTCCTGATATCGACCATCTACTAAATGAAATCCTTTAAATTCCAGCGATTGTGGGTCAAACCAGAAGTAGTCGGGAGTGCGAAAAATATCCTGGTACAGTTGCTTCTTTAAGCCTCTATCCGTATCTGCTGTTTTAGGGGAGAGAATCTCGACAACTACATTGGGATACTTACCGTCTTCTTCCCATACCACCCAACTTTTCCGAGATTTGCGCTCAGTCCCCAACACAACAAAAAAATCTGGTCCACGAAAATTCTCCGATTTGCGCTGACGGGGAGAGTAGTAAATAGTGAGATTCCCAGAAGCATAAAAGTCATTGCGCTCACACCACAACCATTCCAAGGCTTGGATGAGCAGCGTCATTTGCAATCGATGCAGATCGGTTTCCAATGGCGGTTCGTCGCTGTATAAGTCACCAGGAGGAAAGATAACATCCTCTGATCCATCTTGTTGAGTTTCTAATTCTTGGGTAAAAGGCATAGCAGCAGGGGAGAAGGTGTAGCTAGTGCAAGAAGGCAGAAGGCTCCAGGGCAGGAGATAGCAGGGAAGAAAGCTTATACAGTAAGCTTTTTAACCTTTTTGAGCTGGTGGGTTATTTCCGCCGTGCTGTACTAGTACTCACAAATCTAGTTTATTGAGTCAAGACGATCATTGGCCTTCCCACTCTCCCCTGCCCCTGTTAACTTAACTGAGCAACTACTTGATTTTGCAACACCGTTTGATTGGTCAGTAAATCTTCAACGTTGATTCGCAAAGAACGCTCAGCATCCACCCAAAACTGGATTTTGATGCGATCGCTCCCCGGATTTCCCGCAGGCGTCAGTTGCGCGATCGTCCTCGCCCCATCTCGGTCATTAAGGGATTGCACAGCCGTTTTCCCTCCACTTAATTGTCGAGTAATTAAGCGATCTCCATCAAAATAAACTTCCGTTGCACCCGTTTGCGCCCCCAACTCACCAACAATCAGTTCAATGCTCGGTTGATTCTCCACCGATGCTCCCAATACCAGTTCTACAGGCTCATTCATCGGGTAAGCTTGTCCAGCTTTGATGAGGGAATGCCAGTTGTGGCAGTTGTTACGCCTATCCCAGTAACGAATGCCGTAGCTGTGGTAAAGGAAATCTTGAACTTCAATCCCTTGTGCCAGTTGCAGCGCGCCTTGTGCGATCGCTTCAAAGGGTTTTTCGCAACGGATTTGATTGGCGTCGAAGTACTGCTTGACCCATTCTTGAACGGCTGGGATTTTAATCGTGCCGCCAACCAATAAGACAGCATCAATATCGGATGCTTCTATCCCGGCACGACGCCCTTGTTGTAATAATTGGGCCATCCTATCGTCCAGTATCTCAAAAAACTGGTGTTTTCTCAAGATGGTTTCAAAGGTTGGGCGATCAAGGGTAAGTTCATAACTCTCGAAGGTTTCATCGTTGAAATACACCTCTGTTGCCGACTGCTTTTGAGAAAGCTGAATTTTTAGGCGTTCTGCGAGTCGGGTCGTCAGGGGCGATCGCATCAATCCTTGAGTCTCGGCAAAGTAATCCACCAACCAATGATCAATATCCGTGCCCCCCAAATTTTGCCCAGCTTTGGCGAGGACACGAGCAATAGTTACCTTCTGCCCGGAACTTTCTCCCAGTAACTTCTCACCCCACTTCAAGATAAATCCCAACGGCTTTTTCCCCGGTTGCGCCTCCTGATTCAGCCGCACTAGGGATAAATCCAGCGTGCCACCACCAAAGTCAACCACCAGCAGGGTTTGTCCATCAGCAATGCCATAACCCAAAGCGGCGGCTGTAGGTTCATCCAAGATTCTTACCTGCTCGACTGGCAGGGATTGGCAAACCCCACTCAACCAATGGCGATAGGCTTCAAAACTATCTACAGGTACGGTGAGCACTAACGAGTCAAGGGTATCGTCCTCAGAGGCTTTCAGCTTTTCCATAATCTGAGTGAGAAACCACTGCCCAACTTGCTCAAAGCTGACGAGTTTCTCATCCAGTTCTGGCAGAAATCCCTGAATATCAGCACCAATGCCCCGTTTGAAGCTGCGGAAGAAGCGAGGGTCATTAGTTAAATCCAGTCCCTTGTCGCGCACTGCTTGCCCAACAATAACCTTATCCCGACTTGCATCTTCAACATAGACCAAGCTGGGAATTAAGGGAGGGTTTTGAGACAGTTGCAGCGACAGGGCTGGTAAAGTAACGGTTTCGGGCTGCTGGGTTGCTGCATTCCAGCGAGTAATTACAGTGTTGCTTGTGCCAAAATCAATTGCAATCGCCATTTGTGTTGTAGCTTTCAGCTCATAACGGGCAGCGATCGCATCCCTGTTATTGCTGTTTGTCAGTGACTAGCCATTCATCAGATATTGAGCGGGTAGCACTGTACTGGGGTTTTCATGCGATCGCTTCTCTTTAGAGCGTACAAGGTGCTAACACTCTACGCCTACCTTGTCAGCACGCACCTGCCTTTTTAACAGAAAGACATCATGGCAGATTTGTCGCCACCACGGAGAAACTTACTCTCTTGTGACTCCTGACTCTCAACTTCTATTGCCCTATGAGACTCAAAGAGGCAACACTGGTGAATGAAACTCTTCAACCGTATTCAGTGTAATTATTTTTACAACATTGATAATCTATTCCTGCTAGATGGATTGTCAATCTAACTAACGACAGAACCAAAACCTTAATTAAACCTTAAAAATAAAAATAACACGATAAGAATTTACTAATCTATGTTTGTTTTTGCTAACGAAAGCGTTCTTTTGAGAAGGCTAAACTCGTCTGGAATCTGGGAAGGTACTTCCAGCCCCAGCGGATTGGATCAAGGCTGGATATTACACTTCAGCTTAGGGATCGCTGAAATTCAGAGTATTTACTAATCCAAATGGTTAATTTAGTTACTTCAGTGGGGTTGTCAATGAGTATTGATACTGACATAATAATAAAAAGGAGCAAAAGACTATATTCGTGCATTCCTCCCAGGATGAATCTGTTAAATTAGTTATCCTTTTACAGGAATTTACCCTGTAAAACTTAATTTTTCTTGACGCTTTTTATAGTTCACTGAAACATAAAGGTTTGTAAAATGCAGATAACCCAAAAAGTTCACTGTCCCAATTGTGGCAGCTATGCAGAGCGGTATCATTTCACAAAAACTGACATTATCCGGACTCAATGCCCTGCCTGTGATTACTTGATGATTAACTGTTCTCGTACAGGCAAAGTGATCGAGGCGTATGCCCCCGGCATCTACGCTCATCGCTAGAACATCGGTTCAGCCGTAGCGGTTCAGATGGGGAAAGGGACGAAGGACAAAGATTCTCCCCCTTCCCCCCTTCTAGCTTGAAAATAGCAGGGGGAGAGGAATTTTCCTTCCTTTGTTGTGAGTTCAGCTAATGATGTGCATCGGGCGATCGCCAGATGAAAGTGGCATCTCAGAGCAAGGGCGTAGGTAACGAGATTACCTATTTGCTATTGCGTATCTCCAGTTGTTTAACAAATCCATCGACCGTGTTTAAGCCCCATGCAAGATTATGGGCACCTAGTTGAACGGAAATAATAGATACTAATATTACTAATGCAGTTGTCCAAGGGTCTTTTTGGTCAAGCATGAAGTTGATAGCCGTTAATCAGGATAAAGCACATTTGCCCTTGAATTCTTCTACACTCCTCACATTGCCCCTGCTTAGACCTTTAAGGGTAGCAGCGCCGCAGGGTGTCAAACCATCGTAGCGTTTTGTGAAGATTTAGCCTGACTCTCTTCAAGGGCATCACTGCTCAAACAGGGAACGATCAAGATTTTAAAGTTGTAACCCTAACCTAAGCTGCCCTCCAAACCATTTTAACAATTCCTCACGCGCAAGAATAAGCAACAAGCAAGTTAAATCCTGCGTTGCTAACTGCAACAAAGGTGTGATGGCTCCTTATACTCGATAGTGAGAAGTGTAGGTTTTATTAACTTCGGCATGTTGGAAGGGAACTCTGAATTACTCTCCGTAACCCAAGTAGCTAGTGAACTCGATGTGACGCGACAAAGAGTTCACGATTTGATCAAAAATGGACAGATTGTAGCCTGTAAACTTGGACGCTTTTATTACATAGAGAGAGCCGAGGTGCAGCGCTATAAAAATAAGCCTATCGGGAAGCCTTACAATCCCCGTACTACAAGTTCCCTAACCAAATCTATTGACGAATGACAATAGAGTTACTATGCTTTACGTCAGTGTCAGTAAACCTGAGAACACTTTAATGCAGCCCATTTGCCTCATATCACCTTCAGCAGCTACTGAACGGGAATTACAGGAGGTTTATCGAAGCAACTATGGTATCCTCTACCAGGGAGACTGTCTCAACTTCTTACGCGCTTTGCCTAATTGCTGCGTAGACCTTGTGTTTGCCGATCCACCGTTTAACCTGGGTAAAGATTATGGCAAAGATATTAGCGATCGCATGAAGTCCAAAGAGTATCTTACCTGGTCAAATCAGTGGCTTAATGAGAGCATTCGGGTACTCAAAGAAGGTGGCAGTTTATTTATTTTCAATTTGCCAAAGTGGTGTATCGAGTATGGTGCATATCTAAACCAACAAGGAATGGTGTTTCGTCACTGGATTGCGTGCAGAATGCCAAAGGCTTTTCCTCGGGGTAATCGCATGTCTCCAGCCCACTATGGACTGCTTTACTACACAAAAGGAGAACCAGCAGTTTTCAATAAGATTTATACACCCATTCAAGTTTGCCGACATTGTGGTGGAGAAATTCGAGATTACGGTGGGCACCGGAACAAATTAAATCCCAAAGGAATTAATTTAATGGATGTTTGGGATGCTCCTGAAGAGGTTTGGGAAGATGTTTCTGCTAGCAATACCTCTGAAACGCTGTGGACGGTAGCTGAAGAAATGTGGACTGATATTCCACCAGTAAGACATCGTCAGCACAAGAACAGGGAAGCGAATGAATTAGCTCCCATCATGCTTGAGCGCATCATTGCTATGGCATCAAATCCTGGTCAAGTGATTATTGACCCATTTGGAGGTTCTGGTACCACATTTTATGCTGCCGAGAAACTACACCGATATTGGCTAGGTACAGAAATTGGTGATATAGAGTCAGCAGTCCAGCGACTAACCACCCTTGCAAAAGGACAGGTGGAAGAGTGGGAATCAGCCAGAGGCAAAAAGGCCAGAGGCAAAAAGAAAGTAAAAACTAAACAAAAAGAAGCAATACAATTAGAATTATTTTCCGCTACGTAGCAAACATGTCAGTTGCTATAGCAAAGCACGACCATCTGTTCCTTTCATAATTCTTGGCACGCTGCTATCTACAGCATCATGCTCAATAACAAATATAGCCAGGAAACCTTCTTGGAGTTCAACAGCACGCCAGACATCAAAATAAGGTTCTAATTCCTCATAATTCCCAATCCGGTCAGTGAGATAAGGGTAGAGCTTTCGATTAGGCAGTACTAAGGCTGCACCCAAAAAAACATCTCGTAAGAGACCAAGAACCAGTTTGTTAACCGCTCGATGACTTGATGAAATGTTACCAGTTTCCCACTCAAGGGCAAACAAATGATTATCTAGGGTTTTTGTAGCATCGACTCTTCCTGGTGAGCGGGTGGCATATCTTATCTGAGTCTCAAGTTGCCAGCCAAAATTTTCTTTGAGAGCAGTCATACAAGCATTTTTAATCGGTTTTACGCCGTTACCATGCCTTGTTGGATTAATCGTGAAGTTAGATGCACCAGGAGGCCAAACGATTAAATCAATAGCGCTACGGATTTCAGCCCGAATCACAACCCACTCTTGGGACTCCTCAAAGCTATCCTTACTAATGAGTGATATTTCTTGAACAATCTTCACAATTCCATTAACCGCAAACATCAATTCGTTTCCCGCCGCCACCAAGCGAGAACCAATCGAATTTCTTCATAACTGTAATCTTCTCCTAAATGTTCGCGAAGGCTTCTCAAGGAGTTAGTACCAACCGTTTGAATCGCTTTAATTATCGGCTTTTGTCGTTCCAGAGATACCAATCGATTTAAATCAA
The DNA here is from genome assembly GCA_036703055.1 of Waterburya sp. GTDB lineage: Bacteria > Cyanobacteriota > Cyanobacteriia > Cyanobacteriales > Coleofasciculaceae > DATNPV01. The sequence goes on from DATNPV010000069.1 coordinate 76,396, forward strand.
TCGGCTGATTCTTCTCAATTAGCTCACTCAAGTGGGTAATGATAGTACTTTGAACTAAACCGCGTTCTTTAGCAATGTCTTCAACATTCAATCCTTGCTGATAGTATTGCAGCGTCACCATATGGGTATTGGAAGGTAGAGGAAACGGCAGTTTTTGTTCCTGGCAAAACGCGCGGATTTCTGAAACAAATTTGTCACCGTATTGGGTGAGTTTATGAGTCCCAACACCAGAAATTTCAGCAAACGCTTCCAGGGTTTCGGGCTGCACCTGCGCCATCACTCTAAGGCTGGAATCAGGAAAAATAACATATGGGGGAACAGATTGGGCGTCAGCTAGCTGTTTACGTAACTTGCGCAGGCGTTCAAAAAGAATTTCTGCTTCAGCGCTTCTGGGATTAGTATCGGCTATTGCCTTAGCCACTGGTGTTTCGGTTATGGCAATGTGAACGGAACGCTGTTTGCGCAGTACTTCCCAACTGAGTTTGTTGAGTTTTAGTATTCGATAACCATCGGTAGTTTCATCGACTAAACCTTGGTGCAAAAGCGATCGCCCCAACATCTTCCAGGCTTCTATACTTTTATCCTTCCCAATGCCATACGTAGACAGGAGATGATGCCCGTATTGCTCGATCTTCTGCTTTCTCGAACCTCGCAGTACATCAATAATATGAATCATCCCAAACCGTTCTTTGCACCGCGCTACACAGGAAAGGAACTTTTGCGCCTCAATTGTCCAATCTTCCACAGGTTTTGGATTGCGGCAGTTATCACAGTTGGCACAATTTCCCTTAAACCGTTCACCAAAATAACTGAGTTGAATCGTGCGGCGGCAGTCTGTCCCTTCAGCATAATCAAGTACCTGACGTAACTGCTGACGGGCGACTCGCTGTTCTTTTGGATCGGGTTTTTGATCGATGAGATACTCAATGGTGCGAATATCAGCCGCGCCAAACAATAGGGTACAGTGTGCAGGTTCTCCATCTCGTCCTGCTCGTCCTGATTCTTGATAATAACTTTCCAGGGTGCGGGGTAAGTCGTAGTGAATCACGAAGCGTACATCTGGCTTGTTGATTCCCATCCCAAAGGCAATGGTGGCTACTATCACCTGAACGTCATCTCGGATAAAACGATTTTGATTGGTTGTCCTCGCTTCGTCATTCATCCCAGCATGGTAGGGTAGGGCAGAAATGCCATCATTCTGAAGTCGGAAGGCAATTTCATCGACTTGGCGACGACTGAGACAATAGATGATACCTGAGCCTTGATGGGATTTAATTTTTTTTAAGAGCTGGTTGTAGCTTTGGCGCTCTTTCGGTTGAACTTCATAGTAGAGGTTGGGACGGTTAAAGCTGGCAACGTGAATGCTGGGTTGCCGCAGTGCTAACTGTTCGAGAATATCTTGTTGCACGCGCTTAGTAGCCGTGGCGGTGAGAGCGAGAAGAGGGACATCGGGGTAACGTTGCCGCAACTGCTTCATTTGCCGATATTCTGGGCGGAAGTCGTGCCCCCAGTCCGAAACGCAGTGCGCTTCATCAATGGCAAAGGCGGAAATACCAATTTGCGATCGCACCATGTCCAGAAATGGCAGAAATTTCTCCCCCACTAAGCGTTCTGGTGCGACATAAAGTAGTTTAATTTTGCCGTCGAGAATGGCAGCTTCGCGCGATCGCACATCTTGCCAGTTCAGACTACTATTGAGAAATGTTGCCCCAATCCCGTTATCGACGAGCGCATCCACCTGATCTTGCATCAGTGCAATCAGCGGCGATACCACTACCGTTAAACCCGGTTTCAGCAGCGCTGGCAGTTGGAAACACAGGGACTTACCGCCACCTGTGGGCATGATAACTAGTAAATCCCTATCCTGGAGCGCTTCTTCAACAATCTGCCGCTGCCCTGGGCGGAAGGTGTCGTAACCAAAGAAGTGTTTGAGGGCTTCCTCCAGAGAGTGAAACTGAGGCATGGTTCAAGGTTTGTGCGCTGACGATGGAATCAAATTATAGGGGCTGCGAGCTGGTGTAGGCTGAGGGGGTGACGGGGAGAGGAATTGATGGTTTGTCCTCAAATCGGCAAGTATGAAAAATCAATGCTCATTACCTGATCTGTGCAGAATATTCTTCCTTGTCTTCCTTGCCCCCGTTGTCCCCCTCATCCGACTCCCCAGTTGCTTCTCAATCCACCTCATAATAGTACTTAGGAAGTTTATTAAGTTAAGTAACAATGCCAAAAGCAATCTGGAATGGTGAAGTTCTCGCCGAGAGCGATCAATGCGTAGTCGTGGAAGGCAACCAATACTTCCCCCCTGACTCGATCAACAAGCAGTATTTTAAGGAAAGCAGTACTCACACCACCTGCCCTTGGAAGGGTGTCGCTAGTTACTACACGATCGAAGTTGAGGGTAAAGAGAATCAGGATGCCGCTTGGTACTATCCGACAACGAAAGACGCAGCTAAGAATATCGAAGGTTATGTCGCTTTCTGGAGAGGCGTGAAAGTCGAGGTGTAGCGATCACAGGGGCATGGCATACTATGCCCCATGCCCCATGCCCCATGTCCACCTACTTATTGTTGCCCTCGCACTGGTTTAATCGCATCAATGAGGGCTTGACGGTAATCTTTATCTGTTTTAGATTCAGCTCTAGCGATCGCGCTGGCGATGGAGCGATTGGCATTGAGTTCATTATTCAGCAGAGTGTTGAGGATATCTAACTG